>NZ_JAQYZY010000037.1:642-616189 GCF_028640825.1 Pseudomonas sp. LA5
AGGAGGCTGTCGTCGAGATACAAGGGTGGACAACGGCGCAGCCTTGTCCACGAACGGGCATCGGCATCAGGTGGAAAACGCTACGCGGTTTTCCACGCTACGGGCTGGACGCAATCGCGGCCATGGGCCGCTCCTACATTTGTTCGGTGTACCTGTAGGAGCGGCCCATGGCCGCGATAAACGAGAGTAAAGGCACAGCAGTGCGGACCGCGATGGTCGCGATCGACTGCAACTCAATACTCGGACAGCGCGAAGCTCGTCAGGGCGAAGGCGGGGATGCCGGCGGCTTCTAGGCGCTTGGAGCCGCCCAGTTCGGGCAGGTCGACGATGGCGGCGGCTTCGTGGACTTCGGCGCCCAGGCGGCGGATCAGGTTGCCGGCGGCGACGAGGGTACCGCCGGTGGCGATGAGATCGTCGACCAGCAGCACCGAATCACCGGCACCGACGCTGTCCTTGTGTACCTCGATCACCGAATCGCCGTATTCGGTGCTGTAGACCTCGGTCAGCAGCTCGGCGGGCAGCTTGCCCTGCTTGCGGAACAGCACCAGCGGCTTGCCCAGTTCGTAGGCCAGGATCGGGCCGATGAGGAATCCGCGCGCATCCAGCGCCCCGACGTGGGTGAAGGTCGCCGAACGATAGCGCTCCAGCAGCTCCGCCATGACGGCGCGCAGCCCCTCGGGCGACTGGAACAGTGGCGTGATGTCCCGGAAGATCACCCCCGGCTTGGGAAAATCGGGCACGGCACGGATGAGGGACTTCAGGGCGGATTCGGAAAAGGACATGGCAGAGACTCTTGGGCGCCGGGCGCCTGGTTGAATACGATTGCCCAGTATACCGGTGCCCGCCCGGCCAGGGCCAACCCGCCATCCCTGCGCGCTGAATCGATTCATGTAGTGAGTCGCGTTGACAGCTACCAGCGAAGCGGACATCCTCGATAACGCGCAAACGTTTGCGCGACCACAAGAACCATAAGAATTCGGAGATTCCCCTATGCTGGCCTTTCGCCCTGCCCGCCTGCTGGCGGCTATCGCTCTCGCCTCCGCTTCGCTGATCCTGCCGCTCACCGCCAGTCATGCCACGGCCGCCGAAAAGCCCAAGGTCGCGCTGGTCATGAAGTCCCTGGCCAACGAATTCTTCCTGACCATGGAAGACGGCGCCAAGACCTACCAGAAAGAGCATTCCGCCGACTTCGATCTGATCTCGAACGGGATCAAGGACGAGACCGACACCTCCAGCCAGATCCGTATCGTCGAGCAGATGATCGTGTCCAAGGTCGACGCCCTGGTCATCGCCCCGGCCGACTCCAAGGCGCTGGTCCCGGTGCTGAAGAAAGCCAGCGACGCCGGCATCAAGGTGGTCAACATCGACAATCGCCTGGATCCCGAGGTGCTCAAGTCCAAGTCCCTGGACATTCCCTTCGTCGGCCCCGACAACCGCAAGGGCGCACGCCTGGTGGGCGAGTACCTCGCCAAGCAGCTCAAGCAGGGTGATCAGGTCGGCATCATCGAGGGCGTCTCCACCACCACCAACGCCCAGCAGCGCACCGCAGGCTTCAAGGACGCCATGGAAGCGGCCGGCATGAAGATCGTCGGCGTGCAGTCCGGCAACTGGGAAATCGACAAGGGCAACGCCGTCGCCGCAGCCATGCTCAACGAATACCCCGACCTGAAGGCCCTGCTGGCCGGCAACGACAGCATGGCGCTGGGCGCCGTCTCCGCCGTACGGGCCGCGGGCAAGAAAGGTCAGGTGCAGATCGTCGGCTACGACAACATCAAGGCCATCCACCCGATGCTGAAAGACGGTCGCGTCCTCGCCACCGCCGACCAGTTCGCCGCCAAGCAGGCCGTGTTCGGTATCGACGCCGCGCTCAAGCTGGTCAAGGGCGAGCCCACCGGTGCCAAGGACGGCGTGATCGAGACGCCGGTCGAACTCGTCACCCAGCCCTGAGCCAAGGAGAGCCCCCATGTCGTCCGAGGTCATCCTCAGCGCCCGTGGCATCGGCAAGACCTATGCCCAGCCGGTACTCGGCGGCGTGGACCTGGAGTTGCGCGCCGGCCAGGTGCTGGCGCTCACCGGGGAAAACGGCGCCGGCAAGAGCACCCTGTCCAAGATCCTCTGTGGCCTGGTGCAACCCACCACCGGCGAGCTGAGCTTCCTCGGCCGACCCTATGCCCCGGGCAGCCGCCGTGAGGCGGAAGCCCAGGGCGTGCGGATGGTCATGCAGGAACTCAATCTGCTGCCCACCCTCACCGTGGCGGAAAATCTCTTTCTCGATCGCCTGCCCCGGCGACTGGGCTGGATCGACCGCCGCCAGTTGCGCGAGCAGGCGCGGCTGGCCATGGCCCAGGTCGGCCTGGAGGCCATAGATCCGGATACCCCCATCGCCGAACTGGGTGTAGGTCACCAGCAGATGGTGGAAATCGCCCGCAACCTGATCGGCGATTGCCGGGTGCTGATTCTCGACGAGCCGACCGCCATGCTTACCTCGCGCGAGGTGGATTTGCTGTTCGAGCAGATCGAGCGCCTGCGCGCCCGGGGCGTGGCCCTGGTCTACATCTCCCATCGCCTGGAAGAACTCAAGCGCATCGCCCAGCAACTGGTGGTGCTGCGTGATGGTCGGCAGGTGGCCGATGCGCCCATGGCCGAGTACGGCACCGACCAGATCGTCAGCCTCATGGTCGGCCGCGATCTCGGCGAGCACCTCGACATGGGCGAACGCCGCTTCGGCCCGCCCCTGCTGGAGGTCAAGGGTCTCTCGCGCGCCGACAAGGTCCAGGATGTCTCCTTCAGCGTCCGCGCGGGCGAGATCTATGGTATCTCCGGCCTGATCGGTGCCGGACGGACCGAACTCCTGCGCCTGATCTTCGGCGCCGATCGCGCCGATTCCGGCACGGTGCACCTGGCCGGCAAGCCGGTCGACCTGGGTTCGCCGGCCAAGGTAGTGCGCCAGGGCATCGCCCTCATCACCGAGGATCGCAAGGGCGAAGGCCTGCTGCTCAGCCAGCCGATCAGCGCCAACATCGCCCTGGGCAACATGGCCAAGGTCGCTCGACAGGGCCTGGTCAGCGGCACACGCGAAGCGGCCCTGGCCGAGCGCCATATCAAGGGCATGCGCATCCGCTGCAACGACAGCACCCAGCCCGTGGGCGAACTCTCCGGTGGCAACCAGCAGAAGGTGGTGATCGGACGCTGGCTGGAACGCGATTGCCAGGTGATGCTGTTCGACGAACCCACGCGCGGCATCGACGTCGGCGCCAAGTTCGAGATCTATGGCCTGCTGGCCGAACTCACCCGCCAGGGCAAGGCCCTGGTCGTGGTCTCCAGCGACCTGCGCGAGCTGATGCTGATCTGCGATCGGATCGGCGTGATCTCCGCCGGCCGCCTGGAAGCCACCTTCGAACGCCATGACTGGGATCAGGAGCGGCTGCTGGCCGCCGCCTTCGCCGGCTATCGCTCCCGCGAAGCCCTGCTGGAAGAACCTGTCCCGCCGCAAACCCTTTCTCAGGAAGCCATTCGATGAGCAGCCTTCCCGTCACCTCTTCCCGGCGCGCCTTCGGCCTGGGCCTGGGCACCTACATCGGCCTGGCCGCTGCCCTGCTGGCCATGATCGTGCTGTTCTCCCTGATGAGCAGCCACTTTCTCTCCTACGCCACCTTCACCACCCTGGCCAACCAGATCCCCGATCTGATGGTGCTGGCGACCGGGATGACCTTCATCCTGATCATCGGCGGCATCGATCTCTCGGTGGGTTCGGTGGTCGCCCTGGCCGCCGCCGTGGTCAGCGTCGCCACCCTGGAATGGGGCTGGGGCATCCTGCCGGCAGCCGCCCTGGGCATGTTCTGCGCGGCCCTGACCGGCACCCTCACCGGCAGTGTGACCGTGGCCTGGCGCATCCCCTCCTTCATCGTCTCCCTCGGCGTGCTGGAAATGGCCCGTGGCGCCGCCTACCAGCTGACCAATTCGCGCACCGCCTATATCGGCGATGCCTACGCCTGGCTGTCCACGCCCTTCGCCTTCGGCATCTCGCCCTCCTTCGTCATCGCCCTGCTGGTGATCGTGGTCGCGCAACTGCTGCTGACCCGCTCGGTGCTCGGGCGCTACCTGATCGCCATCGGCACCAACGAGGAAGCGGTGCGCCTGGCCGGGATCAATCCCAAGCCCTACAAGGTCATCGTCTTCGCCCTCATGGGCCTGCTGGCGGGCCTGGCCGCACTGTTCCAGATCTCCCGCCTGGAAGCCGCCGACCCCAACGCCGGCGTCGGCCTGGAACTGCAGGTGATCGCCGCCGTGGTGATTGGCGGGACCAGCCTCATGGGTGGGCGCGGCTCGGTGATCAGCACCTTCTTCGGCGTGCTGATCATCTCGGTACTGGCCGCAGGCCTGGCCCAGATCGGCGCCAGCGAGCCGACCAAGCGCATCATCACCGGCGCGGTCATCGTGGTTGCCGTGATCCTCGACACCTATCGCAGCCAGCACGCCAAGAGCAAGGGCTGATGGCGACCATCAAGGATGTCGCCGCCCGCGCCGGCATCTCCTACACCACCGTCTCCCACGTGGTGAACAACAGTCGCCCGGTCAGTCCGGGCGTCCGCAAAAAGGTCGAGGCGGCCATCGCCGAGCTGGGCTACGTGCCCAGTGGCGTGGCCCGCTCCCTGCGCAGTCGCGCCACCGGCACCTTCGGCGTGCTGGTGCCCAATGCGGTCAACCCCTACTTCGCCGAACTGGCGCGGGGGATCGAGGATCACTGCGAGCGCCAGGGTTACAGCGTCATCCTCTGCAATTCCGATGACGATGCCGACAAGCAGCTGCGCTATCTGCGGGTGCTCAAGGAGCGCCGCATCGACGGCCTGGTGGTCGCCACCGTGGACGGCGATCCGCGCTTTGCCCGCGCCCTCGCCGGCCTGCGCATCCCGCTGGTGCTGGCCGACCGGCCGCTGGACGGCGTCCAGGCCGCGCATATCCGCATCGATCACCACCAGGGCGGCCTGCTCGCCACCCGCCATCTGCTGGAGCTCGGCCATCGGCGGATCGCCTGCATCGGTGGCCCGGCCGACTCGCCCGTCGCCAGCGAGCGGATCACCGGCTACCAGGAGGCCCTGGCGGACGCCGGCATCGCGCCTGGCGCCATCCAGCGCTGTCCCTTCACCGCCGCCGCCGGTCATGCCGCGGCCCGCGAATTGCTGGCCTCGGGGGAGCGTCCGACCGCGATCTTCGCCGGCAACGACACCATCGCCCTTGGCGTGTTGCGCGCCGCCGCCGAGCTGGGCCTGGACGTCCCCGGCCAGCTCTCGGTGGTGGGCTTCGACGACATCGAACTCAGCCGCTATCTCTATCCGGCCCTGACCACCATCGGCCAGTCGATCCGCGACCTTGGCGAGCGCGCCGCCCAGCTCCTGCTGGCGCGCCGCGAGACGGTCGGCAGCCCCTCCACCCACGACATCGCCGTACCCCGGCTGGTGCTGCGCGAATCCACCGCGGCGCCCTCTGCTCTGGAGACCTCCCATGCACCCTGACGTCGTCGTCATCGGCAGCCTGAACATGGACCTGGTGGTGCGCACCCCGCGCCTGCCCAAGGGCGGCGAGACCCTCGCCGGCCATACCTTCACCACCGCACCCGGCGGCAAGGGCGCGAATCAGGCCGTCGCCGCGGCACGCCTGGGCGCCCGGGTCGCCATGATCGGCTGCGTCGGCGCCGATCCCTACGGTGACTTCCTCACCCGCAGCCTGGTGCAGGAAGGCATCGACTGCCAGGGTGTCTCGGTGGCGGCCGATGTCCCCACCGGCATCGCGTCCATCCTGGTGGATGACCAGGGCCAGAACGCCATCGTCATCGTCGCCGGCGGCAACGGCGAACTGTCCGCCGCGCACCTGCAGGCCCAGGAGCGCGTGCTCGACCAGGCCAAGCTGGTGATCGCCCAGCTGGAGGTGCCGCTGGCCACCGTGGGCGACGCCCTCGCCCGCGCCCATGCGCTGGGCAGGACGGTGATCCTCAATCCGGCGCCGGCCACCGGTCCGCTGCCGGCCGAATGGTACGCCCATATCGACTACCTGGTGCCCAATGAAAGCGAAGCCAGCCTGCTGACCGGGTTGCCGGTGGACACCCTGGAGCAGGCCGAAGCCGCCGCACGCCAGCTGGTCGCCGCCGGCGCCCGCCAGGTGCTGCTGACCCTGGGTGGCCAGGGCCTGCTGCAGGTCACGTCCGACAGCTGCCGCCACCACCCGGCCACGCCGGTGAAGGCAGTGGACACCACCGCCGCCGGCGACACCTTCCTCGGGGGCTTCGCCGCCGGACTGGCAGAAGGTCTGAGCGTGGAGGCCGCCATCGCCCTCGGCCAGCAGGCCGCCGCCATCGCCGTCACCCGCCCGGGCGCCCAGCCGTCCATCCCCACCCGCCAGGAGCTCGCCCGGTGAAAAAGACCTCTCTGCTCAACATCGCCCTGTCCCAGGCCGTCGCCAGTCTCGGTCACGGCGACCTGGTGGTTATCGGTGACGCCGGCATGCCGGTACCGCCGGGCACCCCGCTGGTCGATCTGGCCGTCACCCCGGGCGTGCCGGACTTTCTCAGTGTGCTGCAGGCGCTGCTCAGCGAGATGCAGGTGGAAAGCCATCTGCTCGCCGAGGAAACCCTCAGCGCCCAGCCCCCGGCCCTGGGCGAACTGGAACGCCTGACCGGGAGCGGCGCCCTGGGCAGCCGCCGGCTGGTCTCCCACGACGAGATGAAGGCGCTGTGTCGCCAGGCACGGGTGCAGATCCGCACCGGCGAGTGCCAGCCCTACACCAACCTGATCCTGATGGCCGGCGTCGCCTTCTAGTCGGCGGCCCTGGCCAGCAGCCGCCGGGTCGCCAGCAGATCCAGCGGGCGGGCGAAGAAATAACCCTGGGCGTGGCGGGCACCCATGTCCCTGAGCAGTTGCAACGCCTGGGCGTCCTCGACGCCCTCGGCGACCACATCCAGCCCCAGTGACTCGGCCATGCGCACGATGGCGCGAACGATGGCGACACTGCGTGCGCTCTCGGCCAGACGCAGGACAAAGGACTTGTCGATCTTGAGGCCGCGAAAGCGATACTCGTGGACATAGCCCAGCGACGAGAAGCCCGCGCCGAAATCGTCCAGCACCACCGAGACGCCATGGCGATCCAGGGCCTCCATGGCCGCCTTGGCGCGTTCCGGTTCGGCGACCAGGGCGCCTTCGGTCAACTCCAGGCAGATCCGCGACGGCGCCACGCCATACGCGGCCAGGATGCTCAGCACCTCGTCGGCGAACTCCGGGCGCACGATGCTGTAGCTGGAGCAATTGACGTGCACCACCGGCCAGTGCGCCTGGGCCGGTTCGGCCAGGGTGGCGGCGATGCGCGTCAGCATGTAGGTATCCAGGCGTCCGATCAGCCGCAGGCCTTCCAGCTCGGGTAGAAAGGCCCCTGGCGCCAGGACGCTACCGTCCGGCTGACGCCAGCGGATCAGCGCCTCCAGCGCCGCCACGCGGCCGCTGGTGACGTCAATGATCGGCTGGAAGAAGGGCTCCAGTTCGTTGCCATTCTTCAGCGCCTTGCGCAGCGCGCCTTCACGGACCACCTGATCGGACACCACCTGGCGCAGTTCCTGGTTGAAGACCGCGAAGTTGTCGCGCCCACCCTGCTTGACCCGATACATCGCCGTATCGGCGTCGCGCAGCAGGTCATCCGGCTGGCGATGCAGGCTGGGATCGGCCAGCACGATGCCGATGCTGCAGGAGGTGAACAGGCTGTGGTCGTCGATCACCAGTGGCCGGTCGAAGGCTTCGATAATGCGCTGGCCGATGGCTACCGGTGAATCCAGGCCGCCACCGGGCACCAGGATGGCGAATTCGTCACCGCCCAGTCGTGCCAGCAGGTCGGTCTCGCGCAGGCAGCTCGACAATCGCTCACCGGCCGCCACCAGCAGCAGGTCGCCGAAGGGATGGCCGAACTGGTCGTTGATGCGCTTGAATCTGTCCAGGTCGAGAAACATCACCGCCAGACCGGCCCCGTCACGCTCCAGCGCGGCCCAGAGCTCGCCCAGGCGTTGCTGGAAGAAGCTGCGATTGGGCAGCCGGGTCAGGGCATCGTGGTTGTTCTCGTACAGCAGTCGGGCGTTGGCGGCGTCCAGCGCCCGGGTGCGCTCCTGCACCCTGACCTCCAGGGCCTGGCGCGACTGCTGGATGGCTTCCGCGGCGCTGCGCCGGGACAGCGCGGTATCGATATGGCGCGAGACGAAGGTGAGCAGCTCCTGGTCGCGCCGGCTGTAGTAGACGTCTTCGCGATAGCTCTGTACCGCCAGCACGCCGCGGACGTGCTTGCCGTCGTAGAGGGGGATACCCAGCCAGGAGCAGGCTTCCGGGGTGCCCTCGACCGGGGTGATCTCGCCCTGCTCGATCAGCAGCCGGGCCTTGTGCCGATCGATGATGCAGGGTCGCCGTTGGCGGATGGTGTACTCGGTATAGCCGCGGGTGCCGCGTCGGGCGACGGGTGCGCTGGTACGGCGCTCATCGGCGAAATAGGGGAAGCTCACCTCCCCCGAGGCATCGTCGTAGAGGGCGATATAGAAGTTGTGGGCATAGAGCAGCTCACCCACGACGCGGTGCAGACCGCCCAGGAGGTCTGGCATGTCGGTACTGGCGCTGGACAGCTCGGCAATGCGAAACAGCGCCGCCTGCAGCTGCTCGGCGCGTTCGCGCTCGGCGATCTGCTCGCGTAGCCGGGCATTGACCTCCGAAAGCTCCTGGGTCCGCTGGCCCACGGTGGCTTCCAGGGATTCACGCCGGAGGATGCGATCCAGGGCCATGGCCACGTCGCGAGCGATCACCTGGAACAGCGCCTGGTCCTCGGGGCCGTAGCGACGCTCGCGATCGTAGACCTGCAGGCTGAGCACGCCGAAGGTGCGATCGGCGCCGTCCTTGAGCGGGATGCCCATCCAGAACTCGGGGACCGAGCCCTGGCAATAGTAGGGCCCTGACACCTGCGCCGCTTCGATGGCTTCCTTGGGCAGCAGCAGCGGTGTGCCGTGCATGAGCACATAGGCGGTCAGGCACGGCCGCTCGCGATCCAGCAATTCGAAGGAGCCGGGCTCGGGCGGACTCTCGTCGCGCTGGTCGAAATAATAGGGATAGTGGATCTGGTCCGAGTCGGCATCCTGCAGCGCCAGGAAGAAATTCTCGGCATCGATCAGCGAGACCAGCAGCTCGTGGGTACGCTGCATGAACAGCTGGCGATCCAGGGTCGAACTCGCCAGGTAGGTGATGTCGTAAAGCACCTGCTGGATCGCCTGCGCCCGCTGCAGCTGCAGGCGCTGCAGGACGAAGCCGAATCTCAGGGCCAGGGCGGCGAAATCGGTGTGGTCATCGGGGCGGGCGAGCAGCCAGCCCAGCGGGGTCGGGCCGCTGCCGGTGGGATGGCAGCTGAGCCCGGTCTTGGCCGACAGCTGCGCCAGTTCCTCGTCGTCGAGCAATTCCGGCCAGGCACTGGCGCCATTGCCGGTGGCCATGCACGACCAGTTGCCACGGCGCTGATACCAGGCCCAGTCGGCATCGGCAGCGGCTGCACGCAGTTGCGCGATGATCTGCTCCGCCGCCAACCCCGGCGCATTCGGATCCGGCCAGCGTGTCTCCGACGGCCTGGCCAGGCGTGCACCTGGCGACTGTTCCTCAGGCCCTTTCATGCTGACTCCTTCCCGTGCATTCCCCGAATCCTGACACAGATGCCCCGGGCTTCGGCAACTACCGAATGAACGGTTTCCCTAGGGGCGCGAACGGCAAAGATATGACTAAAGGCCCGGATTGACTGGGACAAGAGTTGTACAGCCACGAGCCCCCTGTCCAATAACCCGACCTGCCAGACAACGCCCTGCCGCTGGGCTTGTAAAACAAAGCGCACGGGGTTTGCCCATCGATCCGAAAGACTGTCGCGACGCGAATCTCTCGCTAAGCCAGGACCACTAATAAGCAGACAGAACGCAATCTGGCGGGGCACTCCAAGCCGTTGTCGCCCCTCTCCACGAGCAGGAGTTTTCCATGACCGCTTCCAAGCAGGACAACCTCATAGACTGGCTGCGCGATGCCCATGCCATGGAGGAACAGGCCGAGAAGATGCTCTCCGCTCAGTCCGCCCGGCTGGAGCACTATCCGCAATTGCGCCAGCGCATCGAACAGCACATCAGGGAAACCCAGGAGCAGCGCCAGCTCATCGAAGGCTGCCTGAGCCGTCATGGCAGCAGCGCCTCGACCCTCAAGGACATGGGCGGCAAGTTGATGGCGCTGGGCCAGGCCCTTGGCGGCGCGCCCATGAGCGATGAGGTCATCAAGGGCGCCATCGCCGGCTATGTCTTCGAGAACATCGAGATTGCCACCTACACCACGCTGATCGCGGCAGCTGCGGAGATCGGCGACACCGAAACGCAGCAGGCCTGCGAACGCATCCTCGAACAGGAGAAGGCCATGGCGGCCTGGTTGCTGGAAGACCTGCCCGCCACCACCCGTGCCTTCCTCGAACGCTCCGCCGATCCCGATCTGACCGCGAAGCGCTGAACCGCCCGAGTTATACCGTGACTAGCCCCTGGAGGTTACATGTTCGTCCATAACAAGCGACTGCAATACACCGTGCGCGTGTCCGAGCCCAATCCCGGCCTGGCCAACCTGATGCTGGAGCAATTCGGCGGCCCCCAAGGCGAACTCGCCGCCGCCATGCGCTACTTCACCCAGGCGATAGCCGAGCTCGACCCGGGCCGCAAGGACATGCTGTTCGACATCGCCACCGAAGAGCTCAGCCACCTGGAAATCATCGGCTCGATGATCGCCATGCTGAACAAGGGTGCCAAGGGCGACCTGGCGGAAAAGACCCAGGACGAAGCGGACCTGTACCGCTCGCTGACCGGTGCCGGCAACGACTCCCACCTCACCCAGATTCTCTATGGTGGTGGTCCGGCCCTGACCAATTCGGCTGGCGTACCCTGGACCGCGGCCTACATCGACACCATTGGTGAACCGACCATCGACCTCAGGTCCAACATCGCTGCCGAAGCCCGGGCCAAGATTGTCTACGAGCGCCTCATCAATGTCACCGACGACGCCGGCATCAAGGACACCCTGAGCTTTTTGATGACCCGCGAGATCGCGCACCAGAAATCCTTCGAAAACGCGCTGCATTCCATTCAGCCCAACTTCCCCCAGGGCAAGGTGCCACCCCGCCCCGAATTCGCCAGCGTCTACTACAATATGTCGCAAGGCGAAGGCGACACGCGTGGACCCTGGAATCAGGGTCAGGACTGGGAGTTCGTCGAACAGCCCGGACCGGCCGTGGACGGCGGCGATGGCCTGGCCAGCGTCAAGCTGCCTCCGATGCAGGCCAAGGCGATCGAACAGCTCGCCACCCGCACGATGTCAGATCCGAATGCTGCGCCGGTGACGGGTGCCGACCTGGGCGCCGGCCTGGCCAAGCAACTCGACAAGAACCGTCTGGAAGAGTGATGCCACGGCGACGACGTCCATCGGGCGTCGTCGCCCTCCCCCGGCCTGACGACCTTTCGTCGGCCAGCCGCTCTCGCTCTCGACCTCGCCAGAACCTGGCCATTTGCCATCGGTCCTACTGCCGTCATCGTAGTAGGGAAAGCCCTGATGGAAGATTATCTCCTGGCGTTCGCCATGGTCGCTCTGACCGCCCTGTTCATAGGTCTCACTACCGTCGGTCTGGTGGAATTCACCTGATGGCGCTTTGCCGCCTTGCGCGCTGAACATTCGCTCGGCGGCGCAGTCTGCCGCTGTGCATTGATGCAACCACGTTGTACCGACGTAGTCAGGGACGCCACCATGAAACGCCACCTTTACGCCTTTGCCCTCGTTGCCGCCGCCGTCTGTAGCGCACCCGCCTTCGCCATGGATCAGAATGCCCTGCAATTCGAGCAGGCCAGCATGATTGCCTTCAAGAGCTGCGCGAACAAGGCGGTGATCGCCGGAACGCGCATTGGCGACACTGCCCGCTTCTCCGATACCGACACCTGCGTCGTCCAGGCGCTGTCGCAGATCGAGCCGGCCTATCAGCGAGCCCTCACCTCCCTGCAGAACAACGGCACCGCCCGACGTTGTCTGCAGACCTACTACAGCAACTGGCTGACGCTGATGAAATCCCTGCCTGAGCTGCAGTCCAAGCCGCCATCCTCGGTGCTGCTGACCGCCAATGGTGGCGAGCGCCGGCTCAACCAGTACTGGCAATTCGTGGTCAGCGCCCGCTGATCACGCCCTGGCATCCCGTGGGGAGCCCGGCTCCCCTGTTCGCCTTTCAGCCGATGGCGACATGCCCCGGCTGCGCTGCCACGCGCGCCAGCCAGGCCTGGATCGCCGGATAGTCGTCCAGTCCGAAGCCACCTTCATGAGCAACGTGGGTATAGGCATAGAGCGCAATGTCGGCGATCGAGTACTGCTCCCCGACCAGGAAGGGCGTGCGTTGCAGCTGCTGCTCCATCACCCGCAAGGCCTTGTAGCCGCGTACCTGGCAGACCTCGTACTCCTCCAGGCGCTCCGCCGGCAGCCCCTGGTAGAGCCGGATGAAACGCGCCACCGCCACATAGGGCTCGTGGCTGTATTGCTCGAAGAATTGCCATTGCAGCACCTGGGTCCGCAGGCGCGGCTCGCTGGGCAAAAAGCGCGTGCCGTCGGCGAGGAAGTTGAGGATGGCGTTGGACTCCCACAGGCAGGTACCGTCTTCCAGCTCCAGCACCGGAATCTTGCCGTTGGGATTCTTCGCCAGGAAGGCTTCGCTCCGGGTCTCGCCGGCGAGGATATCGACCTCGTGCCAGCGATACTCCACGCCGAGCAGGTGCAGCATCAGCACCACCTTGTAGCAGTTGCCGGAACGACGATCGCCATAGACCTGATACATCTCACAGCTCCTTGTTAGAGGGGGTGGCTTCCCGGATCACGCCGGCCAGGCGGGCGAGGCCCGTGTCCAGCCGCTCGGGCAGTACGTGGCTGAAATTGAGCCGCAGCAGACCGCGGTGACGCTCCGGCTCGGCGAAGAACGGCTCGCCCGGCATGAAGGCGACATCCTGCGCCAGGGCGGCGTCCAGCAGCGTACGGGTATCCAGGGGCGTTTTCAGCCGTAACCAGAAGAACAGACCGCCCTGCGGAATCTGCCAATCGGCGATATCGCCGAAATGTCGTGTCAGCGCCAGGGCGAAGCCATCGCGGCGTTCACGGTAGAAGGCCCGCACCTCCTCTAGGTGCTGGGCGTAGCGCTCGCTGCCCAGCCATTGCTGTACCTGCCACTGGCTCATGCGACAGGTATGCAGATCGGCGGCCTGCTTGAGCGCCCGCAGGGGCTTGAGCAGGTCGGGCGAGGCGATCAGATAGCCCACGCGCAGACCGGGCAGCAGCGTCTTCGACAGGCTGCCGGTGTGGATCCAGGCGCTGCGTCGGAGCTGGGCGCAGAGCGGTCGCGCCGGCGCGCCGTCATAGCTAAGCTCCCGGTAGGGCTCGTCCTCGACCAGGGTCACAGCGTACTCGTCCAGCAGGGCCGCCACCGCCGCTCGGTTGGCCGCGGAATAGCGCACGCCGGAAGGATTCTGGAAGGTCGGGATCAGATAGGCGAAGGCCGGACGCCGCCGTTCCAGCTGCAGACGCAAGGCAGCCAGATCCAGCCCCTCCGGGGCCAGACTGACTTCAAGGCAATCCGCACCAAAGAACTGGAAGCTCTGCAGCGCCGCGAGATAGGTGGGGCCTTCCACCAGCACCGGCGTGCCGACGTCGAGATAGAGTTTGGCGATCAAGTCCAAGGCCTGCTGCGAACCCGTGGTCACCAGCACCTGGTCCGCCGTGCAGTCCAGACCGTAGCCGCGCGCCTGAGCGGCGATGGCTTCGCGCAGCGCCGGCTCGCCCTCGCTCATGCCGTACTGACCCAGGCTGGCCGGCATCCGGCTCCAGTCCACCGCCGGCAGACAGCGCTCGGCGGGCAGGCCGCCGGCGAAGGACATCACCTCCGGACGCTGCGCTGCCGCCAGGATGTCGCGGATCAGGCTGCTCTTGAGTCGGCTTACCCGTTCGGAAAATGCCATCTGCCCTCCTGTGGCCCGTGGCCGGCTAATGAGTCAAACTACTTGACCGACCCTAATGCACTCCGGAAAGACAAGTCAATATGCTTGACCTAAATCAGACCACCCAGCAGCGCCTGGTCATGGAGACCTTCTTCTTCGGCTATCAGGCGTTCACCGCCAAGGCCGACGACATGCTGGCGCGGCGCGGCCTGAGCCGGGTCCACCAGCGCATCCTGTTCTTCATCGCTCGCGAACCGGGACTGAGCAACAAGGCCCTGCTGGACGTGCTCAACGTCAGCAAGCAGGCGCTGAACATTCCGCTGCGGCAGTTGCTGGAGATGCAACTGGTGGCCATGGCGACGGACGCGGCGGACAAGCGCAAGCGACGGCTGTCGCTCACCCGCGGCGGCGCCGCACTGGAGCAGACCCTTAGACGCGAGCAGATGCGTCTGGTGCAGGCCGCCCTGGCCATGGCCGGAGCGGACGCCGCCGAAGGCTGGCTGGCCTTCAACCAGGCGCTGGCCGGGCGCCATGAGGCCGAAGGTAGCCAGGACAGTTCGCTACCCTCGGTCGACTCCTGAAAACTGTACCGCTGGTTCGCGACCTCGGTGTACGGATACCCGCCAGGGACGCCTGGCTAAGCTGGCGCAAAGCCCAGGGATGCCCTCATGACCGTCGAACTGCTCACCGCCTTCATGCTCTTCGCTTTCGTCTCCTCCGCCACGCCCGGCCCCAACAACATGATGCTGCTGGCGTCAGGGGTCAATTTCGGCTTTCGGCGGACCCTGCCGCACATGTTCGGCATCAGCCTGGGCCACATGCTGCTGGTCATCTGCACCGGTCTCGGCCTGGGTCAGCTGTTCGTGCTCTATCCACCGCTGCAGATCGCCTTGCGGGTCATCGGCGGCGGCTATCTGCTGTATCTGGCCTGGAAACTGGCCACCGCCGCTGCCCCGACGCCGCGGGAGTCGGGCAGCGGCAAGCCCTTCGGCTTCTTCCAGGCAGCGGCCTTCCAGTGGGTGAACCCCAAGGCCTGGGTGATGGCCATCGGTGCGGTCACCGCCTATATTCCGGCCGAGAACTTCACCGCCAATCTGCTGCTGGTCGCCCTGCTCTTCGCCCTGATCAACCTGCCCAGCGTCAGCCTCTGGACGCTGTTCGGCATGGGCCTGCGCCGTCTGCTCAGCAGTCCGGCACGCCTGCGGCTGTTCAACTGGAGCATGGCGCTGCTGCTGGTGCTGTCCCTCTACCCCATCCTGTTCGGCCATCACTGAGGTTTTTCGATGCACGCGGCTCCACAACGCCTTACCCCGCTGGCCGATACCTCCCCCGCCGCCGTGGTCGCCGGCTTCGTCGCCATGCTGGTGGGCTACACCAGCTCCCTGGTGCTGATGTTCCAGGCGGGCCAGAATGCCGGCCTCAGCACCGGGCAGATCTCCTCATGGATCTGGGCGCTGTCCATCGGCATGGCCCTGACCACCATCGGCCTGTCGCTTAAATACCGCACTCCCATCGTCATCGCCTGGTCGACCCCCGGCGCTGCGCTGCTGGTCACCAGCCTGCCGTCGGTACCCTACAGCGACGCCATCGGCGCCTTTGTCATCTGCGCCGTACTGCTCGCCCTCTGCGGTCTCACCGGCAGCGTCGACCGTCTGCTGCGCCGGGTACCGCCAGCACTCGCCGCCGCCCTGCTGGCCGGCATCCTCTTCCGCATCGGTATCGAGATCTGCGCCGCGGCCCAGCACCAGACCGCACTGGTCCTGGGCATGGCCGTGGCCTATCTGGTGGCCAAGCGGCTGTGGCCGCGCTACTGCGTACTGGTCGCCCTGGTAGTCGGCCTGCTGCTGGCCGCCGGGCTGGGGTTGCTGGACTTCCACAGTCTGCGGCTGGAGTTGGCGGTGCCGGTGTGGACCACCCCGACCTTTTCCCTGGCGGCCACCATCGGCATCGCCATCCCGCTGTTCGTGGTGGCCATGGCCTCGCAGAACATGCCGGGTATCGCCGTGCTGCGTACCGATGGCTATGCGGTTCCGGCTTCGCCGCTGATCGCCACCACCGGCCTCGCCTCGCTGCTGCTGGCGCCCTTCGGCTCCCATGGCATCAACCTGGCGGCCATCAGCGCGGCGATCTGCACCGGCCCCCAGGCCCATGAAGATGCCAGCAAACGCTATACAGCGGCGGTCTGGTGCGGACTCTTCTACGGTATCGCCGGGCTGTTCGGCGCCACCCTGGCGGCGCTGTTCGCCTCCCTGCCGAGCGAGCTGGTGATCTCGGTGGCTGCCCTGGCGCTGCTCGGCTCCATCATGAATGGCCTGCACGGCGCCCTGGCCGACCCTGGCCAGCGCGAGCCGGCGCTCATCACCTTCCTGGTCACCGCCTCGGGCCTGACCCTGGCCGGGATCGGCTCGGCCTTCTGGGGCCTGGTCGCCGGCCTTTTGGCCAGTTTGCTACTCACCGCACGCCGCCGTTAGAACCCGCGCCCCTCCTGACGGGTCGGAACTGGATCCTTCACGTCAGGAGAACACCATGTCCCGTACCAATCGCCAGTTCCTGCTCGCCAAGCGCCCGTCCGGCGAACCCACCGCCGACACCTTCGAGCGTGTCGAGCAGCCGATCGGCGAACCCGGCGCCGGTCAGGTGCTGATCAAGAATCTCTATCTCTCCCTCGACCCGGCCATGCGCGGCTGGATGAACGAGGGCAAGTCCTATATCAAGCCCATCGGCCTAGGCGAAGTCATTCGTGCCCTGGGCGTGGGCGAGGTAGTGGCATCCAACCACCCGGAATTCAAGGTCGGCGACACGATCAACGGCATGCTCGGCATCCAGGATTACTACCTGGGCGAGCCCCAGGGCTTCTACAAGGTGGACCCCAGCAAGGCCAGCCTGCCCCAGTATCTCTCGGTACTCGGCATGACCGGTCTGACCGCCTACTTCGGCCTGCTGGAAGTCGGCGAGCCCAAGGCCGGCCAGACCATCGTGGTTTCCGGCGCTGCCGGCGCGGTCGGCAGCATGGTCGGCCAGATCGGCAAGCTCAAGGCCTGCCATGTGGTAGGTATCGCCGGTGGCGCGGAAAAATGCCGCTATCTGATCGAGGAACTGGGTTTCGACGCCGCCATCGACTACAAGGCCGAACCTGACCTCGCGGCCGCCCTGCACCGCGAAGGTCCCAACGGCATCGACGTCTATTTCGACAACGTCGGTGGTCCGACCCTGGACGCGGTGCTGGCGCAGATCAATTTCCGTGCACGGGTAGTGCTCTGCGGCGCCATCAGCCAGTACAACAGTGACAGGGTGCAGGGCCCGCAGAACTACCTGGCGCTGCTCAGCAATCGCGCGCGCATGGAAGGCTTTATCGTGCTGGACCACGCCGCGCGCTACGCCGAGGCCCAGCAGCAGCTGGCGATCTGGCTGGCCGACGGCCAGCTCAAATCCCGCGAGCACGTGGTGGAAGGCCTCGATACCTTCCCCGAGACCCTGATGAAGCTGTTCTCCGGCGAGAACTTCGGCAAGCTGGTGCTCAAGGTCTAGGTCGCGCGTCGGAAAGTCGTCACCAGCGGGCCGCAATGGCGGCCCGTCTGGGCTTCAGGCGTCAAGTTACAGACGGCCAATCGCCACCATCGTGCTAAGCCATTGATTTGATTGACACTATAAGACTGGCACGCTTCTCGCTGTAGGGGGACTATCCGCCAAGGAGAACAGGCATGGTCCCGCCCTCGTCCAACACCATCAATCTCGATCGCGCTCGCCAGCAGCGCAACGCCAACCTGGCTGGCCCCGCCCGCGACAGCGATCCGGCGGTGCTGGGCGCCCTGCGCCAGCGCCTGCTCGGCGTCCTGCAGACATCGCTGGATCTCGAGCGGGTCCTGCAACTCTTCCGGCAGGAGGTGGATACGCTGGTGGACCTGCCCGGCCTCGCCTACCGCAATGCCGCGGAGGACGTGGCCATCGACCTGGGTGAAGACCAGGGTCATCAGGTGCACTATCACCTGAGCCAGGGAGACCTGCGCCTGGGTGATCTGACGTTCTACCGCCAGGAGCGCTTCCAGGACAGCGAACTCGGCGCGCTGGAATACCTGCTCGGCAGCCTGCTGTTTCCCCTGCGCAATGCCCTGCTCTATCGCGAGGCCCAGAACAATGCCCTGCGCGATGCCCTGACCGGTGTCGGCAATCGCAGCGCCCTGGATCGTGCCCTGGTGCGTGAGCTGGAACTGGCCCGGCGGACCCAGCAGCCGCTGTCGCTGCTGATGCTGGACCTGGACCACTTCAAGCGCATCAACGACCGCTTCGGCCACAGCGTCGGCGACGACGTGCTGCGCCAGACTGCCCGCACCCTTGGCAACAGCCTGAGAAGCATGGACATGGTCTTTCGCTTTGGCGGCGAGGAATTCTGTGTGCTGCTGTCGGCCACCGGCCATGAAGCGGCGCATATCGTGGCGGAACGCCTGAGAGCGGCGGTGGAGGCCCAGTCGGAGACGGCCGGCGCCATCCCGTTGCCAGTCACCCTGAGCCTGGGTCTGGCGACCCTGCGCGACGTCGAGTCACCGCGTTGTCTGCTGCTGCGCGCGGATCGGGCCCTCTATCAGGCCAAGGCCGAAGGCCGCAATCGATTCTGCAGCCTGGCCTGAGGGTCGCCTGGGGCCAGGCGACCGCTCTGCTTAGCGGCGACCGCCCTTGCCGGTACCGCCACCGCTCGGCCCGCGACGCGGCGCGATGCCCGGCGAGGTACGGCCCTTGCTGACCGGCTTGCGGCCCATTTCGCTGGGACGCTCGGCCACGGCCGACCCCTGGGGCTTGCTGGCCTTGCCCGTCTTGTTGAGCTTGTTGCGCGAACCCCGACCGGCATCGATCGGCCGCGCGGTCTTGCGCTGCTGACGCTCGAGCTTTTCCTTGGTCTTGCCGCCCATGGCCGGCAGCGCCACCGGCGGCAGGCCGACTTCACCCGCGAGGATGTCGATCTCCCCCTGGGTCATCTCGCGCCAACGGCCGACCGGCAGATCGCTGGTCATGAACACCGGACCGAAACGTACGCGCTTCAAGCGGCTCACCACCAGGCCCTGGGATTCCCACAGCCGCCGGACTTCGCGGTTGCGGCCTTCCATCACCACGCAATGGAACCAGTGGTTGAAGCCGTCGCCTTCCGGCGCCTGCTGGACGTCGGTGAAGCGCGCCGGGCCGTCTTCGAGGATCACCCCGTTCTTCAGGCGCAGCAGCATCTCTTCGGTCACCTCGCCCCGTACCCGTACCGCGTACTCGCGATCCATCTGGTAGGACGGGTGCATCAGCCGGTTGGCCAGTTCGCCATCGGTGGTGAACAGCAGCAGGCCGGTGGTGTTGATGTCCAGGCGACCGACATTGATCCAGCGGCCCTGCTTGGGCTTTGGCAGGCGGTCGAAGACGGTGGGTCGGCCCTCGGGATCGTCACGGGTGCAGATCTCGCCTTCGGGCTTGTTGTAGATCAGCACGCGCCGCACCACTTCCTCGGCCTGGTCGCGCTTGAGCAGACGTCCGTCCACCGCGATGGCGTCCTTGGGCATGACCCTCAGACCCAGGGGCGCGACCACGCCGTTGACCTTGATACGGCCTTCGCCGATCCAGGCTTCGACGTCACGCCGCGAGCCGACGCCCAGGCGCGACAGCACCTTCTGCAGCTTTTCGCCCGCCGGCGCGGGGACGGTTTCATCGAGGGATTCGTTTGGGGGATTCTTGTCGAGGGTCATCAGGCACCTCCCGGTGTAGTGGACGACAAAGGCGCCGCGGAACGGGCGCCAGGAAAAAGACAGGGGCGCATGATAGCGCCCCTGCTCGCGCCAGCCTAGCGAGTGTGGTGTCTCAGCAGTTGACTGCACAATCCTGGCGGCGCTTTTTCGGCTCTGGCGGCGTTGCCACTCCTCGCCATAGCCCTGCTATGACTCGTACCGGCGCCTGGCCAAAGTCAAAAAAATCACCCGCCAATTCTTGTGCGAACTTCAGAGACACCGCACTAGCCCGACGGGTGACGGATGGCCGCAGGCTTAGTCCAGCGTGGCCAGGGCTTCGCGGCAGAGCTGCTCGACGCGCGTCCAGTCCTTGGCCTTCACCACGTCGCCGGGCAGCATCCAGCTGCCGCCGACGCACAGCAGGTTGGGCTGCTGGAAATAGTTCTTCACATTGCCCGGGTTGACGCCACCGGTGGGGCAGAACTTGAGTTCGGCGAAGGGACCTGCGAACGCCTTGAGCGCATCCACGCCGCCATAGACGTTGGCAGGGAACAGCTTGAAGCGCCGATAACCCAGGCGGTAGGCCTGCATGATCTCCGAGGGCGTGGCGATGCCCGGCAGCAGCGGGATGGGCGCCGATACCCCGGCCTGGAGAATTTCCTCGGTGGTGCCCGGAGTGACGATGAACTGGGCGCCCGCCTCGACCGCAGCGTCGAACATCCGCACGTCAAGCACGGTGCCCACGCCAACATCCAGCTCGGGACGTTCCTGCCGCAGCAGGCGCACCGCGTCAAGCCCGTGGGCCGATCTCAGGGTGATTTCCAGGGCGGTGAGCCCCGCCGCGGCCATGGCGTCGGCGAAGGGCAGCACGTCGGCGGGATCGTTGATCACGATCACCGGCAGGATCCGCGCGCGGGCGCACAGGGCATCTAGGGTCGCGATCTTGTTCTGCATGTCCAAAACTCAACTCCTCGTCAGGGGCACCAATAGACGACCAGGGGTTCGCGCAGGAACGCCTTGATCGGAGTGGCCAGCTCATCGCCCTCGGCCAGAGCGGTTTCCAGCACCTGTCGCTTGCCCGCGCCCTGGATGGCGAGGATCTGCTGCCGCGCGCGACTCAGGTAGGCACGGCTCAGGGTGATGCGGGTCTGGGGCGCGGACGGTGCCACGCCAGGAAAACTCAGGCGCTCGCTGGCCGGATCCAGAGCCTCTTCCAGGCCGGGACTACCGGGGAACAGCGAGGCGGTATGGGCGTCGTCGCCCATGCCCAGCACCAGCACATCGGGGGTTGCCAGGGTGTCGCGCAGCCGGGCCTCGGTCTGGGCCATACCCTCTTCCGTGGAAGCGGCCGGGCTATAGAGATCGACGAAACCTGCGGCGGCAGCGGGTCCCTGGAACAGGTGCTGGCGCAACAGGCCGGCATTGCTGTCCGGATGGTCACCGGGTACCCAGCGCTCGTCCGCCAGGGTGACCAGCACCTTGGACCAATCCAGCTCGGCCTGCGCCAGGCGCTCCAGGAAGGGCACCGGACTGCGGCCGCCGGAAACGATCAGCAGCGCCTCGCCGCGGGCCGCCAGGGCCTCGCGCAGCGCCGCCGTGACCGTTTCGGCCAGCGCCGTGGCGTGGGCCTCGCGGTCGGGCAATTCGCGCAGGGTCACACCCTGCCCCAGATCAGACGTCGCCATACCAGGATCTCCCGTCTCGTGCGATCAGTGCGATGGAGGTCAGCGGACCCCAGCTGCCGGCGGCATAGGACTTGGGCGAGTCGCCCATTTTCGACCAGCCATCCATCAGCTGATCGCACCACTTCCAGGCCGCTTCGATCTCGTCCTTGCGAACGAACAGCGACTGATTGCCCTGCATGACTTCCAGCAGCAGTCGCTCGTAGGCATCCGGCGTGCGCAGGTGCTTGAAGGTCTCGGAGAAATTGAGCTGCAGCGGACCGCTGCGCAGCTGCATGCCTTTGCGCAAGCCCTGGTCCTTGCTCATCACCTGCAGCGAAATGCCTTCGTCCGGCTGGATGCGGATGATCAGGCGGTTGCTGATCAGGCTGCGCTGCTCGGGGGCGAAGATGTAGTGCGGTGGTTCCTTGAAGTGGATGACGATCTGCGACAGCTTCTGCGGCATGCGCTTGCCCGTACGCAGATAGAAAGGCACGCCCGACCAGCGCCAGTTGCGGATGTCCGCGCGGATGGCGACAAAGGTCTCGGTGCGGCTTTCGGTGTTGGAATTGGGTTCTTCCAGATAACCCGGCACCGGCTTGCCGTCGCTGTAGCCGGAGGTGTACTGACCCAGGACCACGCGGCTGGCGAGCTGGTCGGCGGTAATGGGCTCCAGCGCCTTGAGGACCTTGACCTTCTCGTCACGGATGCTGTCGGCCGACAGATCCGCCGGCGGGTCCATGGCGGTCAGGCAGAGCAGCTGCAGCAGGTGGTTCTGCACCATGTCGCGCAACTGGCCAGCCTGGTCGAAATAGCCCCAGCGACCTTCGATACCGACCTTCTCGGCCACGGTGATTTCCACGTGGGAAATGTAGTTCTGGTTCCACTGGGTCTCGAACAGGCTATTGGCAAATCTCAGGGCGATGAGGTTCTGCACGGTCTCCTTGCCCAGGTAATGGTCGATGCGGTAGACGCGGTCTTCCGGGAAGAAGCGCGCCACGGCGTCGTTGACCACCTTGGAGGATTCCAGGTCGTAGCCGATGGGCTTTTCCATCACCACTCGGGTGCGCTCGCACAGGCCGACGGCGGCAAGGTTTTCGCAGATGGCACTGTAGACCAGTGCCGGAGTGGCGAAATAGGCGATCAGTGGCGAGGTCTCGCCCACATCCTCGGCAAGTCCCGTATAGTCTTCGCGATTGCGAAAATCGATGGCGCGATAGCCCAGGCGACCGCGCATCCGGGTCCATACCGCTTCGTCCCAATCGGCCTTGGGCACATAGTGGCGCAGGCGCTCCTCGATGTGCTCCAGCTGCTTGACCCCATCGCCCTGGTCACGCGCCAGCGCCATGATGCGGGTATCCTCGTGCAGCAGACCTTCGCGATCCAGCTGATACAGGGCAGGGAAAAGTTTGCGCAGGGCCAGGTCGCCCAACGCGCCGAAGATTGCCAGGGTACAGGGTAGAACTCGGACGCCAGCCATAAATATTCGTTCTTTTACTTAAAGTTTGAGATATTCCAGCACCATCATAGGGGAGCCGGGGCGATTCGCGTAGTCTTTATATTAAAAAATACGGCGCAGGGGTAAGCCCAGCCCATACCTTTTATAGCCTTAGGATAGAGGCACAACAACCACTAGGAGTTCTCATGGATCGTGCCAGCACCCTGCTGCAAACCATCCAGAACCGCATCGGCGAACTCAACCGCGCGGAACGCAAGGTCGCCGAGGTCATCCTGCAGAATCCCCGGCAGGCCACGCGCTACACCATCGCGGCCCTGGCCCAGGCGGCCCAGGTCAGTGAGCCCACCGTCAATCGCTTCTGCCGTTCCCTGGGCGTGAGCGGCTACCCGGAGATGAAGATCCAGCTGGCGCAGAGCATCGCCAGCGGCGCGGTCTATGTCAGCCAGGCGGTGGAAGCCAACGACGAATCCGAAGCCTACGCGGAAAAGATCTTCAGCAGCACCATCGCCTCGCTGGACAGCGCCCGCCAGCGACTGGACGCCCGCACGGTGGATCGCGCGGTGGACCTGATGATCCAGGCGCGACAGATCCACTTCTTCGGCCTGGGCGCCTCGGCCCCCGTCGCCCTGGACGCCCAGCACAAGTTCTTCCGCTTCAACATGGCGGTGTCGGCGCATTCGGACGTGCTGATGCAGCGGATGCTCGCCTCCATCGCCAGGACCGGCGATCTCTTCGTGATCATCTCCTACACCGGCCGCACCCGCGAACTGGTGGACGTGGCCAAGCTGGCGCGGGACAACGGCGCCTCGGTGCTTGGCCTCACTGCCAGCAACACCCCGCTGGCCAAGGTCTGCACCCACAGCCTGGACATCCCGCTGCCGGAAGACACCGACATCTACATGCCCATGACCTCGCGGATCATCCAGCTCACCGTGCTGGACATCCTGGCTACCGGGGTCACGCTCAAGCGCGGCGTGGATTTCCAGCCGCACCTGCGCAAGGTCAAGGAAAGCCTGGTCGCCACCCGCTATCCCTCTGAGCCCGACCAGGGTTGAGCCTTAGGCTCCGGTATCCCCGGAGCCCCTACGTCTCTAGATGTCGTCGCGATGGCTGAACAGATCCCAGGTCGACATGAACAGCGCGGCGATCAGCGGGCCGATCACGAAGCCATTCAGGCCGAACAGCGACATGCCACCAATGGTGGAGATCAGTACCACGTAGTCGGGCATCTTGGTGTCCTTGCCGACCAGGATGGGGCGCAGCAAGTTGTCCACCAGGCCGATCACCACCACGGCGAAGACGATCAGGATGACCCCTTTGATCACCGAACCGGTGGCCAGGAAGTAGATGGCCACCGGTACCCAGATCAGCGCCGAGCCGACCGCGGGCAGCAGCGACAGGAAGGCCATCAGGGTGCCCCAGAGCACCGCGCCCTGGACACCCAGCACGCCGAGGATGAAGCCGCCGAGGGCACCCTGCACCACGGCGACGATGATATTGCCCTTGACCGTGGCACGCACCACGGCGGTGAACTTGGCCATCAGGCTGCGCTTGTGCATGTCGCTCAGCGGAATGGCCTTGCGGATCAGCGCCACCAGCTGCGAACCATCGCGCAGCAGGAAGAACAGCAGATAGAGCATCACACCGAAGCCGATCAGGAACTGGAAGGTGCCCTGACCGAAGCTGAAGGCCTGGGTAGCGACGAACTGGCTGCCCTGCATGGCTCCTTCGGAGAGCTTCTGGCGAATGCCATCCAGGTCACCGGCACCGAAGCGCTCCAGCACGCCACGCACCGAACCCGGCAAGGCGCCCCAGATCTGCTGATAGTACTGGCCGAAGTTGAGCTGACCGCTGCTGACCTGCTGGTACAGCAGCGAGCCTTCCTGCACCAGGGAAATGGCGATGAACACCACCGGCAGGATGACGATGAGCAGGATCACGAACAGGGTGCAGAGCGCCCCGAGGTTGCGTCTGTTGTTGAAGCGCCGGACGAACCAGCGCTGCAGCGGGGCGAACAGGATGGCGAGGATGGCGCCCCAGAACACCGCCCCCAGGAAGGGCGTGAGGATCCAGACGAAGGCCAGCGAGACCACCACCAGCAGGATCAGGAACGTCTTGTTTTCCAGCCGAGCACTTTTCATTGGCTTTCGCGATTCCAAACAAGGATGACAGGCCTTGCTTAGAGCCTCGGAAGCCGTGGGGTTCCCATAAGCACCCCCAACTTGGCCCGAAGNGGCGCGCCCGGGATCATACGCGAAACTGACGTACCAGGCCGTCCAGGCGCTCACCGAGGCCAACCATGCCGGCGGTGTTGCGCGCGCCTTGCTGGGCGCCTTGGGCCATGCTGTCGACGGCACTGGCGATGGTGTGGACGCTGCGATTGACCTCCTCGGCCACCGCCGTCTGCTCCTCGGCGGCACTGGCGATCTGGCTGTTCATGGCGTTGATGGTGGCGATCAGCTCGCTGATCGCGGCCAGGGCGGTACCGGCCTGCTCGGCCTGGGCCGTAGTGGCCTCGCCCATGCCGCCCGAGCGTTCCATGGCCCCGACCGCGCGGCCGGTGGCCTGTTGCAGGCGATCGATCATGCCCTGGATTTCCTGGGTGCTCTGCTGGGTCCGGCTGGCCAGGGCGCGTACCTCGTCGGCGACCACGGCGAAACCGCGACCGGCCTCGCCCGCCCGGGCCGCTTCGATGGCGGCATTGAGCGCCAGCAGATTGGTCTGCTCGGCAATGGCGCGAATCACGTCGAGCACGCCGACGATGGCGCCCACGTCCTGCTTGAGGCCATCCAGGGACACGCTGCTCTGGCGTACCTCCTCGACCAGTTCGTGAATGCGCGCCACGCTGGTGGCAACCGTCTCGCGGGCCAGCCGACCTTTCTCCTCGGTCTGACGGGTGGCTTCGGAGGCCTGCAGGGCACTGCTCGCCACCTCCTGGGCCGCCGCGGACATCTGGTTGATGGCGGTGGCCACCTGGTCGGTTTCGCTGCGCTGGCGCTGCATGTCGCGATCGGTGCGCTGGGCCTGCTGGGCGACGTCGTCAAGCAGACCGGTGAACTGGTGGGTGATGTCGACGACCTGGGCGATGGTGCCCTGGATGCGATCGACGAAGCGATTGAAGGCGGCGGCGAGCTCACCGATCTCGTCGCGCCCGTTGACCGGCAGGCGGCGGGTCAGATCGCCCTCCCCGGCCGCGATGTCGTCGAGATTCTCCCGGATCTGCGCCAGGGGTCTGAGGGTGCGGGCGGCAAACAGCTGCGCGGCGATGCCGATCACCACCAGCAGCACGCCGGCCACGCCGAAGATCAGCCAGAGCTGGTCCTGGGTGCGTTTGGCGACCTGCTGGGCCACGGCCGCGACCTCGGCCTCCACGCCATCCAGATTCACCGCCGAGCCGATCACCAGATCCCATTTGGGCAGGTAGTCGGTGTAGGCGAGTTTGGGCACCAGCACGTCCTTGTTGCCGGGCAGCGAAGAGCTGTAACGACTGAAATGCGAGCCATCCTTGCCGACCCGGACCAGTTCCTGGTTGAGGTAGAGGCCACTGGGATCGCGATTGTCCTTGAAGCTCTTGCCGATACCGGCCGGATCGTTGCCCTTGAACAGGCGGACCACGTTGGAATCGTAGCCGAAGATGTAGCCGTCCTTGCCGTAGCTGATGGCCGACAGCAGGCCGATGGCCTCCTTGCGCGCCTCGGAATCGCCCGCAGCGGCCTTGTCGTACAGCGGCTTGACCACGGTCATGGCCGCTTCCACGCTGTTCTGCAGGGCGTTGCGACTCTGGACCATCAGCCGCTCGCGAGCGTCGGCGACGTCCCTGGCGGCCTGCTCGTGCAAAACCCAATAGGACAGTCCACCCAGCACCAGCGTGAACAGGCAGACGGGCAGGACGGCCAGTAAGGTGACTTTGAATTTGAGGCTCACGAGGTTCTCCTTGGTCGCAAGAGCTTGGGCGGTTATCGGCGCCCTGCCCGATAACTTGACCAGGGAGTCACTTGAGTGACGGTATACGCGCTGGCGCCGGCAGCCGGATGACCACTGCCAGCCCACCCAGCCCGGAGGTTTCGAGAACGAGGGTTCCGCCGCAGCTGTCGACGATGTCCTTGGCGATCCCCAGCCCCAGGCCGTGACCGCTGACCGCTTCATCCAGCCGGGCACCCCGATCGAGGATCGTCTCGCGCTGGGCTTCCGGCACACCGGGCCCGTCGTCCTCGACCTGGATCAGATAGCCCTCTGCACCCTGCGCCACCTCAAGCCGGACCTGCTGATCCGCCCATTTGCCGGCGTTGTCCAGCAGGGTGCCGAACAGTTCCAGCAGGTCTTCCCGGTCCCAGGGCAGCCGCAGCCCCGCGGGCAGCCGACACTCGAACTGCAGGTGCTCGCCATGCAGCCGATTGAGCAGCGTGCAGAGCTCGCGAAGCTCGGCGCCGTCCAGGTGTGCGCCCGGCAGGGCCTCGCCGGCCAGCCGGGCACGGCGCAATTCCCGCTCCAGGCGCTGGCGGATACGGTCCAGTTGTTCGCGCAACACCTCGCGCTGTTCGGGCAAAGCCTGCAATTCGGGACGCTCGGCCAGGCTGGTCAGCACCGCCAGCGGGGTCTTGAGCGCATGACCCAGATTGCCGATGCCATGCCGCGCGCGCTTGAGGCCGTCTTCGGTGTGGCGCAGCAGGGCATTCATTTCTCCCACCAGCGGCTCGAGTTCAGCCGGCACGCTGGCGTCCAGCGTCGAACGGCGTCCCTGATGCAGCTGGGCGATCTGCTCGCGCACCTGCTCCAGCGGGCGCAGCGCCCGGCGCACGATCAGCCGTTGCAGCAGCAGGACCAGCAGCAGGGTCGCCAGCCCCAGCAAGCCACCGAACGCGAGGATGCGCGTCAGGTTGCCCAGCAGGGGGTTGTAGTCGTCGGCGACCGTTACCTGCACTGCCTGGCCGTAGCGCTGGTAATCGGCGCGATAGGCGAGCAGTCGCTGGCCACTGGGGCCGTCCGCCAGGCTCTCGCTCAGGCCGGTGCCCGGTGGCGCTTCCAGTTGTGCGTCCCACAGCGAGCGCGAGCGCCAGCGAATGTCCAGCGCCGGGATCTCGATAAGGAAATAGCGGCCGGACAGCGGGCGGGTATAGAGACTGCCCAGCCGGCCCTCATCCAGTTGCAGGCCATGGGGACCGCGCACCAGGGCGGCGAGCAGGTTCTCCGTCTCGCCGCGCAGACCGGTTTCCAGATAACGGCGCAAGGCATGGTCCACCAGCCAGGCTCCCCCCAGCACCAGCACCAGACCGGCCACCAGCAGGATGGCCACCAGCCCGACCCTGAGCCGGGCCTGGATGGATTTCAATCGACACCGCCCAGGCGATAGCCTTGGCCGCGCCGCGTCTCGATGACCGCGCGCCCCAGCTTGCGCCGCAGATGATTGACGTGGACCTCGATGACATTGGAGTCGCGCTCGCTCTCGCCGTCGTAGAGATGGTCGTTGAGCCGCGTCTTCGACAGGATCTGCCCGGGATGCAGCAGGAAGCAGCGCAGCAGGCGAAACTCCGCCGCGCTCAGGGCGATGGTTTCACTGCCACGCACCACGCATTGGCGCGCCTCGTCGAGCGCGAGTCCGGCAGCCTGCAGCAACGGCTGGTTGGCCACGCCGCGCACCCGCCGCAGCAATGCGGCAATGCGCAGGCCCAGTTCTTCGGGGTGGAAGGGTTTGGTGAGGTAGTCATCGGCCCCGGCCTTGAGGCCGTCGATGCGCTCCGCCCAGCTGTCGCGGGCGGTCAGGATCAGTACCGGAGTCGCCAGCGCCTTTGCACGCCACTCCCCAAGCACCTCCAGCCCGGGCCGGCCGGGCAGACCCAGGTCGAGCACGATGAGGTCATAGGGTTCCTGGGCGCCCTGCCAGGCGGCATCGCGGCCATCGGCCAGCCAGTCGATGGCGTAGCCCTGCCGAGTGAGGAACGCCGTGATCTCGTCGGCCAGAGCCACATCGTCTTCCACCAGCAACAGGCGCATCTAGTCGTCCACCTCATCCTTCATGATGGCGCCATCCATTGCGCCGATTTCCAGTTCGCGGACGACATCGCCGACGAGGATCTCGATCTCGTAGCGATACTGGCCGTCCTCCTCTTCCAGTTCGGCTTCCAGCAGCCGCGCCTGGGGATAGCGTTCGTTGACTCGCTGCAGCAGGCTTTCCAGCGGACGGATCACGCCTTCCTTGCGCAGCTTGAGCGCCTCGTCCTGATCCAGGTCACGGGCCTGGATCAGGGGCGAGAGGCTGCCGAGCAGCACCAGCCCGGCGAGCCCGACGGTCAGTCGTCGCGCTGGTCTTTCAGGACTTCGCCAGTGGTGGCGTCGAGTTCCAGATCCCATTTCACACCTTTGGGGTCACGCAGTTCCAGTTGGTAGATGTAGCGGCCGTACTCTTCTTCCAGTTCGGTCTCGTGGGTCGTCGAGCCCGGATGCTTGGCGATGGCAGCCTGGTTGAGCACCTCGAAGCTCTTGATCTTGCCGCTGTCACGCAGCTTGAGGGCCTCGTCGGGGCCGAGATCCCGGGCCTGGGCGACGCCCATACCGGTGAGCAGGAGGGCGGCAGTCGCGAGGGCGGTCAGCTTTTTCATGATGATTCTCTCTGGTTGCTGTTTGATCTGGGTCCAGAGTAGCGATCCGCCATTAATCGAAACTTAAACGCCGATTAAGCCAGGCTTAAGCGGATCGGACCACGCCAGGGTGCTTCGGCATCCAGGGCTTCGCCCTTCTGCGTCACCTGCAGCCGGCCCTCGCGAGCCAGCTCACGCGCCATAGCGCGCAGGGGCTCCATCAGCGGCCGCCAGTCCGCAGCCAGGTCACGCGCCACCTCCGACGGACAGAAGGTCGTCCCTGGACGGCGCGCCTGTGCCTTGGCCAGCAAGGCTTCGCGCAATTGTGCGTCGGTCGGCTTGAGCGCTGTCATGAGAACCGGGTCCCTTCTCCAAGAGTCCACCGTTTCGACCAGGAAATTGTCGGTGCAGTCATGACCTCTCGCTCGAAAGTCTCGAAAGTAATGCAACGCCTCGCCCAGACCGACCTGCCCATCCCCGCCGATGAGCGTGACGACACTGGTACCGCCCTCTGCACGCCCTTGCCGCCCGACCTCAATTATGTCGATGACTGCCAGGCGGGCCTGAGCCGACGCAAGCTGCGCGGCAAATGGGCTTATTTCACCCCAGATGGCGAACGCATCTGCGATCAGGCGGAAGTCGAGCGCATCAACAAGCTGGCCATCCCGCCGGCCTATACCGATGTCTGGATCTGCCCGGACGCCAATGGCCATCTGCAGGCTACCGGACGCGACGCCCGCGGCCGCAAGCAGTACCGCTACCACCCGCGCTGGCGCGAGATCCGCGATACCGACAAGTACGAGCGGATGCTGGCGTTCGGGCAGGCCCTGCCCAAGTTGCGGCAGCGGGTGGAAGAGGATCTCGCCCGGCGCGGCCTGTGTCGGGAAAAGGTCATGGCCACGGTCATCAGCCTGCTCGACGCGACCCTGATCCGGGTCGGCAACGCCCAGTACGCCAAGAGCAACAAGTCCTATGGCCTCACCACGCTGCGCAACCGACATGCCGAGGTGCATGGCAACACCATAGCCTTCCACTTCCGCGGCAAGAGTGGGGTGGAGCATGACATCAAGGTCAGCGATCCGCGGCTGGCGCGTACCGTGAAGAAATGCCTGGAGTTGCCTGGCCAGCACCTCTTCCAGTACGTGGATACCGATGGCGATCGCCATACCGTTACCTCGTCCGACGTGAACGCCTACCTGCATGAACTCACGGGCGCCGATTTCACCGCCAAGGACTACCGCACGTGGGCCGGCAGTGCCCTGGCGCTGGAAGCCCTGCGCGAGTTGCGGTGTGAAACCCAGACCGATGCCAAGAAGGAGCTGGTGGACATGGTCAAGGCGGTATCCCGCACCCTGGGCAACACCCCGGCGGTCTGCCGCAAGTGCTATATCCATCCGGGCGTGCTGGATGCCTTCCTCGCCGGCGACCTCTGCACCTTGCCCAAACCGCGCAAGCGCAAGGGGCTCAAGGAGGAAGAGGTGCTGCTACTCAACTTCCTGCAACGGCTGGAACAGCGGATGGCGGAGACCCAGGCGGCCTGACCACGTCGCACGCTACCCTGCCCCCTGTGCGGGGCGGGACGGGGCGGGGAGCATTCTGCGCCAGGCGCCAGTCATGCTCGCCTGGCGTGACTCCTTCCCGACGCCCAGATGACGACGCCGCATTTGTTATGTTATAACTTTTGCACGTCATTCAAGGCTCCGTCATGGCATCCCCTCGCGCTTCCCTTCTCCTCCTTTCCGTGCCCGTTCGGCTGTCGCTCGCCGCCATCCCATTGGTCGCGCTTTGGCTGGCCGTGCTCTGGGCGGTCGCCCTGCCATGAGCGCCGCCATCGAACTTCAGGACCTGACCCTGGCCTATCAGCGGCATCCGGCCATCCATCATCTCAGTGGTCGCTTCCGGACCGGCAGTCTGACGGCCATCGTCGGCCCCAACGGGGCGGGCAAGTCCACCCTGCTCAAGGCCATCGCCGGCACCCTGAGACCGGTCAGTGGTCGCGTGGACCGGGCCGTGCCCCAGCGCCGGCTGGGCTATCTGCCGCAAGCCGCGGAGATCGACCGCAGCTTTCCCTTGAGCGTGCTGGAAACCGTGATACTGGGCGCCTGGCGCGGCTTGGGCGTCTGGCGCGGGGTCACCGCCGCCCATCGCGAGGAAGCGTCCCGGGCGTTGCAGGCGGTCGGCCTCGAAGGCCTCGAGGATCGCTTGGTCGGCGCCCTGTCCTCCGGGCAATTCCAGCGAGTGCTGTTCGCCCGGCTGCTGTTGCAGGATGCGCCGGTGCTGCTGCTGGACGAGCCTTTCACCGCCATCGATGCTCGCACCACCGCGGACCTGCTGACCATCGTCCGTCGCTGGCATGGTCAGGGTCGCACGGTGATAGCCGTGCTGCACGACCTGGAGCAGGTCCGCCAGCACTTCCCCGAGACCCTGTTGCTGGCTCGGGAAGCCATCGCCTGGGGCGCCACCGATCAGGTGCTGGTCAGCGAGCATCTGGCCCGCGCGCGCAATCTCGCCGAGCACTGGGACGCCAATGCGGCGGTCTGTGAGCGCGCATGACCCTCTATCAACTCCTGTTCGAACCCTTCGTCGAATTCGGCTTCATGCGTCGCGCCCTGGTGGCCTGCCTGGCCCTGGCGCTGGGCGCCGGTCCGGTGGGCGTCCTGCTGATGCTCAGGCGCATGAGTCTGGTGGGCGATGCCATGAGTCACGCCGTGCTACCAGGCGCGGCCCTGGGCTTCATGGTCGCCGGCCTGTCGCTACCGGCCATGGGCATCGGCGGGATGCTTGCCGGACTCTTGGTGGCCGGACTCGCCGGCCTGGTCAGCCGCTTCACCAGTCAGCGTGAAGATGCCAGTTTCGCCAGCTTCTATCTGATCTCCCTGGCCGCCGGGGTGCTGATCGTTTCGCTGCACGGCTCCAGTGTGGATCTGCTGCATGTGCTGTTCGGCACCATCCTGGCCATCGACGCCACGGCGCTCTATCTGGTCGCCGGCATCGCCACCCTGTCGCTGGTGGTGCTGGCGGTGATCTACCGACCGCTGGCGCTGGAGTGCTTCGATCCGGGCTTCCTGCGCGCCGTAGGCGGGCGCGGCTCGCTCTATCACCTGCTGTTCCTGCTGCTGGTAGTGCTCAACCTGGTCGCCGGTTTCCAGGCGCTGGGTACGCTGATGGCGGTGGGCCTGATGATGCTGCCGGCCACCGCGGCGCGCTTCTGGGCCAACAGCCTCCCCGGACTGATGGCGGTGGCCAGCCTGATCGCCAGTCTCAGCGGCCTGATCGGCCTGGTGCTGTCCTATCACCTCGGCTGCGCCTCGGGTCCGGCCATCGTCCTGACCGCGGGCGGCTGCTACCTCCTCTCCCTGCTGTTCGGTCGCCTGGGACTCTACCGGCGGCTGCGCCCTCGCCCTCACCTCACCCACTGAAAGGAGTCATCATGAAATCCCTGTTTTCCCTGGGCGCTGCCCTGCTGCTCGCCGCTGCCGGCCAGGCCCAGGCCGCACCGGTCAAGGCTGTCGCCACCTTTACCGTGATCGCCGACGTGGTCAAACAGGTCGGTGGCGACCAGGTTCAGGTTTTCTCCCTGGTCGGTCCCAATGGCGATCCCCATGCCTACGAACCGACGCCCACCGATGCCCAGGCGCTGAAACAGGCCGATGTGGTGTTCATGAGCGGCCTGCACCTGGAAGGCTGGATGGATCGCCTGATCAAGGCCTCCGGCCAGGCGCGCCCGCCGGTAGTGCTCAGCGAAGGGATCAAGACCCGCGAGCTGGCTGACGACGAGGATGAACACGGCCACGCCGACCACGATCACGACCATGGCGGCATCGATCCCCATGTCTGGAACAACCCGCTCAACGTGGTCGTCTACACCCGCAATGTGGTGAAGGCGCTGTCCGCGGTGGATCCGGCGCAGGCTGCCACCTTCAAGGCCAACGGTGATCGCTACATCGCCGAACTGGAAGCCCTGGATCGCTATGCCCGCGAACAGATCGGTCAGGTCCCCCAGGCCAAGCGCAAGGTGCTGACCTCCCACGATGCCTTTGGCTACTTCGCCGACGCCTATGGCGTGACCTTCATCTCGCCGCTGGGTCTGTCGACCGAGGCCGAAGCCTCCGCCCAGGACGTCGCCAAGCTGATCCGCCAGATCAAGCAGGAGCATGTCGCCACCTACTTCTTCGAGAACTCCAACGATCCGCGCCTGGTGCAGCAGATCGCCAAGGCCAGTGGCGCCCAACCGGGTGGTGAGCTGTACGTCGAGGCGCTATCCCCGGCAGACGGCCCGGCTGCGACCTATGCGGCCATGTTCCGCTACAACGTGGACACCCTGGTCAAGGCGATGAAGAGCGGGCATTGAGGTTAAAGGTCTTCTGGTAGGTTGGCGCTGAGCGCAGCGAAGCCCAACAGCGTGAGGGTCCAGCACCTTCACGTTGGGCTTCGACGGTGGAACCGTCTCAACCCAACCTCCGCCAGAAAGGCTGGGTGGCTAGACCACCGGCACCTCTTCCAGGTGCCGGTATTCCGCGCCCAGGCGCCGGGCGAGCTCCCCGGCCCGTCCCAGGCGCAGCGGTCCCAGTTCGATATCCAGCACCTGGACAGGACAGTCCGGTACTGCCAGCTCTTCCAGGTTGCGCAGGCGCCCGTCAGTGACCAGGAGCAGCTGGCATTCCTCGCCAGGGCGCTGCCGCCGACGACTTCGCAGCCATGCTTGAGCTTCGGACAGGCCCGCCAGCAGAGGCGTTCCGCCTCCCGCTCCCAACTGCTCCAGCCAGGCCTGCAATGCCTGACCGCTGCGCTGACCCTGGAACGACCATTCCGGTCGCTCCCCTGCCGTCTGCAGGACCGCGACCCTGACCCGTTGGCGATAGGCCTGTTCGAACCAGTCGGCCAGCAGGCCCTTGGCCTGGGCCAGGGCGCCGTGGCGGCGGGTGGACGCGGAGTGATCGACGATCACCAGCCAGAGCTGCGCCGGGCGCTGCCGGCGCGGGTGCCGCAAGAGATCGTCAGCGCGACGCGGACGCCCCAGGAGCAGCGTCGGCACCCAGGCGATGGGGCCTGCCGTGCCCGGCGAACGGGCGCCCTGACGCCCGCCCAGGGCCTTGGCCGTCCCGCTTCGGGCATCACGATCCAGGGCATGAGGTGATCGGATGCCTAGGGCTTTTTTGCGCCGCCAAGGCGGCGCCTGGGTCCTGTCGCGGTGGGCTCCGGCGCCAGGGCGCCCCAGCTATCGCCCTCACCCGCCGCAAGCTCGGTATCACCCTGTCGCTGTTGATTGCCAGGCCCCTGCTCCGGAGTATCAGTAGCTGAATTATCTTTCATGGGTGGTATTACTGCCGGAGTGTCCGGTAACGCGCGGCGCCGGTGGCGCAGGGCGAATTCGGCCACGGCGGCGATATCGGGGTTTTCGATCGCCCGTGCGCCGCGCCAGGCGGCATGGGCGCGAGCCGCGCGCAACCAGACCAGATCGGCGCGCAGGCCGTCCACCCCGGCCTGGTGACAGCCTGCGGTGATGGCTTCCAGCGCGGCATCGTCCAGCGGGATGTCCGCCAGCCGCGCACGGGCCGCGGCGCAGCGCTGCCGCAGTTCCGCCTGCGCCGGCTCCCACTGGGCATTGAAGGCTAGCGGATCGCTGTCGAAGGCCAGGCGGCGGCGCAGGATCTCGGCCCGCTCCCGGGGTGCCGGCCGGCTGTCCAGCGCCAGGGCGAAGCCAAAGCGATCCAGCAGCTGCGGACGCAACTCGCCCTCCTCCGGATTCATGGTGCCGACCAGCAGAAAGCGCGCGGCGTGCTCGTGGGAGATGCCGTCGCGCTCCACCCGGTTGACCCCACTGGCCGCCACGTCCAGCAGCAGATCCACCAGGTGATCGGGCAGCAGATTGACCTCGTCCACATAGAGCACGCCGCCATCGGCCGCCGCCAGCACGCCTGGCGCGAAGCGGGCCCGGCCCTCGCCCAGCGCAGCGTCCAGATCCAGCGTGCCGACGATGCGTTCCTCGCTGGCACCCAGCGGCAAGGTCACGAAGGGACCGCCTCCGAGCAGATCGGCGAGACCCCGGGCCAGGGTCGACTTCGCCATACCTCGGGGACCTTCGATCAATACGCCGCCAATACGGGGATCGATGGCATTGAGACACAGCGCCAGTTTCAGGGACTCGGCGCCAACCACGGCAGCGAGGGGAAAGACGGGAGCGGTCATCTCAGGCTTCATCCATATCCATCAGGAGCTGTTCAAGGGCTTCACGGTAGTCGCCTGGCTCCTGCCAGAGGCCGCGTTGCTGGGCTTCCAGCAGGCGCTCGGTCATGTCGCGCAGCGCCTCGGGGTTGTGGCGTTCGACGAAGTCGCGGGTATCGGCATCGAGCAGGTAGGCATCGGCCAGTTGCCGGTATTGATGATCCTCGACCAGCTCGGTGGTGGCGCCGAAGCCGAACAGGTAGTCCACGGTGGCGGCCATCTCGAAGGCGCCCTTGTAGCCGTGGCGCTTCATGCCGGCGATCCACTTGGGATTGGCCGCCCGGGAGCGCACCACGCGGCCCAGTTCTTCCCTGAGGGTACGGATCCTGGGCAGGTCGGCCTGGGCATGGTCACCGAAGTAGCTGGCACGCCGCTGGCCACTCAGGGTCTCGGCAGCGGCCAGCATGCCGCCCTGGAACTGGTAATAGTCGTTGGAATCGAGCAGGTCGTGCTCGCGGTTGTCCTGGTTCTGCAGTACGGCCTGCAGGCGACCCAGGCGGCGCGAGAAGTCGTCGCGGGCAGCGGTGCCGTCATCCTCGGCGCCATAGGCATAGCTGCCCCAGTTGAGATAGGCAGTGGCCAGTTCGCTACGGTCCTGCCACTGTCGCTCTTCCACCGCGCCCTGGACGCCGGCGCCATAGGCGCCGGGCTGGGCGCCGAAGATGCGCCAGCCGGCCTGACGCCGCGCGAGGTCAGCAGCGGTACCGGCGGCTTCCAGGGCAGCGCGCTCGCGGCGCACCTGGGCGGCCAGGGGGTTGAGGTCGTCCGGCTCGTCCAACGCGGCGACCGCCTGGACGGCGGCATCGAACAACCTGACCAGCCCACCGAAGGCATCGCGGAAGAAGCCGGAGATACGCAGGGTGACATCCACCCGCGGGCGATCCAGCAGCGACAGCGGCAGGATCTCGAAGTCCTCGACCCGGGCACTGCCGGTCTGCCATACCGGGCGCACGCCCAGCAGGGCCATCGCCTGGGCGATGTCGTCGCCGCCGGTCCTCATGGTCGCCGTACCCCAGACCGAGAGACCCAGCTGACGTAGGTGGTCGCCCTCCTCCTGCAGATGACGCTCCAAGAGCAGGTTGGCCGACTGCCAGCCGAGCCGCCAGGCGGTCATGCTCGGCAGGTTGCGCACGTCCACCGAAAAGAAGTTGCGCCCGGTGGGCAGCACGTCCAGCCGCCCGCGACTCGGCGCGCCGCTGGGGCCGGCGGGAACGAAACGCCCCTCCAGTGCCCTCAGCAGGCCGCCGATTTCAGCGGGACCGCAGCTGTCCAGGGCCGGCGCGACCTGGCCGACCAGGTGTTCCAGCACCGGGCGGGTGGCAGGCAATTCGTCCAGCGCCAACGGCAGCGGCTCGGCATCGACGGTCGCGGCAACCAGGGCCAGGGCCAGGAGCTCCAGCCGCTCCCGGGTATCGCCCAGGGTGCGCCAGGGTTCGCTCGACAGCCCCACCAGGCACGCCGGACGCGGCCCCTGCCAGGACTCGCCGAGGTCAGCGGCCAGGGGATCGAACCCCAGCTGCAGGTCCTTGGCCAGCACTCGCAGCAGGCTGGCATTGGCGCCCTGGGCATCGCCCCGGGGAATGCGCAGCAAGGCCACCAGGGTATCGCGACGCAGCTGGCCGGTCGGGGATTCACCGAACACATGCAGGCCGTCGCGGATCTGGGACTCCTTGAGGTCGCACAGGTAGGCGTCCAGCTGCGGTAGCCAGCTGTCCGGATCGTCGGTGATCACCAGCCCCAGCTCGCGATCCAAGGCGGTTTCGCGGACCAGCTGCAGGATCTCGCCGCGCAATTCGGTGGCGCGTCGGAGGTCCAGCAGGCTGGCGTCGTAGTATTCGTCGGCCAGGCGCTCCAGGTCGCGCAGCGGCCCGTAGCTCTCCGCGCGGGTCAGCGGCGGCATCAGGTGGTCGATGATCACCGCCTGGGTGCGCCGCTTGGCCTGGGCACCCTCCCCCGGATCGTTGACGATGAAGGGATAGACGTTGGGCAGCGGTCCGAGGATGGCGTCCGGCCAACACTCCGCCGACAGCCCGACGCCCTTGCCCGGCAACCACTCCAGATTGCCGTGCTTGCCCAGATGCACCACGGCTTGGGCGCCATAGGCCTCGCGCAGCCAGAAATAGAAGGCCAGGTAGCCATGGGGCGGCACCAGCGCAGGATCGTGATAGACCGCCGCCGGATCGACGTCGTAGCCGCGCGCCGGCTGGATGCCAACGAAGGTGAGGCCGAAGCGCACCCCGGCCACCATGAGCCGACCCCGACGGTGCATGGGATCGGCCTCGGGCCCGCCCCAGCGCTCGGTCACCGCCTGCTGCAGGCTGAGGGGCAACTGGGCGAATAGCGACTGGTAGTCCTGCAGCGCCAGACTCTGCAGGGCCGGGCGCAGATCGCGCAGGGCGCTGTCGTTGGTCACCCCACCGAGCAGGCGCTCGATCAGGGCGGTACCGCTTTCAGGCAGATTGGCCACCGGGTAGCCGGCCGTCTGCAGCGCCTGCAGCACCTTGAGCGCCGCCGCCGGGGTATCCAGGCCGACGCCATTGCCGATGCGGCCGTCGCGGGTCGGATAGTTGGCCAGGATCAGGGCGATGCGCTTGTCCGCGGCAGGACGCTGCGCCAGTTCGATCCAGCTGCGCGCCAGCCGCGCGACGAAGGCCATGCGCTCGCCATCGGCCTGGTAGTTGACCACGTCGCTCTGGCTGCGCTCGCAGCGCCAGGCCAGGCCCTTGAAACTGATCGGCCGGGTGATGATGCGCCCGTCCAGCTCCGGCAGGGCGATGTGCATGGCCAGGTCGCGGGCGCCCAACCCCTGGGGGTTCTCTTGCCAGCGTTCGCGATTGTCCTGGGCGCAGATGGCCTGGAGGACCGGCACCGGCCGGCGGAACGGCGTCAGATTCGGTCGTTCCGGGCTGGATTGGGCAAAACCTGTGGTATTGAGGATCAGCGCCGTAGCGGTCTCGTCCAGCAGCCGTTCCACCTCTTCCAGGCAGGCCGACTCCTTGAGACTGGCCACGGCGATGGGCAGTGGATTCAGGCCCTGGGCTTCCAGCTGCTGGCAGAAGACATCGACGAAGGCGGTGTTGGCCGACTGCAGGTGGGTGCGGTAGAACAGCAGCGCCACTGCAGGCCAGTCCGGTCGCCAGCGCTGGCGCCAGCCATCCAGGCTCAGGCCTTCAGGGTGATAGACAGCCACCCGCGGCAATTCCCGCGGCGGCTGGTAGCTGTACGGGGCATCCAGGCACTCGCTGGCCAGGCAATGCAGGAAATCCCGGGCATTGCCCAGGCCGCCCTGGCGCAGATAGCGCCACAACCGTTCGGCCAGCTCGGGCGCCACCGTACCCAGGGCCATCAGTTCCGGGTCGGGCCGGTCGCAACCGGGTACCGCGATCAGGGTCAGCCCCCGCGCGGCCAGCTCGGCCAGCCGCTCCATGCCATAGCGCCAGTAACCCTGGCCGCCATGCAGGGAGATGAACACCACCCGCGCCTGGCTCAGCACCTCGTCGACGTAGAGATCCACCGAGGCGTGGTTCTGCAGCTGCATGGGATTGGCCAGCCGCAGACTGGGATAGCGCTCGTCCAGGCTACGGGTCGCCTCGGCCAGCAGCGCCAGGTGCGAATCGCCACTGCAGAGCAGGACGATCTCGCCCGGCGTCTGCGCCAAATGGGCGATGCCATCGTCCGGGACGAAACCGCCCGGCTGGGTACGCAGCAGATGCATCCGGGGTCAGGCCACCGCGGCGCGCAACTGGGCGGTGATGGCCGCCTGGTCCAGCTCCTGACCGATCAGCACCAGCTGGGTGCTGCGGGTCTCGCCGGTCTTCCAGGCACGGTCGAAATGCTTGTCGAAGCGGGTGCCCACGCCCTGCACCAGCAGCCGCAGCGGCTTGCCGGCGATGGCGGCGAAGCCCTTCACCCGCAGGACGCCATGACGCTTGACCACCTCGGTCAGCGCCGCCAGCAGGGTCGCTTCCGCCACCTCGGGCAACTCGACGCCAAAGGAGTCGAATTCGTCGTGGTCATGGTCTTCATGACCTTCGAGGTCATGGTGGGTCGGACGGCTGTCGATATGGGCCTCGGACTCGGCCTGCAGGCCCAGCAGCACCGACAGGGGCAACACGCCACGACTGGCTTCCACCACCTTGACCGCCGGCGGCAACTCTTCGCTCACCTCGGCGCGGACCCGGGCCAGGGCCTCGGCGTCCAGGCCGTCGGCCTTGTTGAGGATCACCAGGTCGGCACTGGCGAGCTGATCTTCGAACAACTCGTGCAGCGGCGATTCATGGTCGAGGTTGGGGTCCTGCCGACGCTGGGCATCCACCTGCTCCGGATGGGCGGCGAAGGTGCCGGCCGCCACCGCCGGGCTGTCGACCACGGTGATCACCGCATCCACGGTGCAGGCGGTGCGGATCTCCGGCCACTGGAAGGCCTGCACCAGGGGCTTGGGTAGGGCCAGGCCGCTGGTTTCGATGAGGATGTGGTCGATGTCGCCCCGCCGCGTCACCAGCTCCTTCATCACCGGAAAGAATTCTTCCTGCACGGTGCAGCACAGGCAGCCATTGGCCAATTCGAAGACGCGGCCCTGGGCCTCTTCCTCGCTACAGCCGATGCTGCACTGGCGCAGGATCTCGCCGTCGATGCCCAGCTCGCCGAATTCATTGACGATCACCGCGATGCGCCGGCCTTCGGCATGGTCGAGCATGTGCCGCAGCAGGGTGGTCTTGCCGGAACCGAGGAAGCCGGTAACGATGGTGACGGGAGTCTTGGCCAGGGTTTTCATGGGCTGCCCTTAGAGAAAAAGCGAAAAAAGACGGGCAGGCATGCCGGACGCCCGCGTGACGGCGAGGCCCTGGTGGCAGCCCGGATCACCCCGCCCGGTTGCATGTTCGAAACGTGACGAGGCAGGTCTCCTGGCTCGCGGCGCCCGGCTCCGGCCTTCCCGCGTGAGCAGTGGCCTGGTGGAGTGGCTGAAGATGCCGCTTACAGTTGCGGGGGCAGCCGCGGTATCGCACCGCGTTCCCTTTCAAGCTCTTGCCGACAAGAGCACCTCGGAACGCGACAGGCTACGAGCGCCCCGCCAGGGTGTCAATCCGCCAGGCTTGACCGGCGGACGAGGCGCGTGGTCTGCTCGAAGCGGTCGCCAAGGGCGAGCCACCGCCTGCCTTCCTCCGCCTCAAGACCTGCCATGATCGCCATAACGCGCCCCTTCGCTACCTTGAGCCAGACCGATACTTCGGCGTGGCGCCCGTTCGTCCTTCGCCCGCTGTGCTGTTCAGGCTCTGGACTGGACTGCCACGCTTCGTCCAAGGGCCTTCAAGGCTGATGGGCCTGGTTCTCGGCCTCGGCTGCCGCCAGGACTGTTCGCTGGACGAACTCGCCGAACTGGCGCTCGGGGTCTTGCAGGAAGCCCAGTGCGATCGCACTGCGCTGACCGCACTGGCTACCGTTGCGAGTCGACTCGAAGAACGCGGACTGCGCGCCCTCGCCCAGCGCTGGCAGCTGCCTCTGCACGGCTTCACCGCCGAGCGTCTGGCGCAGGAGCGCGGCATAACTGCCGCCAGCGATCTGGTGTTGCAGCACACCGGCAGCCCCAGCGTGGCTGAAGCCGCAGCCCTGGCTGCAGCGGGTGAAGGTGCCCGGTTGTTGGTGAGCAAGCGCAAGAGCGCGGCGGCAACGGCAGCCTTGGCCTACGCCTGAGACGCCTCTTCCCCGTCGGCGTCCCTGACCCGGGCGCGGACATGGATGGGGCTGAAGGGCTCATTCTGCACCAGTTCCACCAGGGATTCCTTGACCAGTTCGAGAATGGCCATGAAGGTCACCACCACGCCGAGCCGGCCTTCATCCAGGGTGAACAGCGCCACGAAGGGCACGAAGGCACCCTCCTTGAGGCGCTCCAGCACCTGGCTCATGCGCTCGCGGGTGGACAGCACCTCGCGGGTCACCTGGTGGCTCTCGAACAGGTCGGCGCGGCGCAGGACCTCGCCCATGGCCAGCAGCAACTCGCCCAGGTCCACTTCGGGCAACAGCTTGCGCGCCCGTGCATCCGGCGCCAGCAAGGTAGGCACCACGAAGTTGCGGCCTTCGCGCGGCAGGTCATCGAGATCCTCGGCGGCCTTCTTGAAGCGCTCGTATTCCTGCAGGCGGCGGATCAGTTCGGCGCGCGGGTCCTCTTCCTCATTGTCCAGGCCTTCCGCGCGCGGCAGCAGCATGCGCGACTTGATCTCCGCCAGCATCGCCGCCATCAGCAGGTACTCGGCGGCCAGTTCCAGTTGCACCGCCTTCATCAGCTCGACATAGCTCATGTACTGCCGGGTGATCTCGGCGACCGGGATGTCGAGGATATTGATGTTCTGCTTGCGGATCAGATAGAGCAGCAGGTCGAGGGGGCCTTCGAAGGCTTCGAGAAAGACCTCCAGGGCATCCGGCGGGATATAGAGGTCCTGGGGCAGCTCGGTGAAGGCCTCGCCATAGACCAGCGCCAGGCGCAGCTGCTCGGGTTCGAGCAGCTGGGGGTCCAGGGCTTCGCTCATGCTTCGATCATGAAGGGCGTCGGATCCCCGGCACCGACCCGGATCACTTCCGGTTCGTCATCGGCCAGGCTGATCACGGTGGACGGCTGCAAGCCACCCGGACCGCCTTCGATCACCAGGTCGACGAAATGCTCGAGACGCTCGCGGATCTCCCAGGCATCGCCCAGGGCTTCGTCATCCCCCGGCAGGATCAGGCTCACGCTCATCAAGGGCTCGCCCAGGGCCTCCAGCAGCGCCAGGGTGATGGGATGCTGGGGCACCCGCACGCCGATGGTGCGCCGCTTGGGATGCAGCAGCATGCGCGGCACTTCGCGGGTGGCATTGAGGATGAAGGTGTAGGGCCCGGGGGTATAGGCCTTTAGCAGGCGGAAGGCACTGGTATCCACCTTGGCATAGATGCCCAGCTCGGAAAGATCGCAGCACACCAGGGTGAAGTTGTGCTTGTCGTCGAGCTGGCGGATGCGGCGGATCCGCTCCACCGCGCTCTTCTCGCCGATACGGCAGCCCAGCGCATAGGACGAATCGGTGGGATAGGCGATGACACCGCCGGACCGGATGATTTCCACGGCCTGACGAATCAGCCGCGGCTGGGGATTCTGCGGATGAATTTCGATGAACTGGCTCATTGGGGTTCCCGAATCTGAGGGTATAGCGGTTGACTGAAGCGCGCCCACAGGGGCGGCAGATCTTCGGGCAACGGACGATACATACCCAGCTCCGACCACTCGGCCGGCGCATGGAAATCGCTGCCCGCACTGACCATCAGACCGAATTCCCGCGCCAGAATTGCCAGGGTGCCGACCTGCTCCGCCGGCTGCACGCCGTTGACCACCTCGATGGCATGGCCGCCGCCGCTGACGAATTCGCCGATCAGCTTGCGCAACTTGGTGCGGGTGAAGCCATAGGCCAGCGGATGTGCCAGGCTGATCCAGGCCTTGGCGCCCTTGAGCGTCACCAGGGTCTCGGCCAGGGTCGGCCAATGCTGCTTGACGTCGCCGAGCTTGCCGCCGCCGAGCCACTTGCGAAAGGCATCGCCGCGGTCCGCGACATGGCCGGCCTGCACCAGGTATTCGGCAAAATGCGGCCGGGCCGGTGCATTGCGACTGTCGCCCAGGGCCAGTTGCACCGCGCGAGCCCCTTCCAGGGTGCCGGGCATGCCCTTGGCCGCCAGCCGCCGGTCGATTTCCCGGGCGCGCTCCCAGCGACCTTCGTGCAGGGTTTCCAGGGCGGCATTCAGCTCAGGCGCCTCAGGGGCGAAGTTGTAGCCCAGCACATGCAGCGTGGCGCCGCCCCAGGTACAGGACATCTCGATACCGGGGAGCAGGCGCAGACCCAGGCCGTCCGCAGCTTCCAGGGCTTCGGCGTAGCCGTCCAGGGTGTCGTGATCGGTGATGGCCAGCAGCTGCACCCCGCGCTCATGGGCCCGTCTGACCACCTCGGCGGGCGCGAAGGCGCCGTCCGACGCGGTGGTATGACAGTGCAGGTCGATACGCATGGCTTTCTCCTCCGGCTTCATCAGGTATTATGCCGCGATGCACTGCTATCGGCTGCGTTAATGAAACAATTCATCGATTTCATCCCCCTGCTCCTGTTCTTCCTGGTCTACAAGCTCGATCCGCGTCCGCTGGAATTCGCCGGGCATGCCTTTACCCTGGGCGGCATCTTCAGTGCCACCGCGGTCCTGATCATCGCGTCCCTGGTGGTCTATGGAGCGATCTTCGCGACCCAGCGCCGGCTGGAAAAGAGCCAGTGGCTGACGCTGATCGCCTGTCTGGTGTTTGGCGGCATGACCCTGGCCTTCCATAGCGAGACCTTCCTGAAATGGAAGGCACCGGTGGTGAACTGGCTGTTCGCCGTGGCCTTTCTGGGCAGCCAGTTCATCGGCGACAAGCCGCTGATTCAGCGCATGCTGGGCCACGCGGTGCGTCTGCCGGCGCCGATCTGGACGCGGCTGAACATCGCCTGGATCATCTTCTTCATCGTCTGCGGTTGCGCGAATCTCTATGTGGCCTTCACCTACGAAAGCTTCTGGGTCGACTTCAAGGTCTTCGGCAGCCTGGCGATGACCCTGGTGTTCATGCTCGGCCAGGGCCTCTATCTGGCGCGCCATCTGCAACCCATGGATGAACCGCGAGACTGATCCCATGAGTCAGATACTGCTGATCGACGATGACCAGGAGCTGTGCGAGCTGCTTGGTGCCTGGCTGAAACAGGAAGGCTTCGAAGTCACCGCCTGCCATGCCGGCAGCGATGCCCGCACCCAGTTGCGCGAAGCCACGCCGGACGTGGTGGTACTGGACGTGATGCTGCCGGACGGCAGTGGCCTGGAGCTGCTCAAGCAGTTGCGCAGCGATCATCCGCAACTGCCCGTGCTGATGCTGTCGGGACGTGGCGAGCCGCTGGACCGCATCCTCGGCCTGGAACTGGGTGCCGACGACTATCTGGCCAAACCCTGCGATCCGCGTGAACTCACCGCACGGCTGAGAGCCATCCTCAGGCGCAGCCATCCGGCCCAACCCGCGGCCCGCCTGCAGCTGGGCGATCTGTCGCTGAGTCTGGCGCGGGGCGTCGCCAATATCGGCGAAACCGAGATCACCCTGACCCTCACCGAGAGTCGCATTCTCGAAGCCCTGCTGCGCCAGCCGGGCGAACCCCTGGAAAAGCAGGCGCTGGCCCAGGCAGCCCTCGGACGCAAGCTGACGCTCTACGACCGCAGTCTGGACATGCACGTCAGCAATCTGCGCCGCAAACTCGGCAGCCATGCCGACGGTCGCCCGCGCATCCTCGCCCTGCGCGGCCGCGGCTACTACTACAGCGTTTAGCCCTCCGCGCAGCCTTTACCCCCTCTTTACGCCCGCTGACCGCCACTGACTTCCCCGCTCCTAGACTGGGCTCATCCGGTATTGCACCGGTCATCCCAAGGAGATTTCCCGATGCGCAAACTCATGCCCGCCGTGCTGTTCGCTGCCCTGCTGCCGACCCTGACCCTGGCCGCGACCCAGGACAGCGCCGACATCGCCCCGCCGCCCCACGGCAAGCTGATGGATGGTGGTCCGCGTGGCGATGGCCCCCTGCGCGGTCTCAAGCTGACGCCCGAGCAACGCGAGCAGGTCGGCAAGCTGATGGGCGAGGAACGCCAGCAGCAACGCGAGATCGTCAAGAGCTATCTCGACAAGCTGCCCGAAGATCAGCGCAAGGCCCTGCACGATCAGCTGGATGGCAATCGCGACAAGACTCGTCAGTCCATTCGCGCCCTGCTCAAGCCCGATCAGCAGAAGCGCTTCGACGAAATGGAAAAGAAGCGCGAGGATCGCGCCAAGGAGTGGGCGGAATTCCAGCAGTGGAAGCAGGACCACAAGTCCTCGTAATCCCCGATCGCTGCGCCGACGGTCCTCGGCGCGGCGTCTGACCGAGAACCTGCCCAACGTCTCGCGAGCTGGAGACAAACAAGGCCTAGGCGGCCCCACGAAAATGTCTGAGGAAGCGGATCGGACCCGCGCTCGGGTTTACGAGTAGTAAATGAGCATTCGGACGGGGCTGGCCTTCCAGGGCATTTTCAACGCAGTTTGGCCGACGCGCAGCAGACTTTGAGCAGTTTCTAAGGCGACCGCATGGTTTTTCGTTCCCTTTTCTGGCGCATCTTCGCCACCTTCTGGCTGGCCATCCTCTCCGCGGTCGGCCTGACCATGCTGCTCGGCCACCTGGCCGACCAGGATTCCTGGATCCTCGCGCAGCATCCCGGCTTGCGCGACCTTCCCGAACAATGGGTGCAACGCTATGAAAACGACGGTCCCGCCGCCGCCCAGGGCTTGCTCGAACAGCGCAAGGGCCGCTATGGCATCGATGTGCTGGTGCTGGGCGAAAACGGCTCGCCCCTGGTGCGCGGCACCTTGCCACCGCGCATCTTCGACCAGGATCTCGACCAGCCGCAGCATCAGCAGCGTCCCGGCCCTGGCGCCCGCGATCCCAACCGGCCACTGCCCTGGCGACGCCTGACCGACGAATACACCAGTCCGAGCGGTCAGAACTACCTGTTCATCTACCACCTGCCCACGCCCGAGCTGGGCGCCTGGCGCCGGCAGAGCCTGTTCTGGCCGGTCGGCATGCTGGCCATCGCCACCGTGGTACTGACCCTGTTCAGCCTGCTGCTGACCCTGAGTCTGACCCGCCCGCTCAATCATCTGCGCCGCGCCGTCCACGATCTCGGCCAGACTGCCTATCAGCAGGACACCCTGGCCCGCCTGGCCCGGCGCAAGGACGAACTGGGCGTGCTGGCCGAGGACTTCAATCGCATGGGCGCCCACCTGCAGCGCCTGATCGACAGCCAGCGGCAGCTGCTGCGCGACGTGTCCCACGAATTGCGTTCACCGCTGGCGCGGCTGCGCATCGCCCTGGCGCTGGCCGAACGCTCCGATCCTCGTGACCTGGGCAACATGTGGCCGCGGCTGACCCTGGAATGCGATCGCCTGGAAACCCTGATCGGCGAGATCCTCGCCCTCGCCCGCCAGGAAGCCGACCCGGGCCCACCCGAGCAACTGGAATTGCATCCACTGCTGGAAGGCCTGGTGGAGGATGCCCAGCTCAGCGCACCCCAGCAGCGCGTGGAACTGGCCGTGCCCACCGCCCTGCGGCTGGATGGCTGGCCGGACGTGCTGGAACGCGCGCTGGACAATCTGTTGCGCAATGCGCTGCGCTTCAATCCACCCGCGCAGCCCATTGTCATTTCGGCAACGGCGGCGAAAGGCGAGGTCCGCATCCAGGTGCGCGACCACGGGCCCGGGGTCAAGACAGCCGACCTACCCCGCCTGGGTGAGCCCTTCTTCCGCTCGGATCAACAGCACGCCACTGGCTATGGCCTCGGCCTGGCCATCGCCCGCCGCGCCATCGAGCGCCATGGGGGCGAGCTGCACCTGAGCAATCACCCGGACGGCGGCTTTCTCGCCACCGTCATCCTGCCGCTCAGGCCGGTCCTGGCCAATGGCTGACCTGCGCGCTCAGATCACGCGGCGCCGGGACGCGCGGCGCTACCTCCGGCGTGCCCAGGTAGATGTAGCCCACCAGCTGTTCGTTTTCGGCCAACCCGAGCCCCTGCAGCACCCAGGGGTCGTAGCTGAAGTCACCGGAGCGCCAGACCGCCCCAAGTCCCAGGGCGAAGGCCGCGTTGACCAGGCCGTGGGCAACGCAGCCAGCGGTAATGATCTGCTCCTGGACGGGCACCTTGGGGTGCTCCTGCAGGGTGGCAACGACGGCGATCACCAGGGGGGCTCGCAGTGGCATGCGCCGAGCCTTGTCCAGGGCCGCTGCATCCGCATCGGGCTCGCGACGGCGCAGGGCGTTCGCATAGAGCTCGCCGAGCACAGTACGGCCCTCGCCGGCCACCAGGATCAGCCGCCAGGGGCGCAGCAGCTTGTGGTCCGGCGCCCGGTCCGCGGCGCGCAGCAGGGTCTCGAGTTGCTCGGGGGTCGGGCCTGGCCCGGTCAGGCGACCGACCGAGGCGCGATTGCAAAGGGCTGCGAGGGCATCCATAGCGTCTCTCCTGTAAAGATGCCGCAGTGTAACCCAGGGATGACTGTCGAATTTGGCTGTCACAGCAGCGGAACGGCCGACAATCTTGGCCCTCGCCGGGGCGGTCGGCTAAGATCGCCAATGCAAGAAAACCCGGCCGCTTTCATCGTCGCGAACGGAGTTATCCCGACCTCTCGCCTTTTTCGAAACGGACCCGACAGATGAAGTTTGCGCTCAACCGGTTCCTCGCAGCGTCCGGTGACAGCCTGGGCGTCTACTACGCCCGGGTATTCGCCTATCTGATTGCCGCCGCCAGCGTCACTGCGGGCTACTACGTCCAGGCCGATGCCGTGGGCCTCTGGCTTATCCCCTATGCCCTGCTCTATCCGCACGTGGCCCAGACCCTGAGCCTCAAGCTCCGGCGCGACCGCGGCGCCCAGACCGATATCCTGCTCGCCGCCCTGGACGCCATCCACGTCGGCATGGCCGCGGTGGTGTTGCGCTTCCCACTGATGCCTACCCTGATGCTGCTGTTCATGCTCGGCTACACCAGCATGCTGCGCGGTGGTCCCCGCCTGCTCGGCCTCTGCCTGCTGTTCGCCACCAGTGCCGCGGCGCTGGGCAGTGCCACCTTCTTTCATGGCGTCGACCTCACCAGTCCGCTGCTGGTGGCGGTCACCAGCGTGGTGGGCACCATGCTGCACCTCTGGGGCACCGGCTACTTCCTGCACCGGCAGCGCAAACGCCTCATCCAGATCAACGACGATCTCAAGCGCGAGCAGGAGAAGTCGGCGATCCTGGCGCACAATCTGGCGAAGTACCTTTCGCCCCAGGTCTGGGAATCCATCTTCACCGGCAAACAGCACATCGCCCTGGGCACCCAGCGCAAGAAGATCACGGTGTTCTTCTCCGACATCAAGGGCTTCACCGAGCTGTCCGAAGAACTCGAGGCCGAAGCCCTCACCGACATGCTCAACAACTACCTCAACGAGATGTCGAAGATCGCCGTGAAGTACGGTGGCACCATCGACAAGTTCGTCGGCGACTGCGTGATGGTGTTCTTTGGCGACGCCAACAGCCAGGGCGCCAAGAAGGATGCCGTGGCCGCGGTCTCCATGGCCATCGCCATGCGCAAGCACATGAAGGTCCTGCGCCAGCAGTGGCGCAGCCAGGGCATCAACAAGCCGCTGGAGATCCGCATGGGCCTGAACACCGGTTACTGCACGGTCGGCAACTTCGGTTCCAGCACGCGCATGGACTACACCATCATCGGTCGCGAAGTGAACCTGGCCAGCCGCCTGGAAAACGCTGCCGACGCCGGCGAGATCCTGATCAGCCACGAGACCTACTCGCTGGTCAAGGAAACCATCATGTGCCGCGACAAGAGCTGGATCACCGTCAAGGGTTTCAGCAAGCCGGTGCAGATCTACCAGGTGGTGGACTTCCGCCGCGACCTGGGCGCCTCCCCCAGCTACGTCGAGCACGAACTGCCGGGCTTCTCCATGTACCTGGACACCAACAACATCCAGAACTACGATAAGGACCGGGTCATTCAGGCGCTGCAACTGGCGGCGGAAAAGCTGAAGGACAAGGTGATCCTTTAACGCGACCGCAGACCCTGCGGCCGCATCCAGACGCACCTCGGCACCCTTGGCCGGGCGCAACCAGACCGCTAGCGCAAGCAGCATTCGGGCTGGTGCCTAACCGGGCGCTGATGTATCGCTGAGAGGCCGGAAGCGCAGCAGGCCAGCCCTCCTCCCGGCAATACCCGTTGCCGCCCATTAGATCGCGAGTTAGCCCGGTAAACATACAACCGCGTAGCTGAAGCGAACTCGTCGTTTCGGCCTAGCTGCACAGGCCCAGGCCAACGTTGGACGGCGTGCGCTCATGCGCTTTCGATACCCACGCTGCCCGGCCTCTTCCAGGAGCACGCGAAGCCGAAGGCTTACTTACGACTCCAGGACGGGCAACGCCAGTGATGGGGCCACCTTCCCTTGGGCTGCTGGCGAACCGGCCTATCCCGATTTTCTGAAAGGTAGTCGGGCGACGATCAGTCTTGGCCAGCGAATCTACACGGCGCAAAGTACCGATGCGGGTCAGGTGCAGCCCAACCTCCTAGGCAGCGTTCACGGTGAGCCTTCAATAGCGCCCTGAAGCGCCTCTCCCCATCCTTGAATCGCCCAGAGCGATTTCAATAACCCATGAAGATGCACGCCATCTCCGCCATGACATGCCGGCCGCATGATCTTCAAAGAAGTACTACCAGCATATTAATTTTCGCCCTGCTTATTACATGTACGCCAATACCTATCGTGCAGACCGATGCATCTCCTTTTTATCAAATAGCCTGACCGGATCAAGCCGCCAACCACAGTCCCTCTAAAAAAATACAGCAGCAGTCAGGAAGACGCACTAAAAATCATCACCCCACAAGAAACATCAATTAAGCAGAAGGCGCGCGCACTCACCCGCACTTTTGACCCCAACACTCGACCAACACATAGGAATACCGTTATCTTATAATCCGACAATATATATTTACTTAACCTCCGCTCTTGCCACCCAGTATTTTTTCGCCAAACATAAACTCTTCACTTACTGCCGGAGGCCATTGACCATGGAATTCCAAACAGAAGAGTCGTCATTTTTTTCCAACTTGGAAAGCCCTGTAGAAGTCTATACGGAGTGGGACCCCCTGGAAGAGGTCATAGTTGGAATAATGGATGATATTCGCGTACCTGAATGGGATACCGGCCTGAAGGCCATCATACCCCGGGAATCAAGCGACTTTTTCCAGACCTACTCAGGACGGCGTTTTCCAGAAGAGCTGGTCAGCAAAGCCAGGCAGGAAGTCAATACGCTGGCCAGGATCCTGGAAGCCGAGGGCATAAGAGTAAGACGGCCAAACGAGTCCAATCATCATCAGCCCATAGTGACTCCCCATTTCACGACAGGTGGCACCTTCTACTCCGCCATGCCAAGGGACTGCCTCTTTGCGATCGGCAAGAAGATCATTGAAGTACCCATGGCCTGGCGCAGCCGTTACTTCGAGACCTTCGCTTTTCGTGACATCCTGAACGATTACTTCAGCAGAGGTGCCGACTGGATCTCGGCGCCCAAGCCGATGCTGAAAGACGACATCTGGAAAAAGGATTATGACTTCGATCAAGAGATTCCATTTAATTCCATAATCACTGAAGCGGAACCACTATTTGACGCTGCCGATTTCATGAAAATGGGCCGTGACATCATCGGGCAGCGTAGCCATGTAACCAACAACAAAGGAATCGAATGGCTGCGCAGAACCCTGGGTCCGGACTATCGCATCCACATCTATGAGTTTGAAGAGCCGGGACCCATGCATATCGACACAACGATATTGCCACTGGCACCAGGTCGTGTACTGGTCAACAAAGGCTGGGTACCGCAGATCCCTGACATCTTCAAAGACTGGGAAATTTTAAATCCTCCGCAGTCCAACCTGCCAGATCACCATCCGCTTTACATCACTTCCAAGTGGATTCACATCAATGTGCTGATGTTGGACGAAAGAACTGTTGTTGTTGAACAGGACGAGGAGGCATTGATCAGTGCCTTTCGCAAGTGGGGATTCAAGACCATCCTCTGTCCGTTCAAACACTTCCAAACCTTTGGAGGCTCTTTTCACTGCGCGACGCTGGATGTCAAACGTCGCGGGAGCCTGAAAAGTTATATCTGATGACGGTCGACGCCCTGTTTGCAGCACAGGGATGCTCTTAGCGTGCAGGGACCGGAGACCCTGCGCGCTTGACGGCCCCATCCTGTCGGAAAGGTCTATAAGCGCAGAGCATTTCCAGACAGCGTCCAAGGAGCGATACGGGCAGCCGAACCCAAGCCAGGGAATTGAAATGAACGACAAACCTACTGTACTGATCGCTTCTTCCGACCTCGCTGTCGCCGCGAAGCTGGAAGCGATAAAGGCGCTGCATGACCTGGAGGGCTGGGGGTTCGTCTTCCTGCTGGAGGATTACCTGGGCGAAGCAGGCGCCGAACTGAAACGGCCGGAAAACTTCATCGTTTCCGACTTCGCTAACGCCACTGAGGTAGCGGGTGCGCTGGATAGAATAGCTTGCAACTATAAAATCTCTACGGCGATCGCTTTTGATGAATTTTCGCTCTACGTCGCCGCCTCAGCAAATGATCGCTGGCAACTCCAAGGCATAACTCGAAAAAATGCTCAACGGTTTCGCGACAAAAAGAAGATGAAAGAAATTGCTCAGCGAGCAGGCATCAAGACAGCCAGGGAAATTACCCTTGATGAAATCAAGCGCGCAGAGATCCAGTTCCCCCTCATCATCAAACCGCGTTCACTGGCAGGGTCTCAAGGTGTCCAGATCATTTCCACAGCAGAAGAACTTTCAAGAATAGATATCAATTTCGACCCTGACTACCAGGACATGAGTGAGCGTCAGTATCTTATCGAAGCCTACAATCCAAGCAGTATCTATCATATAGACTGTGTCGTTCTCGAAGGAACGCTGTCATTCATATCGGTCGGCGAATACCTGGGAAAACCCATTGATTTCCTGCAGGAAAAACCTGTCGGCACGGTGTCCGTCCCCGAACGGATGATCGAGGATACCTGGCGCCAATTCACTGAAGGCGTGATAGCCGCATTCGAAGCGCCTGACGGGGTTTATCACATAGAAGCCTTCGCCGGTGCAGAACTGCTGGAAATCGCCTACCGACCTGGCGGGGCAGCCATCGTGGAGATGATAGAGATGGTCTATGGGCTGGACCTGAAGCATATCCATCTTGCCGCACAGCTGGGTTTAGCGCCGTCACTCGATATCCAACGCAAGGAAGAGGCCTTTGGCTACATGACCTTTCCTAAAAAACATCTTGCTACCGAGCCGCTCTACGTCACACAGACCGCCTTTCCGCCCCTCGAAAACATGCCGACTCTGAGAACCTATGCGATGCCCAGAGCAGGCGATCTAGCGTCGGGAAAATTCTACTGCTACAAGGATTCGCTGGGTTCTTTCGTATTTTGTGGCAACCGCAAGCTCGTGCTTCAGGACATCGACTACCTGAATAAAAACTACCGGGTCGACGTGGCCGCTGAACAGTGAAAAGCCGCTTTGGAATAATCCTGCCTCAGAGGATTCTCCACAAAACTGGAGGCTAATTTCGTCATGAGAATAGACCAGCCAAACACCATACTGATTATTTCCTCTGAACTGGATGTCAGTGAAGTAATCGCTAACATCAGCAACACCTACCCAATACCGCATTGGACGTTCGTCTATCTTCTGGAGGATCTGCTGGATCAGGCCGGAGCGGAATTGAATCGCACCGACACCTTTCTGGTTCGTGACTTTGCCGCCCATGCCGAGATTGAAAGAGCCTTTGACCGAATCGCCAGCGAGTACCGGGTAACTGCGGTCCTACCCAATGATGAATTCGCGGTACACATTGCAGCTTGGGCCAATGAGCGCTGGGGACTGCCAGGGCTAACGCTAGAGGTGGCGGCACGGTTTCGCGACAAGAAGCGAATGAAGCAGATCGCCCAGTCGTTCGACATTCCGACGCCCAGAGAACTCACACTCGACCAGATCAAGGGCGGCGCGGCGACATTCCCGATCATCTTGAAACCCCGGTCCCTGGCTGGCGCCGTCGGGGTCAAGATCATCACCAGTGCCCTCGAGCTTTCCGACATTCACAGCGGTGAGGATGACGCCTATCAGGATATGAGCGACCGTCAGTACATCCTTGAAACCTACAACAGCCAGCCGCTGTATCAGCTAGATGCAGTCGTCCTAAGGAAACAGCTGGCATTCCTGTCCGCGGGAGAATACCTGGGAAAACCCATCGACTATCTCGCCGAGCGCCCGTTGGGGTACCTCTCCGTACCCGAAGACGATCTTCAGGCACGCTGGCGACCCTTCATCGAGCGCGTGATGGTTGCGTTTGACGGGCCTGATGGGGTCTACCATATCGAAGCCTTCGGCGACGCCGACGATGGCTTCGAGCTGCTGGAAATTGCCTACCGCCCTGGCGGAGGACCTACGGCCGAAATGATAGAGCTCGCCCATGGAATAGACCTGCGCCTGCTTCACCTGACGCTTCAATTGGGTCTCTGCGAATCCCTACAGGCCCACCACAGTGCCGAAGCCTGGGCCTACCTGATGTTTCCAAAAAGACACCTGTCCCGTGAGACGCTTTATGTCACGCACCTCTCGCTCCCGGATAGCGAGAACCTGCCGACATTGAAAATCAGCACCCTTCCGCGCCCAGGGGACACAGCATCGGGTGAGTTCTTCTGCCACAAGGATGGCCTTGGAACATTCGTATTCTGTGGTGGGCGGCAAAGAGTCGCTGAAGACGTTCACTACGTTCTGGATCATTACCAGGTCCATCTCGAAGCCAGAAGCAGCTAGGCGCCAACAAAGGGGGGGTAAAGGTTCTCCGGCAAGAGGGACGGGCGTGCAGCCCGCCATTAGGGCACGCACCTGCGCTACCATCGCCTGCAGCCTCACTCCCAGCTACCGTGTCTTGTCTGGGCGGCTGCTGCCAGGGCGATCTCGGCGCCCCATGCTTTGTCGCCAGGCACAGGAGGACAGCGACCCCTATGGCTCACTCCAGCGCGGGTAGCGTGTTCATCAGCCGGGCAACGATTCGATCCCAATAAAAAGGCCCCGACGCCTTACAGCGCCGGGGCCTGATTTTCGCCAGCGAAACGCTGGGGATCAATCCTCGCGATAGCGACGCAGGCGCAGGGCCTTGCCGGCTACGCGGGTGTCCTTGAGCTTGGTCAGCAGACGCTCCAGGCCGTCCTCGGGCAGCTCCACCAGGCTGAAGGAGTCACGGATCTGGATGCGGCCGATGGCCTCGCGATCCATGCCGCCTTCATTGATGATGGCACCCAGCAAATTCTTGGCGGCAACGCCGTCACGGGCGCCCAGGGCGGTGCGGCAACGCACGCGGCCTTCCGGCAGCGGCTGCATCGGGCGACGCTCACCACGATCCGGGCGCTCGCCGCGCTCACCACGCTCAGGACGATCGCCACGCTCGGTACGTGGACGGTCGCCACGGCCCGCGCCGGGGGTCAGCGGCTGCTCACGGCGCAACGACTCGATATCGAGGGCGCGGCCGGCGGTCAGCTTGGCCAGCAGCGCAGCGGCCAGGGTCGAAGGATCGCATTGCAGACGCTCGCACAGCTCCTGACGCAGCGCGCCGTGGGTAGCATCGGCATCGGCCAGCAGCGAACCCACGCCATCGGCCAGACGGGAGATACGGGCTTCCAGCACGGCTTCGGCGTCGGGCAGGCGGATCTCGCCAACCCGCTGACCGGTAACGCGCTCGATCACCTGCAGCATGCGCCGCTCGCGCGGGGTGACCAGCAGCAGCGCGCGGCCTTCACGACCGGCACGACCGGTACGACCGATACGGTGCACATAGGACTCGGGATCGTAGGGCATGTCCACGTTGAGCACGTGGGTGATGCGCGCCACGTCCAGACCGCGCGCCGCCACGTCGGTGGCGACCACGATGTCCAGCGAACCGTCCTTGAGGGACTCGATGGTCTTCTCGCGCTGAGCCTGGGGCATGTCGCCGTTCAGGGCGCTGACGCGATAGCCCTGGCGCTCGAGCAGCTCGGCCAGGTCCAGGGTCGCCTGCTTGGTCCGCACGAAGGCGATCAGGGCGTCGAAGTTCTCCACTTCCAGCAGGCGCAACACCGAGGCGGGCTTCTGGTCGGCATGGACCATCAGATGCGCCTGCTCGATACGGGCGACGGTCTGGGTCTTGGCCGCGATGCGGACGTGTTGCGGGTTCTTCAGATGACGTTCGGCGATGGCGCGGATCGACGGCGGCAGGGTCGCCGAGAACAGGACGGTCTGGCGGGTTTCCGGCATGGCTTCGAAGATGAATTCGAGGTCGTCCATGAAGCCCAGCTTGAGCATCTCGTCGGCTTCGTCGAGCACCAGGCGCTGGACGGTGGCCAGCAGATTGTCGTCACGGCGCAGGTGGTCGCACAGACGGCCGGGGGTGGCGACCAGTACCTGGGCACCCATGCGCAGGGACTTCAGCTGCGGACCCATGGGCGCGCCGCCGTAGAGAGCCACGACTTTGACGCCAGGCATCTCGGTGGAATAGGTTTCGCAGGCGGTTGCGACCTGCAGGGCCAGTTCACGGGTAGGAACCAGCACCAGAATCTGGGGTTCACGACGGGACGGGTCGAGCTGCGAGAGCAGCGGCAGAGCAAAGGCTGCGGTCTTGCCGGTACCGGTCTGCGCCTGGCCGATCATGTCGTGGCCGGCGAGGATCACCGGAATGGACTGCGACTGGATGGGCGACGGCTCTTCGTAACCGACGGCCTTGATGGCGGCGAGGATGGCGGGATTGAGATTGAGCGCAGCGAAATTGCTGATGTCCTGGGTCATTGTCTTGCCTCGTGTGCTTCGCAAAGACCCCAAAGCCAAGAGCTGCGCTTATCCGAATGACCGAAGTCGCCCAGGCAGCCAAGGTGTGAGCTTTTTGCGAAATAGCGGATGAAAGGGGGTGAAGCGTCTAGGATTGTTCGCCGTTGGGCGAACGCACGACCGGGGTGGCCATGGTGGCGGACCGGGAGAATGCAGTTCCTGAACGGAAGGTCAAAAAGACCGGGGCGAATAATACCCGAACCCTGGACATTTCTCCAGAGAACCTTGGTCTACTTTTGAGGTCAGGTTGCCGCACGCAAGTTGTCCAGATAGGACTCCAGATCGAAGCCGATGCGCAGGCTCAGTTCCCGAACGCGCTGCCGCGTAGCCGCCTCGTCCAGCTCCTGTTCCAGACTCGCCGGTACCAGCAGGATCACGTTGCCCTCCACCACCGGGCACTCCCAATAGTGATGACGGAACAGCCCGCGCAGCAGCGCGGCGCCCAGCGGCTTGCCGTCGGTGGCACTCCACTGGTTGATCATCAGCCAGCCGCCGGGATTGAGCTTGGCCTGGCAGTTTTCCAGAAAGCGCCAGGCCAGATGGGCGCTGGAGGGGCCGACGTCGGTGTAGAGATCGACAAAGATCAGATCGGCAGGCGCTGCGCTGTCGAGCAGGTCCAGGGCATCGCCGATGCGGATCGCCAGGCGTGGATCCTCGGCCAGGCCCAGATGCTGGCGGGCCAGGCGCGGCACTGCGGGGCGCAGCTCCAGCGCCTCCACCGCCTCCAGGGGCAACCACTTGAGGCAGGCCTGAGTCAGGGTACCGGCGCCCAGCCCGAGAAACAGCGCACGGCGTGGCTGCGGGTGGCAGAGTGCGCCCAGCAGCATGGCGCGGTTGTAGTCATATTCCAGCCAGGCCGGGTCCTGGGTGAAGACGCAGCTCTGCTCCACTTCCTCGCCGAACTCCAGAAAGCGATAAGGCCCCACCTCGACCACCCGGATCCGGCCATGGTCGTCGACGACCTCTTCCAGCAACACTTCCGTCTCGACCATCACTACCCTCCTCTATAGCCGCCCATGGTAGCCGCGATGGGCACTGTCTATCGAGCGTTGCGCCCGTCATCGGTTACCATGGACGGCTTCGTCGCACCACTCAGAGAAAATCATGTCCGCGCCCTGGAGCCCCACCAGCTGGAGAAGCCTGCCCATCCAGCAACAGCCCGAATACCCCGATCAAGCCCGCCTCGCCGATGTCGAGCGCACCCTGGCCGGCTATCCGCCCCTGGTGTTTGCTGGCGAAGCCCGTGAATTGCGCCGGCAGTTCGCCGAGGTGACCCAGGGTCGGGCCTTCCTGTTGCAGGGCGGTGATTGCGCGGAAAGCTTCTTCGAATTCTCCGCGGGCAAGATTCGCGACACCTTCAAGGTGCTCCTGCAGATGGCGGTGGTCATGACCTTCGCCGCGGGCTGCCCGGTGGTCAAGGTCGGCCGCATGGCCGGCCAGTTCGCCAAGCCGCGCTCCTCTGGCGACGAAATCCAGGACGGCGTCTCCCTGCCGGCCTACCGCGGCGACATCGTCAACGGCATCGACTTCACCGAAGGCAGCCGCATCCCGGACCCGCAGCGGCTGATCCAGGCCTACAACCAGTCCACCGCAACGCTCAACCTGCTGCGGGCCTTTGCCCAGGGCGGCTTCGCCGACCTGCACCAGGTGCATCGCTGGAACCTGGATTTCATCGCCAACTCGGCCCTGGCCGACCGCTACCACCAGTTGGCGGATCGCATCGACGAGACCCTGGCCTTCATGCGCGCCTGCGGCCTGGACACCGCGCCGCAGGTCAAGGAAACCAACTTCTTCACCGCCCATGAGGCGCTGCTGCTCAACTACGAAGAAGCCTTCGTCCGCCGCGACAGCCTGACCGGCGACTGGTACGACTGCTCCGCGCACATGCTCTGGATCGGCGATCGCACCCGCCAGCCCGACGGTGCCCACGTCGAATTCCTGCGCGGGGTGAACAACCCCATCGGCGTCAAGGTCGGTCCTTCCACCACCAGCGAAGACCTGATCCGCCTGATCGATACCCTTAACCCGGAGAACGATCCGGGGCGCCTCAATCTCATCGTGCGCATGGGCGTGGGCAAGGTCGCCGATCACCTGCCGCGCCTGATCCATACCGTGGAGCGCGAAGGCCGCCAGGTGCTGTGGAGTTCCGACCCCATGCACGGCAACACCATCAAGGCCTCCACCGGCTACAAGACCCGGGACTTCGCCAGCGTGCTGGGCGAGGTCAAGGAGTTCTTCGGCGTGCACCAGGCCGAGGGCACCTACGCGGGCGGCATCCATATCGAGATGACCGGCCAGAACGTCACCGAGTGCATCGGCGGCGCCCGCCCGGTCACCGAAGACGCCCTGTCCGACCGCTACCACACCCATTGCGACCCGCGTCTGAACGCCGACCAGTCCCTGGAACTGGCCTTCATGATCGCCGAGACGCTCAAGGGCATCCGCCGCTAGGCAGAGGGCGCGGCACGATCTAGTGCCGCGCAACAGCCTCACGCAAGACGTCCGCCGGCCCGTGCAACTGCAGGTCGGCGAGACCCAGCCAAGCAGCCAGGGAGCGTAACTGCGCCGCCAGGGCATCCAGTCCTTCGTCATCCAGGCCTGCCGCCTCCAGATGCACCGCATGCACTGCCAGGCGCGACTGCGCCCGCTCGGCGCGCAGATCCACCCGTGCCGCCAGCCGCTCCCGATAGAGAAAGGGCAATACGTAGTAGCCATAGACCCGTTTGGGCGCCGGGGTATAGATCTCCAGTCGATAGCGGAATCCGAACAGCTGCTCGGTGCGCTCGCGCTCCCAGACCAGGGAGTCGAAGGGCGACAGCAGCGCCGCCGCCTGCACCGGACGCCCGGGATTCGGCGCCTCGGCCACATAGGCCGGCTTCGACCAGCCCTGCACCTGAACGAGCTGCATACTGCCCTCCTCCTGCAATTCGGCGATGCCCTGCCGCGCTTCGGCGGGACTCAGGCGAAAGTAGTCGCGCAGCTGGACTTCGCTCGCCACGCCCAGGGCACGGGCACTGCGCAGCAGCAAGGCCCGGCGCGCGGCTTCCGGCGTAGGAGCAGGCGCCGCGAGGATCTCCGCCGGGAGCACCCGCTCGGGCAGGTCATAGAGGCGCTCGAAGCCGCGCCGTCCGGCCACCGTCACCTCACCCGCGGCGAACAGCCACTCCAGCGCCAGCTTGCCCGGACTCCAGTCCCACCAGGGACCGGCCTGCTCGACCCGCTTCGCCAGGCTGCCAGCGCCCAGGGCGCCCCGTTGCACCACCGCCTCCAGGGTCTGGGCAACGACCTGCGGCTGCTCGACGGCGAACCGCGCCAATTGCCGATAGATGCCAATGCCCTGGCGCGCCTGATCGCGTCGCCAGCGCAGTTCGGCCCAAACCTCGGCCGGCACCAGCGAGGCTTCATGGGCCCAGCATTCATAGAGCTGCCGCTTGCGCCCCTGACCCCAGGCCAGGGCATCGAAGTCGGCGAAGGCATAGCGGCCGAGACGACTGAACAGCGGTAGATAATGCGAGCGCACCAAGGCATTGACCGAATCGATCTGCAGCACATTCAGGCGTGCGGCCTGCCGATACAAAGCGGCCAGGCCCGCACCGCCCTTGGGTTGACTCCCGAAACCCTGGGCACGCAAGGCCAGGCGCCGGGCTTCGCGCAGGGAAAGGCTATCCATCCGAGCTCCTGACAGAGAGAGGTGATCTTCCACCCTAGCAGGATCGGCGGCGGCCCTCCTCTGCGGGTTGCCGCCAGAACGGCTTGTCGGCTTCCTGCCAGGCATCGGCGCGACTCAGGCCGAGGTCGTGCAGCGCGCCCTCATCCAGGCGATAGAGGGCCCGGCGTTGGCGAGATAGCTCGACCGCCCGGCGCAACCACGCCCAGACCTGCCGCAGACGGAAGATGACGCCCGGAACACCCGGGGTACGCGCAGACGAATCTTGGTGAGCGATGAGCTGAGCCATGGTGAATCTCCTGCTCCAGGGGGTATGGCTCAAGTCTGAAAGCTGGCATAACATCAATCCAACGAATCTTTCTGATGCGATCCATTCGCCTGGTTGATGCCATGAGTTATCCGAGCATAGAGACCGATCTGTTGCGCACCTTCGTCGCCATCGCCGATCAAGGCGGCTTTACCCGCGCGGCCGAGGTGGTCAATCGCACCCAGTCGGCGGTGAGCATGCAGATGCGCAAGCTCGAAGAGAACGTACTGCAGCGGCGGCTGTTCGAACGGGAGGGCCGCCAGGTGCGCCTGACGGCGGAGGGTCAGATCCTGCTGGGCTTCGCCCGGCGCATCCTCAAGCTGCATGGGGAGGTGATGACCACCCTGCGCGAACCGCACATGGTGGGTACGGTGCGTATCGGCACCCCCGATGATTACGTGATGAGGTTCATTCCCGGCATCCTGGCGGGCTTCGCCAAGGCCTATCCGCTGGTGCAGGTGGACGTCAATTGCGAGACCACCGCCGGCCTGCTGCAACGCCAGGACCTGGACCTGACCATCGTCACCCGTGAACCGGGCAACGAGATCGGCCTGCCCCTGCGTCGCGAGCGCTTCATCTGGGCGGAGGCGCCGGGTTTCGATATCCACCAGCGCGATCCGCTGCCGCTGGCGATGTTCAACACCTCGTGCTTTCTCAGCGAATGGGCGCGCCGGGCGCTGGACAATCGCGGCCGCGGCTATCGCCTGGCCTACAGCAGCCCGAGCCTTGCCGCCCTGCTCGGCATCGTCAAGGCCGGCCTCGCCGTCACCGCGCAGCTGGAAAGCCTGCTGCCGAGCGAGCTGCGCCGGCTGGGAGAGGCCGACGGCATGCCCGACCTGCCGGCCTGCTCCATCGAACTGCTGCGCAATCCGCGCAGCGCCTCGCCGATCATCGACACCCTCGCCGAGCACATCGCCGAGGGCTTTCGGCAGTAGTCAGCGCAGCGCCAGCAGCACCGCACACAGCAGCAGGAAACCGCAGAACAGCAGACGCAGCAGCCGCTCCGGCAACTGGTGCGCCAACTTCACGCCCCAGCTCACGCTGAGCAGTCCACCCAGGGCGAGCGGAATACCCACGCTCCAGTCGACTTCCCCATGCCAGGCATAGCTGGCCAGGGTGACCCCAGTGGTCGGCAGCGCCATGGCCAGGGACATGCCCTGGGCCGCCACCTGGGTCATGCCCATCACCCCGGCGAGAATGGGGGTGGCGATCACCGCGCCACCGACGCCGAACAGCCCGCCGACCAGCCCCGCCACCAGCCCCAGCACCCCGAGCCCCAGGCGACTCGGCGTCGTCAGCGGCGGCTGGCCACGGCGATAGAGTTGCCAGAGGTTGTAGAGCACCAGCACGAGCAGGAAGCCGACGAAGCCGTGGCGCATGGAGCGGGCGTCCAGGGACACCGCCAGCGCCGTACCCGCCAGGGCCGAGAGCATGCCGGCGGCGGCCAGCAGACCGGCGCGCTGCCAGTCGATGCGATTGCGCTGGTTGTACTTGTAGACCGACAGCAGCACGTTGGGCACCACCATCACCAGGGCGGTGCCCTGGGCCAGTTGCTGGTCGAGGCCGAACAGCAGGGCCAGCACCGGAATGGCGATCAAGCCACCGCCGATGCCGAACAACCCACCCACCACACCCAGCACCGCCCCGAGGGCGATATCGATCAAGAGCTGAGACAGCAATTCCACGGCGCACTACCCAGAAGCGAACAGATTCGGAAACCGTTGTCCGGCGCACCGCCAGCGGAGCGCCAGACAGCAAAAAGCCCGGCGAGCCGGGCTTTCTAGCGAGACGCCGGGTTTAGACCTTGGCGCGCGACTTGTACTCGTTGGTACGGGTGTCGATCTCGATGTGGTCACCGATGTCGCAGAACTCGGAGACCTTCAGCTCGTAGCCGTTGTTCAGGCGAGCGGTCTTCATGACCTTGCCCGAGGTGTCGCCGCGAACGGCCGGCTCGGTGTAGGAGATCTGGCGCACGATGGTGGTGGGCAGTTCGATGGAGATGACGCGGTCGTTGTAGAACACCGCTTCGCAGACGTCGGTCATGCCGTCTTCGATGAAGGCGATGGCATCGCCCAGGTCGTCTTTCTCGACTTCGTACTGGTTGTAGTCGTTGTCGACGAACACGTACAGGGGATCGGCAAAGTAGGAATAGGTCACTTCCTTGCGATCCAGAATCACCGGCTCGAGCTTGTCGTCGGCGCGGAAGACGGTCTCGGTCGCGCTGCCGGAGAGCAGGCTCTTCAGCTTCATCTTGACCACTGCAGCGTTACGGCCGGACTTGTTGTATTCAGCTTTCTGGATGACCCAGGGAGCGTTGTCGATCATGGCCACTTGGCCGGCACGGAACTCTTGTGCGGTTTTCATGCGGTTATCCGTATGGATGGAAGAACGGGATTTCGAGGCGCCATATGATAGCCAATCTGTATGGAAATGCACCAGGCTGGCGGCAAGATCGCTGTGAGAAGCCATCCGATCGCTCCAGTCACGCGCCAACAGACGCCATTCCCCGACCTGTGTGTCCAGCGCCGACCAGGCGGCTGCCAGGTCGCCGCGACCGTTCCAGGCCAGCCACAGGGCACTGACCGCGGAGCCCAGTTCAGGAGTGCCAGACGCAACATAGCGCGCCAGGAAGGCCTCGAGCTTGACGAAGTGGGCGTCCTCTTCCTGCGGGTAGATGTGCCAGACGAAGGGATGCGCCGCCCACTGCGCGCGGACGAAGGAGTCCTCCCCGCGGATGGCATTGAAGTCGCAGCACCACAGCAGCCGGTCGTACTCCTGCTGGGAGACGAAGGGCAGCACCTGCACCCGCAGGGCGCCGCGACGGTGGCCGTCGCCGGCCTTGAGCCAGTCCACGCCGAGCCAGGCGGCGACGTTCGCCAGCACCCGTCCTTCCGGCACCAGCAGGCAGGTAGGCTGGGCGCCGGCGCTGAGGGCGTCGAGCCAGTCGATCAACGCCGGGTTCTCGTAGGCGAACAGCGAGAACAGCCGCTCCCCGGGCTGGCGCCGCACGCCCAGCCCAGCGAGAAAGTCGTCCCGGACCGCGGCCGCCTGGAGGAAGCCGTCACGCTGATCGAGCAGATCGTGCTCACGCAGCAGCCCGCCCACCTTGGCGGTAAAGCCGGGAAAGAAGAAGTACTTGTTCAGCCCGGTGGGCTGCAGCGATGGCAGCGCGTGACAGCCTTCGATCCACTCCTCGGCGCTCAGGTATTCCAGGTTGAGCCAGAGCGGGCGCTCGGCGCGACGCGCCATGGCGGTGACGAAACCTTCCGGCAACTGACAGGCGAAGGCTTCCACCACCACGTCGCCGGGCTCGGCCGCCGTCCAGTCGGCGTGCCAAAGACGCACCTCGACGCCACGGTGCCATTGCTGCTCGGCCTTGCCATCGACGCCTGGCTGGATCCGCGCCAGGGGATAGAGGTCGTCGATCCAGAGGCGGACCTGCTGTCCATGCTCGGCGACCAACTGATGGGCCAGACGCCAGGTGATACCCGCGTCGCCATAGTTGTCCACCACCGTGCAAAAGATGTCCCAGGCTGCCATGCCATACCTCTAAGTCATTGATATCGAATCGTGTTCCGCCTGATTGGCGGGCGGACGCGGGACGGCTTCCAGTGAACCCAGTCACACCGCGACCAAGAGCGGGTCGGTAGTATCCGCGCTTTTTCGGACGGATTCTAAATGTCGTTGCGCCCTGCCCTGCTGTTCTGCCTGAGCCTGGCTTCCCTGAGCGCCCTGGCGACGCCCCAGCCGCCGCAGCCGCCGCGTACCTTCGGCGAAGCCAAGGTAGTGGCGGCCAAGGTCTATGCCAAGCAAGGCGTGGACTTCTATTGCGGCTGCCACTACAGCGGCAAGACCGTGGACCTCAAGAGCTGCGGCTACGTCCCGCGCAAGAGCGCCCAGCGCGCCAGCCGCATCGAGTGGGAACACATCGTCCCCGCCTGGGTGATCGGCCACCAGCGCCAGTGCTGGCAGAAAGGCGGTCGCCAGAACTGCACGGCCAACGACCCGGTGTACCAGAAGGCCGAGGCCGACCTCTTCAACCTGGTACCGGTGGTCGGCGAGGTCAATGGCGACCGCAGCAACTTCGCCTTCGGCTGGCTGCCGCAGAAGCCCAACCAGTATGGCGCCTGCCAGATGGTGGTGGACTTCAAGGCCAAGACCGCCATGCCCCGCCCGGAAATCCGCGGCATGGTCGCCCGTACCTACTTCTACATGAGCGATCGCTACGACCTGCGCCTATCCAAGCAGGATCGCCAGCTCTACACCGCCTGGACCAAGCAGTATCCGCCGGAGGCCTGGGAGCGTCAGCGCAACCAGCGCCTGGCCTGCATCATGGGGCGCGGCAATCCCTATGTCGGCGAGACCAAGGCCTGCAAATAATGCGCTTCAAGCAGCGGTTGGAATCCCGCTGTGGAATCTCAACTCGCGATCGCTGGAGGTGATCAATTCCACCTCCAGGGCGCGGACCTCGGCGATCTTGGCGTCGACGTCGTCGCGCTCGCCATAGAGATAGGCGAGCTTGAGATAGTCCTGGAAATGCCGGGCCTCGGAGGCCAGCAGACCGCTGTAGAACTTGCCCAGCTCCGCGTCCAGGTGGGGCGCCACCGCACCGAAGCGCTCGCAGGAGCGACATTCGATGAAGGCACCGATCACCAGGCTGTCGGTCAGCTTCAGCGGCTCATGGTTGCGGCAGAGCTTGCGCAGGGCGCCGGCATAGCGGGCCGAACTGACGTTGCGGTGCTCGATGCCGCGACGCTTCATGATCTGCAGCACCTGTTCGAAATGGCGCAGCTCTTCGCGGGCGATGCGCGACATCTTCCAGGACAGCTCGGCGCGATTGGAATAGGTGAACAGATAGTGGAAGGCGGCGCCGGCGGCCTTCTTCTCGTTGTTGGCGTGGTCCTGCAGCAGCGTCGGCAGGTCCTGCAGCGCGGCCTCGACCCAGGCATCCGGCGTGCGGCAACCGAGGAATTCGTTCATCTCGGGCAAGGACATCAGCGTGCTCCCGTGCAAAAGCCGCGCATTATAGAGAAAGGCAGGCGCCTGGGCAGCGCCGCCTGCCTGCTGGCGTTCAGACGCGGCTGTCGATGCCTTCGAGCAGGAAGCGCGGAGCGATGTAGCGGTCGTAGTGGGCTTCGGAGAGCAGGAAGAATTCCCGGTCGATGGCGTCGCGCAACTCGGCCAGGGGGCGATCGCGAAACTCCGGCAGCAGGCGCAGCCCATAGGCATCCAGTTGCTGGATGTGGCGCGCGCCCCGGGCCAGCAACTGATAGGCCCAGCAATACTCCGACTGATCGGGCCGGAAGCGGATGCTGCGTTGCTGCAACTGCTGGCGCAACAGTGCCGGATCGAAGACATCGACCTTGGCCGACACCACCTGCACCAGCAGCAGCTCCAGACGTGCCCACACGGCGCGCCGCTCCTCTTCGCTGTAGAGATTCCAGTTCACCACCTCGTGGTGGAATCTCTTGCAGCCACGACAGACGTGGTCGCCGAACATCGTCGAGCACAGGCCGACACAGGGCGTCTTGATGACAGGAGCGGGCATGGGCGGCAAGCCTTGGAGCAAAACGCCTAGTCTAGCCGGAAACGTCAACGACCGGCGCGGGTGGCCCGCGCCGGTCGTGCAGAATCCCATCCTGATCACAGGATGCGGATCACACCGCGGCGACACCCCGGCTCGCCAGCGGACTGGCGCTGCGGCGGCTCAACCCGTAGAAGAACAGTCCACCGAGGAAGCAGCCGGTGAACCAGGCGAAGTTGGCGATCGGCTTGAACCAGGGCACGAAGGTGAAGCACAACCCGATCAGCGCCGCGGCAACCAACGCCTGCACCGCCACCCAGTTGACGCCGCCGCTGTACCAGTAGGCGCCATTCGGGGTGTCGTCGAACAGCGCATCGACCTCGATCCGGCCTTTGCGCAGCAGGTAGTAGTCCACCAGCAGGATGCCGAACAGCGGGCCGATGCAGGCAGCCAGGACGTCCAGGGTGTAGTGGATCACCTCGGGGTTGTTGAACAGGTTCCAGGGGGTGAGGAAGATCGAGGCCACCGCGGCGATCATGCCGCCCGCGCGCCAGCTGATCTTGCTGGGCGCCACGTTGGCGAAGTCGAAGGCCGGCGAAACGAAGTTGGCGACGATGTTGATGCCGATGGTGGCGGTGACGAAGGTGAAGGCGCCGAGCAGCACCGCGGTGGTGTTGTCGATGCGGGCCACGGTGGCGATAGGATCGTGGATCATCTCGCCGAACACCGGGAGGGTGCCGGACACGATCACCACAGTGACCAGGGAAAACGCCAGGAAGTTGATCGGCAGGCCCCAGAAATTCCCGCGCCGCACATCCTGCATGGAGCGGCAGTAGCGGCTGAAGTCACCGAAGTTGAGCGTGGGCCCGGAGAAATAGGACACCACCAGGGCGATGGCGACGATCACCTGGCCAAAAGCGGCCCAGCCGGTCAGCTGCTTTTCCGCCAGGGTGAAGCTGATGTTGCTCCAGCCAGCGCGCCAGACGATCCAGGCGGCGAGCAGGAACATCACCGCATAGACGGCGGGACCGGCCCAGTCGATGAAGCGGCGGATGGATTCCATGCCGGCCCAGAACACGCAGCCCTGCAGCACCCAGAGGGTGAGGAAACCCATCCAGCCGAGAGAGGACAGGCCCAGGAAGCTGCTGTCGCCATAGACCGCCAGCGCGGGAAAGAAGCGCAGCACCACGATGACCAGGGCACTGGAGGCCAGATAGGTCTGGATGCCGTACCAGGCCACCGCGATCAGGCCGCGGATCACCGCCGGGATGTTTGCGCCGAAGACGCCGAAGGCCAGGCGACAGATCACCGGATAGGGCACGCCAGCCTGCTGGCTGGGCCGGGCGACCAGATTGGCGATCACCTGAACGATGCAGATCCCTACCAGCAGGGCGATCAGCACCTGCCAGCTGGCCAGGCCCAGGGCGAACAGGCTGGCGGCGAAGACATAGCCGCCGACGCTGTGCACGTCGCTCATCCAGAAGGCGAAGATGTTGTACCAATTCCATTTCTGCTCGACCGGGCCGAGGTCTTCGTTGTACAGACGTGGGCTGTAGCCCGGGGGAATCTGCTGGTTCATGGATCGCCTCCTCCGTGGTGGCGGGCACCTGCATACGGCGCCTGCCTTGTTTTGTATACAATCCCTCCAGGCAGAGTCCGTGCCAGGTGCTCCGAAATGGTCTTAACTCGCTGGCTCCATAGGAAATTTCCAGGAAAGGAGGCTCTAAGTCAGACGCCGGAGCGTTACCGGGGATGCACTCCCCTGGGGCGTTAGGTGGCAATGAGGCGCTACCTTGGCGCACAGATCCCGACGCATTCGCGCATCGTCAGCGCCCCAGACTTTGTATACAATTCAGGCAAATCGCCGGAGTCAGCCCATGAGTGCAGTACCCGCGTCACTCGCCGTTGCCGCCTCTCCCCGGGACGAGCGGATCTACCAGGACATCCTCGAGGCCATCGTCGAGCATCGCCTGGCGCCGGGTACCCGGCTGCCGGAAGACACCCTGGCGGAGACCTTCGGCATCAGCCGCACGGGCATCCGCAAGGTGCTGCAGCGACTGGCGCTGGAACGCCTGGTGACCCTGCGCGCCAATCGCGGCGCCCAGGTCGCCCAGCCCCGCGCCAAGGAAGCCCAGGACATCCTCGCCGCGCGCCAGCTGATCGAGCCGGCGCTGATGCCCCTGGTGGCCGCCCGGGTCGACAGCGCGCAGCTGGCGTCCCTGCGCCAGCTCTGCCTTGAGGAGCACGAGGCCCAGCACGGCGGGCGCCACAGCCTGGCGATCCAGCTGTCCGCGCGCTTTCACGTCGAACTCGCCGCGCTGGCCGACAATCAGGTGCTGACCGAACAGGTCGCCCAATTGGCCAGCCGCTCTTCGCTACTGATCGCCATCTACGGCTCGCGGCACAGCCTGGGCTGCGATTGCGGCCAGCACGAAGACCTGCTGGACCTGCTCGCCCGGGGCGAGGGTGCGGCCGCCAGCGACTGGATGGCGCGCCACCTGCGCCTGATCCGCGAATCCCTCCGGATCGACCGGCCCACGGCCGCCGAGCCCGATTTCCGCAGCATCTTCAAACGCAGTTGAGGCCCCTCATGCAGATCCAGGTCATCAATCCCAATACCAGTGCCAGCATGACCGCCAAGATCGGTCGCGCGGCCCAGGCCATCGCCCGTCCGGGCACCACCATCCTCGCCAGCAATCCCGAAGCCGGCCCCGTGTCCATCGAGAGTCACTACGACGAGGCCGTGGCCGCGGTCGGCGTGATCGAAGAGATGCGCAAGGGCGTCGAGGCGGGCTGCGCGGCCCATGTCATCGCCTGCTTTGGCGATCCGGGCCTGCTCGCCGCGCGGGAAATGGCCAGGGGGCCGGTGCTGGGCATCGCCGAGGCCGGCTTCCATCTGGCCAGTCTGCTGGCCACCCGTTTCGCCGTGGTGACCACCCTCACCCGCACCCGCATCATCGCCGAGCACCTGCTGCAGCGGTACGGCTTCGCCGAACTGTGCACCTCGGTACGCTGTATCGACCTGCCGGTACTGGCCCTGGAAGCCGCCGACGACAGCCTGATCGAACTGATCGCCGCCGAGGGTCGCCGTGCCCGCGACGAGGAAGGTGCCGGCGCCATCGTGCTCGGCTGCGGCGGCATGGCCGATCTGCGCGAGGCCCTGAGCGAAGCCATCGGCATCCCGGTGATCGAAGGCGTCAGCGCCGCGGTCAAGCTGGCCGAGTCCCTGGTGGACCTGGGGCTGGGCACCAGCAAGCATGGCGACCTGGCCTACCCCATCGCCAAGCCCTTCAGTGGACGCTTCGCCCATCTGGGCCGCTAGCCTGCCGCCGGGGTCCAACGACCGGGAGCAGATGCGACAACGCAGCGCTTAACTTCGCCCGAGGCTTGGCGTAGAATTAGGCAGCCTTATAGGCGCAATGTCCGATACGAAGCTGTTTTCAAAGCGTCACGAGCAAAGTATCCGGTGATCCGGCAGCGGCGGCCTCATCAACCGCCCTGCCGCCGATCAGCTCTTCAGCAGCCGGCGTAAAACTTTGAAAACAGCTTCCGGCGGAATGCGTCCGGCGCGACGGCGGTCCTGCCCGCAGCCTCCCCCGTCATACCCTGCCGGATACATTCCGGGGCGCCAGCCCCCGGACGCAATATTGGACCACTGATGAGGGTCAACCTGTGCTTGAAGCCTATCGTAACCACGTAGAAGAGCGTGCCGCCCAGGGCATCGTGCCCCAGCCGCTGAACGCCGAGCAAACGGCCGGTCTGGTCGAACTGCTGAAGAATCCCCCGGCCGGCGAAGAAGAATTTCTCGTCGACCTCATTACCAACCGCGTACCGCCGGGCGTCGACGAAGCCGCCTACGTGAAGGCCGGTTTCCTCTCCGCGGTCGCCAAGGGCGAAACCCAGTCCCCGCTGATCTCCCGCCAGCGCGCCACCGAATTGCTGGGCACCATGCAGGGCGGCTACAACATCGCCACCCTGGTCGAGCTGCTGGACGACGCCGAACTGGGCGCCGTGGCCGCCGAACAGCTCAAGCACACCCTGCTGATGTTCGATGCCTTCCACGACGTGGCCGAGAAAGCCAAGGGTGGCAACGCCCACGCCAAGGCCGTCCTGCAGTCCTGGGCCGAAGGCGAGTGGTACAAGAAGCGTCCGGAAATCGCCGAGAAGTACACCCTGACCGTGTTCAAGGTGCCGGGCGAAACCAACACCGACGACCTCTCTCCCGCCCCTGACGCCTGGTCGCGTCCGGACATCCCGCTGCACGCCCTGGCCATGCTGAAGATGGCGCGCGACGGCATCGTGCCCGAGCAGCAAGGCAGCATCGGTCCGCTGAAGCAGATCGAGGAAGTGCGCGCCAAGGGCTTCCCGGTCGCCTACGTCGGTGATGTGGTCGGTACTGGTTCTTCCCGCAAGTCCGCCACCAACTCGGTGCTGTGGTTCTTCGGCGACGACATCCCCTACGTGCCGAACAAGCGCGCTGGCGGTTTCTGCTTCGGCTCCAAGATCGCCCCGATCTTCTACAACACCATGGAAGACGCCGGCGCCCTGCCGATTGAATTCGACGTGTCGGAGCTGGAAATGGGCGACGTCATCGACGTCTATCCCAAGGCCGGCAAGGTCACCCGCCATGGCAGCGACGAGGTGCTCGCCACCTTCGAACTCAAGACCCCCGTGCTGCTGGACGAAGTCCGCGCCGGCGGCCGTATCCCGCTGATCGTCGGCCGCGGCCTGACCGAGAAGGCACGCGCCGAACTGGGCATGGGTCCGACCGACCTGTTCAACAAGCCGGACCAGCCGGCCGAGAGCAGCAAGGGCTACACCCTGGCGCAGAAGATGGTCGGCAAGGCCTGCGGCGTCGAGGGCGTACGCCCCGGCACCTACTGCGAGCCGAAGATGACCACCGTCGGCTCCCAGGACACCACCGGCCCGATGACCCGCGACGAGCTGAAGGACCTGGCCTGCCTGGGCTTCTCCGCCGACCTGGTGATGCAGTCCTTCTGCCACACCGCGGCCTATCCTAAGCCCATCGACGTCAAGACCCACCACACCCTGCCGGACTTCATCCGCACCCGTGGCGGTGTCTCCCTGCGTCCGGGCGACGGCATCATCCACAGCTGGCTGAACCGCATGCTGCTGCCCGACACCGTCGGCACCGGTGGCGATTCCCACACTCGCTTCCCGATCGGCATCTCCTTCCCGGCCGGTTCCGGCCTGGTGGCCTTCGCCGCTGCCACCGGCGTCATGCCGCTGGACATGCCGGAGTCGGTACTGGTGCGCTTCAAGGGCAAGATGCAGCCCGGGATCACCCTGCGTGACCTGGTGCATGCCATTCCCTACTACGCCATCCAGAAGGGCCTGCTGACCGTCGAGAAGAAGGGCAAGAAGAACATCTTCTCCGGCCGCATCCTCGAAATCGAAGGCCTGGAAGACCTGACCGTGGAGCAGGCGTTCGAGCTGTCCGATGCCTCCGCCGAGCGTTCCGCCGCCGGTTGCACCATCAAGCTGTCGCCCGAGTCCATCACCGAGTACCTGCAGTCCAACATCACCCTGCTGCGCTGGATGATCGAGGAAGGCTACGGTGATCCCCGCACCCTGGAGCGCCGTGCGCGCGCCATGGAAGCCTGGATCGCCAACCCGGAACTGCTCGCCGCCGATGCCGACGCCGAATACAGCGAAGTCATCGAGATCGACCTGGCCGAGGTCAACGAGCCGGTGCTGTGCGCCCCGAACGATCCGGACGACGCCCGCCTGCTGTCCCAGGTGGCCGGCGACAAGATCGATGAGGTGTTCATCGGTTCCTGCATGACCAACATCGGTCACTTCCGCGCCGCCGGCAAGCTGCTGGACAAGGTCAAGGGTTCGATCCCGACCCGTCTGTGGTTGTCGCCGCCGACCAAGATGGACCAGCACCAGTTGACCGAGGAAGGCTACTACGGCATCTACGGCAAGGCCGGCGCGCGCATGGAAATGCCGGGTTGCTCGCTGTGCATGGGCAACCAGGCCCGCGTGGCCGCCAACGCCACCGTGGTGTCCACCTCCACCCGTAACTTCCCCAACCGCCTGGGCGACGGTGCCAACGTCTACCTGGCGTCGGCGGAACTGGCCGCGGTGGCCTCGATCCTGGGCAAGCTGCCCAGCGTCGAGGAATACATGGAATACGCGAAGAGCATCGACAGCATGGCCGCGGACGTCTACCGCTACCTGAGCTTCGACCAGATCGCCGAATTCCGTGAAAGCGCCGAGAAAGCCCGTATCGCCGCCGTCGAAGTCTGACGCTAGCGTTCGGTACTGAAAAACCGCCCCTCGGGGCGGTTTTTTTATGGGGGGTTCGCCGTGGGGTGGACAAGGCGAAGCCTGTCCACGGAGCAAGCCGGGAACGGCCTTGGTGGCTGTCGGTAAAACAGGCTGCGCCGTTTTCCACGCTACGAAAGCCTTAAGCGGCACTTAACCCGGACGTTCTAGGCTCCGGGTTCCCTTATGCCGAGGTCTGCCCATGAAACGTCTTGCGGTCGTCATCCTGTCGGTCTCCCTGCTGGGCCTCAGCCAAGCGAGCCTGGCGGCGGGTTGCATCAAGGGTGCAGTGGTCGGCGGAATGGCCGGGCATGTCGCCGGTCACCATGCCATCGCCGGCGCCGTAGCCGGTTGTGCCATCGGCCACCACCTGGCGGCGAAGGCCAAGGAAGACGCGCAGCACGCTCACGGCTGATTGGCCGTCCGCCATCACGACCGACTGCTGGAGGATCATCCGGATGCCGCGTCCACTGCTTGCGCTGCTGTTGTCGCTGGGTCTCTGGAATGCCGCTGCCCTGGCCGCGGAGCCGACTGCCACGCGCGCCCTGGCCACGGCCTATGGCGCCCGGCTGAAAATCGGCGCGGCGGTCGAGCCCGAACAACTCGCGGACGCCGACGGGGTGCTGCTGGCCCGGCAATTCAGCAGTCTGGTGGCGGAAAATGCCATGAAGCCCCTGCGCATTCATCCCCAGGAAGACCGCTATGTCTTCGGACCGGCCGATGCCCTCGTCGCCTTCGCTAAACAGCACGGCTTGGCGGTGCGGGGTCATACCCTGCTCTGGGGCAGCCACACCCCGGACTGGTTCTGGCAGGCTGCCGATGGCCAGCCGGCCACGCGCGAGCAGGTGCTGCAGCGCCTGAAGCAGCATATCGCCACGGTAGTCGGCCATTACCGCGGGCGGGTCTATGCCTGGGATGTGGTCAACGAGGCCATAGACCCCAATCAGTCCAGTTGCCTGCGCGACGATCGCTGGATGCAGGTGGTCGGTCCTGACTATCTCGCCGTGGCCTTTCGCGCCGCCCATGCCGCCGATCCCAAGGCACGCCTGTTCATCAACGACTTCAACACCCAGGAACCGGCCAAGCGCGACTGCCTGGCGCGGGTGGTGAAGGGCCTGCTGGCCGAGGGCGTGCCGGTGCAGGGCATCGGCCACCAGACCCATATCAGTCTCTACTGGCCATCCCTGGCGGCCATCGACCAGTCGCTCACCACCTTCGCCCGCCTCGGACTGGAAAATCAGATCACCGAGCTGGACATGAGTCTCTACCAGCATCACGACTACCAGCCGCCGCAGCCACTGGCGCAGCGCCTGAACCTGCAGGCCGAGCGCTATCGCGACCTCATGGCCCTGGTGCTGGCCCATCCCGAGGTCACCGCGGTGACCTGGTGGGGCGTGGCCGATGATCACAGCTGGCTGAACCACCAGCCCGGGACGCCCGGGGACGATCAGCCGCTGCTGTTCGATCGCCAGCAGCGGCCAAAGCCGGCCTATTGGGCGGTGCTGCACCTGCGACCGCATCAGTGAGCACGCCTTGCCAACGGCTCTGACGCAGCCTCTCAACTCTCGCCCAGGCCGAGCCTTGTTGCGGCTGGCACCTGGATCGCGGCCTTGGACCGCTCCTACAGTCATACCTGAGGCGGTAGGAGCGGCCCATGGCCGCGATATCGATGGCCCTCTGACGCTGCCGGTGATTGGTGGCGCCCACGGCACGCTGGTGGCCGAGAGGGAGAGCCGGAGAACTGATACGGATCGGCCTGGTCAATTGTTACAGGACATTACTTCGCACCCACGAGAGGTCGCCACCATGAAGCTCCTGCCTACCCTTGCCCTGTCTGTTCTGCTGCTCGGCGCCAGCCAAGCCACCTTCGCCGCCGGTTGCGTCAAGGGCGCCGTGGTCGGCGGCGCCGCGGGCCACGTTGCCGGTGGTCATGGCGTTGCCGGTGCCGCAGCGGGCTGCGCCATCGGTCACCACGAGGCCAACAAGAAGGCCAAGGAAGAACAGCAGGCCGCGCCCAAGCAATAGTCGCAAGGCCCCGCCCGCACTGGCGGGCGGGGCCGATTTAACGCTTTCTTTACGCCCCGCCACCACTCCCCGCCTCGCTTCTTTACGCCCCTCCTCCCGACAATTTCTCTACGCGGCAACGGCCGTCTCTGGAGAACTCGTGATGACCCCCTGGAATCTTCTGGCCCTGCTCCTGGCACTGGGTCTGTTCGTCTATCTGCTGGCGGCGCTGCTACGCGCCGGCCGGTCCTAGGGAGGCGGCATGGACAGCCAAGCCGCGTTCCTGATCCTGGCCTTTCTGGCCCTGACCTTTCTTCCCGCGCCCTTCCTGGGGCGCTACTTCTACCGCGCGCTGGAAGGCGAGCGAACCTGGCTGACCTTTGTCGGCGGGCCCCTGGAGCGCCTGACCCTCAGGGTGGTGGGCACCGATGGCCGCGGCCAGGACTGGCGCACCTATGCCATCGCCCTGGTGCTGTTCAATGGGCTGGGCATCGGGCTGCTGTTCGCCATCCTCGTGCTGCAGGGCAGTCTGCCGTTGAACCCGCAGCATCTGCCCGGGCTGGAATGGACCCTGGCGCTGAACACCGCCATCAGTTTCGTCACCAACACCAACTGGCAGGCCTACAGCGGCGAAGCCTCGCTGAGCTATTTCAGCCAGATGGTCGGCCTGGGCGTGCAGAATTTCGTCAGCGCCGCAGTGGGCGTAGCCGTGCTCGCCGCCCTGGCCCGCGGCATCACCCGCCGCAGCGCCCAGGAGATCGGCAACTTCTGGGTCGACCTGTTCCGCGCCACCTTCTATGTGCTGCTGCCGCTGTGCGTGCCCCTGGCACTGCTGCTGATCTGGCAGGGCGTGCCCCAGACCTTCGCGAGCTATGTCGATGCCACCACCCTGCAGGGCGCGACCCAGACCCTGCCGCTGGGCCCGGCCGCCAGCCAGATCGCCATCAAGCAGCTGGGCACCAACGGGGGCGGCTTCTTTGGCGTCAACTCCGCGCATCCGTTCGAGAACCCCACGGCGCTGAGCGATCTGCTGGAGCTGTCGGCCATCCTCATGATTCCGGCGGCCCTGGTGTTCAGCTTCGGTTACTACGTCAAGGATCGGCGGCAGAGCTGGGCGATCTTCGCTGCCATGTTCGGCCTGCTGGTGGTTGGAGGCACTGTCGCCATCGTTGCCCAGAACCACGCCAACCCCGCCTTGGCCGGCCTGGCGATCACCCAGGGGGCGTCCCTGGAAGGCCTGGAGACGCGCTTCGGCGGTACTGCGTCAGCGCTCTGGGCGACGGTCACCACGGCCGCCTCGAACGGTTCGGTGAACTCCATGCATGACAGCCTGGCGCCGCTGACCGGCCTGATCGCGCTGTTCAACATGATGCTTGGCGAGGTGATCTTCGGCGGCGTCGGCGCCGGTCTCTACGGCATGCTGCTCAATGTGCTGATCGCCGTCTTCATCGCCGGCCTGATGGTGGGCCGCACCCCGGAATACCTGGGCAAGAAGCTGGAAGCCCCCGAGGTGCGGCTGCTGGTGGCGACTCTGCTGGTGATGCCGCTGGGCGTCCTGGTGCTGGGCGCCATCGCCGCCAGCGTCCCGGCCGGCGTCGCCGGGATCGCCGCCACGGGTCCCCATGGCTTCAGCCAGCTGCTCTATGCCTATACCTCGGCCACGGCCAACAACGGCTCGGCCTTTGGCGGCTTCGGTGCCAATACGCCCTTCCACAACCTGATGCTGAGCCTGGCCCTGCTGATCGGTCGCTTCGGCTACATCCTGCCGGTCCTGGCCATCGCCGGCAGCCTGGCGGCCAAGCGCCCCGTGCCGCTCGGCCCCAACAGCTTTCCCACCCACGGGCCGCTGTTCGTCACCCTGCTGGTGATCACCCTGCTGCTGGTGGGTGGCCTGACCTTCCTGCCGACGCTCGCCCTGGGGCCGATCGCCGACCATCTGCAACTGTTCGGAGTCCGTTGAAATGGATGCCCAGACCCACACCCTGCCCACTCCTACCCCTGGCACCCTGTGGCGCCAGGCGCTGCGGCAGGCCTTCGTCAAGCTCGACCCGCGCCAGCAGATCCGCTCGCCGGTGATGTTCGTGGTGGAGATCACCGCGCTGTTCTCCACCCTGCTGTGCCTGGCGCCCAACAATGGCGTGAGCACCGGGGTGGCGGTGCAGATCACCCTCTGGCTGTGGTTCACCCTGCTGTTCGCCAACTTCGCCGAAGCCCTCGCCGAGGGGCGTGGCAAGGCGCGCGCCGACAGCCTCAAGGGCATCGGCCAGAACCTCGCCGCGCGCCTGGAGGAAAACGGCGAGCAGCGCATGGTGCCGGCCAGCTCGTTGCGCAAGGGCCAGATCGTGCAGGTGGAAGCCGGCGAGCTGATCCCCGGTGACGGCGAGATCATCGAAGGCGTGGCCGCGGTCAACGAAGCGGCCATCACCGGGGAATCGGCCCCGGTGATCCGCGAATCCGGCGGCGATCGCTCGGCGGTCACCGGCAACACCCGGGTGGTGTCGGACTGGATCCGGGTGCGCATCACCGCCAACCCCGGCGAATCGACCCTGGACCGCATGATCGCCCTGGTGGAAGGCGCCAAGCGCCAGAAGACCCCCAACGAGGTCGCCCTGGACATCCTGCTGATCGGCCTGACGCTGATCTTCCTGCTGGTGGTGGTGACCCTGCAGCCCTTCGCCGCCCTGGCCGGTGGCGAGCTGCCGCTGCTGTTCCTGGTGGCGCTGCTGGTAACCCTGATCCCCACCACCATCGGCGGCCTGCTCTCGGCCATTGGCATCGCCGGCATGGATCGCCTGGTGCGGCTGAACGTGATCGCCACCTCGGGGCGCGCCGTGGAAGCCGCCGGTGACGTCCATACCCTGCTGCTGGACAAGACCGGGACCATCACCTTCGGCAACCGCCGCTGCAGCGCCCTGTACGCGGCCCAGGGCATTACCCCCAAGGCCCTGGCCGAGGGCGCCCTCTATGCCTCGCTGGCCGACGAGACCCCGGAAGGCCGTTCGGTGGTGGAATACCTGCGCAACCTGCACCCGCTGGAAGAGCCGCCGCGGGCCCAGGTCGCGGCCATTCCCTTCAGCGCCGAGACGCGCCTGTCAGGTATCGACTGGCAGGGCCGCGCGTATCGCAAGGGTGCGGTGGACGCCGTGCTGATGTTTCTCGGCCAGACCCGCGCCGACCTGCCGGAGGTGCTGGCCCGGGAGATCGAGACCATCGCCAAGAGCGGCGGCACCCCGCTGCTGGTCTGCGGCGAAGGCCGGCTGCTGGGCGCCATCCACCTCAAGGACGTGGTCAAGCCGGGCATCCGCGAGCGCTTCGCCGAGTTGCGCACCCTGGGCATCCGCACCGTGATGGTGACCGGCGACAATCCCCTGACCGCCACCGCCATCGCCGCCGAGGCCGGGGTGGACGATGTCATCGCCGAAGCCACCCCGGAGAAGAAGCTGGAGCGCATCCGCAGCGAACAGGCCGAGGGCAAGCTGGTGGCCATGTGCGGCGACGGCGCCAACGACGCCCCGGCCCTGGCCCAGGCCGATGTGGGCATGGCGATGAACGACGGCACCCAGGCCGCCCGCGAGGCCGCCAACTTGGTGGATCTGGATTCGGACCCCACCAAGCTGCTCGACGTGGTGCAGGTGGGCAAGGAACTGCTGGTGACCCGCGGCGCCCTGACCACCTTCTCGGTGGCCAACGACGTGGCCAAGTACTTCGCCATCCTGCCCGCGCTGTTCGCCGGCATCTATCCGCAGCTGAACGTGCTCAACGTGATGCACCTGGCCAGCCCGCAGAGCGCCATCCTCTCGGCCATCGTGTTCAACGCCTTGATCATCGTCGCGCTGATTCCCCTGGCGCTGCGCGGGGTGCGGGTCAAGGCCGCCAGCGCCGCCGCCCTGTTGCGCCGCAACCTGCTGATCTATGGCCTGGGCGGCATCGTCGTGCCCTTCGTCGGCATCAAAGCTATCGACCTGGCGCTCGGCGCCCTGGGTCTGGTCTGAGGAAACCGCCATGCTCATACAATTGCGTTCCGCCGTGTTGATGCTGCTGCTGCTCGGCGCCCTGACCGGGGGCGCCTACCCGCTGCTGGTGACGGTGCTCGGCCAGGCGCTGTTCGCCGACCAGGCGGGCGGCAGCCTGCTCCACCGCGCCAACGGCAGCGTGGTCGGCTCACGCCTGATCGCCCAGAAATTCACCGGCCCCGAGTGGTTCCAGCCGCGCCCCTCGGCAGGCGACTACGCCACCGTCTCCAGCAGCGCCAGCAACCTGGCCCAATCGGCGCCGGGGCTGCGCGAACGGATCGAGAAGGCGCTGCCCGACGTGCAGGTGGCCGACCAGGGCCCGGTGCCCCAGGAACTGGTGACCACCTCCGCCAGCGGCCTCGATCCGGACCTCACCCCGGCCGGCGCCCGCTATCAGATCGCCCGTATCGCCGCCGCGCGAGGTCTCCCACCGGAGCGGCTGGACGCCCTGGTGAGCGAGCAGACGCACACCTCGCGCTTCGGCCCGGCAACGGTTAATGTCCTGCTTCTCAATCTGGCCCTGGCGGAACTGGCTCCATGACCGACAGCACCGGGCGCGCCGAGGCGCTGCTCGCCGAACACCGCGAAGGCCGTGGACGCCTCAAGGTCTTCCTGGGGGCGGCGCCTGGCGTAGGCAAGACCTACGCCATGCTGCAGGCGGCACAGACCGCCCTGCGCCAGGGCCGCCGGGTGCGCGCCGGGATCGTCGAAACCCATGGGCGGAGGGAGACCGCTGCCCTCCTCGCCGGCTTGCCACAGCAGCCGTTGCGGCGGGTCGAGCACCGCGGCCTCAAGCTTACCGAACTGGATCTGGAAGGCCTGCTGGCCGACCCGCCGGAACTGGTGCTGGTCGACGAACTCGCCCACAGCAACGCCCCCGGCAGTCGCCATGCCAAGCGCTGGCAGGATGTCGAAGACCTGCTTGCCGCCGGCATCCACGTCTATACCACGGTCAACGTCCAGCACCTGGAAAGTCTCAACGACGAGGTACGCGACATCACCGGCGTCCAGGTGCGCGAGACGGTGCCCGACCAGGTGCTGCTCGACGCCGATGACCTGGTGCTCATCGACCTGCCACCCCGGGAGTTGCTGGAGCGGCTGCGCGAGGGCAAGGTCTATGTGCCCGAGCAGGCGCGCGCGGCCATCGATGCCTTTTTCAGCCAGACCAATCTGACCGCCCTGCGCGAACTGGCCATGCGCACCGCCGCGGCCCAGGTGGACTCGGCGCTCGCCCTGAGATACCGCCAGCAGGGCCAGGCCGCGCCACCACTGCTGGGGCGCCTCATCGTCGGCGCCGGCACCGCGCCTTCGGCGGAGCGCCTAGTGCGCCATGCCAGCCGCCTCGCCGACCAGCGCCACCTGCCCTGGACCCTGGTCCATGTCGATACCGGCCAGCCGCTGGACGATACCGCCCGCGCCAACCTCCAGGCCAGTCAACGCCTGGCCGAACGCCTGGGGGGTGAGGTGCTGACCCTGAGAGACAGCGATCCGGCCCGCGCCCTGGTCCGCCATGCCCGCGACCAGCGCGCCAGCGTGCTGCTGATCGGTCGCGGCCGCCCGCGCGGCTTCAGCCTGCGACGCCGTCTGGCCAGTCGCCTGCTGCGCCTGGCCCAGGGGCTGGAGATCGCCATCCTTGATCTGGATCGCGACGCGCCGCCCGCCGCCCGGCCACGCCGGGCGCTCAGGCCCGGTCCCTATGGCGCCGCCGTCCTGGCCACCGCCGTGGCCGCGGTCATCGCCGAGGGCCTGTCCGGGCTGCTGGAACTGCCCAATATCTCGCTGATCTTTCTTGCCGCCGTCCTGCTGGTGGCGGTACGCAGCAGCCGCGGTCCGGCGCTGTTCTGTGCCCTGCTGGGCTTTCTCGCCTACGATTTCCTGTTTATCCCGCCGGCCTTCTCGCTGACCATCAACCGCGAGCAGGACGTTCTCACCCTGGCCTTCTTCCTGCTGATGGCCCTGCTCACCGGTGACTTGGCCGCCCGCCAGCGGCGCCAGCTGCAGGCACTGCGCCGCACCCAGCGCGAGACCCTGGCGCTGCTGGACTTCACCCGCCAGCTGAGCGCCGCCAGCGATCGCCAGGCGGTGGTCAGCGTCACCCTCAAGCAATTAGGGGATGCGACGCGCCACATCTGCCTGCTGCTGCCGGAAAAGGCGGGGCAACTGGTGCCCCAACCGGGCGACCTGCTCCTGGCCGACCACGAACGCATCGCCGCCGAATGGGCCTGGAAGCAGGAAAAGCCGGCCGGCTGCGGCACCGACACCCTGCCCTCCGGTGGCTGGTGGTGGTGGCCGCTGCTCGGCGAGGGCGGCAGCCTGGCCGTATTGGGCGTACGGCGTGACGATGCCCAGCCCCTGGACCACGCCGAGCGGCGCCAGCTGGCCAGCCTGGCGCAGCCGCTGGCCCAGGCCCTGGCACGGGTGCGCCTCAGCGAGGATCTCGAAGCCGCGCGCCTGCATGGCGAGACCGAACAGCTGCGCAGCGCCCTGCTCGCCTCGGTGTCCCATGACCTGCGCACGCCGCTGACGGTGATGCGCGGCTCCATCGATGCCCTGGCGACCCTGGGCGACGCGATTCCGGCCAGCGATCGCCAGGAGTTGCTGGACGCCACCCGCCAGGAGGCCGAACGCCTCGATCGCTATATCCAGAATCTGCTCGACATGACCCGCCTGGGCCATGGCAGCCTGCAGCTGGCGCGGGACTGGGTCGACCCCGGCGACATCCTCGCCAGCGCCATGCAGCGCCTGCAGCCGCTGCTGAGCGGACTGCAGGTAGCCACCCGGATCGAGCCGGGCCTGCCGCTGCTCTGGGTTCATCCGGCGCTGATCGAACAGGCGCTGGTCAATGTGCTGGAGAACGCCATCCGCTTCTCCGTACCCGGCGGCCGGCTGGAAATCAGCGTGCTGCGCCAGGGCAATGAACTGCAGCTGGCCGTGGCCGACGAAGGCCCGGGCATTCCGCCCGAGGATCGCACGCGGATCTTCGACATGTTCTATACCGCCGCCCGCGGCGACCGGGGTGGGCAGGGAACCGGTCTGGGGCTGGCGATCTGCCAGGGCATGGTCGGCGCCCATGGCGGACGAGTCAGCGTGGAAGACGGCCTCGATGGTCGCGGCACCACGCTGCGCATGCACCTGCCACTGCCCGCTCCTCCGGCCGAATAAGGCCAGGCCACCCGGCAATCGCAGCGGCTATGATGACGCCTTCTCGTGTGGAACCCGCTCAGATGCCCGCTCACGTCCTCGTCATCGACGACGAACCCCAGATCCGCAAATTCCTGCGCATCAGCCTCGCGGCCCAGGGCTACCAGGTCAGCGAAGCCGCCACCGGCACCGAGGGCCTGGCCCAGGCGGCGCTGAGCCAGCCGGACCTGGTCATCCTCGACCTGGGCCTGCCCGATCGCGATGGCCAGGAGGTGCTGGTCGACCTGCGCGAATGGTCCGCGGTGCCGGTGCTGGTGCTGTCGGTGCGGGCGGACGAGCGCGAGAAGGTGCGCGCCCTGGATGCCGGCGCCAACGACTACGTGACCAAGCCCTTCGGTATCCAGGAATTCCTGGCCCGCAGTCGCGCCCTGCTGCGGCAGACCCCGACCACGGCGACCCAGCAGGTCGCGGCGCTGGAGGTGGGCGATCTGAAAGTTGATTTCGCCTATCGGCGGGTCGTTCTGGGTGGCAGCGAAGTGGCTTTGACGCGCAAGGAGTACGCCGTGCTGGCCGCCCTCGCCCACCATCCGGGACGGGTGGTGACCCAGCGGCAATTGCTGATCGATATCTGGGGCCCGACCCATGCGCAAGACAGTCATTATCTGCGCATCGTAATTGGCCATCTCCGGCAGAAGTTGGCGGATGATCCGCTGGCGCCGCGCTATATTGTCACGGAACCGGGCGTGGGTTATCGCCTGCGGGTCGCAGGTTAGCCGGCCTGGGCTGAATGCCGCTCGCCCAGTGCGGAAATAAGCCACCTCCCCCATCATTACCCGGTCCTTCACCGTCCGCATAAAGCGGCTTGCCTTGGCCTCGCTTGAAAATGCGCAGGGAATTAAAAGATATGATGAATGCAATGGTAGCTGCAGTTAGAGCTACACCAGGAAGACCATCGTCCCTGGTATGGGCTTGAACGTGGCGGAATTGCGGGACGCGCCGAGATTGCAGCGGCGGAAAAAGGATTCCGGTCGATAGGTCTGCCTTGCGCAGCTACCGACCGAAATCCAGGCAAGACGTTACTGTAGCCAGCCTTCCACGGTATCGGCGCCGTGTTCGGCTTTCCAGGCTTTGAGCAACTTGTGGTTGCCGCCCTTGGTTTCGATGATTTCGCCAGTCTTGGGATGCTGATAACGCTTGGTGCTGCGCGGACGACGCTTGCCAGCCGGCTTTTCCGGATGCGGCGTCTGCGCCTTGTGCTTGGGGGCAGCGTTGGGATCCAGAATGCCGATGATATCACCCAGATTCATGTGATATTCATCCATCAGCGCCTGGAGCTTACTTTCGAATTCGATTTCTTTCTGCAGGGAACTGTCTTGCTTGAGATCTTCGAGCAGTTGAAGTTGGGCACGAAGTTGCTCTTCGGCAGCACGGAATTCGGCGAGACGGGACATGGGCACTCCTGGCAACAATCTGAAAAAGGCTAATGGAAACTTCGCCCGCGAGCGAAAGTTGCAGGCGAAGATAAAGGATTGACGCCTCGGATGCCAGCGACACGTAATCCTTTTAAAAAAATAGCGGCCACTTCTTGCGACGGCAAGTTTGAATATTAAGAAAACCTTAAGCCAAGCCGGAGAATTGGCGCCAACAAGGTCTTGATAGGCATTTTCGCAAGTAATCTGGCAGTAACCGAATCCATCGAAGCGTTGCCAACTGAAAACAAACCCTCAGTTCAACTGCATAATCATCCAGAAGTTGGTGAAACTTGCAGGTTTTGACTTCGCAAAGCGCTCTGGCATGCCCCTCAGGCGGATGCATCCAGATCGGGTTGCGCCTCGATCATGGGCGGCCAGTTGAACGTCCGGGCTATTACTCGCCGGTATTCGGTGTCTATGGCTACCGGCGTCCGGCGGATATAGTCGCGCGCATGCGCCTGCCGCTCGTGGTCGAGTTTGCGCAGGTAGTCCAGCGCCTGCTCCACCGTGGGCATGCGCTGATTGAGGCCGCCGCTGCGCGGCGGCAAAGCGGTCCAGACCACGGCGTCGACACCCTGCCCCGCCGCCCAGGCGGCGATGCGCTGCTGGAACGGCGAGTGCGGGCCGCTTGGCCAGCTGCCGATACACTCGGGTTGCTCCCGCGGTACCCCTTCGCGCTCGCGCAAGGCGTCGCGTGCCTTATCCAGAGTGTCGACCGCCAGATAGGACCAGAGCACCTGGACCTCGGCCACGCCCTCGCAGATGACCGTGGCCAACTCGCCGCTGTCGCCCTCCCGGGCGAATTCGATGGGCAACCAGGGTCCGTCGGCGAACCAATCCGAGGCGACCGGCAACTCCGCCGCCTTCCAGATCAATGAACCCCAACCCAGACAGGCGATCTTCATGGCCACTCCCGCGCATCGATGATAGCCATTGGAGGCTACCGAAGCGTTGGGGTTTCCCGGCGGCAAGACGTGGCGACAAAAATGCAGGACGAAAAAAAGCGGCCTCGAGGGCCGCTTCTTTCGTTACCCGCGAGGCAGAGCTCGCGAGAGGTATGTGGCGCAGCGGACGGGACTCGAACCCGCGACCCCCGGCGTGACAGGCCGGTATTCTAACCGACTGAACTACCGCTGCGCATGGAAGCCTTGCGGCATCCCGCTGGTACCTAGCGAGAACCTGTTCAGCGGGGTTCTCTGCACCAGCGGCCGCTAAGATACTGATTTATCAGGGAAGAAACAACAGGGCCAGCGAAAATATTTCTCGCCATGCAAGGGCGGCGGCGCACGTCAGGGCGGCGCTCAGACAGGGGTGCCCGCGGCCTGGCGTCTGAGCAGGCCGAGAAAGCCCTCCAGCGCCGCGCTGGGTACCTGGCCGGTGCGCAACAGGATCCCGAAGGGTGTCAGGGGTTCGGTGATTTCCAGGTCGAGCGAGACCAGCAGTCCGGTACGCAGGTGATCGCGCACCACCGCCTCGGTCAGCACCAGGATGGCGTCGGTGATCTGTACCAGCTGCAGCATGGCGAACACCGAGCCGCATTCGATGACATCGGCCGGGGGTGGCAACTGGCGCCGGGCGAAGGCCGCCTCCAGCGCCACCCGGGCCGGACTGGCTTCGGGTTGCAGGATCCAGGGCCAGTCCGCCACCAGCTCGGCCAGATCGGGTGGCGCGCGATCGGTCAGGGGATGTCCGGTGCGCACCACCACCGCCAGGTGCTCGTTGCCCAGCGGCTCGAAGGTGAAGCGACCGAGGTCGGCCGGCTGGGTGAAACGGGCGATGGCCACATCGATCCGCTCCTGTTCGAGCAGTTCGGTGAGCTGGTCGCTGGTGTCGCCGAGGATACGCAACTGCAGGCCGGGTTGGCGCGCCTTGCTCGCGGCGATGGCGCGCACCACCAGATCGGGCAAGGCACCCATGATGGCCCCCACCGCCAGATGCCCATAACCGCCGGAGCGACGTGCATCGAGGTCTTCGGCGCAGCGATCCAGGCCATTGAGGGCGCGGCGGGCGAATTCGATGATCTCCACGCCCAGCGCCGTGGGCGTCAGGCCCCGCGCCTGACGCTCGAACAGCACGCAGCCAAAGGCCTCCTCCACGTCCTGCAGCATGCGCGTGGTGGCCGGCTGCGACATGTGCAGGGCTTCGGCAGCACGGTGCAGATTGCGGGTCCCGGCCAGGGTCACCAGCATCAGCAGGTGCTTGTAGCGCAGCCGGCCGAACAGCGCACGGGCATGGGGGGAAGCGTTCATCGGCAGCATCCTGGAGGCGCGAGCGGAGGCGTCCAGCCGGGCTCGACGGCTCTGGCCAGGCGGGTGAGGCATACCGATACCTTAAGGGTATCGGTCCTAAACAAAAAGCGATTATCCAGGCATTGCAACTGCGACTACCTTGAGCCGTGGCCGAATCACAACAACAAGAGAGATCGCCATGCACACCACCCTGTCACCGGGGCTGGTCGCCAAGGTCACCCGGCGCCTGCTGCCCTTCCTGCTGCTGATGTACGTCATGGCCTTTCTCGACCGGGCCAACGTGGGTTTCGCCAAGGTCGCCTTTCAGGCCGATACCGGCATCTCAGACGCGGCCTTCGCCTTTGGCGCCGGGGTCTTCTTCGTCGGCTACGCCTTTCTCGAGATTCCCAGCAATCTGATCATGCACCGCGTCGGTGCCCGGCTGTGGATGTGCCGGATCATGGTGAGCTGGGGCCTGATCTCCGCCGCCATGATGTTCGCCCACACGGCGACGGCCTTCTATGTGCTGCGCTTCCTGCTCGGGGTGGCCGAAGCCGGCTTCTTCCCCGGCGTCATCCTCTACCTCACCTACTGGTTCCCCTCGCGCTATCGCGCCCGGGCACTGGGCTTCTTCTACTTCGGCGCGCCCCTGGCCTTCATCTTCGGCAGTCCGCTATCGGGCCTGCTGCTGGAATTCGACGGGCTCGGTGGTCTGCGGGGCTGGCAGTGGATGTTCCTGGTCGAAGGGGTGCTGGCCAGCCTGGTCGGTGTCTGGGCCTGGTTCTACCTGGACAATCGGCCGCGCGATGCCCGCTGGCTGAGCGACGCGGAAAAGCAGGCGCTGCAACAGGCGCTGGACGCCGAGGACGCCGCCAAGCCGCATCAGGGCGGACTGCTGCGCCTGCTCGGTCAGCCGCGCATCCTCCTGCTGTGCAGCATCTACCTGCTGATCCAGGCCAGCGTCTATGGCGTGGTCTTCTACCTGCCGACCCAGGTGGCCGGGCTGCTCGGGCAGAAGGTCGGGCTGCTGGTCGGCCTAGTCTCGGCGATTCCCTGGGTCTGCGCCCTGCTCGCCGCCTGGCTAATCCCCAGCTGGTCGGATCGCACCGGCGAACGCCGTCGCACCGCCGCCGCCACCCTGGCCATTTCCGGCCTGGGCATCGCCGCCTCGGTGACCTTCTCGCCGCTCTATGCGCTGCTCGCCCTGTGCTTCGCCGCCGCCGGCTTCATCGCGGTGCAGCCGCTGTTCTGGACCTTTCCGTCCGACCAGTTGCGCGGCAGCGCCGCCGCGGGCGGCATCGCCCTGATCAATACCTGTGGCGCCATCGGCGGCTTCATCGCGCCCCTGGCCAAGCGCTGGGCCGAGGTGACCTTCGCCCATCCCGGCGCCGGCCTCTATCTGCTCGCCGGCACCACCCTGGTGGCCGCCGCCCTGATCCTCGGCCTGCGCCGCCGCGACCACGCCGATCCCCAACCCCAGCTCACGCCCAGTCATTAAGGGAGCTTCGCCATGACCCTACCCACCATCAAGCAGGTGCGCGCCTACACCCTTCGCGGCGGTGGCGCCGACTATCACGACCAGGGCGACGGCCACTGGATCGACGACCACATCGCCACGCCCATGGCCAAGTACCCGGAATACCGGCAGAGCCGCCGCAGCTTCGGCATCAATGTGCTGGGCACCCTGGTGGTGGAAGTCGAGGCCAGCGACGGCACCGTGGGCTTCGCCGTCACCACCGGTGGCGAGCTGGGTGCCTTCATCGTCGAGCGGCACCTGGCACGCTTCCTGGAGGGCGCCAAGGTCACCGACCTGGAAAAAATCTGGGACCAGATGTACCTCTCCACCCTCTATTACGGGCGCAAGGGCATCGTGCTCAACACCATCTCCGGGGTGGATCTCGCGCTCTGGGACCTGCTCGGCAAGCTGCGCCAGGAACCGGTGCACCAGTTGCTCGGCGGCGCCGTGCGCGACGAATTGCAGTTCTACGCCACCGGCGCCCGTCCGGATCTGGCCAAGGAGATGGGCTTCATCGGCGGCAAGCTGCCGCTGCAGCATGGCCCGGCCGAGGGCGAGGAAGGCCTGCGCAAGAATCTCGAGGCCCTGGCGACCATGCGCGAGCGGGTCGGCGACGACTTCTGGCTGATGCTCGACTGCTGGATGAGCCTGGACCTCAACTACGCCACCCGCCTGGCCCAGGGCGCCCAGCAGTACGGCCTCAAGTGGATCGAGGAGGCGCTGCCGCCGGATGACTACTGGGGCTATGCCGAACTCAGGCGCAACGTGCCGAAGGGCATGCTGGTCACCACCGGCGAGCACGAGGCCACCCGCTGGGGCTTCCGCCTGCTGCTGGAGATGGGTTGCTGCGACATCCTCCAGCCGGACGTCGGCTGGTGCGGCGGCCTCACCGAGCTGATCCGCATCTCGGCGCTGGCCGATGCCCACAACGCCCTGGTGGTGCCCCATGGCTCCTCCGTCTACAGCTACCACTTCGTCATCACCCGCACCAACAGTCCCTTCGCCGAGTTCCTGATGATGGCGCCCAAGGCCGACGAGGTGGTGCCCATGTTCCATCCGCAGTTGCTCGACGAACCGGTCCCGGTGCGGGGCCGCATGCGCGCCTCGGCGCTGGATCGGCCCGGCTTCGGCGTGCGCCTCAATCCGGAGTGCGCCCTGGAACGTCCCTATCGCCACTGAGGCGTTGCCCAGGAGGGCTGGATGAAAGCGACCCAAGACACCCTGGCGGCACCCGTGGCGGATGCACGTCCCGCGGCGACGCCGCTGCCACCCAAGAGCGCTCGTCTCAAGCGGATCCAGGTGATCGCCCTGGCGCTGCTGGTACTGGCCGGCTTCGTCAACTACCTCGACCGCAGCACCCTGGCCATCGCCAACCAGACCATCAGCGGCGAGCTGGGCTATACGCCGACCGAGATGGGCCTGCTGCTGTCGGCCTTCGCCTGGGCCTATGCCTTCGCCCAGTTGCCCATCGGCGGTCTGCTGGATCGCTTCGGTGCGCGCCTGACCCTGGGCCTGGGCATCTGCCTCTGGTCGCTCGCCCAGGGCGTGCTCGGGCTGCTCAGCAGCCTGCACCTGATGATCCTCGCCCGCATCGGCCTGGGCATCGGCGAGGCGCCGCAATTCCCGGCCGGCGCCAAGGTGGTCAGCGAGTGGTTCAACGTGCGCGAGCGCGGCCTGCCCTCCGGCATCTTCAACCTGTCGTCCTCGCTGGGGCCGGCGATCTCCCAGCCGATCCTCACTGCGCTACTGCTGTGGCTGGGCTGGCGGCAGATGTTCATCGCCATGGGGGTGCTCGGCGTTGCCGTCGCGGCGCTCTGGTACCTGAGCTATCGCGACCGGGTGCAGGTGGTGCTGGACGCCGCGGAGCGGGCGCACCTGGATGCCGGCCTGCCACCCCAGGACGCCGGCCAGCGGCTGACCTTCGCCGACTGGCTGGGGTTGTTCCGCCGCCGCCTGACCTGGGGCGTGGTGATCGGCTACGTCGGCATCATCTACATGCTGTCGCTGTTCCTGACCTGGCTGCCGGCCTACCTGGAGCGGGTTCACCACCTGTCCCTGTCCCAGGCCGGCTGGGTCGCCAGCCTGCCGTTCCTGGCCGGTGCCTGTGGCGTGATCGGTGGTGGCCTGCTGGTGGATCGCCTGACCCGCAGCGGGCGCAGCCTGGCCTTCAGCCGCAAGCTGCCGATCTGCGGCGGTCTGGCGGCGGCCGGATTATTCGCCCTGTGCAGCGCCGGGGTGACCGGCATCGGCAGCGTCATCCTCTGCTTCAGCCTGGCACTGTTCAGCCTCAACGTGGCGGTAGCCGGCACCTGGTCGCTGGTGAGCGTCGCGGTACCCTCGCACCAGGTGGCCTCGCTGGCCAGCATCCAGAACTTCGGTGGCTACTTCGGCGGCGCCTTCGCCCCGGTCATCACCGGCATGATCGTCCAGCAGACCGGCTCCTTCGGCCTCGCGCTCGGCATCGCCGCCGCGGTCGCGGTGGCCGGTGCCCTGAGCTATGGGCTGCTGGTGCGCCTGCCCGACACCCCTTCCTGATTCCCCTGGAGACGACCGTCATGGATCTGCCTCGCAATCCCTTCAAGGCCCGCCTCACGGGCAGCGACACCCTCTACGGCCTCTGGGCCGGCTTCGCCACCGGCTATGCCGCCGAGATCGCCGCCGGCACCGGCTACGACTGGCTGCTGATCGACGGCGAGCACGCCCCCAACACGGTGCCAAGCATCCTCGCCCAGTTGCAGGCGGTGGCGCCCTACCCCACGGCGCCGGTGGTGCGTTGCGTGACCGGCGATGCGGTGCTGATCAAGCAGTTGCTGGACATCGGCGTGCAGACGCTGATGGTGCCCATGGTGGAGACCGCCGACCAAGCCCGCGCCCTGGTGCGCGCCATGCGCTATCCCCCCCACGGCATCCGCGGCGTTGGCGGCGGGCTGGCCCGCGCCACCCGCTGGGACGCGGTACCCGACTACCTGCACACCGCCCATACCGAGTTGTGCCTGATCGTCCAGGTGGAATCGCGGCTGGGCAGCGACAACGTCGCCGAGATCGCCGCAGTGGAGGGCGTGGACGCCGTCTTCGTCGGCCCCGCCGACCTCTCCAGCGGCCTCGGCCATGCCGGCAATCCGGGCCATCCCGAGGTGCAGGCACGTATCCGCGCCGCCATCGATGCCACCCGCGCGGCCGGCAAGGTGGCCGGGATCCTGGCGCCCCAGGAAGACGATGCCCGGCGCTATCGCGACTGGGGTTGCCAGTTCGTCGCCGTCGGCATCGACATCAGCCTGTTCCGCCAGGCGGCGCTGGCCAACCTGGCCCGCTATCGCCCCCTCGAAGCGCCCCAGGCGCCCTCTCGCACCTATTGACCCGGAGTCCGCCATGGCCGATCTGCCTCTTTACCAGAACTACATCGATGGCCGCTTCCTGCCGGCCGCCGAGGACTTTCTCGTCCATAACCCGGCCACCGGCGAGGCCCTGGCCCGGGTACCGGCGTCCAGTCGCGAGGACGTCGACCAGGCCATCGCCGCCGCCCGCCGTGCCCAGAAGGCCTGGGCGCGCAAACCAGCCATCGAGCGCGCCGGCTACCTGCGGCGCATCGCGGCAAAGCTGCGTGAGCACGCACCGCGGCTGGCCCGGACCATTGTCGCCGAACAGGGCAAGGTCCATGGCCTGGCCGAGGTGGAGGTCAATTTTACCGCCGACTATCTCGACTACATGGCCGAGTGGGCAAGGCGCATCGAAGGCGAAATCATCACCAGCGACCGACCCGACGAGCAGATCTTTCTGCTGCGCAAGCCGCTGGGCGTGGTGGCCGGCATCCTGCCCTGGAACTTCCCCTTCTTCCTGATCGCGCGCAAGCTGGCGCCGGCGCTGCTCACCGGCAACACCATCGTCATCAAGCCCAGCGAAGAAACCCCGATCAATGCCCATGAATTCGCCCGCCTGGTGGCCGAGACCGACCTGCCGCCCGGGGTCTTCAACCTGGTCAGCGGTGCCGGCGCCGTGGGGGGCCAGCTTAGTGCCCATGCCGGCATCGACATGGTCAGCTTTACCGGCAGCGTCGGCACCGGCTCGCGGATCATGGCCGCTGCCTCGCCGAATCTGACCAAGCTCAACCTGGAGCTGGGCGGCAAGGCGCCGGCCATCGTCCTGGCCGATGCCGACCTGGACCTGGCGGTCCGGGCGATCCGTGACTCGCGCATCATCAACACCGGCCAGGTGTGCAACTGCGCCGAGCGGGTCTATGTGGAACGCGCGGTGGCCGAGGACTTCATCGAGCGCATCGGCCGCGCCATGGCCGCCACCCGCTATGGCGACCCCCAGGCCGACACCAGCGTGGAGATGGGACCGCTGATCAACGCCGCCGGCCTGGACAAGGTGGCGGCCAAGGTCGACGTCGCCCTCGGTCAGGGCGCCCGCCTGGTCACCGGTGGCAGTCGCGCCGACCTGGGTCGCGGCTTCCACTTCCAGCCCACGGTGCTGACGGACTGTCGCGCGGACATGCCGATCATGCGCGAAGAAATCTTCGGCCCGGTGCTGCCGATCCAGGTGGTGGACGATCTCGACGAGGCCATCGCCCTGGCCAACGACTGCGAATACGGCCTCACCTCCTCCGTCTATACCCGCAGCCTGGGCAAGGCCATGCACGCCATGCGCGAGATCGACTTCGGCGAGACCTACATCAACCGGGAAAACTTCGAGGCCATGCAGGGCTACCACGCCGGGGTGCGCAAGTCCGGCATCGGTGGCGCGGACGGCAAGCACGGGCTCTATGAGTACACCCATACCCAGGTGGTCTATCTGCAGGGCTGAGACTGGCTACCCGGTCCAACCGCTTCGCTCGAATGTTCTCGGGCGAACGCGGGTCGAAACAGGCGCAACCCAAGACCAGGCGCGGGCCAGCGGCCCCAGGGAGACCAGATGCAGAACTACCACATCCTACCCACCGACACCGGCTGGGAATTCAAAGAGGAACATGGCGATCGTGCCCTGCTCAAGGCGTCGACCAAGGACGCCCTCGTTCACCAGGCAGCGCAATACCTGGATGGCAAGACTGGCAGCGTCAAGATCCACACCGCGGATGGCCGCATCGAGGAAGAGCGCACCTATCCACGCAGTGCGGATCCGGCACGCTCCAAGGGCTGAGGCCGGCGCGCCTCGCCCCACTACCCCGCCGCCGACACCAGGAACTGGCGAAACGCCTGGGCACCGGCCCCAAGGCGGTCTTCGGGACTCCAGATCAGCCCCAGCTCCATGGGCGGGATGGCATCGGCCACCGGCCGGGCTTCCAGCTTGCGGCCTTCCAGCGACCAGCCGCGATAGAGCATGTCGGAGAGGATGGTCACGCCGAAGCCATGGGCGACCAGGCCGCGCAGGGACTCCATGGACGAAGTCTTGAACACCACGTTGGGCGCAAGACCCGCCGCGTGCCAGTAGCGCAGGGTCGAGGTCTCCCCTTCGTCCACCGTGGCGAGGATGTAGGGATAGAGAGCGATGTCGGCCAGGGTGACGCGCTCCGCTGCCAGCAGCGGATGGGCGCTGGGCAGCCAGAGCTGGCGCGGCGAGCGCATCAGCAGGTGGCGCTCGAAGGGCTGGGTGGCGTCGACGTTGGAGATGACGGTGAGGCCCAGCTCCAGGGTGCCATCGGTGATGCCGGCCTCGATGCTGGGCCGGTCCATGTCGCGCAGGTCGATGTCGATCTGCGGATAGCTGCGCTTGAAGCGCGCCAGCAGGGTCGGCAGGTAGTAGCCGAGCACCGCATAGGAGGCGCCGACGCGCGCCTGGCCGGTCAGGGCATGGCTCTGGAACAGCGGCTGGCTGACGGCGTCCTGCAGGGTATCGAGGATGTGCCGGGCATGGTGATAGAACTGATGCCCCTCGGCCGTGAGCTTGACGCCGTGGGGCAGGCGCTCGAATAGCCGCACGGCGAGCAGCGCCTCCAGCTGGCTGACCGCCGTGGTGACCGCCGACTGGCTGACGTTGACCGCGCTGGCGGCCAGGGAAAACTGGCTGTTCTCGGCGGCGGCGACGAAGTAGCGCAGCTGCCGCATCGAAATGTCCTTGAGCACTGCCATCTGATTTTCCAATACCTGGATTCTATTTTTATCGTTTCACGATAGCGCATTTCCTCTCCTAGACTCAGAGGCACAGGCGCGCCGCCTTCCTCTCGCGGTCGCCATGACAAGAATAATGAACAGGAGGACGGACCATGCGCGCCCTCGCGCCCACGTTCCGCAGCCGCGCTCCGTGCGCACCCTTGTCCTGCCGTCGGCCGCCCTGCCCGACGGTTTTCCAGCGTCCACCTGCGCGCCACGCCCGCGCCTGGCCATCAGCGCTGCCCCGTCCTGTTTCTTTCAGCTCCGCGCCGTACCGGGTGGCCGCCCCATGCGCGCCCGATCGGCCGACCGCTCTCACCCGACAATCCCAACAACAGGTGACCCCATGAGCTACCCGAGTCTCAACTTCGCCCTGGGCGAGACCCTCGATCTGCTGCGCGATCAGGTGCGCACCCTGGTCGCCCGCGAGGTAGCGCCTCGCGCGGGCGAGATCGATGCCAGCAACAGCTTTCCCATGGACCTGTGGCGCACCTTTGGTGACCTGGGCTTGCTCGGCATCACCGTGGGCGAGGAATACGGCGGCGCAGGGCTCGGCTATCTGGCCCATGCGGTGGCCATGGAGGAGATCAGCCGCGGCTCCGCCTCGGTCGCCCTGTCCTATGGCGCTCACTCCAATCTCTGTGTCAACCAGATCCACCGCAACGGCAGCGCCGAGCAGAAGGCGCGCTACCTGCCCCGGCTGGTCAGCGGCGAGCACATTGGCGCCCTGGCCATGAGCGAACCCAATGCCGGCTCGGACGTGGTCTCCATGAAGCTGCGCGCCGACCGCCGCGGCGATCGCTTCGTGCTCAACGGCAGCAAGACCTGGATCACCAACGGGCCCGATGCCCACACCTATGTCATCTATGCCAAGACCGAGCCGGAGAAGGCTGCCCATGGCATCACCGCCTTCATCGTCGAGCGTGACTGGACCGGTTTCAGCCGCGGCAGCAAGTTCGACAAGCTGGGCATGCGCGGCTCCAACACCTGCGAGCTGTTCTTCGACGACGTGGAGGTGCCGGAGGAAAACGTGCTGGGCCAGGTCAATGGCGGGGTCAGGGTGCTGATGAGCGGCCTGGACTACGAGCGCGTGGTCCTCGCCGGCGGCCCGGTGGGCATCATGCAGGCCTGCCTGGACGTGGTCCTGCCCTACGTCCATGACCGCAAGCAATTCGGCCAGAGCATCGGCGAATTCCAGCTGATCCAGGGCAAGGTGGCCGACCTCTACACCGGCCTCGCCGCCAGCCGCGCCTATCTCTATGCGGTGGCTCAGGCCTGCGACCGCGGCGAGACCACCCGCAAGGACGCTGCCGGGGTGATCCTCTATACCGCCGAGAAGGCTACCCAGATGGCGCTGGAAGCCATCCAGATCCTGGGTGGCAACGGCTATATCAACGAATACCCCACCGGCCGCCTGCTGCGCGACGCCAAGCTCTACGAGATCGGCGCCGGCACCAGCGAGATTCGCCGCATGCTGATCGGCCGCGAGCTGTTCAACGAAACCCGGTGAGGACGCCTTAATGACCGTGCTGACCTCCACGCTGAACCGGCGCACCCCGGACTACCAGCGCAACGCCGCCGCCATGGCCGCGCAGCTGGCCCGGCTCGACCAATTGCTGGCGCGCATCCGCGAAGGCGGCGGTGCCAAGGCCCAGGCGCGCCATACCGCGCGCGGCAAGCTGCTGCCCCGCCAGCGCATCGATCTCCTGCTGGACCCGGGCTCGCCCTTCCTGGAGATCGGCGCCCTGGCCGCCCTCGACGTCTACGAGGAAGAGGTACCGGCCGCCGGGGTGGTGGCCGGCATCGGCCGCATCGAGGGCGTCGAGTGCATGATCATCGCCAACGACGCCACCGTGAAAGGCGGCTCCTACTATCCGCTGACGGTGAAGAAGCACCTGCGCGCCCAGGCCATCGCCCTGCAGAATCGCCTGCCCTGCCTTTATCTGGTGGATTCCGGCGGCGCCAACCTGCCCCGCCAGGAAGACGTCTTCCCCGACCGGGAGCACTTCGGGCGGATCTTCTTCAACCAGGCGACCATGAGCGCCCAGGGTATCCCGCAGATCGCCGTGGTCATGGGCTCCTGCACCGCCGGCGGCGCCTATGTGCCGGCCATGAGCGACGAGACCATCATGGTGCGCCAGCAGGCCACCATCTTTCTCGCCGGCCCGCCACTGGTGAAGGCCGCCACCGGCGAGGTGGTCAGCGCCGAGGAACTGGGCGGCGCCGATGTCCACTGCCGTACCTCCGGCGTGGCCGATCACTACGCCGAGAACGACGGCCATGCCCTGGCCCTGGCGCGGCGCTGCATCGCCAACCTCAACTGGCGCAAGCTGGGCGAGCTGCAACTGAAGACGCCCAGCGCACCGCTGTATCCGGCCGAGGAGCTGCAAGGCCTGGTCCCGGTCGATCCCAAGCAGCCGCTGGAGGTGCGCGAGGTGATCGCGCGGCTGGTGGACGGCAGCGTCTTCGATGAATTCAAGGCGCAATTCGGTACCACCCTGGTCTGCGGCTTCGCTCATCTGCACGGCCATCCGGTGGCCATCCTCGGCAACAACGGCATCCTCTTCGCCGAATCGGCGCAGAAAGGCGCGCACTTCATCGAACTGGCCTGCCAGAGACGCATCCCGCTGCTGTTCCTGCAGAACATCACCGGCTTCATGGTCGGCAAGAAATATGAAGAAGGCGGCATCGCCAAGCACGGCGCCAAGCTGGTTACCGCGGTGGCCTGCGCCCGGGTGCCCAAGTTCACCGTGATCATCGGCGGCAGCTTTGGCGCCGGCAACTACGGCATGTGCGGTCGCGCCTACGATCCACGCTTCCTGTGGATGTGGCCCAACGCGCGTATCGGCGTGATGGGCGCCGAGCAGGCGGCCGGGGTGCTGGTGCAGGTCAAGCGCAAGCAGGCCGAACGTGCCGGCGAGGTCTTCGACGACGAAGAGGCGGCGCGCATCAAGGGCCCCATCGTCGAGCAGTACGAGCGCCAGGCCCATGCCCATTACTCCAGCGCGCGGTTGTGGGATGACGGGGTGATCGACCCGGCCCAGACCCGCGAGGTCCTCGCCCTGGCCCTGTCGGCCAGTCTCAACGCCCCGCTCGAGCCGACGACCTTCGGCATCTTCCGGATGTAGGCCATGACTGACTTCCACACCCTGGAACTGATCCGCGATCCGCGCGGCTTCGCCACCCTCTGGCTCGACCGTCCGGATCGCCACAATGCCCTGGATGCGCAGCTGATCGCCGAGCTGGGCACCGTGCTGGCCGAGATCGCCAGCGATCAGGAACTGCGCTTCCTGCTCCTGCGCGGCCGCGGGCGGCACTTCTGCGCCGGCGCCGACCTGGCCTGGATGCAGGCCTCGGCCAATCTGGACGCCGCCGCCAACCGCGCCGACAGCGAGCGGCTGGCCGAGGTGATGTATCGCCTGCAGGCCCTGCCGCTGCCCACCCTGGCGGTGGTCCAAGGCGCGGCCTTTGGCGGCGCCGTGGGCCTGGTCAGCTGCTGCGACCTGGCCCTGGCCGCCAGTGACGCTACCTTCTGCCTGTCGGAGGTGCGCATCGGCCTAGTGCCGGCGGTCATCGGCCCCTTCGTGATCCGCGCCCTGGGCGAGCGGGCAGCGCGGCGCTACATGCTCGGCGCCGAGCGCTTCTCCGGCGAACGCGCCGCCGAGCTGGGCCTGGTGGCCGAGACCGCCGCGGCCGCCGACCTGGAGGCACTGGTCGAGGCCTGGATCGCCCGGCTGCTGGACAACGGCCCCCAGGCATTGCGCGCCTGCAAGCGGCTGCTGGACGGCGCTGGCGAAGGCACACCCAGCGCCCAGGTGCGCTCGTTCACCGAGAGCCTGATCGCCGCCGTGCGCGTCACCCCCGAAGCCCAGGAAGGCCTGCAGGCCTTCCTGGAAAAACGTCGCCCCGCCTGGCAGGAGAACTCGCCATGACCTTCGACCGTCTGCTGGTCGCCAACCGCGGCGAGATCGCCTGTCGGGTGATGCGCACCGCCAAGGCCCTCGGCCTGGGCACCGTCGCCGTGCACAGCGCCATCGATGCTGGCGCCCGTCACGTGCGCCAGGCCGACCAGGCGGTGGACCTGGGCGGGACCAAGCCGGCCGACAGCTATCTGCTGGGCGAGCGCATCATCGCCGCTGCCCTGACCACCGGCGCCCAGGCGATCCATCCCGGCTACGGCTTTCTCTCCGAGAACGCCGCCTTCGCCGAGGCGGTGGCCGCGGCCGGGCTGGTCTTCGTCGGGCCACCCGCGGCAGCGATCCGCGCCATGGGCAGCAAGTCCGCGGCCAAGGCGCTGATGACCGACGCCGGAGTGCCCCTGGTGCCGGGGTATCACGGCGAGGACCAGTCCCTGGCCAGCTTTCGCGACGCCGCGGCGCGCATCGGCTATCCGGTGCTGCTCAAGGCCACCGCCGGCGGCGGCGGCAAGGGCATGAAGATCGTCGAGCGCGAAGCCGACCTGGCCGAAGGCCTCGCCTCGGCCCAGCGCGAAGCGCGCGCCGCCTTTGGCGATGCGCGGATGCTGGTGGAGAAATACGTGCTGCAACCGCGCCACGTGGAGATCCAGGTCTTCGCCGACGGGCACGGCCACTGCCTCTATCTCAACGAACGCGACTGTTCCATCCAGCGCCGTCACCAGAAGGTGATCGAGGAAGCCCCCGCGCCGGGTCTTACGCCCGCGTTGCGCCGGGCTATGGGCGAGGCGGCGGTGCAGGCGGCCCAGGCCATCGGCTACGTCGGCGCCGGCACCGTGGAATTCCTGCTCGACGCCCGCGGCGACTTCTTCTTCATGGAGATGAATACCCGGTTGCAGGTGGAGCACCCGGTCACCGAGGCCATCACCGGTCTGGACCTGGTGGCCTGGCAGCTGCGCGTGGCCGCTGGCGAGCCCCTGCCCCTCACCCAGGCCCAGGTGCCGCTGCACGGCCATGCCATCGAGGTACGGCTCTATGCCGAGGACACCGACCAGGGCTTCCTGCCGGCCTCGGGCACCCTGCAGCTCTATCGCGAGCCGGCGGCCGGTCCGGGGCGGCGGGTGGACAGCGGCGTGGAGGAAGGCGACGAGGTGTCGCCCTTCTACGATCCCATGCTGGCCAAGCTGATCGCCTGGGGCGACAACCGCGAACAGGCGCGCAAGCGCTTGCTGGCCATGCTCGACGACACCGCGGTGGGCGGTTTCGCCACCAACCTCGCCTTCCTGCAGCGCCTGCTCGCCCATCCGGCCTTTGCCGCGGCCGAGCTGGACACCGGCTTCATCGAGCGTCACCGGGATGCCTTGCTGCCCGCACCCGGAGAGCTGACCGACGCCTTCTGGACATTGGCGGCCCAGGCCTGGCTGGCAACGCTGCCGGCCCATGCCGATTCGACGTCACCCTGGGCTTCCCGCCAGGGCTGGCGCCTGGGTGGGCCATCACTTGTCTCGCTACGCCTGGCCTGTCGCGGAGAGGTGCGCGCCGTCGCCCTGCCCGGTTCGGCGGCGGTCGAGCTGAATGGTGATCGCCTCCACTGGCAGGCCGAGGGCATCCGTCAGAGCACACACCTCCATCGCCGTGGGCAAACGCTGTTTATGGAGTGGCAGAACCGCCTCGAAGCCGTCACCTGGGCCGATCCGCTGGCCGAGGTCAAGCGCCAGGCCGATGCAGGCGGACTCACGGCACCGATGAACGCCAGCGTGGTCGCCGTACCGGTGGCCGTCGGCGACACCGTGGAAGCCGGTACCCCGCTGGTGATACTGGAGGCGATGAAGATGGAGCACAGCATCCGCGCGCCCCGTGCGGGCGTCGTGGCCGCGCTGTTCTGCAGCCCTGGCGAACTGGTGGCCGAGGGCACTGCCCTGGTGGAACTGGAGGAGGCCGCACCATGAGCGAGGGCCTGCCGTCCCGGGTGCGGGTGGTCGAGGTCGGGCCACGCGATGGCCTGCAGAACGAACCCCAGGCGCTGGACGTCGCCGAGCGCATCCAGCTGTGCAAGGCGCTGATCGCTAGCGGCGTGCAGCATCTGGAGGTGGGCAGCTTCGTCTCGCCCCGCTGGGTGCCGCAGATGGCCGGGACCGCCGAGGTACTGGCGGGACTCGGGCGGCCGCCGGGCGTGGTCCGTTCGGTGCTGGTGCCCAATATGCAGGGTTTCGAGGCCGCCCTGGCGACGGGAGTGGATGAGATCGCCGTCTTCGCTGCTGCCTCGGAAGGCTTCTCCCAGCGCAACATCAATTGCTCCATCGCCGAGAGCCTGGCGCGCTTCGTGCCCGTGGTCGAGGGCGCGCGGGCGGCGGGCATCCGGGTCCGCGGCTATGTGTCCTGTGTGCTGGGCTGCCCCTACGACGGCGCGATCGCCCCGGACCAGGTGGCCAGCGTGACCCGCGAGCTGCTGGAGCTGGGCTGCGCCGAGGTCTCCCTGGGCGATACCATCGGCGTCGGCACCCCGGGCCGCACCCGGGCGCTCTGGCAGCGAGTCGGTCGGGAGGTGCCGCTCGGCCGCCTGGCCGGGCATTTCCACGACACCTATGGCCAGGCCCTGGCCAACGTCTACGCCAGCCTGCTCGAAGGCATCGCGGTGTTCGACAGCTCCGTCGCCGGGCTGGGCGGCTGTCCCTATGCCCGGGGCGCCAGCGGCAATGTCGCCAGCGAGGACCTGGTCTATCTGCTGGATGGCCTGGGCCTGGCGACCGGCGTCGACCTCGCCAGACTGGTCGAGGCCGGGCAGGACGTCTCCGCCCTGCTGGGTCGATCCAATCAGTCGCGGGTCGGCCGCGCCCGGGCGGCGCGAGCGGTCGACTAGCAGGGGCGCTGGCGAGCGCCCATGGCAACCGCCGGGGCTTGCTCCCATAATGGCGGCCTCTCTCACCCAAGGACCCGCTTTGGCCAGGAAGTCCCGACGCGAACTCGCCCAGCTCGATGGCACCACCGAGCTGCCCCTCACCGTGCGCGAGGTCGCCCTCGCCGCCGGGGTGTCGCCCATTACCGTGTCCCGGGCCCTGCACCGACCGAGCCTGGTGAGCGCCGCCACCCGCGAGCATGTCCTGGCCGTGGTCAAGGAGCTGGGCTACGTGCCCAATCTGCTGGCGGGCAGCCTCGCCTCCAGCAAGAGCCGGCTGGTGGCCATCCTCCTGCCCACCATCGCCAATTCCATCTACGCCACCGTGGTGCAGGCGATCATGGATCGCCTCACCGAGGCGGGCTACCAGGCGCTGATCGGTCCCACCGGCTATTCGCCGGAAAAGGAAGAGGAATTGCTGGAAGCCATCCTTGGCCGCCGCCCCGATGGCATCGTCCTCACCGGCACCCTGCACACCCCAGCCAGTCGCGCACGGCTGGCGGCGCTGAACATCCCGGTGGTGGAAGCCTGGGACCTGAGCGCCGAGGCCCTGGACATGCAGGTGGGCTTTTCCCACGAGCAGGTCGGCGTCGCCCTGGCGGAGCACTTCGTCGCCCGTGGCTATCGCCGCTTCGGGGTGATCTCGGTGGACGATCCCCGCGCCATGCGCCGCAACCTGGCCCTGCAGGCCCGCCTGGTGGCGCTGGGCATCCCCGAACTGCCCATGGAGGTGCTGCCGCTGCCCGCCACCTGGGAAGTCGGCCGGATCGGCCTGGCGCGCCTGCTGGAACGCCCCGAGCCGCCGGAGCTGGTGCTGTGCAGCTCCGACACCCTGGCCCTGGGCGTGGTCGCCGAGGCCAGCAGCCGCGGCCTGCGCATTCCCGCGCAACTGGCGGTGGTCGGCTTCGGCGACACCACCAATGGCCGCTTCGCTACCCCGGCGCTGTCCACGGTCAGCGTCAATGCCGACGCCATGGGCCAGCGGGTCGCCCAGGCGCTGCTCGACCGTCTCGCGGGCGAGCAGACCGCGGTGAGTCTCGATACCGGTTTCGCCCTGATCGAGCGGCAGAGCTCCTAGCGGATTTTTTGCACGCGGCCACAGATTTAGCGGTTGAATGATAACGTTATCTGTTTAATGATAGCGCTATCGTTGTCAGACGACTTACAACATAAGCCCGCTACACGATGTCAGCCCGCACACAAAAACAAACCAGTGGGAGCTCTCCATGCACGAAACCAAGCAGACGCGCGTCCGCTATCTGATCCTGTTCATGCTGTTCGTCGTGACCACGATCAACTACGCCGACCGCGCCACCATTTCCATCGCCGGCTCCGCCCTGCAAAAAGACCTCGGCATCAGTGCCGTCTCTCTCGGCTTCATCTTCTCCGCCTTCGGTTGGGCCTATGTGCTCGGCCAGATCCCCGGCGGCTGGCTGCTCGATCGCTTCGGTTCGAAGAAGGTCTATGCGGCGAGCATCTTCACCTGGTCGGTGTTCACCATGCTGCAAGGCTACATCGGTGAATTCGGCATCGGCACCGCGGTATTCCTGCTGTTCGCCCTGAGATTCATGGTCGGCCTGGCCGAAGCACCCTCCTTCCCCGGCAACGCCCGCATCGTCGCCGCCTGGTTCCCCACCAAGGAGCGCGGCACCGCCTCGGCGATCTTCAACTCGGCGCAGTACTTCGCCACCGTGCTGTTCGCGCCGCTGATGGGCTGGATCGTCTACCACTTCGGCTGGCAGCACGTCTTCGTGGTGATGGGCGCCCTGGGTATCGCCTTCTCGGCGGTCTGGCTGGCGGTGATCTACAGCCCCCGCGAACATCCCCGCGCCAATGCCGCCGAGATCGACTACATCGCCAGCAACGGCGGCCTGGTCGACCTGGACACTCCCGGCAAGAAGAGCGAAGGCCCGAAGTGGAGCTACATCGGCCAGCTGCTGACCAATCGCATGATGGCCGGCATCTACCTGGGCCAGTTCTGCATCAACGCCCTCACCTACTTCTTCCTCACCTGGTTCCCCGTCTACCTGGTGCAGGAACGCGGCATGACCATCCTCAAGGCCGGCATCATCGCCTCCCTGCCGGCCATCTGCGGCTTCATCGGCGGCGTGCTCGGCGGGGTCATCTCCGACTACCTGCTGCGCCGCGGCAGCAGCCTGAGCGTGGCGCGCAAGACCCCCATCGTCGCCGGCATGCTGCTGTCGATGAGCATGATCCTCTGCAACTACGTCGACGCCGACTGGATGGTGGTGGGCTTCATGGCCATGGCCTTCTTCGGCAAGGGCATCGGCGCCCTGGGCTGGGCGGTGGTTTCCGACACCTCGCCCAAGCAGATCGCCGGCCTCTCCGGTGGCCTGTTCAACACCATCGGCAACCTGTCCTCCATCACCACCCCGATCATCATCGGCTACATCATCGCCGCCACCGGCTCGTTCAAGATGGCCCTGGTGTTCGTCGGTGCCAACGCCCTGGTGGCGGCCATCAGTTACCTGTTCGTCGTCGGCGAGATCAAGCGTGTCGAGTTGCGCGGTGTGCCCACGCCGCCCGCCGAAGCCCCGCTCGCCGCTGAAACCCCTCGCTGATCACCAAGGAGCCCGACCATGACGCAATTCAACGCCACGCCTGCCCTGCACACCGGCACCCCGGTGGTCACCTCGCTGGAAGTCTTGCCCGTCGCCGGCCAGGACAGCATGCTGCTCAACCTCAGCGGCGCCCACGGTCCCTACTTCACCCGCAACGTGCTGATCCTCAAGGACAACGCCGGTCGCACCGGCGTCGGCGAGGTGCCCGGCGGCGAGACCATCCGCCAGACGCTGGAAGACGCCCGCCAGTTCCTGATCGGCCAGCCACTGGGCCAGTACCAGCGCATCCTCGGCCAGGTCCGCCAGGCCTTCGCCGGGCGTGATGCCAGCGGTCGTGGCCTGCAGACCTTCGACCTGCGCGTCACCATCCATGCGGTGACCGCCATCGAAGCCGCCCTGCTCGACCTGCTCGGTCAGCACCTGGAGGTTCCGGTAGCCGCCCTGCTCGGCGAAGGCCAGCAGCGCGATGCCGTGGAGATGCTTGGCTACCTGTTCTATGTCGGCGACCGCAACAAGACCACGCTGGACTACCGCAGCGAAGCCGACAGCGACGACGCCTGGTTCCGCGTGCGCAACGAAGAGGCCCTGAGCCCGGAGACCGTGGTGCGCCTGGCCGAGGCCGCCTATGACCGCTACGGCTTCAAGGACTTCAAGCTCAAGGGTGGCGTGCTCAGTGGCGATGCCGAGATCGAGGCGGTCACCGCCCTGGCCGAGCGCTTCCCGGAGGCGCGCGTGACCCTGGACCCCAATGGCGCCTGGTCGCTCAAGGAAGCCATCCGCCTGTGCCGCGACCAGCACCAGGTGCTGGCCTACGCCGAGGACCCCTGTGGCGCCGAGAACGGCTATTCCGGACGCGAGGTGATGGCCGAATTCCGCCGCGCCACCGGCCTGCCCACCGCCACCAACATGATCGCCACCGACTGGCGCCAGATGGGTCACGCCATCCAGCTGCAATCGGTGGACATCCCCCTGGCCGATCCGCACTTCTGGACCATGCAGGGCTCGGTGCGGGTGGCGCAGATGTGCAACGACTGGGGCCTGACCTGGGGTTCGCATTCCAACAACCACTTCGACATCTCCCTGGCCATGTTCACCCATGTCGCCGCCGCGGCGCCGGGCAAGATCACCGCCATCGACACCCACTGGATCTGGCAGGATGGTCAACGCCTCACCCGCCAGCCGCTGGAGATCAAGGGCGGCCTGGTCGCGGTGCCGCAGCAGGGTGGCCTTGGCGTGGAGCTGGATCTGGACGCCCTCGCCCGCGCCCACGAGCTGTACAAGACCAAGGGCCTGGGCGCGCGGGACGACGCCATGGCCATGCAATTCCTCTCGCCCAACTGGACCTTCGATAACAAGAAGCCCTGCCTGGTTCGCTGAGACGCCCCAGCCCGCCAGCAGCGCCCGCTCCGGAATCTCCGGGGCGGGCGCTGCTTCCGTTTCAGCGTCCGACACATCGGATTACACCTACCGATAGCCTGCTAAGCGATCGTTAAGCTCACCGGATCGACACTAACCCCAAGGTATCTCGCAGCCCCGCCCGATACCCCGCGGTTCCAGTCACTTTCGTATCCGGGAGAAGCACATGAACCTCAATCGTCGTATCGCCAAGAGCCTTCTCGTCCTGACCATCGCCTCGGTGTTTTCCACCGCCGCCCTGGCCGACACCCGACCCGATGTCGCCACCCAGCAGGTCGCCACCCTGCCGGCGATATCCCAGCAGGGCCAATCGGCCTTCAGGGACGTGATCGCCGCGCGCCAGGATCTCTTCGAAGGTCACGTCGATCAGGCCAAGCAGCAGCTGGGTGCCGCCGAGAGCGCCCTGCAAACGGCCCAGACCGACAAGACCGCCTATCTCAAGTCGGCCAAGGACCTGCGGGGTCAGGACGGCAAACTCATGCAGGTCTCCGCGCAGGACGCCAAGGCCACGTCCTGGCTGCCGATCTGGAGCGGTATGGCGCTGCGTGACGACTATGTCGCCACCCCGGCCAAGAATCAGGCCGTGGCCCAGGCCAACGAGAAGATCCAGCAGGGTGACACCCAGGGCGCTGGCGCGATCCTCAAGGTGGCCGGCGTCGACGTCGACTACTCCACCGCGGTACTGCCGGCCCAGGAAACCCTGGACTTGGTGCATCGGGCCAACCAGGAGCTGGGCCACGAGCAATACTGGCAGGCGAACCTCACGCTCAAGCAGGTGCAGAACAGCCTGAGATTCGACAACGCCAATGTCGACGTGACTCCCACCAGCTGGTTCTCCAGGACCACCACGGTCTTCACCCCGGTCGACAAAACCTGAGCCTGGCGCAGGCTCCTGAGGCCCACGGAATCGTTAACTTCAGCGTAACGATTCCGTCCTCAGGTTGATTGAACGCCCGGCAGTCGAGGTCTAGGGTGACTCCACGACAGGTGATTCGTGGAGACCCCAATGACAACGACATCCTCCCCACCGGCTCGGATCGCCAGGCGCCGCAGCGACAAGCAGCAGCGCCTGGACCGGGTGGCCACGCTGGCCGATGGCAAGGTGCTGCCCACCGCCTCCATCGTCGCGGCCCTGGAACAGCTGCTGGCCCCCGGCGACCGGGTGGTGCTGGAAGGCAACAACCAGAAGCAGGCCGACTTCCTCTCCCGCAGCCTCGCCCAGGTCGATCCGGCCCGGCTGCACGACCTGCACATGATCATGCCCAGCGTCGGTCGCGCCGAGCACCTGGACCTGTTCGAGCGCGGCATCGCCCGCAAGCTGGACTTCTCCTTTGCCGGCACCCAGAGCCTGAGGATCAGCCAGCTGCTGGAGGACGGGCTGCTCGAAGTCGGCGCCATCCACACCTACATCGAACTCTATGCCCGGCTGCTGGTGGACCTAATTCCCAAGGTGGTACTCAGCGCCGGCTTCATGGCCGATCGCGCCGGCAACATCTACACCGGCCCCAGCACCGAGGACAGCCCGGCGCTGATTGAGCCGGCGGCCTTCAGCGACGGCATCGTCATCGTCCAGGTCAACCAGCTGGTGGACGACGTGTCCGAACTGCCGCGAGTCGACATTCCGGCGGACTGGGTGGATTTCGTGGTGGTGGCCGATCGGCCCTTCTATATCGAGCCGCTGTTCACCCGCGATCCGCGCCACATCAAGCCGGTGCACGTGCTGATGGCGATGATGGCGATCCGCGGCATCTATGAACGCCACCAGGTGCAGTCGCTCAACCATGGCATCGGCTTCAACACCGCGGCCATCGAGCTGATCCTGCCCACCTACGGCGAGCGCCTGGGCCTCAAGGGCAAGATCTGCCGGCACTGGACGCTCAATCCCCACCCCACGCTGATCCCGGCCATCGAGAGCGGCTGGGTGGAAAGCGTGCACTGCTTCGGCACCGAACTGGGCATGGAGGGCTATATCGCCCAGCGCCCGGACGTCTTCTTCACCGGTCGCGATGGCTCGCTCCGCTCCAACCGGCTGCTCTGCCAGCTGGCCGGTCAGTACGCCGTGGACCTGTTCATCGGCGCCACCCTGCAGGTGGATGGCGACGGCCATTCCTCCACCGTGACGCGGGGGCGCCTAGCCGGCTTCGGTGGCGCGCCGAACATGGGCCATGATCCGCACGGTCGGCGTCACCCCACCCCGGCCTGGCTGGACATGCGGCAGCAGACCGGCGACGGCGCACCGGCCCTGCTCGAACGCGGCAGGAAGCTGGTGGTGCAGATGGTCGAGACCTTCCAGGAAGGCGGCAAGCCCACCTTCGTCGACACCCTGGACGCCGTGGAGGTGGCGCGCAAGAGCGGCATGCCGCTGGCGCCCATCATGGTCTATGGCGACGACGTCACCCACCTGCTCACCGAGGAAGGCATCGCCTATCTCTACCGCGCCCGCTCCCTGGAAGAGCGCCGGGCGATGATCGCCGCCGTGGCCGGGGTCACCGCCATCGGCCTGCGCAGCGATCCGGCCGAGGCCCGCCGCCTGCGCCAGGAAGGCCTGGTGGCCCTGCCCGAGGACCTCGGCATCCGCCGCACCGATGCCAGTCGCGAGCTGCTCGCCGCCAAGAGCATCGGCGAGCTGGTGGAATGGTCCGGCGGCCTCTATCAACCCCCGGCCAAGTTCAGGAGCTGGTGATGCGCGCCCTCGCCCGCCGTACCTCATCGCCCGCCGAGCGCCTGGCCGAGTGGGCCGTATCCGCCCTGGTGGACGAAGCCGAACTCTCGCCCAAGCCGGCCCTGGTGGATCGCCGCGGCCAGGGCGCCCACGGTGATCTCAGCCTTGGCCTGATGCTGACCTCGGCCCAGGCCCTGCAGCCCTGCTTCCAGGCCATGGCCGAAGCCGCAGAGCGAGGGCTGCCCGCCGCCGAACTGCGCCGCCTGATCGGCCAACTGGGGCGTGACGGCGAAGCCGCCATGCTGCAGGTCACCCACGGGGTCAACACTCACCGCGGCGCCATCTGGGCGCTGGGGCTGCTGGTGACGGCGACCGTGCATGAACGTCCGACTTCCACCCAGGCGCTGTGCCTGGCGGCCGGGCGCCTGGCCAGCCTGCCCGATCCGGACGTGCCCCAGGCAGCGCCCAGCCATGGCCAGCGCGTCGCCCAGCGCTATGGCGTCGGCGGCGCCCGGGCCGAGGCCGCCGCGGGCTTTCCTGCCATCCACCAGCGCGGTCTGCCGCAGTTGCGCGCCAGCCGCCAGGCCGGTGCGGGCGAACAGAACGCTCGCCTGGATGCGCTCCTGGCCATCATGACCGCGCTGGACGATACCTGCGTGCTGCACCGGGGCGGCCCGGCGGCCCTCACCACCATGCAGCAGGGCGCCCGCGCCGTGCTGCAGGCCGGGGGCAGCGCCAGTCTCGCCGGGCGGCGCCAGCTGCTGACCCTGGATCGCCAGTTGCTGGCCGCCAACGCCTCTCCCGGCGGCGCCGCCGATCTCTTGGCCGCTACCCTTCTCGTCGATCGCCTGGAGCCATGGCTCCCTGGAGACCTCTGATGGAACACTTCACCTGCCGCTATCCGGCCAGCCAGCGCCGCCAGGGCCGTGCCCTGGTGGGCTGCGTCGGCTCGGGGGACCTGGAAGTCCTCCTCGAACCCGCCAACGCCGACTTCACCCTCAAGGTGACCACCTCGGTCAACGGCAGCGAACCGCGCTGGCGTGCCCTCTTCGACCGGCTGTTCGCCACCCGTGAGGACCTGCCGGCCCTGACCCTCGACATCCATGACTTCGGCGCCACCCCGGGCGTGGTGCGCCTGCGCCTGGAGCAGGGTCTGGAAACCCTCGACCTGGAGGACAGCACCCATGGCTGAAGCCACCCTTCCCGATGTCCAGGAGCTGCTGCACAGCCGCAGCTTCGTCGAACTCGGCGCCCGCGAGCGGGCCCGTGTGGTACTCGATGCCGGCAGCTTTCGCGAGCTGGTCGGTCCCTTCGAACGGCTGATGTCGCCGTGGCTGCCCAAGCAGGGCATCGTCTGCCAGGCCGATGACGGCGTGTTGGTGGCCAAGGGGCTGATCGACGGCCAGCCCGCGGTGGTCTGCGCCATCGAGGGCGCCTTCCAGGGTGGCAGCATGGGCGAAGTGGGCGGCGCCAAGATCGCCGGTGCCCTGGAGCTGGCGCTGGAAGACAATCTCGCTGGCACCCCGACCCGCGCCGTGCTGCTGCTGGAAACCGGCGGCGTGCGCCTGCAGGAAGCCAATCTGGGGCTGGCCGCCATCGCCGAGATCCAGGCGGGCATCGTCGCCTTGCGCGCGCACCAGCCGGTCATTGGCGTCATCGCTGGCAGCGTCGGCTGCTTTGGGGGCATGTCCATCGCCGCGGGTCTGTGCAGTCAGCTGATCGTCACCCGCGAGGCCCGCCTGGGACTCAATGGGCCCCAGGTGATCGAACAGGAAGCCGGCATCGAGGAATACGATTCCCGCGACCGCCCCTTCATCTGGAGTCTGACCGGCGGCGAACAGCGGGTCGCCACGGGCCTGGCCGATATCTTCGTCGCCGACGACAGCGCCGCCGTGACTGCCGCCATCCGCCAGAGCTTTACCCAGGGCGCTGCCGACGCCTACCGCAGCCAGCAAGCCGAACACTACCTGACGCGCCTCGAGGATCTCGACACCCGTCCCCAGGCGGACGCCGCCGCGGTCCGCCACCTCTATGCCGGAGACCAGCCATGAGCACCCAGCCTTCGCAACGCGGCCTGACCTGGTTCCAGGCCCTGGCCGGCCAGGGTGAGGCCGTCGCCGGCCTACCCGCCTCCCTGCGCGTCGCCGACCTCGAACTGGCCGGACGCCCCGCGCGCTGGCTGGCGGTGGTAGCGGATGCCGAGAATCCCTTTCCCCGGGCCCGCCAGGGCGAGGTCGGTCTGCTGGAGGGTTGGGGCCTGGCCCGAGCCATTCAGCAGGCCATCGCCGAGGATGCTGGCGCCCAGGTGAAACGCACCCTGATCGCCCTGGTGGACGTGCCCAGCCAGGCCTACGGTCGTCGCGAGGAAGCCTATGGCATCCACCAGGCCCTGGCCGGGGCCGCCGGGGCCTACGCCGAGGCGCGCCTGGCCGGCCACCCGGTACTGGGCCTGCTGGTGGGCAAGGCCATGTCCGGCGGCTTTCTCGCCCATGGCTACCAGGCCAATCGCCTGCTGGCCCTGCGCGATCCCCAGGTGCAGGTGCATGCCATGGGCAAGGCCTCGGCCGCGCGGGTCACCCTGCGCAGTGTCGAGGAGCTGGAACGCCTGGCGGCGGACATCCCCCCCATGGCCTACGACCTGGACAGCTATGCCTCCCTGGGCCTGCTCTGGCGGCAGCTGGAAGTGGCCCAGCCCGACCAGCCCTCGACCGCAGATCTGCAGCAGGTACGCCAGGCCCTGGCCGAGGCCCAGGCCGATGTGCTCGCCAGCGGTACCACCGATCTCAAACTCCGGCTGGACGGCGCCAACCGCGCGGCCTCTCGCGCAGTACGTGAACGCCTGCGGGCGGGATGGAGCGCGTGATGGGCGGGCGGATGGCGGGATCGTTGGGCTTCGCTGCGCTCAACCCAACCTGCGAGGCTCAGGNAAGCCCAACACCGGCCCCACGACCTCCTCTGGGGCCTCACCCCGGACGCCCTGCCCGCGCGCGCCCCCAGTTGGGCCCACCAGGTCGCCCAAACCGGCCTGCCCGTCGTCGTCCGCCGCGCGACACCTGAGCCCGGCCGCATCCCGGTCGGCCTGCGCGGCACCACCCGCGCCGAGCGGCTGGCGGCCTGGCTGGAGCCTGCTGTCGTGCTGCAGCGGCGGTCTCCCGAGGCGCTGCGGATCACGAACGGCTGCCGCGATCTGCCCGTCTTCGACACCCTTGGCCGCTTACAAACCCGGCTGGATGACCTGGGCCTGCCCTGGGGCCCCACCGGCGCCGCGGGCTACGAACTGGCCTCTGGCTGGCCAGCCCTGCATGCGGGGAGCGATCTGGATCTGCTGATCCGTTGCGCAGCCCCGCTGCCACGCGAGCAGGCGCGGGCCCTGCTGGCGTCCCTGCAAACACAGGCGCTCTGTCGCCTGGACATCCTGCTGGAGACCCCGCTCGGCGGCGTGGCCCTGGCGGATTGGGCGGCGAACGCGCCCAGGGTGCTGCTCAAGACCGCTGCCGGTCCCCAGCTGGTAGGCGATCCCTGGCCAGAGGCACGCGCCGCATGAGTACCCTCTTCCAGTTTCCCGGCCAGGGTGCCCAGCGTTCCGGCATGCTGCATGCCCTGCCCGACGACGCCGAGGTCCGGCGGACGTTGGCGGAAGCCGCCGCGGTGCTGGACCTCGATCCCTTGAACCTGGACTCCGTCCAGGCCCTGGAACATACCCGCGCCGTGCAGCTCTGCCTGCTGATCGCCGGCGTCGCCACGGCGCGCCTGCTGCTGAGCCGCGGACCGGCGCCACAGCTGGTGGCGGGCTTGTCCATCGGAGCCTATGCCGCCGCGGTGGTGGCCGAGGCCCTGGACTTCGCCGATGCGCTGCGCCTGGTGGCCCGTCGCGGCGAATTGATGCAGGCGGCCTACCCGTCCGGCTACGGCATGCTGGCGATCCTGGGCCTGGGGCGTGGCGCGGTGGAGAGCCTGGTCGCTGACCACCATCGCCCTGCCGCGCCGCTGTACCTGGCCAATGCCAATGCCGAGCAGCAATACGTGGTCGCGGGCAGCGATGCCGGCCTGGCCGCGCTGGCCGAAGCCGCGCGCGCCCAGGGTGCCGCAGCGGCCAAGCGCCTGGCCATGAGCGTGCCGTCCCACTGCCCGCTCCTCGCCGAAGCCGCCCAGACTCTGAATAAGGCCTTTGCCGAGGTCGAGCTACGCGCGCCCCGGCTGGCCTATCTGAGCGGTACCTCGGCAAGACGGCTGGTGCGTGCCGAGCAGTTGCGCGACGACCTGGCCTTCAACATGGCGCGGACCATCGAATGGCACGCCACCCTGGAAGCCGCCCGCGAGCGCGGCGTGCGCCTGGCCATCGAGCTGGCGCCGGGCAGCGTGCTCAGCCAACTGGCCAGGCGCGTACTGCCCGCCAGCGGCGTACTGGCCTGGCAGGATACCCACCCCGAAACCCTGGACGCGCTGCGGCGCGAGGAGGCGGCGCGACCGGACTGAACATTCCCCATACGGCGGCTGCCCTCACCCCCGCCCTCTCCCCGCGGGAGAGGGGGTAAAAGCGCGAGCAGCGGCCAGGCTTCACCCCACCCCCAAGCACAACCGAGGACAACAACAATGATCATCTACGGTGTCGCTTTACTTTCCCTCTGCACCCTGGCCGGCATCTTCGCCGGCGAAGTCCTGGGCCGGCTCATCGGCGTGCCCGCCAACGTCGGCGGTGTCGGCATCGCCATGTTGCTGCTGATCTTCTTCAGCAGCTGGATCAGCAATCGCGGCACCGGCCTCAAGCCCAAGACCGAACAGGGCGTGGAGTTCTGGAGTGCCATCTACATCCCCATCGTGGTCGCCATGGCGGCGCAGCAGAACGTGGTGGGAGCCCTGCACAGCGGCCCCATGGCCATCCTCGCCGGCCTGACGGCAGTGGGTATCGCCTTCGCCCTGGTGCCGGTGCTCGATCGCCTGGGTCGCAAGAAGCCGGCCACTGCCACCCCCGCTTCCCTTAGCCAGACCGCACGGTGACCGCCATGCTGATCGAAGCCCTGAGCAAGACCACCCAGTCCTACGGTTTGATCGCCTCCTTCGCCGTGATCGGCGTCATCATGTGGGTTTCCTACTGGCTCTCCGACAAACTCACCCGCGGTCGCCTGCACGGCTCGGCCATCGCCATCTTTCTCGGCCTGCTGCTCGCCTATGTCGGCGGGGTCGTCAGCGGTGGCCAGAAGGGCCTGGTCGACCTGCCGCTGCTGGGCGGCCTGGGCCTGCTCGGCGGCGCCATGCTGCGCGACTTCGCCATCGCCGCGACGGCCTTTGGCGTCAACATGCGCGAGCTGCGCGAAGCGGGCATCGCCGGAGTCATCGCCCTGCTGATGGGGGTGTTCTCTTCCTTCATCGCTGGCGTCGCCATCGCCCTGGCCTTTGGCTACACCGACGCCGTGAGCCTCACCACCATCGGCGCGGGCGCGGTGACCTACATCGTCGGTCCGGTCACCGGCGCGGCCATCGGCGCCAGCTCCGACGTCATGGCGCTGTCCATCGCCGCCGGCCTGGTGAAGTCCATCGTGGTGATGATCGCCACGCCCTTCCTGGCGCCCTACATCGGCCTTAACAATCCGCGCACGGCGGTGATCTTTGGCGGCCTGATGGGCACCTCCAGCGGCGTGGCCGGAGGCCTCGCCGCCACCGATCCGCGCCTGGTGCCCTATGGTTGCCTGACGGCGGCCTTCTACACGGCCCTGGGATGTCTGCTCGGCCCTTCGCTGCTGTTCCTGGCGACCCGCGCCGTCGTCGGCGGTTGAGACGCGGAGTCAGCCGCGCGCGTACATCCGGCATTCGGCGACGAAGGCCAGCAGATTGGGATCGCGCTCGCGGCTGCGCAGGAACACCGCGCCGATGCGCTGCTGCAGCCGGTAGCGCGGCGCCAGGGGCAGCAGCTTGAGGCGACTCTGGTAGACCGCCTCGACCCGCCCGGGCAACAGCGCGTAGCCCACCCCGGAGCTGACCATGCTCATCAGCGAGAAGATGTCGTTGACCTGCATGATCACCTCCGGCTCGAACCCGGCCTGGGCGAACACCTGGCGGCCGTCGCGAAAGGTGGCGAAGCCCTGGGTCAGGGTCACGAAGGGCACCCCCGCGAGGTCGCGCAGGTCCACCTCGGCCTGGTCGGCGAAGGGCGAGTCGCTGGGCGCGGCGAGAAAGATGTCGTCACTGAACAGCTCGACGCTCTCGCAGTCAGCATCCACCACGGCGTCGTCCAGGGCCACCAGCATGGCGTCCAGCTTGAAGTCGTGCAGCTGCACGGCGAGGTCGGCGTTGGAGCCCAGCACCAGGTCAATGTTGAGTTCGCTGCGCCTGAGCTTGAGGCCCATGATCAGCTGGGGCACGGTCTTGACCGTCAGCGAATAGAGCGCGCCCAGGCGGAAGCGATCGGCCGAAAAGCCGGCCGCCTGCCGCGTGAGGCGTACCGTCTCGGCCAGGTCCTGCATCAGTCGTTCGGCCCGTGCCTCCAGCACGAAGGCGCCATCCAGCGGCGTCAGGGTGCGCCCCTCGTGCTTGAACAGCGGACAGCGCAGGGCGTTCTCCAGCGAATGGATGGCGCGGTGCACGCTGACATGGCTGGTACCCAGCTCGGCGGCGGCCCGCGCCAGGTTCCGGCTGCGCATGAAGGCCAGGAAGATCTCCAGCTTGCGCAGGGTGAGTTCATCGGTATCGGACATGGCAGCCAGCAGGCGATGGAAGACAGCTGCCCACCTTGCCCGGATGGGCGGGCGGCGTCGAGTCTTCGAATCGCCCTGGCGGCGCCTGGCTCCCTCGGTGCAATCCCGAGGGTAACCAGGCGCCTCCTCCCGGCCCTACAACCAACCCTTGATCTGCTGGCAGACCGCCGTGGTGGAGATGCCGTAGCGGTCGTGCAGGGTCGGCAGCGCCCCGGCGTCGAGGAAGGCGTCGGGCAATGCGATCTGGCGGAAGGTGGGCGTCACGCCGTTGCGCAGCAGGGTGGTCGCCACCGCCTCCCCCAGGCCACCGATCAGCGAATGGTTCTCCGCCGCCACCACCAGCCGCCCCGGCTTGCGGGCTTCCGCCAGGATCGTCGCCTCGTCCAGCGGCTTGATGGTCGGCACGTGCAGCACCGAGACGTCCACGCCATCCGCGGCCAGGGCCTCGGCGGCCTCCAGGGCGCGCATGGTCATCAGGCCGGTGGACACCACCAGCACGTCGCGACCGGGGCGCACCACCTGGGCCTTGCCGAGCTGGAACCGGTAGTCGTAGCGGTCCAGCACCAGGGGCACGTTGCCGCGCAGGAGGCGCATGTAGACCGGCCCCTGGTGGGCGGCGATGGCCGGCACCGCCTGCTCGATCTCCAGGGCGTCGCAGGGGTCGATGACCATGAGGTTGGGCATGGCGCGAAAGATCGCCAGGTCGTCGGTGGCCTGGTGGCTGGGGCCGTAGCCGGTGGTCAGCCCCGGCAGCCCGCAGACGATCTTGACGTTGAGATTCTCCTCGGCGATGGCCATGCAGATGAAGTCGTAGGCGCGGCGCGAGGCGAATACCGCATAGGTGGTGGCGAAGGGCACGCAGCCTTCGCGGGCCAGGCCGGCGGCGGCGCTCATCAGCAGCTGCTCGGCCATGCCCATCTGGTAGAAGCGCTCGGGATGGGCCTTGGCGAAGATGTGCAGGTCGGTGTACTTGGCCAGGTCGGCGGTGAGGCCGACGATGTCCTGGCGCTGCTCGGCCAGGGCCGCCAGGGCGTGACCGAACGGAGCCGGTCGCGTCGGCTGGCCCTCGGCGGCGATGCTGGCGATCATCGCCGAGGTGGTCAGGCGTGGCTTGGTGGCGGTGCTGGTAGTCATCAGAAGTCCCTCCCGGCATCCAGGGCATTGAGGGCCAGGGCCCATTCGTGCGCCTCGACGCGGATGAAGTGAGTCTTGTCGCGGGTTTCCAGGAAGGGCACGCCCTTGCCCATGCGGGTATCGCAGAGAATGATCCGGGGCTGTCGGCCGGGGTGCTGGCGGGCGCGATCGAAGGCGGCAACCAGTGCCTCGCGGTCGTTGCCGTCGACGCGCTGGACGAACCAGCCGAAGGCCTGCCAGCGCTCGGCCAGGGGTTCGAAGGCCAGGATCTCGCGGCAATGGCCGTCGGCCTGCTGGTTGTTCACGTCCACCAGGGCGATGAGATTGTCCAACTGCCAGTGGGAGGCCGACATGGCCGCTTCCCAGGTGGCGCCCTCGTTGAGTTCGCCATCGGACAGCAGGTTGTAGACGAAGGCGCCGGACTGCTTGCGCTTGAGACCGAGGCAGGCGCCCACGGCGATGCCCAGGCCCTGGCCGAGGGAACCGCCGGTGATCTCCATGCCCGGGGTGTAGGCGGCCATGCCCGACATGGGCAGGCGGCTGTCGTCGCAGCCATAGGTTTCCAGCTCTTCCTGCGGCACGATGCCGGCCTCGATCAGCGCGGCGTAGAGGGCTATCGCGTAGTGGCCGATGGACAGGTAGAAGCGGTCGCGCCCTTCCCACTCGGGGTCCTGTGGCTGGTAGCTCAGGGCGTGGAAGTAGGCGACGGCCAGGACGTCGGCGACGCCCAGGGCCTGGCCGACATAACCCTGGCCCTGGATCTGGCCCATGCGCAGGGCATGGCGGCGGATGTTGTGGGCGCGCTCGGCCAGCGAGAGCGGTGCGAGCTGTGGCGAAGAAGCGGTCATGATCTGTACCTCGATTAGCGATTGACCAGGGCGGCAGGAATGCGCAGGACCAGCGTGGCGCCTATCACCAGCACCCCGGTGATGAGGAACATGCCGATGGCGCTGGAGCCGGTGCTGGTGGTGATCCAGCCGATCAGGTAGGGCGAGCAGAAGCCGGCCAGGTTGGCGAAGCTATTCACCGCGGCGATGCCGGCGGCGGCGGTGACCCCGCCCAGCAGCGTGGTGGGCAGCATCCAGAACAGCGAGGACGCCGAAAGGACGCCGGCCGCAGCCAGGCACAGGCTGAGGATCGACAGGGTGACGTTGTGGCCGAAGACCGCGGCGAGGCTGAGGCCGCAGGCGCCCAGCAGCATGGGAATCACCAGGTGCCAGCGGCGCTCGCGGTGCCGGTCGCCGCTGCGCCCGGCCAGCAGCATGGCGACGATGGCGCACATGTAGGGCAGGCTGGTGAGCAGGCCGATGTGCAGTGGATCGGCGACCCCCGAATTGCGCACCAGGGTCGGCAGCCAGAAGGTGATGGCGTACTGGCCCATGACCACGCAGAAGTAGATGGCGGCCAGCAGCCACAGCCGGCGATCACGGATGAAGTCGCGCACGCTGGCGTGCTCGGTCTTGTGCTGGTTGTCCTCGGCCAGTTCCTTCTGGATCAGCGCCTTTTCCTCGTCGTCCAGCCAGGTCGCCTGGTGCACGCCGTCCTTGAGATAGCCGAGCACCAACACCCCCACCAGCACCGTGGGGATGGCTTCGATGACGAACATCCACTGCCAGCCGGCCCAGCCGTGGACGCCGGCGAACTGATTCATGATCCAGCCCGACAGCGGGCCGCCGATCATGCCCGACAGGGGAATGGCGACGAACCAGAGCACCGTCATGCGGGCGCGGCGGTAGGTGGGAAACCAGTAGGTGAGATAGAGCAGCAGACCGGGCGCCAGGCCCGCCTCAGCCACGCCGAGCAGGAAGCGCAGCAGATAGAACTGCCAGGCCGTCTCGACGAAGGCGAACAGCCCCGAAAGGATGCCCCAGGTGATCATGATGCGGGCGATCCAGCGTCGCGCGCCGACCTTGTGCAGGATGATGTTGCTGGGCACCTCGCAGAGGAAATAGCCAATGAAGAACATGCCGGCGCCGAGGCCGTAGACGGCTTCGCTCAGCGCCAGGTCGTTCATCATCTGCAGTTTGGCGAAGCCGACGTTGACCCGGTCCAGATAGGCGCAGAAGTAGCACAGCATCAGGAAGGGCATCAGCCGCCAGGCGGTCTTGCGATAGGCATTGGCGCGCGCCGAGGTGGCCGCTGCCAGGGTGAGCGTAGTCATGGTCTGATCTCTTGTTGTTATGGGCGCCGCAGCCGCGGGCGCCCTTGTCGATGCAGAGCGTTGAAAACGAGGGGGCGATCAGTGGATCAGCATGCCGCCGTTGACGTCCAGGGTGACGCCGGTCAGGTAGCCGGAGAGATCGCTGGCCAGGAACAGCGCGGCATTGGCCACGTCTTTGGGCTCGCCGAGGCGACCCAGCGGGATGCCGTCGATGATCGACTGGCGGCGCTCGTCGTGCATCAGTCCGCCGGTGATGTCGGTCTGGATCAGGCCTGGGGTCAGGGCATTCACGCGGACGCCGTCCGGCCCGAATTCCCGCGCCATCGCCCTGGTCAGGCCCAGCACCCCGGCCTTGGCGGCGCTGTAGTGCGGTCCGCCGAAGATGCCACCGCCACGCTGGGCGGACACCGAGGACAGGCAGACGATGCTGCCAGCGCCCTGCGCGCGCATGGCCGGGATCACCGCCTGGGACATCAGCAGGGTGCCGCGCAGGTTGACGTCGAGGATGCGGTCGTAGTCGGCGCGGCCGATCTCCAGGGTCTTCACCGGCTGGGTGATGCCGGCATTGTTGACCAGCACGTCGAGGCGACCGTACTGGGCGAGCGCCTGGTCGACCGCGGCCTTGACCTGGGCTTCGTCGGCCACGTTGGCCGCCAGGCCCAGGTGACCTTCGCCAAGGCTGGCGGCGGCATCCCGCGCGGCACTGGCATCGAGGTCGAGGATGATGACCCGCGCGCCCTGGGCGGCGAAGGCCTGGGCCGTGGCGCGACCGATGCCGCGCGCGGAGGCGGCGCCGGTGATGAGGGCGATCTTGTCTTGCAGCAGCAGGGCATTCAGGGGCATGACGCTATCCTTCTTGTTGTTGTGGAGGGCTGTCGCTGAGGGCCAGAGTGCCCCTGCCCCAGGGCCCCAGCAACGCAGCCTGCGTCAGACCGTGCTGAAAAAAATTCATGCCTGTGGCTTGGCAGATCGGCCAGGCCTGTCGACAATCAGCCTCGAACTGGCCACAGAAGCCGCGCCCCATGGATTCCGCCAAGACGCTTTCCCTGCCACCCCTGAAAGCCCTTCAAGCCTTCGAGCAGACCGCCCGCTTCGCCAACGTCGCCCGCGCCGCCGAGCAACTGGCGCTGACGCCCTCGGCGGTCAGCCATCAGCTGGCCAAGCTGGAAGCCCTGGTGGGTCGCGCCCTCTTCGTCCGCGGCGCGCGCGGCATGACCCTGACCCCGGCCGGGGAGCAATACCTGGAAGAGGTCAGCGAGGTGCTGCACCGGCTGGCCATGGCCACGGATCGCGCGGCCAGCGATGCCGGCCTGGAATGCCTGCGCCTGCACTCGGCGCCGAGCTTCGGCCTGCTCTGGCTGATGCCGCGGCTGGAGCTGTTTCGCCAGAGTCATCCCGACCTGCAGATCAATCTCTCCTGCTCCTACGAATCCCTGCACTTCAGCCGCGACAAGGTCGACATCGACATCCGCCACGGCCTGCCCAGCTGGCCGAACCTGGAGATCCGCACCCTGCAGCGCGAACGCCTGGCGGTACTGGCCGCGCCGCAGTTGCTGGAAAAACGCCCGGTCCGGTCGCCGGCGGATCTGCTGCACAGTGAGCTGATCCTGTCCGAGGCCACCCTCATGAAGTGGCCCAACTGGTTCGCCCAGCAGGGCCTGGCGCTGCCGGAACGTCCCTACACCCTGAGTTTCGATCGCTCCTACATGACCCTGGAAGCCGCCCGCCATGGCCTGGGCTTCGCCCTGGAGAGCACGGTGCTGGCGGCGGACTATCTGGCCCGCGGCGATCTGGTGCGGGTCCTGCCCCAGGACGACGACCTGCCGGTGGCCGCGCACCACCTGGTGTTTCCCCGGGCGCACTCGCGCTACGCCCGGGTGCGGCGCTTTCTCGACTGGCTGCAACAGGAACTGGGGCAGCCCTTCGACTATTAGCCTGCCTGCAGCCGCTGCCGAAGCAAGGCGACGAAGGCCTGAGCCGCCGGGGTGAGGCTGCGGCCGCTGGGGGTCAGGATGCCCAGCGGCCGGGCCAGGCTTTCGCCGCGGACCGGCAGGGCCACCACCGGGGCCTCGCCGCCCGCCGATTCCGGCAGCAGGGCGAGGCCCTGGCCGGCCGCCACCAGGGCCAGCAGGGTGCTCATGTAGTTGGCTTCCAGCGTCGCCACCAGGCGCAGGCCGGCGGCGGCGAAGGCGAAGTCCAGGCATTCGCGCACGCTGCTGTCGCGACCGGTGAGCAGCAGGGGTATGGCGTCGAGTTCGCCCAGGGTGATTTCGGCGCGGCCTGCCCAGGGATGGTCGCGAGGGACGAACAGCTGCAGGTGATCGACGTACAGCGGCTGGAACTCCAGGCCCACGGCCCGTGGCCGGACGCCGATGCCCAGATCCACCTGCCCTTCCCGGACCAGCGCCTCGACTCTACCGGCCACCACGTCCTGCAGGCGGACCTCGATGGCCGGATGGCGGGCCTGGAAGGTCTTCAGCAATTCGGGAAAGGGGCCCATGAAAAAGGACGGCAAGGCCGCCAGGGTGATCCGCCCGCGGCGCAGGCCCGCCAGGTCCCGGGCATGGGTCTGGACATCGCCCAGGTCCACCAGGATGCGCTCCAGGGGCCCACGCAGTTCTTCACCGGCGGTGGTGAGCTGAACCCTTCGCGGGGTGCGTTCGAGCAGTTGCACCTCCAGCCAGGCTTCGAGTTGCTGGATCTGCACGGTGAGCGCCGGAGGGGACAGGTGCAACTCCTCGGCCGCGCGGGCGAAGGAGCCCTGGCGGGCCACGGCGAGAAAGGCCTGCACGTGCTGGAGCAGATTCTTCATTTTGTTTTTCTGAACGCTGCTTCGAAAGATTCCAATTTACAGGAGATCCGGCGTCTTCGAATACTGGACCCACAACAACAAAACCTCCCGTGCGCCCGCCTGCCGTGCCACGGTCCAAGGAGTCCGCCATGCTCGCCCTGCTCGGTGTCGTCACCATTCTTGCGTTGCTCGTCGCGGTCATGAGCAAACGCGTCTCGCCCCTGGTCGCCCTGATCGTCATTCCCATCGCCGCGGCCCTGATCGGTGGCTTCGGCCTGGGCACCAGCGCCTTCATCATCGCCGGCATCAAGGGCGTCGCCCCGGTGATCGGCATGTTCGTCTTCGCCATCCTGTTCTTCGGCATCATGACCGACGCCGGGATGCTCGATCCCATCATCGACCGCATCCTGCGCACCGTCGGCACCCGGCCGACGCGCATCGTCTGCGGCAGCGCCCTGCTCGCCCTGCTGGTGCACCTGGACGGCTCCGGCGCGGTGACCTTCCTGGTGACCATCCCCGCCATGCTGCCGCTCTATACCCGCCTCGGGCTGGACCGGCGCATCCTGGCCTGCGTGGCCGCCATGGCCGCCGGGGTCAACTTCCTGCCGTGGACGGGCCCGGTGCTGCGCTCCTCCGCCGCCCTGCACGTGCCGGTGGCCGATCTGTTCCAGCCACTGATCCCGGTGCAGCTGGTGGGTCTGGCCTTCTTCGCCAGTGCCTGGTGGCTCGGTCGCCGCGAGGAGAAGCGCCTGACCCTGGCCGGCCAGGCGCCCTGGCTGGACGCTAGCGGCGCGGGCGCTGCACCGGAGCGGGTACTCAGCGATGCCGAGCGCGCCCTGCGTCGCCCCGGGCGGTTCTGGATCAACCTGCTGCTGACGCTGGTGGTGATGGGCGTGATGATCGCGGGCTGGGTCGATCCGGTGGTGATGTTCATGCTCGGCACCGTCGCCGCGCTGTGCCTGAACTACCCCTCGGTGGACGCCCAGAAGGCGCGCATCGACGCCCATGCCAAGACCGCCCTGACCATGGCCAGCATCCTCTTCGCCGCCGGGGTCTTCACCGGCATCATGCAGGGCAGCGGCATGCTCAAGGCCATGGCCCAGGTGGCGGTGGCGGGCATCCCGGCTGGCCACGGGCAATTGATCCCGGCGGTGGTGGGCTTCCTGTCCATGCCGCTGAGCCTGCTGTTCGATCCGGATTCCTTCTACTTCGGCGTCATGCCGGTGATCGCCGAGGTCGGCCGCAACCTGGGGGTCGATCCGGTGCAGGTGGCCCAGGCCTCGCTGCTCGGGGTGCACACCACCGGTTTCCCGGTCAGCCCCCTGACCCCGGCGACCTTCCTGCTGGTGGGCCTGTGCAAGCTGGACCTGGCCGATCACCAGCGCTTCACCATCCCCTTTCTGTTCGCGGCCTCGGTGCTGATGACCCTGACCGCCCTGCTCCTGGGAGTCTTCTAGATGAGCCGTCTTCTTCGCATCGGCTGCGGCGCCGGCTACTCCGGTGATCGCATCGAACCCGCCGTGGAGCTGGCCGAGCATGGCCGCCTCGACTACCTGGTGTTCGAATGCCTGGCCGAACGCACCATCGCCCTGGCGCAACAGGCGCGGCTGGCCGATCCCGAGGCCGGTTTCGATCCGCTGCTGGAGGCACGGATGCGGCGCATCCTGCCGCTGCTGAATCAGGCGGATCGTCCGCGCCTGCGGGTGATCACCAACATGGGCGCCGCCCATCCCTCCGCCGCGGCGCGCAAGGTCGCGGCCCTGGCGCGAGAGCTGGGCGTCACCGGGCTGAAGATCGCTGCCGTGGCCGGCGACGACGTGCTGGCCCAGCTGCCCGCCGACGCCCTGCTGGACAGCGGCCAGACCCTGGCCGAACTGGGCGACCGGGTGATCTCGGCCAATGCCTACCTGGGCGTGGAAGGCATCGTCCAGGCCCTGGAAGCGGATGCCGATGTCATCATCACCGGCCGGGTAGCCGATCCCTCGCTGTTCCTCGCACCCCTGGTGCATGAATTCGGCTGGGCGGCGGATGACTGGGAACGTCGCGGGCGCGGCACCCTGGTCGGTCATCTGTTGGAATGCGCCGGTCAGGTCACCGGCGGCTACTTCGCCGATCCCGGTTACAAGGACGTCCCCGACCTCGCTCGCCTGGGCTTTCCCCTGGCCGAGGTGGACGCCGAGGGCCAGGCGACCCTGACCAAGATCGCGGGCTCCGGCGGCTGCGTGACCCCGGCGACCTGCAGCGAGCAACTGCTCTATGAGGTACACGACCCGGCGGCCTATCTGACGCCGGACGTCACCGCCGACTTTTCCGGCGTTGCCCTGCAGCAGTCCGCGCCGGACCGGGTCGCGGTCAGCGGGGCCCGGGGCAAGGCGCGACCCGCGCAGCTCAAGGTCTCGGTGGGTTATCGCGACGGCTGGCATGGCGAAGGCCAGCTGTCCTACGCCGGACCGGGCGCCCTGGCCCGCGCCCGCCTGGCGGCTGAGGTGGTGCGCGAGCGTCTGCAACTCTGTGGCGTACCGGTTCAGGAGCTGCGCTGCGAACTGATCGGCTGCGACGCCCTGCACGGCGAGACGCTGGCCGCGCGCGCTACCGGCGAACCCTGGGAGGTCCGCTTGCGGGTGGTCGGGCGCTGCGCTACCCGCGCGGCGGCGGCGCAGATCGGCAACGAGGTGGAAACCCTCTATACCAATGGGCCGGCCGGCGGCGGTGGCGCCACCAAGGCGGTCCGCGAGGTGATCGCCGTGGCCTCGCTGCTGTGGCCGCGTGCGGCCGTCACCCCTACCCTGGAGCTGGAGACGCTGCCATGAAACTGCGCGAGATCGCCCACGTCCGTACCGGCGACAAGGGAGACACTTCGAACATGGCGGTGATCGCCTATCGCCGTGAAGATTTCGAGCGCCTGCGCCGGACGCTGACCGCGGAACGGGTCGCCGCCTGGTTCGCCGACAGCCGACCCGCCGACGCCGCGCCCGTGCGCCGCTATGAGTTGCCCGCCCTGGGCGCGCTGAATTTCGTGCTGCCCGGCGCCCTGCGCGGCGGCGTCACCCGCTCGCTGGCGCTGGATGCCCATGGCAAGGGGCTGGGCGCGGCCTTGCTGGATCTGGAGCTGACGGACTAGCCGCACGGCTCAACCCGGGTGCCGACACCCGCGCCGGGCAGGCGCGTCAGCAGGATGGTGTCCTTGTCGAGCGGGACCTGGGCGCCCTTGCGTCTGAGTTCGTTGATGGCATGCAGCAGGATCAGATTCACCTGTTCGACCTCGCGCATGTCGTCCGCCTTGAGCAGCCGCGACACCCGCACATTGTGATCGGCCTCGATGAGCGTGATCAGCAGGCCGTCACTGCGCCGCTCCAGCTCATGGCGCACGGGTGGATCGAGTTGGGCCAAGCGTTCATGCAACCTGTTCATCTGCAGGCTCCCGAAGGAACGTTACCCACTTGAGGCTAGCCGCCGCGGTAGAGAACGCAAGGCGTCCGTGTCGCTGTGTCATACCAGGGTCAGGAGAGGGTGCACCGCGGCCAAGAAGCGGCTGAGGTCTGTCACGAAGCTGCCATCAGTATCCGGCAGGCTGGGCCTCCTGACCGCCACGTCGTGGCAGAGGCCGATCCATGGATACCCGCCCCGCCCTCCGCCACCGCACCCCGGCAGTCTCTCCTTCGACGCGCGCGGCCTTGTCTGCCAGGACGGCCTGCCATCGTCACGCCGAGGCGCATGGTCAACGCATCGCCTTGGCCACCCGGCATCTGATAGCGCTCGGGCATCTGCAGATCCTCTTGGTGACAGCCCGGCAACGGTCGGTCGCCGAGGCCGACGCCGAATTACAGGCACATTGCCAGGTCATGCTGGCGGAGGGGCTGCCACTGCTGCCGCGTCTGGAGCTCGACCTGGCGGCTCCCCCATACGGGCCGGAGCTTGCCGCCAGCCTGGCCGGCATCGCCCCGACCGTCCTGCTCTGCACCCAGCCGGCCCTGGCCAGGGCGCTGCAGACCGCCCTTGCGTCCCAGGGAGAGCTGACCATCATGGGTCCCGAAACACGGGATGGGGCGCAGTACGCATCCTGGCACTAGCTCGGACGGTCACCTTTCAGAAATTCGTACCCCGTACGCCCTGCCCCGCCTGATCGGGCTGCTGCAGGTTGCCCGAATTAGCGGTCTTGACCGGGTTCCAGTCGATCTCGGCGCGCTGCACCGCATCGGCGGTGAAGCGTTCGTTGAGTTCCGGCGCCAGGCGATGGCCCCAGTAGGCCAGCTTCGCCTTGTAGCCCACGGTGATTTCCTTTTGCGGTTGCAGCAGCGCCTTGACGATGGCCTGCACCGCCTTGTCCGGTGCGTCCTTGGTCGGCAGATCGGGACGGTGGCCGGTATAGGTGGCCGCATGGCCCCAGATCGGCGTATCCAGCGCCCAGGGCAGCACCGTCGACAGCTGAATGTTCGGCTGGCGTCCACGCCGCAGTTCCTGCTGGAGCACCCGGCCGAGGCTGAGCACCGCGGCCTTGGACGCCGAATAGGAGGCCTGATAGGCGTGGGGGATCTCGCCGTCGACCGACGCCACATTGACCAGCCGGCCATAGCCCTGGCGACGGAAGCGCTGCAGGGCCAGGTGAGTGCCAATGACCACGCCTTTCACATTGGTATCCAGCAGACGCAGATGATCGTCCAGCGGGATCTCCTCGAAGCGGCCCACGGCCACGACACCGGCATTGTTGATCCAGCCGTCGATGCGACCGAAGCGCTGCTCGGCCTGCTCGGCCAGGGCAGTCATCTGCGCCATGTCGGCGACATCGGTGGGCACTGCCAGGGCGGCCACGCCCAGGGCCTGGACCTCGACCGCCAGGGCTTCCAGCGCCTCGCTGCGCCGCGCGGCCAGCACCAGATTGGCACCGTGCCGGGCCAGCGCCAGGGCCACGCCACGACCGACACCACTGGAGGCGCCGGTGACGACGATGGTCCGGCCGCTCAGTTGCGGGTGATCAGGCCGCCCGGAACGCCGGGGCGAGGTGCGGTTCAACAGGGCCAGGGCGGCAGGCAGGGCAAGGAGCAGTGGCAGGGTACGCATCAGGGATCTTCCTCGGTTCTGTGTCTGAGGTGTGACCCATGGCCGACCGCACTGACGTCCCGCCTGGGACGACCGGGGCCCGGCGCGCCGACGGCAAGCGCTTCGCTTGATCGCCGGGATCGCCGCGCCAGGGCAGCCGCCGTGCCCCACGACCGTTCGGCGGAAGAGCTCAGTCTTCGGTCTGGCGATGCGGCATGACGATGCCGTGCAGCTTGAGCCGCCGATAGAGGGTGGCCCGGGAAACACCCAGGGCACGGGCGGCGGGGATGGCCTTCCAGCGGTGCCGCACCAGGGCCGCCAGGATCGACCGTCGCTCCGGGCTGTCGACCTGGGGCTCAGGTTCGGTGAGCAACGCGCGTCCGGGGCGCAGGCTGGCCGGCAGGTGATCGAGGGTGATGCGGGCACCGTCGCACAGGGCGCAGGCGTAACGCAGCGCGTTGCGCAACTCGCGCACGTTGCCCGGCCAGTCATGTGCCAGGATGGCCTCCTGCGCCTGGGGCGTCAGCGCCGGCGCAGGACGCTCGCCGCCTTCCTCTTCGAGCAGCCGCCGCGCCAGCGCCAGGCGGTCGGCACGTTCGCGCAGTGGTGGCAGCTGGAAGACGGCGCCATTGAGGCGATAGAACAGGTCTTCGCGAAACAGTCCGGCGGCGACCCGCGCCTGGAGGTCGCGGTGGGTGGCGCAGACCAGCCGTACATCGACCCGCCGCGCCTGGGCGCTGCCCACCGGCAGCACTTCACCCTCGGCCAGCACCCGCAGCAGGCGCGTCTGCAGGGCCAGGGGCATGTCGCCGATCTCGTCGAGAAACAGGGTGCCGCCATCGGCCGCCACGATCAGGCCGTCGCGACCCTGGCGCTGGGCGCCGGTAAAGGCCCCCGCGGCATGACCGAACAATTCGCTCTCGATCAGGCTTTCCGGCAGCGCCGCGCAATTGAGGGCCATGAAGGGCCGCCCGCTACGATCGCCGCCCTGGTGCAGGCCGCGGGCAAAGACCTCCTTGCCGGTGCCGGTCTCCCCGGTCACCAGGATCGGCAGGCCGTGGCGATAAAGACGCAGGGCGGTCGCGAGCGCCTGGCTGACCTGCGGCTCCTGTTCGTCTTCGGTCTCCAGGGCTTCGCGCACCAGGGGAATCACCACACCCGTGCGCGGCCGCGGCGCCCGGACCCGCGCGTGGAACTGCGCCTCGCCCAGGCGCAGGGGTTCAGGATCGTCCTCCTGCAACCGCGCTGGGGCATCGCGACCGAATAGCTCGTCAAGGCGCTGCGGCAGGTAGCCCAGCTGAGTGAGGCAGAGTTGCCGGGCCGGACGATTCAGACCGGTCAGGCGGCCATTCGAATCCCAGGCCAGCAGGTATTCCGGCTGGGTGTCGAGATAACTGGCCTGGGCATGGCCGCAGAGCACCCAGTCGCCCCGGGCGCTGTGCATGAAGTAGGCATTCTCGATGCGCCGGGCGCTGTCGCGGGTGAATTGCTGGATCAGCAGCTGGCTGCGCCGGTCGTCCGGCGAGCGCGGCGCCGAGACGTCCAGCACGCCGAGCACCTCGCCGCTCGGCGCGAACACCGGCGCCGCGGTGCAGGTCAGTCCGGTGAAGGCCACGCGGAAGTGATCGGCCTTGTGCACCGTGACCGGCGCCCGGTCGGTCAGTACCGCGGCCACGCCGCAGGTACCCTCCTCCTGCTCGGACCAGCAGGTACCCAGATAGAGCCCGACGCGGCGGCATTCCTCATCGAGCCGGTCGCTGACCCGGTAATCCAGGGTATGGCCCTGGGCGTCGGCCAGCAGCACACAGTAGTCGGCCGCCTCGACCCGCGCATGCAGGGCGCCCAGTTCGCCATCGGCGACGCGCAGGAAGTCTTCCGCCGCCTGCTGGTGCTGGCGCAATTCGTAGCGCGAAAGGATGCGCGGCCCCCGCAGAGAGCCCGGGTCGAGCTGATATTGCTCGAAGGAACGGCGCCAGGAATCGAGGATGCGCCCGGGCGGACTGGCCGCGCGCAAGGGCGCGCGCAGGGCCTGGTCGATGGCGCGGGCGTGATAGCGGGCCTGGGTAGACAGCATTGACGTCTCTCCCTGAATTCCGGTCATGGCATGGAAGGCCGGTCATTGTTCTGCCCTTCATTTAGCGCCCCCTGGCCCCGGCCTTCAAGTCCGCCGCGTCGTGAGACGAATCGTCTCAGCGTCTCGCCCTCCCGTCGCAGGCGTGAGACGCCCCGGCGCGCGGAGTCGCCCCTCCTACGACCAGTCGCCTCCATTCAAACCCGCGCCCTGCCTGCACTGCAGCGGATTCATCACGGTTTGGCACCGGCCTTGCTCAGGGCTCTGCGAGGCGCCTATCACAACGACAAGAGGGCCAGACCCATGAGCGCACCCCGGCATCACCGCACGGCTGCCCTGACCACCGGCCCGTGCCTCGGAGCTCAGCCATGCCCGTAACCGTCGGCATCCTGCCCAACCCGGCCTCGGGCCGTGACCTGCGCCGGCTGACCGGCAACGCCGCCCTGACCTCCAGCACCGACAAGGCCGGGGTGGTGATGCGCCTGCTGGCGGCCTTTGGCGCCACCGGCGTAGAGCGGGTGCTGCTGCCGCCGGACATGACCGGCATCGCGGCCGCCGTGCTCAAGGCCAGCGGCAGTCGCCAGGCCCGCGAGCAGCGCTGGCCTGAGCTTAGGTTTCTCAACCTGCCGCTGACCCAGACCGTGGACGACACCCGGCGCGCCGCGCGGCTGTTGCTGGCCCAGGGCGCGGCGGTGATCGCCGTGCTCGGCGGCGACGGCACCCACAAGGCGGTGGCCGCCGAGGTGGGCGACCTGCCGCTGCTGACCCTGTCCACCGGCACCAACAATGCCTTTCCCGAATTGCGCGAGGCCACCAGCGCCGGCCTGGCCGGTGGCCTGGTGGCGAGCGGCCGCATCGACCCGGCGCTGGCGCTGCGGCGCAACAAGCGGCTGCGGGTGGAAGTGCCGGAACGCGACATCCGCGACTGGGCGCTGGTGGACGTGGCGGTCTGTCGCCAGACCTATCTCGGTGCCCGCGCGGTGACCCGGGTGGAGGATCTCGCGGAAGTCTTCACCACTTTCGCCGAGCCCTGGGCCATCGGCCTGTCGGCCCTCTGCGGTCTCTGGCACCCCGTCGCGCGCAGCGCTCCCCATGGCGGCTGGGTGCGACTGGAGCCGGAAGCCCCGGCGCAACTGACCGTTCCCCTCGCCCCCGGCGTGCTGGCCCAGGCCGGCATCGCCGCCAGTGGCCTGCTGCTGCCCGGCGAACCCCGGATGCTGTCGCTGGCCACCGGCACCCTGGCGCTGGACGGCGAGCGGGAAATCGAATTCGGCCCCGAGGAGCGTCCGCAGGTGACGCTGGACCTCGACGGCCCCCTGAGCATCGACGTGGAGCGGGTACTGGAGCTGGCGGCGCAGCAGCGCCTGCTGGTCCGCCGCCTGCCCGCGTCGGCCCTCGGCAATCCTGGAGAACAATAAGATGAGCGAGACCGTAAGCGTCGAAAACCTGAGCCATGCCTACCGGGTGATGCGCACCATCCGCGTCTTCGAAGAGCGGCTGCACGTGGAATTCGCCACCGGCGAGATTCCCGGCTTCGTCCACCTCTATGCCGGCGAGGAGGCCTCGGCCGCCGGTGTCATGGCCCACCTGGGCCACGAGGACAGCATCGCCTCCACCCACCGCGGCCACGGCCATTGCATCGCCAAGGGCGTGGACGTCTACGGCATGATGGCCGAGATCTACGGCAAGAAGACCGGGGTCTGCCAGGGCAAGGGTGGCTCCATGCACATCGCCGACCTGGAAAAGGGCATGCTCGGTGCCAACGGCATCGTCGGGGCCGGCGCCCCGCTGGCCGCCGGCGCCGCCCTGGCCGCCAAGCTCAAGGGCAGCGACGCCGTTGCCGTGGCCTTCTTCGGTGACGGCGGCTCCAACGAGGGTGCGGTGTTCGAGGCCATGAATCTGGCCTCGGTGTGGAATCTGCCGTGCATCTTCGTCGCCGAGAACAACGGCTACGCCGAGGCCACCGCCTCGAACTGGTCGGTGGCCTGCGACCACATCGCCGATCGCGCAGCCGGCTTCGGCATGCCCGGGGTGACGGTGGACGGCTTCGACTTCTTCGCCGTCCATGAAGCCGCCGCGGCCGCCGTGGCCCGCGCCCGGGCCGGCGAAGGCCCCTCGCTGATCGAGGTGAAGTTCACCCGCTACTTCGGCCACTTCGAGGGCGACGCCCAGACCTATCGCGATCCCAACGAGGTCAAGCAGGCCCGGGAGCAGCGCGACTGCCTGATGCAATTCCGCGAGCGGGTGACGCGCTCCGGCCAACTCCAGCCCGCCCTGCTCGACAGCATCGACCAGGAGGTGGAACAGCTCATCGAAGACGCCGTGCGCAAGGCCAAGGCCGATCCCAAGCCCGGCCCGGAAGACCTGCTCACCGACGTCTACGTCACCTACGCCTGATCGGAAAACAACAAGGAGCGCCACCATGGCCAGAAAGATCAGCTACCAGCAAGCCATCAACGAAGCCCTGGAACAGGAGATGCGCCGCGACCCCACCGTCTTCCTCATAGGCGAAGACAACGCCGGCGGTGCGGGCGCGCCTGGCGAGCAGGACGCCTGGGGCGGCGTGCTCGGGGTCACCAAGGGCCTCTACCACAAATTTCCCGGGCGGGTGCTGGACACCCCGCTGTCGGAGCTCGGCTACGTCGGCGCAGCGGTGGGCGCCGCCGCCCGCGGCACCCGGCCGGTATGCGAACTGATGTTCGTCGACTTCGCCGGCTGCTGCCTGGACCAGATCCTCAATCAGGCGGCCAAATTCCGCTACATGTTCGGCGGCAAGGCGGTCACCCCGCTGGTGCTGCGGACCATGGTCGGCGCGGGCCTCCGCGCCGCCGCCCAGCATTCGCAGATGCTCACTTCCTGGTGGACCCATATCCCCGGCCTCAAGGTGGTCTGCCCGGCCACCCCCTATGATGCCAAGGGCCTGCTGATCCAGGCCATCCGCGACAATGACCCGGTGATCTTCTGCGAGCACAAGCTGCTCTACGGGATGCAGGGCGAGGTGCCAGAGGAGTCCTACGCCATCCCCTTCGGCGAGGCCAGCTTCCTGCGTGAGGGCGACGACGTCAGCCTCATCACCTACGGCCGCATGGTGCACCTGGCCATGGAGGCCGCCAGCAACCTGGCGCGCCAGGGCGTCTCCTGCGAGGTGCTGGACCTGCGTACCACCAGCCCGCTGGATCGCGACAGCATCCTGGAAAGCGTCGAGAAGACCGGCCGCGCGGTGGTCATCGACGAGGCCAATCCGCGCTGCTCGGTGGCCACCGACATCGCCGCCCTGCTTGCCGAGCACGCCTTCGACGACCTGCGCGCCCCGGTACAGCTGGTCACGGCGCCGCACACCCCGGTGCCCTTCTCCGATGCGCTGGAAGACCTCTATATCCCCGACGCGGCCAAGATCGAGTGCGCCGTACTGAAGATCACCCAAGGGAGGCAGGCCGCATGAGCCAGATCCATACCCTGACCATGCCCAAGTGGGGCCTGTCCATGAGCGAAGGTCGGGTCAACGCCTGGCTCAAGACCGAAGGCGACAGCATCACCAAGGGCGACGAGTTGCTCGATGTCGAGACCGACAAGATCAGCAGCAGCGTCGAGGCGCCCTTCTCCGGCACCCTGCGCCGCTGCCTGGCCCGCGAGGACGAGACCCTTGCGGTAGGCGCCCTGCTGGCCATCGTGGTGGAAGGCGAGGCCAGCGACGAAGAGATCGAGGCGGTGATCGCGCGCTTCCAGGAGGAGTTCGTGCCTGGTGGCGAAGACGCCGCCGATGCCGGTCCCCAGGCCCAGCGCATCGAACTCGACGGCCGGCCGCTGCGCTATCTGGAGCGCGGTGCAGGCGGCCTGCCGCTGGTGCTGATCCACGGCTTTTCCGGCGATCTGGACAACTGGCTGTTCAACCACGAGGCGCTGGCCGCCGGGCGCCGGGTGATCGCCCTGGACCTGCCGGGTCACGGCCAGTCCGGCAAGACGCTCGCCACGGCGGATCTCGCCGAGCTGGGCGCCGCCGTGCTGGCTCTGCTCGACCATCTGGACATCCCCCGCGCCGTGCTCGTCGGCCACTCCATGGGTGGCGCCGTGGCCCTGCAACTGGCGCAGACGGCGCCGCAGCGGGTCGCCGGCCTGGTCCTGATCGGCAGTGCGGGACTGGGCCGGGACATCAATGGCGCCTACCTGGAAGGCTTCGTCGCCGCCACCAGCCGCAACCAGCTCAAGGGACCGGTCAGCCTGCTGTTCAGCGATCCCGGGCTGGTCACCCGGCCACTGCTGGAAGACCTGCTCAAGTACAAGCGCCTGGAAGGCGTGGACCAGGCTCTGAAGCGACTGGCCGGCACGCTCTTCCCCAATGGCCAGCAGGCCCAGGTGCTGCGCCAGGCACTCGACGGCGATCTGCCCGCCCTGGTGATCTGGGGCAAGGCCGACGCCATCATTCCGGTCCAGCATGCCGAAGGCCTGCCCGGAACCGTCCAGGTCGAGATCCTGGAAGGCCAGGGCCATATGGTGCAGATGGAGGCCGCGGACCGGGTCAATGTCCTGATCCAGGCCTTCCTGCCCCGCTGCGAACGCTAGAGGAGCCTCACGATGAAAGCAGCCCGTTTCCATGCCGCCCGCGACATCCGGGTGGAAGACGTCCCAGCCCCCGGCGAGCCGGGTCCTACCCAGGTCCTGGTGAAAAACCAGTTCTGCGGCATCTGCGGTACCGACCTGCACGAGTACCTTGGCGGTCCCATCTTCATTCCTACCGCGCCGCACAGCTACACCGGCGGTAAGGTGCCGCAGATCCTCGGCCACGAGTATTCCGGCGTGGTGGAGGCCGTGGGCAGCGAGGTGACGTCGGTGAAACCCGGTGACCGGGTCTCCATCCAGCCCATGGTCTCGCCACGGGACGACTACTATGGCCGCCGCGGCCAGTACCAGCTCAGCGAACAGCTGGCCATCATCGGCCTGTCCCATCCCTGGGGCGGGATGGCCGAGTACTCCCTGGTGGAGGACTACAACGCCATCCCCATGCCGGACGATCTCAGCACCGAGCACGCGGCGCTGATCGAACCCACGGCGGTGACCGTCTATGCCACTCACCGGGGCGGCGTGAAGCCCGGCGACAGCGTGCTGGTGGCCGGTGCCGGGCCCATCGGCCAGCTGCAGGTCATGGCTGCCCGCGCGGCGGGTGCCACGCGGATCTTCCTGGTGGACCTCAACGACAACCGCCTGGAGATGGCCCACCGCCTGGTGGAGGGGCTCATCACCCTGAATCCCGGCAGCACCGATGTGCTGCGCGAGGTGCGTGCCCGCACCGCCGGGGGCGTGGGGGTGGATGTGGCCTTCGAATGCGTGGGCGCCGAGGCACCGCTGGGGCTGTGCCTGGAGGCGGTCCGCCGCCAGGGCGTGGTGGTCCAGGTGGGGATGCAGGGCAAGCCCCCGGCGCTGGATGGCTTCACCCTGACCTACAAGGACGTCGACCTGCGCGGCTCCTGGTGCTACTCGACCCTGATGTGGCCTCAGGTGGCGGCCCTGATCGCCAGCGGCCAACTGCCGGCCGAGAAAGTCGTGACCCGCCACATCGCGCTGGACGACGTGGTGGAACAGGGCTTCGAAGCCTTGCTGGACAAGGCCGGGACCCAGCTGAAGATCCTGATCGAGCTCTAGGGCTTGCCCACGCGGTTGGCGGGGGCCGCCGCGTGGGCTTTTTGCCTTACTGGAAGCTCGTCGCGGCAAAGCTGGGACGCGCCAGGAGCCGCTGGTGAAAGGCCACCAGCCGCAGGTGCGCGGACCCGTCGATTTCCGGCAGCCGAAAGCTCAGGTAGTCGAGCCCGACCGCTACCAGGTAGTGGCTGAAATCAAGGTCCTCTGCATCCAGGGTGGAAGACTGGTCCAGGCGCGCCAGCAGGCGCCCGATGGCCGCCAGCCGGCGAGCGCCCAGCACCGATTCATCCTGGGCCGCACCGCCCTGCTTGCGGGCGATCACCGTGCCGAAGGCGGCGTCGATCAGGCCCTGGCCCAGGCCGGCCAATTGCAGGCGTTCGGCCGCAAGCGGGTTGCCGCCGCCCAGCTGGTGCAAATGGATGCAGATCAGCAGAGTCTCGCCGAGGGTCACACCCTCATCGGTGATCAGCACCGGCACCTTGTTGGCCGGATTGGCGGCCAACAGCTGCGCGTCCTCGTTCCAGGGGTCGCTCCACACCAGCGCCAGTCGCTCGCCAAAGCCGGCTTCCAAAGCGGTGACGCGCGCGGCGCGGGCATAGGGCGAGGTCTGGTTCAGCAGCAGTTGCATGGCGGACTCCGGGACACGGGCGGGTAATAGCAGCGCCCGCCAGTGTAGCCGTTGGCGTACGCCTTCAGTGCGACCGGGTTACCGTAAGGACCACGGCGGCGATACGATCGGTATGGGCGTAGACCCCTGCCTCCAACTCTTCGCCGAAGACATCCGGATCCAGTTCGCGATAGCGCCAGGCCACGTCCTGGCCGTCCAGGCGGGTGCGGACTTCTTCCAGGAATGGATCACGGCCATCGACCATGGCGACGCCGGTATAGAGTAGCAGGGTGCCGCCCGGCGCCAGGCGCTGCAGCGCCGTGTCCAGGATGGCCAGGGACAGGCCGGCCCCGAGGGGACCGCCACCATGGCGATAGGCACGCTCGCCGGGATCGACCAGATAGGGCGGATTGGACAGGATGAAATCGAAGTCGCCCGCCACATCGTTCAGCAGGTTGCTGTAGCACGCGCTGACATTCTCGGCCCCGGCCAGTTCGGCGTTGGTCCGGGTCAGGGCCAGGGCGCGCTCGTTGATGTCCACCGCCAGCACCTCGGCATCGGGCCGCGCCAGGGCGACCAGGATGGCACCCGGACCGGCACCGCTGCCGATGTCCACGGCGCGGCGGATGGCACCGGTATCGAAGCGCAGCTGGGCTTCCAGGGCATTGGCATAGCGATAGGTGTCGGGGCCAAAGAACACCGCATCGGCGTCCTCGGTGGGATAGGCGGAATGCACGAACAACTGGTCGCCCAGGCTCGACACCCGCACCCGGCTGCGCCAGCCACTCGGCACTGCGGTCAGCAGCTCGGCGGCCGCCAGTATGTCGACCAGAGAGCCGGGCAGCAGCTCGGGGGAAAACGGCCGACTCCAGCCGAAGATGCCTTGCAGATCCCGCGCCCAGGCGTTGCCTGGCCGGGCATTGACCCGCGCGTGGGAGGCCGGGGTGGGCGTGATGAAGTGATAGTCCGCCGCGCGCAGCGTTTCGATCAGCAGTTTCAGGGCAGCGGCGGCGGCAGGGCTGGTCGCGGTGCGTTCGGGGTGTTCCATGGCCGTCATGGGTGGGCCCTTCAATGACAGTCGAAATGAAAAAGGACCCTCGCAGGTCCTTGAATAAGGCTCAGTCCAACAGGGAGACGAACAGCCGCGTCGCCAGCAGTCCGGCACGGCTGTGATGGCGCGCCGGTGACAGCTGCTCCACCAGCAGCGCCATGGCGGCCGCGCGACTGGGCTGGCTCGCCAGCCGTTGCTCCAGTGCGACCTCATCGCCATCGAAGTCGCTCGCCTGGGCCTTGCTGGCATTGGCCGCCGTGCCCTGCTCGGCTTCCAGCGCCGGACACAGGCGCTCCTGCTGACGCTGGCGCGCGCGAAAGCTCACCTCGCGCCGCGGCAACACCGCCACCCGCTCGGCGGCAGCCTGATTCCGGGCCCCACTGTGCACGAAGTCACCGGCGATCCAATCGTGGATCAGTTGCTGTTCATAGGCGGTGAAGACGCCGAACATCTCGGCGCGCTCGCCCTGGATCAGCCGCCAGAAGCGGCTGTTGACCGGGTCCTCGTGACGCTTGATCCAGCCCTGCTCCTGCATCACCCGGAGGAAGTCGGGAATCTGCGACGGAGCGCATAACCAGTCGCCGACGCTGCGGCCACCGATGCGGCAATAGTCCGAATGCACATAGCGGCCAACCGTGCTCTTCTCCGCCAGCACCTCGATCACCGCCTGCTCCAGATCGAAACCCGCGATCACCGAGGTGGTGCCGGCGCCCAGCTCATTGAGCAGATAGCCCTGCACCACGCGCTGGTAGAAAGCCGCGCGGCCTTCGGCCGGCATGGCGTCGTGCACCGCCTGCAGCGCCTTGCGCGCATGCCCGGTGCCGGCATTGTCGACCGTTACATGCAGCGTGAAGTAATAGGGGTCGATACCCAGCTCGTTGAGCTCGTAAGAGGTGATCAACAGGTGCAGCGGCAACTGCTCGTAACCCAGGTTGAAGCCGAGCACCTCTGGCAGATAGTGATCGGCGTTATGGGCCAGGGCCAACTGAATCGCGCCCTGGACATAGTGCTCGTCGCTCAGCTGCGAAAAATCTTCGCAGCCATGACTGGCCAGCAGCTTGCGATAGAGCACCACATGGTTCTTGTCCGGTTGGCCGTCGCCCAGTTCTTCCAGATAGATCTGGATGGCCGCCCGATAGCGCAGATCGTCCCAGTGGGCGAGCGTGCCATAGAGCCAGGCGCCATCCACCAGCTTGGTGGGCGCCACGCCACGCAGGAAGTACAGCGCATGGGCCTTGCTGCCGAAGTAGCGGCGCGGCGCACCAGCCTTGCGGGCCGCCAGGTAGTCCTGATACTGGGCGCCGACCCGGGCATTGTTTTCCAGCACCCAGGCTTCCAGGCCCTCGGGTTCTTCCGGCAGGTCGGCGGTCATGCCGCCTACCGCCTGCAGCTGGTCGTCGAGAAAGCGTCGAGCCCTCTCCTGCGCCCTGACGCCCGGGTGCTCCACCAGCAATTCCTGGTAGAGCGATCGGGCCGGTTGCAGGTTGAGCGGGTTCGAGGCGGCGTACTGGCCGGTAACGGCTCTTGTCGTGGTCTGCATGAAGGGCACATCTGGCAGCTGATGAATACCTCGTTCGGCCCACGGAAAAGGCCTTGGTTCCAGGGCGAGCCCGCGCTGCAGCGGCGCCGCCCCGCTTGCGGCCGTCAAAGGCAGTGCCTGGCGACGGCTACCATTCGTCGGCAGCCGCTCCGCGTCACATCACCTGCTGCCGGGCCGCGCCAGGCGACGGGTGACCTGATGAAGGGCCTCATTTTCCAGGCTGGCGGGCCGATAGCCTGAAAACCCACGCGACTGCCAGGCCCTGCCCATGTCTCCCGCCGATTCCGATGTCGATCTGCGCGCCCTCCTCGATTCGATCCAGGAATTCATCATCGCCAAGGATGGCCGCGGGCGCTGGTTGTTCGTCAATCGCATCGTGCTCGAAGCCTACGCCATGCTCGGCTTCGACTACGTGGGCATCACCGACGCCGAATTGATCGAGCTGTTTCCGGATCATGCCCAGGCCTTCGCCTACAACATCGAGACCGACGAGCGCGCCTGGCGCAATGGTGTGGCCACGCAGATCGAGAAGTCCTTCATGGGGCCGGATGGACGCATCAATACCTGGGAAGTGATCAAGACGCCCCACTTCGATGCCCAGGGCGGACGCCAGCTGCTGACCATCGTCAGTCGCAATGTCACCGAGCGCAAGCTGGCGGAGACCGCCCTGCAGGACAGCGAAAGACGCTTCAAGTCCCTGGCCTACCTGGATGCCCTGACCGGCATCCCCAATCGACGCAGCATCCTCGACCAGATCGTCGGTCACCTGGCAGCCGCCTCTCCCCAGGCGGAGTGCGCCCTGTTCTACCTCGACCTGGACAGGTTCAAGGCGATCAACGACGAATTCGGCCACGAGGTGGGGGATCGGCTGCTGGTGGCCTTCGTCACCCGGGTCAGCGCCTGCCTGCGCGCGGACGATCTGCTCGGGCGGATCGGCGGAGACGAATTCATCGTCTTCCTGCGCGACACCCCCGCGACCACCGCCCTGGCGCTGGCCGAGCGCCTCTGCCTGGCCCTGCAGGAGCCCTGGACGCTGCAGGACATCCGCCTGGCGACCACCTCCTCCATCGGCATCGCCCACGGCGCCGCCGGCAGCCTCAACGTCCACGAACTGATCCGCCGCGCCGATGGCGCCCTGTACCAGGCCAAGCGCGCCGGGCGGGCCCGGGTAGTGCTGGCGGACGGCTAGCGCCGCGCCGTCGGCTGGGCGCGGATCATGATCTCGCGCTGACGAAAGGCCGATTCCAGGCGGTGCCGATAGCCGTCCCACCGGGCTCGATCCAGGGCCCCGGTCATGACCTCGCAGACCAGCCGTTCGCCGTCCTTGGCGCGCCGCGCCTCGTCCTGGCACAGGCCCTCCACCGGTGCCCGGCTGAAGGCGGTCAGCCCGCCGAAGCGCGCGACCAGTTCCTCGCGCACCTCCTGGAACAGCGCCCCGGACAGGCGCTGGCCGCCATTGTCGTTCAGGGGTAGCAGCAACTGAACGAGGTACATGGCCATCGCTCCTGGAGTAGTGGGCTGCAGCCCCCCTGAGCCCCCGGGCGGGTTCCCGTCCATTGGTCCCGGCCCAGCATGCCTGCCCGCACGCCAGAAACTAAAAGGCCCTGCCAAGGAGCGCTCGGCAGGGCCTTTCACCACCGTTCAGTCGGATCAGACCGAGAAACGGCCGACCAGGCGATTCATGTCCACCGCCAGGCGCGAGACCTCATGGGCGGCGGCGGCGGTCTGGTGGGCACCGGCCGAGGTCTGGATCGACAGGTCGCGGATGCTGACCAGATTCTGGTCCACCGAACGGGCGACCTGGGCCTGCTCTTCCGAGGCCGTGGCGATGAGGAAATTGCGCTCGTTGATCTCGGTGATGGAGCGGGCGATCTCCTCCAGGGCCGCGCCCGCTTCGTTGGCGATCTTCAGGGTGGCGGTGGCCTCGTCGCGGCTGCGTTGCATGGCCTGGACAGCGCCTTCCGAACCGCTCTGGATGCCGCCGATCATCTGCTCGATCTCGCGGGTGGATTCCTGGGTCCTGTGGGCCAGGGCACGCACCTCGTCAGCGACGACGGCGAAACCGCGGCCCTGCTCCCCGGCGCGGGCGGCCTCGATGGCGGCGTTCAGCGCCAGCAGGTTGGTCTGCTCGGCGATGCCGCGGATCACGTCGACCACGGTGGCGATGCCTTGCGCCTGCCCGGCCAGGGCGACGATCTGCTCGCTGGTGTGGGACACGGTGCCGGTCAGCAACTGGATGGCGTTGACGGTCTCGGTGACGCGGGCCGCGCCCAGACCGGTCGAGCGCTCCGACTGTTGCGCGGACGTCGAGGCCGAGGCGGCGTTGCGTGCCACCTCCTCGACCGCGGCGGTCATCTCGTTGACCGCGGTAGCCGCCTGCTCCACTTCGCTGTTCTGCCGTTGCAGCCCACGGCTGCCCTCTTCGGTCACGGCATTCATCTCTTCGGCGGCGGACGCCAGCTGCGTCGAGGCCTCGCCGATATGGCTGACGGTATCGCGCAGGGTCTGCTGCATCTGCAGCGTCGCGCGCATCAGGTCGGCCATCTCGTCGCGGCCGGTGGCCTGGGCCGCGACCCGCAGATCACCTTCGGCAATACGGCGGTTGATGGCCAGCACCTGGCGCAGCGGCTGCAGGATGCTGCGGGTATAGAGCACGGCCAGCACCACAGTGAGCACGATGGCCACGGCGGCAATCACCCCGAGCAGCCAGAGGTTGTGGCTGTAGGTCTGGGTCGCCAGTTCGCCGGCATGCTCGGCGCCGCGCTGGTTGAAGTCAGTCAGGACCACGATCTTCTCTTGCAGGTCGTTGGTCAGCGGCCGGATGTTGGCATTGACGTAGGCGGTCCCTTCGCTGGCCGGACGCGTCCGGGCGAGGGTGACGATCTCGTCGAGGCGCGCATCGTAGGCCTTGACGCCGGCGGATACGGCGTCGGCCAACCGCTGTTCCTCGGGCGAAGCGACCAGCGCCTGGTAGGCCGCTACCTCCTGCTGCAACTTGCTGCGCGCCTGGGCGATGGTCGCCGCCGCGGTCTGCTTCATCTGCTCGTCTTCCGAGGCCACCATGCGCAGCGTCTCCAGACGTAACCTGAGCACAGGCTATCCATCCTCGCCGTTTGCGCGATGCTGGCCATCCAGTTGGTCTCGACATCCTGTTCAGCCTTGTACAGGGAATTCAGGCCCACGGCCGAGGAAGCCACCAACACCAGCAGCAGCAGGGTAACGGTGGCAAAGCACGCGGCCGAACGGGCCGACAATTTCAGGGTACGCATGGCGCGACTCCAGGCAGGAAAGGGTATTCACCTCCTTCTGGTCGGCGCCAACCCCCCTGGCTGAACAGCCACCCATCGCCGATCAGTGGTATCCCCTGATAAGCCGCAGGCTAGAGCTGGCGCGGCCTGCAGCCATAGGCAGCGGGCCGACGACGGGCGCCCAACCCTGGCCAATGGCCACTCGAACTCAGGCTAGAATGAGCCTTTTCCTCAATCGAACTCCCCATGCCACCGACGAAGCTTCGCCCTGCGCGTCTGGTCCCCTTGCGCAATCGCCTGCTGGCCATCGCCTTCGCCGGAATCGTGCCCCTGGCGCTGGTGGCCGGGCTGGGGCTGTGGCTGCTCGTCCACCACCAGCAGCACGAAGCCGAACAGCGAGCGCTGGAGTCCAGCCGCCAGGCGGCTACCATCATCGAAAGCGAACTGCGCCGCTCGGTGACCATCCTCCAGGCGCTGGCCGAGTCGCCCCTGTTACAGACGGGTGACCTGAGCGATTTCGAAACCCTGGTCGAGCGCATCCTGCCGCTGGTACCGGGTTGGCGAACGGTGCTGCTCGCCACGCCGGAGGGCCAGGTCGTCCGGCGGATATCGAGCGTCAACCGGCCCGCTAGCGGGCCCCTCGCCGAGCCGGACAGCTTTGCCGAGGTGCTCGCCCAGCGCCGGCCGGTGATCGGGCAACTGGGCCGCGGAGCCGCCGGGCTGCTGGCCTTTCCGATCCGGGTCCCGGTGCTGCGCGAAGGTCGGCCGAATTTCGTGCTGACCGCGGTGATGACCCCGGAGAGCATCCGCGCGGCGCGCATGGCCCGCGCCCTGCCCAAGGACTGGGTGGGCTCGGTATTCGATCGCCATGGCCTGCGCATCGCCCGTACCAGCCTGCACGAGGAGAGCCTGGGCGAGCCGGCCCTGCCAGGTCTGGCGGAGATCCTGGCCCAGCCCGGCGAAGAAGGCGTCGGTACCGCCCGTACCCGGGAAGGCCGCCAGGTCTACACCGCCTTCGTGCGGCTGCCCGATTCTGGCTGGACGGTGACCACGGCCATCCCCACCGTGGAGGTGTCGGCCGCGGCTACCCGTTCCTTTGCCCTCTATGGCGGCGGCCTGGCGTTGTCGGTGGCCTTCGCCTGGGCGATGGCGCTACTGCTGTCACGGCGAATCAGCCGGCCGGTGCAGGCGCTGCAGGCGGCCGCCCAGGCCCTGGGGCAGCGCCTGCCGCCGGTGCTGCCGGACAGCGACGTGCTGGAGATCCGCCAGGTGGGCGAAGCCCTGCTGGCCGCTGCCGACGCCCGCCGGCTGATCGAAGAGGAACGCGACGACTACCTGCGCAACCTGCAGCTGAGCCAGGAGCAGCTGCAACTGCAGGTCGCCGACCTGGAGGTCCTGCAGCGGCTCAATCATCGCCTGCTGCAGTTGCCCTCGTTGCCGCAGCAATTGCAGGAGATCCTCGCGGTGCTCTGTCGCTTCCACCAGACCTCCCTGGGCTGCGTCTCGCTGCTGGAAGACGGCAAGCCGCCGCAGCTGTATTTCGCGGCCGGTTTCTCGGCCGCAGATCAGGCGCAGCTGGCCACCCTGCCGCTGGCGGAAAGCGCCTGTGCCGCCGTGCTGCGCAGCGATGCCCGGGTGGTGGTGCCGGCGCTGGCGACCGCACCCGAGTTCGCCGCCCTGGCCACCCTGGGCCAGCGTATGGGCTACGCCGCCCTGCATGCCGTGCCCCTGCGCAGTACCCTGCACGGCACCCTCGGCGCCATCACCGTCCACCTGCCGGAGGCCCGGGAGCCCACGCCGCGCCAGCAGCACCTGGCCGATCTGTGCGCCTCCAAGGCGGTGCTGGTGATCGACCGCGCCCGCATCCAGGAGGCCGCCCTGCGCTCGCAACGCCGGCTGCGGGTGGCCCTGGAAAGCTCCCAGGTCTCCTTCGGCATCGCCGTGCCCGCTGCTGCGGATGCCTTCGGCTGGGACTATCTCAACCCCATCGGCGCCACCACCCTGGGCCTCGACGGCAACGCTGCGAACGCCCGCCTGCCCTGGGCCAGTGCGCGGATCCTGCAGCTCTGTGCGCAGCACCGGGCCGGCAAGGCGGCCTGGTCCGTCGAAGTGCAAGGTGCCGATGCCAGTGGCGCCAGTTGCTGGCTGCAGATCAGCGCCACGCCCTTCGACGGCAACGTGGCGGTCTGGTTTCTCGATATCAGTGAGCGCAAGCGCCAGGAGCAACAGCTGCGCGACAACGATCGGCAAAAGGATGAATTCCTCGCCGTGCTGGCCCATGAATTGCGCAATCCGCTGGCCCCCATTCGCCAGGCGGCGGCACTGATCGCCGCGCCCCAGGCCTCGGCCGAACAGCGGCAGCGCAGTTGCCAGACCATCGAGCGACAGGTGGAACGCATGGGCGCCCTGCTCAACGATCTGCTGGACATCTCGCGCATCACCTTTGGCCGCATCACCCTGCATAACGCCTTCGTCACCCTGCAGACGGTAATCCAGGCCGCCGCCGAGGCGACCCTAGCGCCCATGCAGGAGAAGCGCCAGACCTTCGCGCTGCAAGTGCCCGAGGCGCCACTCTGGCTGCAGGCCGATCCGCTGCGCCTGGAGCAGATCTTCATCAACCTGCTGGGCAACGCCGCCCGTTACACCCCGGCAGGGGGACGGATCACCCTCGCCGTGCAGGCGAGCGACAGCGAGGTGCGGGTGGATATCGCCGACAACGGCATCGGTATCGCCCCCGAGCGCCTGGCGAACCTGTTCCAGATGTTCGGCCAGATCGACCCGCGCCTTACCGAACGCTCGCCCGGGCTGGGCATCGGCCTGGCCCTTTCCCGCGAATTGGCGCGGCTGCAGGGTGGCGACATCACCGTGACCAGCGCCGGCCTGGGTCAGGGCAGCCGCTTCACCGTGAGCCTGCCGCTGACCGCGGCGCCGCCCGCCAGCGCGCTGGAAGCCGTGGCCGCCGCCTCGGTAACGCCCACCACCCGCCGGATCCTGGTCGCCGACGACAACCCCGACATCGCCGACACCATCGCCGAACTCCTTGAGCTGGATGGCCACGAGGTGCGGGTCGCCTACGATGGCCAGCAAGCCCTGACCCTGTTCCAGAGCTATGGCCCCGAAATCGTCATCTCCGACATCGGCATGCCGGGCCTGACCGGTCACCAGCTGGCCCGGGCGATCCGCGCCACCCCGGACGGCCAGGCGGTCAGGCTGATCGCGATGACCGGCTGGGGCCAGCCCCAGGACCAGGCCGAGGCCCTGGCGGCCGGCTTCGATCATCACCTGACCAAGCCAGCCGACATGCGGACCCTCTACGCCCTGGTGGGCGCCTAGGCGTTGACCCGGTGCGAACCGGCCAGCCGCGTCAGCCCATAGAGCGCCACGCCCACCAGCAGCATCAGCCCGGCGCGCCACCAGGTCGCGGCGCCCTGCTGGGCCAGCAGTAGCGCACAGGAGCCCAGGGCCAGTACCGGAAAGAGCCAGTGGACGCGGAAATGCGCATGCTCGACCCGGTCGCGCTTGAGCACCAGCACCGCCAGGTTGGTGCTGATGAACACCACCAGGAGCAGTAGCACCACGGTTTCGGCCAGCACATCCAGGGTACTGGTATAGGTCAGGGCGATGGCCACCGCGGTGGTGGCGAGGATGGCGATCCCGGGGGTCTGTCGCCGTGGCAGCACCCGGCCGAGCACCGGCGGCAGCAGGCCCTGGCGGGCCATGCCATAGGCCAGGCGGCTGGCCATGATCATGGTCAGCAGTGCGCCGTTGGCCACGGCGATGAGGGCGATGACGGCGAACACCCGGGTCGGCACCCCCAGGCCCGAGGCACCGAGCACGTCCATCAGCGGTGCGCCCGACGCCTTGAGCTGGTCGACCGGCAGCACCAGGGCGGCGCCGGCGCCCACCAGCATGTAAACGATGCCGGCGATGACCAGAGCGCCAAACAGCGCTCGCGGATAGACGCGGCTGACGTCACGCACTTCCTCCGCCAGATTGGCCGAGGTCTCGAAGCCGACGAAGGAATAGAAGGCCAGCAGCGAGGCACCGAGGATGGCCACGGTGGCCGAGGGCGCATCCATTTCCAGTAGCCGCGCCGGCTCGCCCTGTCCCTGGACGACGAACCAGGCCGCCGCCGCGACGACGATCACCAGGCCTGACAGCTCGATCAGGGTCATCACCAGATTGACCGACAGCGATTCCCTGATGCCCCGGGCGTTGAGCAGGCCGATGAGCACCAGGAAGGCCAGGCAGACCCAACTGGCGGGCCAGGGCACCAGTGCCTGTAGATAGCCACCGGCAAAGGCCACCGCCAACCCTGCGGCACTGGTAACCCCGGCGGCCAGCATCGAGAAGCCCACCAGGAAGGACAGCCAGGGCCGCCCGAAGGCTCTCTCGGCGAACACCGCCGCGCCCCCCGCCCTGGGGTACTTGGTGACCAGCTCGGCATAGGACGCCGCGGTCAGCAGGGCGAACAGCAAGGCAACTAGCAAGGGCGCCCAGATGGCGCCGCCGACCCGCCCGGCGATGGTACCCGCCAAGGCATAGACCCCCGCACCCAGGACGTCGCCGAGGATGAAGAACAGCAGCATGGGCAGGGTGATGGCGCGTTTGAGCGTCGCGGTTGCAGGGGAGGATTCCATGGTCATGCTCGAAGTGCTCCTGCGCGGTCCGTTCGGGAAGGATTCTGGCGATCCCAAGGGCCGCCGCTTGCTTTCGTAGAGGTCGCCGACGGCAAGCGGGTTCCGAGGTGCCATCGCTCCTCCCCTGGCGCAAGGGGTCGTTTCCTCAGCGCCACCCAACAGCCGCGTGCCAGCCGCTGCCGTCGGCCGCCTCCCCTGCCCTGCTCTATCCCGGCGACCTCTACGCCCTGGCCGCTTCGCTTGGTCGCAGCCGCAATCCGGGCAGTAGCCGGGCCGTTCCATCCGCCCAGCCTGCCGATCAGCGGCAAGGCCTATCCTGCGTCGCACGAGGCCGCCACACTCTGCCGCTTTCGTGGTCGAACGATGCTCAGACCGCTTTTTCCCGAGGATCCCCTGCAAGATGAGTGAGGCACCCCTGGCAACGCTGACGCGCGAGGAACTCGAAGCCGAAGTCCTGCGTTTGCGCGCCGCCCTGCGGTCCACCGAGGACCGCGCCGTGGCCCCGACCGGCGCCATCCGCCGGCCCAGCAAGGCACGCAGCCGCGCCGTGCTGGAGAGCACCACCCAGTTCGCCATCGTGGTCTGCGACTCCGAGGGGCTCATTACCGACTGGAATCCCGGTGCCGAGCAGGTCATGGGCTGGACCGCCCAGGAAATGATCGGCCAGGATGCCTCGCGTTTCTTCACCCCGGAGGACCGTGCCAACCGTCGTGCCGAGTACGAGATGGCCAAGGCCCTGCGCGACGGCAGCGCCATCGACGAGCGCTGGCACCTGCGCCAGGACGGGCAGCGCTTCTGGGCGTCCGGCGAGATGATGGCGCTGAACGATGACGACGACGAGCCCCTCGGCTTCGTCAAGATCCTGCGTGACCGCACCGAAGAACACCTGGCGGGCCTTGCGCTCAAGGAAACCCAGGAACGCTATCGCCTGGTCGCCGAAGCCACCAACGATGCCATCTGGGACTGGGACTTCGCCTCCGGGGCGGTGCTCTGGAACGAGGCGCTGCACACGGCCTATGGTCACACCCCCACCGCGGTCGAATCGACCGGCGACTGGTGGCTGGACCGGATCCACCCGGACGATCGCACCCGTATCGCGGCCTCCATCCACGCGGTGATCGACGGCGACGGCCTGGTCTGGACCGATGAATACCGCTTCCAGCGCGCTGATGGCTCCTATGCGCTGGTGTTCGACCGCGGTCGGGTGATCCGCGACAGCTACGGTCGCCCGCTGCGGATGATCGGCGCCCTGCTGGACATGAGCCAGCTGCAGACGGCCGAGACCGCCCTGCGCAAGAGCGAGGAACGCTTTCGCGCCATCATCGAGACCATCGGTTCGGCCTTCGCCATCGTCCAGGTCAAGTTCGACGCCGACGACAAGCCCATCGACTATCGCTTCCTGGAAGCCAACCCGGCCTTCGAACGCCAGGCCGGGGTCAACCTGCGTGGCAAGTGGGTGACCGAATTCGCCCCCAACCTGGAGCAGTTCTGGTTCGATACCTATGGCCACGTGGCCAAGACCGGCGAGCCGGCGACCTTCGAGAACTACGCCAACACCTTCGAACGCTGGTTCGATGTCCGCGCCGTACGGGTGGGCGATCCCGACGAGCGCCAGATCGCCATCCTCTTCAGCGACGTGACCGAGCGGCGCAACGCCGAGGAACGGCTGCGCATCAGCGAGGCCCTGGCGCGGGAAAACATCGAGCGGGTACAGCTGGCGTTGTCCGCCGGCGCCATCATCGGCACCTGGCACTGGGACCTGCCCACCGACCGCTTTACCGTGGACGAAGCCTTCGCCACGGTCTTCGGTCTCGATCCGCGCCTGGGTCGCGAAGGTCTGAGCCTGGCCCAGGTGGTGACCAACGTCCATCCCGACGACAAGGGCGGTCTCGCCCACGCCATCGACGGGGTAATCGCCCAGAGCGGTCCCTTCGCCCACCAGTACCGGGTACGGCGCGCCGACGGCAACTACTACTGGATCGAGGCCAATGGCCGGGTCGATCACGCTGCCGACGGCACCCCGCTGCGTTTTCCCGGGGTGCTCATCGACGTCGAGGAGCGGCGGGCGATCGAAGCCGAACGGGACAAGGCGCTGGCCGCCTTGCGTACCCTCAACGAGACCCTGGAAATCCGGGTGGCCGAACGCTCGGCCGAACTGATGCAGGCCGAGGAAAAGCTGCGTCAGTCGCAGAAGATGGAAGCGGTCGGCCAGCTCACCGGCGGTCTCGCCCACGATTTCAACAACCTGCTGGCGGGTATCTCCGGTGCCCTGGAACTGATGGAGACGCGCATCGCCCAGGGGCGGTTGCGCGAACTCGATCGCTATCTGATCGCCGCCCAGGGCGCGGCCAAGCGCGCCGCCGCCCTCACCCACCGGCTGCTGGCCTTTTCCCGGCGCCAGACCCTGGCGCCGCGGCCGGTGGACGTCAACCAGCTGATCGATGGCCTCACCGAACTCATCCAGCGCACCGTGGGTCCTGGCATCCAGGTGGAGACCGTCGGCGCCGCGGGCCTCTGGCCGGCCCTGGTGGACCCCAGCCAGCTGGAGAATTCACTGCTCAATCTGTGCATCAATGCCCGCGACGCCATGCCCGAGGGCGGTCGCATCACCATCGAGACCGCCAACCGCTGGATGGATCGCGAGAGCGCCCGCGCCCAGGATCTACCGGAAGGTCAGTACCTGTCGCTGTGCGTGACGGATACCGGGGTGGGCATCGCGCCGGAGGTCGCGGCCCGGGTGTTCGAGCCCTTCTTCACCACCAAGCCCATCGGCCAGGGCACCGGTCTGGGCCTGTCGATGATCTATGGCTTCGCGCGCCAGTCCGGCGGCCAGGTACGGCTCTACTCCGAGATCAACCAGGGCACCACGCTGTGCATCTATCTGCCGCGCTACCTGGGCGAGGCGCCGACCGACGAAGGCCTGACCGCGCGCCGGGAGGTGGCCGGCAGCACCCAGGGCGAAACGGTGCTCATCGTCGACGACGAACCGACGGTGCGGATGCTGGTCGTGGATATCCTCGAAGACCTCGGTTATGCGGTGATCGAAGCGGCCGACAGCCTCACCGGCCTGAAGATCCTGCAATCGGACGTGTCGCTCGACCTGCTGATCACCGACGTCGGCCTGCCCGGCGGCATGAACGGTCGGCAGATGGCTGAAGCGGGGCGCCAGTCGCGTCCGGGCCTGAAGACGCTGTTCATCACCGGCTATGCCGAGAATGCCGCCATCGGCAACGGGCATCTGGACCCGGGCATGGAAATCCTCACCAAGCCCTTTGCCATGGACACCCTGGCGGCCCGGGTACGCGAGATGCTAGGCGTCTAGCATGCCGCCCTAGAAGCTGGCGCCGATTTTCAGCGCCACGGTATAGCCCTCGGCCCGGTTGCGCGTCTCGAATTCCTTGTAGGCGTGCAGCCAGATGGCCGGCAATCCCGAGGAGGGATCGAAGAAGCTGAGCGCCGGCCCCAGCGCCAGCGTCCGGGCACGGTTGCCGCGGGTCAGGCCGGGAGCGTCGTCGTCGCTGAGCTGGCGGTAGTAGTAGCCGCCCAGCCCCGCGGTCCAGGGGCCGAAATGCTGGCCGACGGCGAATTCGTGGCGATACTCCACCCCGCTGCGATAGTCGGTGGCCGCGTTGCGCGCATTGATGTCGACCTGGAAGCTGGACGACAGCTCCAGTCCGCTCGGGCTGATGTAGCTGGCGTTGAGGATCGGCGAGACCGTCCAGTGGTTGGTCCCGGGGCTGACCAGCCGATTCTTGTCGTAGTCGCCGGTCGGCGCCTGGATCGACAGCTGGGTGTTGATGCCGACGCCGGGCGCCGGCTCCCAGGCGAGGATCAGCGGAATCAGCTGCAGGTCGGCGGGACGGAATAGCTCGGCGCTGTCGCTGAACACCCGCTGCCCACCGGCGTTGATGCCGAGATCGGCGTCCATGCGAAAGAACACCGAGACCGCACCGAAACCGTAGCGCGCACCGAACAGCTGCTGGTCGGTCATGCGCAGGTAGGCCAGGCCGATGGCCAGGACATTGATGTTGAAATCGTTGCCATCGTCCTTGCCATGGCTGTCCTTGATCACCCGTGCCTGGTAGTCGCTGAAGCGCATGCCGAAGGTGCCGACGGGCGTCGACGGCGGCATGAAGCCGGCGCCGAAGTCCTGCACCCCGGCCGCGGTGGTCGGCATGCCCTTTTCGGTGGCATGGGTGGTGGCGGCCAGTGCGGCGAGCGACAGGACGGCGGCGCGGGTCAGCATTCCGGGCAAAGACGGCATGGCGGGATTCCTCAGGGCATTCGAGCGGGCGAGCGAGGCCTCACCGGGTGCGTGAGCGCCCGGTCTTGGCATAGGGATCAGGGGAGGATCAGTCCGGCGCGGCGGCGACCTGTTGCGCGATCTGCGCCTTGCGGTTGACGCCGAGCTTCTCGTAGATGCGCCTCAGGTGATGGCGGACCGTGGCCGGCGCCATGCCCAGGTTGCGGGCGACTTCCTTGTAGGTCTGGCCGAGGGCGAAGCACTGGGCCACTTCCAGTTCACGGGCGCTGAGGCGCTCCGCCGAACTGCGCCGGCGCGCCTTGAGCAGCAGCAGATCGCCCAGCGGCTGGGCATCGAGCTGCAGGGTGCGGCCCTGGTAGGTGCTCTGGGGATCACAGGCGGGCGGCAGGCGATTGCCGTGCCAGCCCTCCCATTCCCCCGCCAGCAGGGCGGCGAAGCCGGGCTCCATGGACAGCAGCACGCCATAGCGATCGCACACCGCCAGGGCCGTTTCGTCGAAGCTGCCCTGGCTGTCTCTCAGGGTCGCCAGGGTGCGCAGGCAACTCTCGCGCTCGGCATGCAGCAGGTGGGGCATCAGCCATTCCACCAGCTGGCATTCCAGCGCGGTGAAAGGCGTGGCGGGATCTTCGCGGAACAGCGTGAGGTGCACGCCCAGGCGGGTCTGGTCGTCGGTGAGCACGATGCGCAGGCCATGGGCCAGGCCATACCGCTGCCCCAGGGCGGCCAGGGCCGGCGCGGCCGTCTGGTCCCGGCAATCGAACAGCTGACAGCGGCCCTGCTCCTGATGCAGGTCGCCCAGGGCGCGGTCGTCGGCCTTGAGGGCATCCCATTCCCGGGTATAGCTGCGCGGCAGCCCCAGCAGGAAGGTGCTGTGCGCCACGGGGGCGCCGTCGCGCCAGGCGGAATTTCCCCACCAGGCCTTGTCGAAGGCGACCAGGCACTGCAGCTGCTCCAGGGCCTGGGCATGGAATTCGGTGATGGCCCCGCCACGCAGGCGGGCTTGCAGCGCCAGGACGACCTGGCTGAAGCGAGCGACCACCGCGCTGGGCACGCTGCAGGAAACGACGGCTGACTGATCCATGCTACCCCCATTGTTTTGATTGTCTTTGGGTAGGATGCCGGCCCCCTGACGGGGCCTGGCTTGGGTCCGAGTCTACCGTACCGCTGCGGCGCGCCTATCGTTCAGATGCAGGATAGGCCGCCCTCACCCGCGCGTCCGCGCAACGGCCGCGCGCGAACCGGGGTCCAATGCCCGCCGCCATCGTTCATCTGATCGATAGACCCACCCGAGCGCTCCGGCGAGGCTGGCGGCGACCCGGCGTCCATCCTGGCGCCCGGGACCACAGGAGAAGCCCCATGCCCGACGTCTTCGCGCGCCTCACTCCCGAGGTTGCCGGCCTGCTGGCGCAGCTGGCCGCCCACCCGCAGCCGCCGCTGGACAGCCTCACCCCGGAGCAGGCGCGCGCCGCCTATGTGCAGCTGAATCACGCCCTCGGCCTGCCGCCGGCAGCGGTGACGCGGGTGGACGAGTTCAACGCGCCCGGTCCGCTCGGTCCCATCCCGCTGCGCCTGTACCGCCCCTATGCGGAAGACGATCGACCCCGCCCGCTGGTGGTCTATCTGCACGGCGGTGGCTGGGTGATCGGCGACCTGGACAGCCATGACTCGCTCTGTCGCCAGATCGCCCTGGGTACCGGCCATGCGGTGCTGGCGGTGCACTATGCCCTCGCCCCCGAGCATCCGGCCCCGGCGAGCCCCGACGATGTGCTGGCCGCCCTGCACTGGCTGGCCGAGGCCGGCAGCGCCTTGCACCTCGATCTCGACCGCGTCGCCGTAGCCGGCGACAGCGCTGGCGGCGGCCTGGCGGCCATGGCCGCGCTGCACCTGCGCGAGGGACCGCTCAGGCTCAAGGCCCAGGTGCTGATCTATCCCGGCGTCGACAACACCCCCGAAGCCTGGAATCACCCCTCGCGTATCGAGAATGCCGAGGTCCCGCCGCTGACCCGACCGATGATGGATTACTTCTCCGGGATGTATCTGCGCGACGTGGACACCCGCGACCCCCGCGTGTCGCCGCTCTATGCCCCTTCCCACGCCGACCTGCCGCCGGCGCTGATCTTCGGCGCCGAATGCGACGCCCTGCGCGACGATGCCCGCCTCTATGCCCAGGCGCTGATCGGTGCCGGCAACGCCGTGGAGTACCACGAGCTGCCAGGCATGATCCACGGCTTCATCGAGATGCTCGGGGTGCTGCCAGGTGTGCGCTGGACGCTGGAGCGGATGAATGCCTTCCTGCGTGAGCAGCTGCAGCAGGCCTGAGTCCGCCCCCGCGGGTCAGATCCGGCTGAACCAGTGCAGCACCAGGCGGTAGAGGTGCTGCGGCCAGCGCGACCACCAGCCGCCCTGCTCTACCGCCTCCAGGGCCACCAGCGGGCGGGTCTGCAGAATGCGGTCACCCTCCAGCAGCTCCAGGCGGCCGACCACGGCGCCCTGGGCGATGGGCGCCACCAGCGGCTCGTCCAGCACCAGACGGCGCTCGGGCGGTTGCTGACCCTTGGGGCGGGTCAGCACTACGTCCTGGGTCACGCCCACCGGCAACGTCGACTGCGCACCTTCCCAGACCGCCGGGGTGCCCAGGGCAACGCCGGCCTTGTCGAAGGTCAGGTTGTCGAAGAAGCGGTAGCCATAGGTCAGCAGCTTCTGGGTATCCGCCGCGCGGTTGTTGATGGAGTTGGAGCCGAACACCGCGGTGATCAGCCGGCGTCCGTCGCGCAACGCCGAGGTCACCATGCAGTAGCCGGCCGCCTCGGTATGCCCGGTCTTGAGGCCGTCCACGGTGTGATCGCGCCAGAGCAGCAGATTGCGATTGGGTTGGCGGATGCCGTTCCAGGTGAAGTACTTCCTGGCATAGAGCTCATAGTAGGCCGATTCGTCCTGGATGATGGCGCGGGCCAGCAGCGCCATGTCGTAGGGCGAGGAGAAGTGCTCGGGATCGGGCAGTCCGGTGGGATTCATGAAGTGGCTGTCGTGCAGGCCGAGGCGCTGGGCCGTGGCGTTCATCAGGCTGGCGAAGCTCTCGTTGCTGCCGGCGATGTGCTCGGCCAGGGCCACGCTGGCGTCGTTGCCCGAATCGATGACGATGCCCTGTAGCAGATCGTGCACCGCCACCGGGGTGCGCGGATCGAGAAACATCCGCGAGCCCTCGGTGCGCCAGGCGTGCTCGCTGACGGTGACCTTGTCGTCGGCCTTGAGCTGGCCGGCCTGGATGTCACGGGTCGCCACATAGACGGTCATCAGCTTGGTCAGGCTGGCCGGCGGCAGGTGCTCGTGGGAACCCTCCTCGGCGATCACCTGGCCGGTGGTGGCATCCATCAGCACCCAGGCCTTGGCCGAGAGCTGGGGCGGCGAGGGAATGAGCACATTGGCGGCGGGCGCAGCGGCGGGTGCAGCCTCGACCTGGCCGAGCCAGGCGAGACCCAGGGCGGCGAGACCGAGGCAGAGCAAGGGGTGTTTCACGAGCGGCAGATCCGGTATGGCAGTGGGGCCCGCCATCCTGGGAGAGCCCTGCCCCGGTCTCAAATGAAGGAAAGTGAAGAAAAATTTAGGAAGCCGCGCCTCAGCCGGCGCTGGTGATGACCACCCGGGCGCCCAGCGGCTCGGCCGTCTCGATGTTCAGGCTGAAACCATGCAGGCGGACGATGGCCGCCACCAGGGACAGGCCCAGACCGTAGCCGGGCTGCTGGCGACTGGCATCGCCGCGATAGAGCCGCCGCAGCACACTCTCGCGCTCGGCTTCGGGAATGCCGGGGCCGTCGTCGATCACCTCGATGCGCACCGCCAGGCCGACGCCGCGCGCCACCAGCCGCACCCGTCCCCCCGCGGGGGCGAACTTGAGGGCGTTGTCGAGCAGATTGACCAGCGCCTCGAACAGCAACTCGGCGTCGCCCTGCACCTCTGGCAACGCCTCACCCAGTTCCAGGCTCAGGGTCTGGGCCTTTTCCTGGGCCAGGGGCTCGTAGAAGTCATGGGCCTGGCGCAGCAGCGCGGCCAGGTCCAGGGGCGCGAAGGCCATGCGCCGTCGGGTGTCCTCCAGCTCGGAGATGCGCAGCAGGCCCTGGAAGCGCGACATGATGGCCTCGGTCTCGGCGAGCGCCTCGCCAAGGCTATCGGCCTGGGGTTCGGCCAGCGGCAGCTGCTGCAGCTGATGCAGGCGCGCCCGCAGCCGCGTCAGCGGGGTGCGCAGGTCATGGGCGATGCCGTCGCAGACCCCCTTCACCTCGTGCATCGAGCGCTCGAGCTGCGCCAGGGTGGTGTTGACCGCATCGGCCAGCATGTCCAGCTCGTCATGCCGCGGCGACAACGGCAGCCGTTCTTCCAGGTGACCGGCGACGATCCGCTCCAGGCTGCGCTGCAGCCGTTCCACCCGTCGCAGCGGTCGCCGCCGCAGCAGGTGCCAGCCGACCAGCCCGGGAATCAGGGTCAGCGACAGTCCCCAGAACAGCGCCTGGCCGATGATGCCGCCCACCGCCGAAATGGAACCGCCATCGCGGGCCAGCACCAGGATGCGGCCGTCCGCGCGGCGCTGCAGAAAGGCGTGGCTGCTGCGGGTCTCGTCCAGGGCGTCGGTGGTCCTGAGGCCGCGCTGCAGGTAGTGCACCCGACCGTCGTCCGGCAGGTTGCGCAGCAGTTTGACCAGGTTGCCGGCGACATAGCAGCCATCGGCCTCGAACAGGCCGTAGGCGTCGATGCCGGGCATGGAATAGACCTCGCTGGCCTGCAACTCCCCCAGCAGGTCGGCGTCGGCCACCTTGCCGTAGTAGTGCGCCCGCTGCAGCAGGGTGCGCTCCGCCACGGCGCCCAGGTAGCCGGAGATCTGCCAGTAGAGCACCCCGGTGAAGACCGCACCCCAGGCCACGAAGAGCAGCGCATAGAGCGCCAGCAGACGGCTGCTGCCCGAGCGCCAGCGCCTAGTCCGGGACGACGAGGACATAGCCGGCTCCACGGACGGTATGCACCAGCGGCCGCCCCGCTCGCTCGATCTTGCGTCTGAGCCGCCCCATGTGCACGTCGATGATGTTGGTGCCCGGATCGAAGTGATAGCCCCAGACCTGCTCGAAGAGCATGGTGCGGGTGACCAGTTGCCCGGTGTTGCGCATCAGGTAGGTGAGGATCTTGAATTCGGTGGGCAGCAGGGCGATGGCCTCGCCGGCACGGGTCAGGGTGTTGTCGATCAGGTCCAGGGTCAGCTCCCCCACCCGCAACTGGTGGCTGGCGGACTGGGCGGCCGGCCGCCTGAGCAGCGCCTCCAGGCGGGCCATCATCTCCACCAGGGAAAAGGGCTTGGTCAGGTAGTCGTCTCCGCCGCATCTCAGGCCGCGAACGCGCTCGTCGACATCGGACAGGGCGCTGAGCATCAGCACCGGGGTGGCGATGCCGAGGCCGCGCAGGGTGCTGACGATGGTCAGGCCATCGAAGTCCGGCAGCATGCGGTCGAGGGTGATGATGTCGTGGCCGCCGGCGATGGCCGCGGCCAGGCCGTCGCGGCCGGTGCGTTCCCAGCGTACCTGATAGTCTTGCGCCTGCAATTCGCTGGCGATGGCGTGGGCGGTCACCTCGTCGTCTTCGATGACCAAAGCCTGGGTCATGATGGCCTCTGGATCTGGCGCCCGGTCTGGCGGACCGGACACCCTAGGGAAAACGCCCAGGCCGGTAAATTAAATTTTTCTTCATTCGGACTAACGCGCTTCCGCCCTGCCCGCGGTCTATCGTCGGTCTTTTCACCCTGGAGTCCTCACCATGTTTCGACGTCTGCCCACCCTCGCCCTTGGCGCCCTGCTGCTGGCGTCCACGCCGCTGCTGGCCGCGCAACCCGTCACCACCCTCACGGTGCTGAGCTCGGGCGGCATCATGGGCGCCATCCGCGAAGTCGCCCCGGCCTATGAAAAGGCCACCGGCGTGAAACTGGACATCGCCGCCGCGCCGTCCATGGGCGACACGCCCCAGGCCATCCCCCAGCGCCTGGCCCGCAACGAGCCGGCCGACGTGGTGCTGATGGTGGGTTCGGCGCTGGACAAGCTGGTCGCCAACGGCCAGGCGCTCAAGGACAGCCGCGTCGACCTGGGCCAGTCGTTCATCGCCCTGGCGGTGCGCAAGGGCGCGCCCAAGCCGGACATCTCCACCATGGACGCCTTCAAGCAGAGCCTGGAGAACGCCCAGTCGGTGGCCTATTCCGACAGCGCCAGCGGCGTCTACCTGTCGCACATCCTCTTCCCGCGCATGCAGCTGAGCGATGCCTTCAAGGCCAAGGCGCGCATGATCCCCGCCGAGCCGGTGGGCGAAGTCGTCGCCCGCGGTGACGCACAGCTGGGCTTCCAGCAACTGAGCGAGTTGAAGACGGTGCAGGGCATCGACATTGTCGGCCTGATCCCCGACCAGGCGCAGAAGATGACCCTCTATTCCGGCGCCGTGGTCAGCAAGAGCACGCACCCGGATGCGGCCCGCGCCCTGCTGCAGTACCTGGCCTCGAAGGACGCCGCCAAGGCCATCCAGGACAGCGGTCTCAAGCCCATCCCCGCCCAGCAATAAGGGCCAGGCCGCCGGCGTCAGACGAAGAAGGAAATGGCGCCGGTGGCCAGCGCGAGTACGGTGATGACCAGGGAGGTCAGTACCGCCCATTTGACCGTGGCCTTCTGGAAATCGCCGATGTCGCGGTCGACCATGCCCACCAGCAGCAGCGTCGAGGCCACCAGCGGACTCATCAGGTGCACCGGCTGGCCCAGCACCGAGGCGCGGGCGATCTCCACCGGATCGATCCCATAGGCCGCGGCGGCATTGGCCAGGATGGGCACCACGCCGAAGTAGTAGGCATCGTTGGACAGCACGAAGGTCAGCGGCATGCTGGTGATGGCCACCACCAGCGGGAACCAGTGGCCCCAGGCCGGCGGAATCCAGTCGACCAGGGTCTGGGCCAGGGCATCGACCATCTTGGTGCCGGAAAAGATGCCGGCGAAGATGCCCGCGGCGAACACCAGCAGCACCACGGTCATGGCGTTGCCGGAATGCGCCAGGATGCGCTCCTTCTGCAACTCCAGCTGCGGGTAGTTGATCATCAGCGCCAGCACGAAGCCGATCATGAACAGGATGGCCGCGTGCATCACGCCCATGACCAGGGCGGTCATCACCGCGATCACCAGCACCAGGTTGACGTAGGCCAGGCGGGGGCGCTTGTTCGGCGAGTCACCGAGGATCTCCTCGATATAGCACTTGCCGCCCGCCGCCCCGCCGCTTTCCAGGGCAACGTTGCCGATGCGCGCGCGCTCGCGGCGACCGAGCAGGAAGGCGGTGAAGACCACCCAGGCCGCCCCGCCGATCACCGTGGGCAGCATGGGAATGAAGTAGGCGGTGGCGTCCAGCCCCAGCGCGGCGATGGCGCGGGTGGCCGGGCCGCCCCAGGGACTCATGCCGCTCATGATGCTCAGCGAGAGCATGGAGACCGTCGCCAGCACCATGGGATTCATGCCGATGCGCTTGTACAGCGGCAGCATGGCGGCGCAGGTGATCATGTAGGTGGTGGTGCCGTCGCCGTCCAGGGCCACCAGCAGCGAGAGCAGCGCGGTGCCGATGGCGATCTTCACCGGGTCGCCGTTGACGCGCTTGAGGATCTTGCGGATCAGCGGATCGAACAGTCCGGCATCGATCATCAGGCCGAAGAAGAGGATGGCGAACAGCAGCAGCGCCGCCGAGGGCGCCACCATCTTCAGGCCGTCGAGCATCATCTTGCCGGTGGTGGGGGCGAAGCCACCGATGAGGGCGAAGACGATGGGCACCACGGTGAGCGCCACGATGGGCGACAGACGTTTGCTCATGATCAGGTAGGTGAAGGTCACCACCATGATCAGACCGAGAAGCGCGAGCATAGGCATATCCCTTGTTCTTGTTGTAGGTCTGGCCAGACGCGGGCCAGCCGATCCCCGCCTCCGGCCAGCTGACGGCGCGGAGGTGGGAGTGCAGCGGAAGCGGGGTTGGAACGATCAGGCGTGGGGACGGGCGTCCGATGCCGTCCACTCGGCAGCCTCGGGCAGCGCCAGGGGTTCGGCCTTGCCACTGGCCAGGGCACGCATCAGCTTGTCGCGATCGCAGGCGTCCTCGCCCAGCGCGATCACCACCGTGGCCACGGCGTTGCTGGCCAGGCTGGTCAGGGCGCGGGCCTCGGACATGAAGCGGTCGATGCCGATGAGCAGGGCCAGACCGGCCAGGGGGATGTCATGGATCACGGTGAGGGTCGAGGCCAGGGCGACGAAGCCGCTGCCGGTCACCCCTGCCGCACCCTTGGAGGACAGCAGCATGATCGCCAGCATGGTCAGGGTCTGGCCGATGGTGAGGTCGATGTTGCAGGCCTGGGCGATGAAGACCGCGGCCAGCGACAGGTAGATGGCGGTGCCATCCAGGTTGAAGGAGTAGCCGGTGGGCAGCACCAGGCCGACCACGCCCTTCTTGCAGCCCAGGCCTTCGAGCTTCTGCAGCATGCGCGGCAGCACCGGCTCGGTGGACGAGGTGCCGAGCACCACCAGGAATTCCTCGCGGAAGTAGCGCAGCAGCTTCCACAGGCTGAAGCCGCGCGAGCGGCACAGCGCGCCCAGCACCACGAAGACGAAGAAAGCGCAGGCGATGTAGAGGGTGGCGATCAGCTTGGCCAGGGAACCCAGCGAGGTGATGCCGTACTGGCCGACGGTAAAGGCCAGGGCGCCAAAGGCACCCACCGGCGCGAAGCGCATCAGGTAGCCGAAGATGCGGAAGACCATCTGCGACGCCGACTCCAGCACATCCAGCACCGGCCGGCCGCGCTCGCCCATGGCGGACAGCGCGAAGCCGCAGAGCACGGCGATGAACAGCACCGGCAGCACCTCACCCTTGTTGAACGCCCCCATGAAGGTGTCCGGGATGATGTGCATGAAGAAGTCCACCACGCTGAGCTTGGCCGCCGACGCCGTGTACTGGGCGATGCTGGCGGTGCTCAGGGTCGCGGGATCGATGTTCATGCCCACGCCGGGCTGGAACAGATAGACCGCGCCGAGGCCGATGAACAGGCTGATGACGGTGAGCACCAGGAACAGCAGCAGCGTCTTGCCCATCAGCCGACCCAGGGTGCTCTTGTCGGTCATGCCGGCGATGCCGGTGACGATGGTGCAGAACACCACGGGGGCGATCATCATCTTGATCAGCTTGATGAAGGCGTCACCCAGGGGCTTGAGCGCGACGGCCTGTTGCGCCCAGAAGTGACCGACCAGCACCCCGAGGACCACGGCGCAGAGGATCTGGAAGTACAGCGATTTGGCAAGTTTCATGGGGCATCACCGTTTATTGAAGTTGTGCGGATGCGCTGGTGGTTGGGGGATATCGCTTAGCTGGCAAGCCTCCGCGCGGTGGGCGCGTACACGTGGCCGGCGAACAGGCGGCGCGCGGTCCGGACGACCGAGGCCTGGATGGTAGTGCCGTCCGCGCCGCCGCGCGACAGCACGACGTCGATCCCGCCGCTGGGATGCTCCAGGCGGACGTGGGTCAGGTCACGCGTCGACTCGCCGAGCAGAGCCATCACCACTGTTTCCGCGGTGACGCAGGCGGTGGCCAGGCCGATGGAACCGGTGATGGCCAGGGCGCGGTGGCAGCTGTGCGGCATGAAATAGCGCACCTGCAGGGTGCCGCCGTGCTGGGGTGCAGACACCAGTACCGGCTTGGGGATCACCTTGCCGCTGACATCGCCCAGGCCCATGGCCCGACCCGCCTGCAGACGCAGGGCTTCCAGCCGCGCCAGCAGCGCCGTGTTGGCGTCCAGCTCGGCCGGCCGCTCGCTGCCGGTCACGCCCAGGTGGCGGGCGTCGACGATCATCATCGGCATGGCCATGTCGATGCAGGTCACCGGCACGCCGTCGAAGACATCGGTAGCCTGGCCGGTGGGAAACAGCTTGCCGGTCTTGCTGCCCACGGCGTCAAGAAAGGTCAGCTGCACCGGCGCGGCGGTACCGGGCACGCCGTCGATGGCGGTGTCGCCTTCATAGCGCACCAGGCCGCCCGGCGTGTGCACCAGCGAATCGACGAAGCTGTTGGTGTTGAGGTTGCGGATGCGCACCAGGGTCTTGCCGTCTTCAGCGGCGACCAGCCCCTGCTCCACGGCGAAGGGACCCACGGCACAGAGCATGTTGCCGCAGTTGGGCGCGGTATCGACGCGGCGCTCGGCGACCATCACCTGGACGAAGAGATAGTCCACGTCGGCATCGGGATGGCTGGACGGGCTGATGATGGCGACCTTGCTGGTCTGGGGGCTGCCGCCACCAATGCCGTCAATTTCCAGTTCGTGACCGGCACCCATGAGGTCGATCAGCATCTCGTCGCGCTGGACGGGATCGCTGGGCAGGTCGCTGGCAAGGAAGAAGGGACCCTTGGAGGTGCCGCCTCGCATGAGAACGCAGGGAATACGTTGCATGACTGCTGACTCTTGTTGATCAATAGCGGTTATTGATGTTCTGCAGGCAAGATTGGCAGCCGGATATAAATCTATCCAATGCAAATATCAGCGTTATTATTCCACTTGGATAATCAATTACGCCGAGGTTCCGAGGCAGGGCAATCATGGACTACGAGCTGCAAGACATTCGATCTTTCGTGAAAATCGCCGAACTGGGCAGCTTCCATGAGGCCGCCGACGCCCTGCACCTGTCGCAGCCGGCCCTGAGCCGACGCATCAAGAAGCTGGAAGACGGCCTGGGCACGCCCTTGCTCGAACGCACCACTCGTCGCGTCGGACTCACCAGCGTCGGCCGCGATTTCCTGCCCAAGGCGCGGCGGCTGCTGGACGACTTCGAGGATTCCATCCTCAGCATCCGCGAACTGGCCGAGCGCCAGACCGGCCAGGTCACCCTGGCCTGCATCCCCACCGCGGCCTTCTACTTCCTGCCCTCGGTGATCCGCCAGTACAACGAGCAATACCCCAAGATCCGCATCCGGCTGCTGGACCTCAGTGCCAACGACGGCCTGGAGGCCGTGCTGCGCGGCGAGGCCGACTTCGGCATCAACATGCTCAGCGGCCAGCACCCGGACATCGAATTCGTCCCCCTGGTGCAGGAGCAGTTCGTGCTGGCCTGCCGGCGTGACCACGAACTGGCCGGACGCCCGTCGATCAGCTGGGCCGAGCTGGTCGAGCACCGGCTGATCGGCGTGGGGCGCCTCAGCGGCAACCGGGTGCTGCTCGACCATGCCCTCTCCGCGCGCGGCATACGCCCCAAGTGGTTCTACGAGGTGCAGCACCTGTCCACCTCCCTGGGCATGGTGGAAGCCGGCCTCGGCGTCTCGGCCATGCCCAGCCTGGCCATGCCGGACGCCGACCACCCGACCCTGGTCAGCGTGCCCCTCACCGATCCGGAAGTGACCCGTACCCTCGGCCTGGTCTCGCGCCGCGGGGCCTCGTTGTCGCCCGCCGCGGAAAAATTCGTCGCCATCCTGCTCGGCCAGTGGAAGACCGAACAGCCCTAGTCCGCGCCATGCACGCGCCCCTGTCCTGAACAGCAGCGGCCAAGCGCCAGTATCCAGTGAACGTCGCGTCCCCTTGGGCGGTCTGTTGGCTGCAACAACTGGTTACGGTCAGGTCCGCTCATGTCCCTAGCGCGAATATCGCGTCCTTCTACTCCTCGCCCGGGGAGCACCTCGCGGCACTGCTCAGGCGTCCGGGCGCTGGCCGGCCTGGTGCTCGCCGCTTCGCTCACGGGCTGTTCGCCGCTGCAGCACGGCTTTCTCGCCCCGGCCGGTCTCGCCGCCAGCGGCGAACGCGACCTGCTGCTGTGGATCGTCGGCCTGGCGCTGGTGGTGGTGCTGCCGGTGATCCTGCTCACCCCGCTGATCGTCTGGCGCTATCGCCACGGCAACACGCGCGCCGCCTACCGGCCACGCTGGGAGTTTTCCTGGCTGCTGGACGTCTTCGCCTGGGGCGTACCGGCGCTGATCGTCGCGGTGCTGGCCTTCTTGGTCTGGACCCGCACCCACAGTCTGGACCCCTATCGCTCGCCGACGCCCGGCGAGGCGCCGCTGGAGGTCCAGGTGATCGGCCTGGACTGGAAGTGGCTGTTTCTCTATCCCGAACAGGGCATCGCCACGGTCAATGAGCTGGTCTTGCCGGCGGGGCGGCCGGTACAGCTCAGGCTCACCAGCGATACGGTGATGCAATCCCTGCTGCTGCCGCGCCTGGGCGGCCAGATCTACGCCATGGCCGGCATGCAGACCCAGCGCTATCTGCAGGTTCCGGCGCCCGGTCAGTTCGAGGGCCGCAATGCCCAGTACAGCGGCGAAGGTTTCCAGGACCAGCACTTCCCGATCCGGGTGCTGGCGGAGGCGGATTTCCAGGCCTGGACCCGACAGGTCGGTCAGGCCCGCGAAGCCCTGGACTGCGCCCATTACCAGGTGCTGGCCCGCCCCGGCACCCTGGAGCAGGCCGCCGAGTGGCGCCTGACCCAACCTGCCCTGTTCGCCTGGGTGCTGGCGCGCTATCGCCAGGACCCGGTACCCACCTGTGCCACCTTTACCGGAGCCGCCCATGACTGATTCCTCGGCCCTCTGGCACCTGCTGTTCGGCCGCCTGGGTTACGACGCCCTGCCCTTCTACAGCCTGATCGCCACCTGCGGCGCCAGCGTGGTGATCCTCGGCGCCCTCGCTACGGCCGGGGTGATCACCTGGCTCGGCAAATGGCGCTATCTCTGGCAGGAGTGGTTCACCAGCCTGGACCACAAGCGCATCGGCATCATGTATGTGGTGCTGGCGCTGGTGATGTTCAGCCGCGGCGTAGTGGAAGGCGTGATGATGCGTACCCAGCAGGCGCTGGCCATCGATGCGCCGGGCTACCTGCCGCCGGAACACTTCGGCCAGCTGTTCAGCACCCACGGCACCATCATGGTGTTCTTCGTCGCCATGCCCTTCCTCACCGGGCTGATCAACTTCGTCATGCCGCTGCAGATCGGCGCCCGCGACGTGCGCTTTCCCCTGCTCAACGCCATCAGCCTCTGGCTGACCGTGGCCGGTGCCGCCCTGGTGATGGTGTCCCTGGTGCTGGGGCGCTTTTCCACCGGTGGCTGGAGCGGCTACCCGCCCTATACCGGCATCGACTACCAGCCCGGCGTCGGCCCCGACTACTGGATCTGGGCGCTGACCCTGAGTTCCCTCGGCAGCACCCTCACCGGCCTCAACTTCGCGGTCACCCTCTACAAGGAAAGGGCGCCGGGGATGCGCCTGTTCCATATGTCGCTGTTCAGCTGGACGGCGCTATGCACCAGCATCCTGATGATCTTCGCCATGCCGCCGCTGACCGTGGCTACCCTGCTGCTGGCCCTGGACCGCTACCTGGACTTCCACTTTTTCACCAATACCCAGGGCGGCAACCTGATGAACTACATCAACCTGTTCTGGCTGTTCGGCCACCCGGAGGTGTACATCCTCATCCTGCCGGCCTTCGGGGTCTTTTCCGAGGTCTTCGCCACCTTTTCCACCAAGCGTCTCTATGGCTATCACTCGCTGGTCTGGGCCACCCTGGTGATCGCCGTGTTGTCCTTTACCGTCTGGCTGCACCACTTCTTCACCATGGGCCAGAGCCCCAAGATCAACGCCGCCTTCGGCATCGCCACCATGCTCATCGGCATTCCCACCGGGGTGAAGATCTACGACTGGATGGCGACCATGTTCCGCGGTCGCATCCGCCTGACCACGCCGCTGATCTACGCGGTGATGTTCATCATGCTGTTCGTGATTGGCGGCCTCACCGGCATCACCCTGGCCACGCCGCCAGTGGACTACCAGGTGCACAACACCGTCTACCTGGTCGCCCACTTCCACAACATGCTGATCCCGGGAATGCTGTTCGGCATGCTGGCGGGCTACCACTTCTGGTTTCCCAAGGCCTTTGGCTTTCGCCTCGACGAGCGCTGGGGCCGCATCGCCGCGCTGAATTTCGGCCTGGGCTTCATCCTCGCCTTCATGCCCCTGTATGTGCTGGGCGTCTCTGGTCTGCCGCGACGCAGCCAGGCCATCCACAACCCCGATTTCGCTCCGCTGCTGTGGGTCGCCGAACTCGGCGCCGTGGTGCTGCTGGCCGCCCTGGGCAGCCTGGTGATTCAGCTGGTGGTGAGCATTCGGCGCCGCGACAGTGCGCGGGTGCCGGCGGGTGATCCCTGGAACGGCCGGACCCTGGAATGGGCGGTCGCCGCGCCGCCGCCGGAGTACAACTTCGCCGTGCCGCTGCCGATCAACGACCGCGACCCCTTCACCTGGCTCAAGGAACAGGGCCTGGCCTACGACCGGCCGCGGACCTATGCCGATCTGGTGCTTCCCAGGAACAGCGCCGTACCGGCCATCGTCGGTGTGGCGGGCTTCGCCTGTGCCTTTGGCCTGGTCTGGCACATCGGCTGGATGGCCGTACTGGGGCTGCTGGTGGCCTGGGGCGCGGTGATCGCCCGCAGCTTCCAGCGCGATACCGAGCGACTGATCTCGGCGGCGGACGTTCGGCGCGAGCATGAGGCCTGGCTGGATGAGGTCGCCGCGACCCGCCCCGTCACGCGCGACGAGGAAACCGGGCCGGGCAATCGTGGCCTGGCGGAGATGGCGCCATGAGTTCGCGTGATATGAACCACGCCGGCCTAAACGTCGGTCACACCGACCACGCAACCCACGCCGAGGCCGAATACTCGCTATTCGGCTTCTGGATCTTCCTGATGAGCGACGCCCTGGTGTTCGCGCTGCTGTTCGCCATCTATGCGACGCTGCAGCACGCCACCGCCGGGGGACCGGTGGCCCGGGACGTCTTCGAGATCGGCAGTGTCACCGTCCAGACCCTGGTGCTGCTGGCCAGCAGCTTCACCTACGGCCTGGCGTCGCTGGCGATGAAGTACCACGAGGGTCGCCTGCGGCCCCTGGTGACCTGGCTGCTGGTGACGCTGGCCCTGGGGCTGGTGTTCCTCGGCCTGGAAGTGCACGACTTCCTCGGCATGGCGGACAAGGGCGCCCTGCCCCAGCGCAGCGCCTTTCTCTCGGCCTTCTTCGCCCTGGTGGGCATGCACGGGGTGCACGTCGCCAGTGGTTGCCTGTGGCTGGTGGTGATGCTGGTGCAGCTCAGGGTGTTCGGCCTGGATACGCCGGTGAAGACCCGGCTGATGCGCCTGGGGCTGTTCTGGCATTTTCTCGATATCGTGTGGGTCGCCATCCTGTCGGTGGTCTACCTGCAGGGGCTGTTGCCATGAAGCGTGACGACTATCGCCGAGAACTGGCGAGCTATGTGATCGGCCTGGTGCTGGCGGTGACTCTGAGCCTGATCCCCATCGGCCTGGTGCTGTTCCCGACCTGGCCGCGCGGAACCACCCTGGGCGTCATCTTCGGCCTGGGGCTGCTGCAGATCCTGGTGCACCTGCGCTGCTTTCTGCATATCAGCCTGGGTCGCTCGCACCGCCACGACCTCTATCTGCTGCTGTTCACCAGCCTGATCCTGGTGCTGATGGTGGTGGGTAGCTTGATCGTGCTGGGTGATCTGCACCACCGCATGGGTTGATACCGGTCGCCGTCCCTGAAGACGGCAACCGGATCGTCACCCACCTTACTGGGTGCGCGTCACCCGCCAGACGGTATTGGCCAGGTCGTCGGCGATGATCACGCCGCCACGTTGGTCCACCGCCACCCCGACCGGTCGGCCGCGGGTCTTGCCATCGTCGCCAAAGAATCCGGTGGCGAAGTCGATGGGCTCGCCGGCCGGACGGCCCTGCTGGAAGGGCACGAAGACCACGCGGTAGCCCACCGGCTTGTCACGGTTCCAGCTGCCGTGTTCGCCGACGAAGACGCCGTTGATGAACTGACCGCCCACCGCCGCGGTGGCAAAGGTCACGCCCAGGGCGGCGACGTGAGAACCCAGGCTGTAGTCAGGCTTGATGGCCGCGGCCACCTTGGCCGGATTCTGCGGCTGGGCGCGGGTGTCGACGTTCTGCCCCCAGTAGCTGTAGGGCCAGCCGTAGAAGCCGCCCTCGCGGATGGAGGTCAGGTAGTCCGGCACCAGGTCCGGGCCGATCTCGTCGCGCTCGTTGGCCACCGCCCACAGCTGGCCGCTGTCGGGCTGGATGGCCAGGGCGGTGGGATTGCGCACCCCGGTGGCATAGCTCTTGTGCGCGCCGCTCTGGGCATCGATCTGCCAGATCACCGCGCGGTCCACCTCGACATCCATGCCGCGCTCGCCGACGTTGCTGTTGGAGCCGATGCCCACATAGAGGTAGCGACCATCGGCGCTCGCGGCGAGGGACTTGGTCCAGTGGTGATTGATCGCCGCCGGCAGATCGACCAGCTTGTCCGGCGCGCCGCTGGCCTGGGTCTGGCCGTCCTGGTAGGGAAAGCTGACCAGGGCGTCCTGGTTGGCCACGTAGATCCGGCCATTGGCGAAGGCCAGGCCATAGGGCGCGTTGAGATTCTCGGCGAACACGGTCTTGAGTTCGTACTTGCCATCGCCGTCGGCATCGCGCAGCAGGGTCAGGCGATTGCCACCCTTCACCTGGGTGTTGCCCTGGGCCTTGATGTAGCCGGCGATGACGTCCTTGGGCTTCAGCTTGGGCGCGTTGCCGCCACGGCCCTCGGCCACCAGGATGTCGCCATTGGGCAGCACCAGCATCTGCCGCGGAATGCGCAGGTCAGTGGCGATGGCGGTGATGGTGTAGCCCTGGGGCACGGTGGGCGTGCGATCGCCCCAGGGGGCCGGCTCGGCGATCTTCATGCTCGGCAGGAGGCCGCGCTGGGGTTCGGGCAGCTTGGGATCGGGTCCGCGCGCCTGGGTGTCGGCACCGCCTTCGTTGCCGCAGGCGGCCAGCAGCACGGCCAGACCAAGGACGCTCAAGGCTCTTGGAGTGCTCATCGAACCACCTCCGAACGCAGATTGGAGAGTGCGATCCAGGCGGCCACCAGGCTCAGCACCGAGACCACCACCGAGAGGATCAGTCCGGCGGGCATCACCGCCCAGGCGTCCTTGGCGTGTTCGAAGGCATTGACCAGCCCCAGCACCCAGGCCAGCAGCAGCAGGAGGAAATAGGCCACCGGCCGGCGGCCGCGGAAGCGCGCACCGAACAGATTGCCGAGGGCGAACAGCAGGGCCAGCCCGGACAGCAACAGCGCCCCGGCGATCAGCCAGGCGGCGAAGTTGGCCCACTGGATCTGCATCGTCTGGTAGTAGGCGATATCACTGAGCAGGCCGCCGATGAACAGCGGGACGGAGCCGGCCAGCAGCAGCGCGTGCAGCGGGCCGGGCCGGACAGGGTGGTAATGGTGGGCAGCTACGGTCACTGACGACTCCTTTTCTAGACGGGACGTGGCAGGGCCGGGCAGCCACTGCGCAACGCAAGACGCACTGAAAAGGATTGCGCGCGCCCGGGGTTAGTTCAGCCGCTTCGCCTGGCGGACACCTCTTGCAAAAGAAGAGATAATGACAGTCTCGTTGCAGCCACGGCCTCTGCCAGGCGCCTGTCCGGCAATGCCGCCCGTGCAACCCGCTGTCCAGCTGCCGACCGAAGGGCTGGACGTCACCTCGTCCACAGGAATCTTTCGCGCATGACCTCTTCCCGGTCCGTCGACCAGGCCTCCCGGCGCGCGGCCATCGTCCTCGCCTGCTGCCTGCCCAGCGACGTGCTGCTCTACCTCGTCCTGCCCATGTACGCCCCGGTCTTCGGCATCACCCTGATCGAAGCCGGCATCCTGCTGGCCGCCAACCGGGTGATCCGCATCGTCGGCTATCGCTATGTGGTGCAGCTCTATGCCCGCTGCGGGGATCGGCGCAGCCTGGTGGTGGCCGCCGTGGTGGCCACGCTCTGCGCCCTGGGCAACGCCAACCTCTCGGGCTTCTGGGCGTTGCTGGGGCTACGCCTGGCCTGGGGCCTGAGTTTCGCCACCTTCAACCTGTCCACCCAGGTGCTGGCCACCGCCGACCCGGCCGGCGCCGCCCGGCGCACCGGCACCTCCCGGGCGCTGATCGCCATCGGCCCCATGCTCGCCCTGTCCGCGGGTGCCTGGCTCACCCTGCAATACGGGCCGCGGGCGGTGCTGCTGCTGAGCAGCGGTCTCTGCCTGATCGGCCTGCTGCTGGCCCTGGGGCTGCCGCGCGTCGGTCACGAATTGCCGGCGCCCGGGCGGCGCCTGCGCTGGCCGGATCGCATCGTCACCTGGTCCTTCATCGAGGGCGTGACCCTGGACGGCCTGTTCATCTTTGGCCTGTCGGCCTTTTCCCAGGCGGTACTGGGCGGCGACGCCGTGCTGGTGGCCGGGTTGCTTATGGCGCTGCGCTATGTGTCCGACATGCTGCTCAGCCCGCTCGGCGGTCGGGCGGCGGATCGCTATGGCGCAGCACCCATGCTGGTGGTCTGCTCGACGCTGACCGCGCTGTTCCTGATCGCCTTCGGCTTCCACTGGCTGATCCTCGGCGCCGGCGGAGTACTGATCCTGCGCGCCCTGCAGATCCCCCTGGTGGTGACCCTGGTCGCCACCCGCCATCCCGGCCAGGCCCGGCTGCCGGCGCTGGCCTCCAACGCCATGTGGCGCGACGTGGGTGCCAGCGTGGGGCCGCTGCTGGCGGGCGTGCTCATCCCCCTGGTGCCTTCGACCCTGCTGTATCCGCTGTCCGGCCTGGCCATCCTGGTCAGCTCCCTGGCCTGCCTGAAATTGAAACCGGCTTCCGAGTAGCTATCCGTACCCTGGCGTCCGTTGCGGACGCCAGGGTCTGCCTGCCGCTACTTGCCGTGGGCCTGCAGCACCGGCTCGCTGACGCCCTTGACGCCGACCAGGGTCAGGCTGGTCAGCAGCACGTTCTGCGGCCCCTGGTAGGCATCCACCGGCTTGTACCACTCCGCCAGCGAGTGGGCACTGCCGCCCTCCCCGCCGCCGCTGATGGTCATGGCCGGCACGCCCAGGGACATGGCGGTGTTGGAGTCGGTGCTGCCACCGCTCAAGGTGACCTTGGCGCCGTTGGTCACGGCGGCGATGGAGCGCTGCGCCGTCTGTACCATGGGCGAATCCTCCGCCGTGCCACCGGCCGGACGGTCACCGATCAGCTTGATGTCGACCGAGATCTGATCGGTGTCCCAGCGTTTGTTCTCCTCCTTCACCGCGTCCTGCACCAGGGCCAGGATCTCCTTCTCTTCCGCCAGCAGCGCGGCCTCCTCGTTGGATCTCATGTCCAGGGTCAGGCGCGCTTCGCCGGCGATGGCGTTGACCGAGGTGCCGCCCTGCACCGTGCCCACGGTAAAGGTGGTCTTCGGCTCCTTGGGTGGACGCACCTCGGCGATCTTGGCGATGGCGCGACCCATGGCGTGGATGGCGCTGGGTCGCCCGAATTCGGCGAAGCTGTGGCCACCCGGGCCCTTGAAGGTCATCTCGTAGCGGTGGCTGCCGGTGCCGCGATTGACGATCCGCCGCACGTCGATGCCGTCCACCGAGATGAAGCCGTCGATGCCCTGGCGATCCTTGAACAGGGCCTTCACCCCGCGCAGGTTGCCGAGCTCCTCCTCGCCCACGGTACCGACGAAGATCAGGTCGCCCACGGTCTCGATGCCACTCTTGTTCAGGGCGTCGATCACCGACAGCAGCGCCGCCAGGCCCCGGGCGTCATCGCCGATGCCAGGGCCGTAGGTCTTGCCGTCCTTTACCTTCAGGGTCAGGTCGGTGCCCTCGGGAAACACCGTATCCAGGTGCGCCGAGATCACCAGCTGCGGACCCTGGCCGCTGCCCTTGCGGGTGGCGATCACATAGCCTTCCGGGGCGATGCTGGCGTCCTTGAGACCCAGCTCCTGGAATCGCTTGAGGTAATAATCGGCGCGCACCTTTTCCTTGAACGGCGGCGCGGGAATCTGGGCGATATGCTTCTGTTCCGTGAAGGTGCGGCCGTCATCGGCGCGCAGCGCGTCCAGCGCCTTGGTGACCCGGGCATCGCCCTGGACGGCAGACAGGGAACCCTCGACGCCCGGCGCGGCGGCCAGGGGCAACGCCAGGGTGGCGGTCGCTGCGGTAAGCACTAGAGCGGAAAAGCGGTTGGCCAAGGCCGAACGAGCAAAAGACATCTGACACTCCCATTGCCTGAATTGGTATTCCGAAGAAGCGCAATCGTCAGACGAATGCGCCCCGCCTGACCCTAGGTGCCCGCGAACGAAAGGTCAAAGAACCGGGCGCTCTCGGATATGCAGCGTCGTTCAGGGTGCTCCTCGCGACTCAGGAGTCCAGAAACCTCCGCCCCTCGGCCGCCAGCTGCCTGAGCCGCGGAGAGATTCGCGTCCCGCGCTTGGCCAGGGCGGCGGACCAGCCTTCCAGGGCGCTGACGATTCGCTCCAGCCCGCACTGGTCGGCGTGGTACAGCAGCCCGCCGCGATAGCGCGGAAAGCCGTAGCCGTGCAGCCAGACCAGATCGATGTCGACCGGCTGTTTGACGATGCCCTCCTCCAGCAGCCAGGCTGCCTCGTTGATCATCACGAACAGGCAGCGTTCGAGGATCTCCGTATCACTGTGGCTGCGCGGGGTGATACCCCGGCGCTGACGGTGGGCGACGAGCAACCCGGCGATCAGGGGATCCGCCTGGCCCTGGCGCTGACCCGGCTCATAGCGGTAGAAGCCGGCGCCGGACTTCTGGCCAAGACGGCCGAGGGCGTGCAGCTGCTCGATCAGGTCGCAGGCCCGCTCGGCAGGGCTGAGGGATTCACCCCGCCCCTGGCGATTGCGCCAGGCGATGTCGATCCCGGCCAGGTCGCGCAGCTCGAAGGGGCCCATGGGAAAGCCGAATTCCCGCAGCACCCGGTCGACCTGTTCGGGGGCGGCGCCCTCTTCCACCAGCAGGGTCGCCTCGCGTTCGCGCACCGCCAGCAGGCGATTGCCGACGAAGCCATGGCAGTTGCCCACCGCCACCGTGGTCTTGCCCAGGCGCTCGCCCAGCTGCAGGGCAGTGGCCAGTACGGCAGGCGCGACCGCGCGGGTGCGAACCACCTCCAGCAGCTTCATCACCTGGGCCGGACTGAAGAAGTGCATGCCGATCACCGCCTCGGGCCGGCCGGTCACCCCGGCGATGGCATCGATGTCGAGATAGGAGGTGTTGGTGGCCAGGATGGCGCCGGGCTTGGCCAGGCGATCGAGCTGACGAAAGACCTCCTGCTTGACCGCCAGATCCTCGAATACCGCCTCGATGATCAGATCGGCGTCGGCTATCGCGTCCAGGGTCGCTTCACAGCGGATCAGGGCGGCGCGTGCGCTGGCCTGATCCGCCGTCAGGCGGCCCTTGGCCAGGGCTCCGGAGAAATAGCCGTCGATAGTGGCGCGGCCCCGTTCCAAGGCCTGGAGCTGGGTATCGATCAGGACGGTGGCCAGGCCGGCGTTGGCCAGGCAGAGGGCGATACCGCTGCCCATCAGCCCCGCGCCGATCACCGCCACCTGCCGCAACGCTACGGGAGGCGCCGCCTTGGCCAGGGCGCGATTACGACCCGCCAGGGCGCGCTCGGCGAAGAACACCTGGCGCAGGGCCCGGGCCTGGGCGGACTCGCGCCGGGCAACGAACAGCTCACGCTCGCGCTGCAGGGCGGCGGACAGCGGCAGCTGCCAGGCACCGCGCAAGGCGTCCAGCGCCAGCACCGGTGCCTCCTGTCCCGGCAACTTGCGCAGCAGCCCGCGGGCCTGGGCCTCGAAGGCGTCGGGGTCGAACGGGGGTACCGTCTGGACCGCCGTCGGCCGTGGCGACAAGGAGGGATGATCACGCAAAAAGCCCTGGGCCAGGGCCAGCGGTTCACCCTCGCCCAGACCATCGATCAGCCCCGCGCCAAGCGCCGCGCTGGCGTCCAGGCGCCTGCCGCCCACGATCATGTCCAGCGCCAGGGGTGCGCCAACCAGGCGCGGCAGGCGCTGGGTGCCGCCCGCACCCGGGATCAGGCCCAGGCTGACTTCCGGCAACGCGAAGGTGGCAGCGGTCGCCGCGACCCGGTAATGACAGGCCAGTGCCAGCTCCAGCCCGCCGCCCAATACCGTGCCATGCAGCGCGGCGATCACCGGCTTGGGCGAGGCTTCAAGGGCCGCCAGCACATCCGGCAGATGGGGCTCCTGCAGCGGCAGGTCGAATTCGCGGAGGTCGGCGCCGGCGACGAAGGTCCGCCCGGCGCAGGTGATCACCAGCGTCTGGATCCCGTCATCGGCCAGGGCCTCCTGCAGCAGTGCCAGGAGCCCCGCACGCACCGCGCGGGACAGGGCATTGACCGGTGGATGGTCCAGGGTGATGACGCCCAGGGCGTCGATCCGTTGCAGAGTCACGGTGGTCATGTAGGGTCTCCCGAAGGGTCAGAGCAGCGACAGCGGATAGCTGGCGATGACGCGGACGTCATTGGCGTCCCGCGAGAAATCGGAACGGTAGGTGGCGCTGCGCAGGCGCAGGTTCAGGCCCTTGAGCGAGCCGCCCTGCAGCACGTATTGCAGCTCCACATCCAGTTCCCGTTCGGCGCCGGACGCGCCGCCGCGCAGTTCGGCCTGGCTGCCGCGTACGAAACGCGTCATGAAGTTCAGGCCGGGGATACCCAGCTGGCCGAGGTCGTAGTCGTAGCGCGCCTGCCAGGAGCGCTCATTGGTCTCGGCGAAATCGCCCACCTGGACGAAGTTGACCAGATAGGGGTCGGTGCCATTGACGTAGGGAAAGGCCGTCGAGCCCGACATCTTCTGATAGCCCAGGCCCAGGGAATGGCCGGCGCGCTTGTAGGTACCCAGGGCGCTGAAGGCGCGGTTGTCGATGCGTCCGCCGCGGGCGCTGCCCTCGTCGTCGCTGTCGAACAGCCGCACCTCGGTGAGGAAGACGCCCCAGTCGCCCTTGCGGCGGTCGGTCAGGCCGAGAAAGCGCTGGCGATAGACATCTTCCAGCACGGCGTACTGGGCGCTCACATCGGTGGTGGTGCCGAAGCGGTAGAGGGCGCCGACGACATTGAAATCACCCCCCTCCAGGGAACCGCTGAAACGGCGATTCTTGTTGTTCAGCGAAAGGCCATCGGCCCCGGAGCTGTCGCGATAGACCGTGCGCTGGATGTTGGCGCCGGTCAGGGTCAGACCCTTGATCTCCCTGAATTCGAACTGGCTTCCCTCGAAGGTCTGGGGCAGCAGGCGGCCATTGTTGGTGACCAGGGTCGGCCAGCGCGGTAGCAGGGTGCCGATCCGCAACTCACTCTTGGAGAGACGCGCCTTGAAGGTCGCCCCGGCCTTGGCGTACTCGCCGGGCGCGCGGCCCTCGTCGTCTACCGGCAGCAGACCGGTGCCAGTGCGGCCACGGCCCGAATCGAGCTTCAACCCCAACAGGCCCAGGGCGTCCAGGCCGAAGCCAAGGGTGCCCTGGGTAAAGCCGGATTCGTACTTGAGGATGAAGCCCTGGCCCCACTCCTCGCGCTTGGACTGGCCGCTGCCGTCGCGAAAGTCGCGATTCATGTAGAAGTTGCGCAGCTCCAGGGTGGCCTTGCTGTCTTCGAGGAAGCCCTCGGCATAGGTCAGGGGCGACAGCAGGGCAATACCCAGCCCTGCCGCCAGGATCGGCTTGTCATGATGCCTGTGCATAGGAGGTCTCTACCGAACCCTGGCCGCCCGCGGCGTACCAGGGGGGATGGAAGGAAGCGTGCGGTTCAGCGCACCTGCGTCAGGTAGTCGGCGGCGGTACCGGGGATCTGGGTGTTCTGGATCTGACCCAGGAAGGTAATGGCGCGCTGGACGTCCTCATCGGTGAGATAGGGCGTCGCGGGGAAGGACTTGCGGTTGTTCTTCCAGGCGGCGGCATAGACCTGGTCGTTGACGCCCTCGAAGCGGGTACGTACGGCCTTGGCGGCCTCGTCCGGATGCTGGCTGATCAGCTGGGTGGCGTCGTTGAGCGCGGCAAGAAAGGCCTTGACCGTGTCCGGATGCTCCTGCGACCACTCGCGGCGAGCGCTCAGGGCGATGGAAGGATAGCCGTCCAGGGCCTTTACCTGGCCCTCGGACATGTCCAGCAGGGTGAAGCCCTTCTGCTCGATCACCGCGCTGTCCGACGCTGGCGACGACAGCGCGAAGCCGTCGATGCGGCCCTGGGCGAAGGCGGCCAGCATGGCGCCGCCATTGTTCAGGTACAGCAGGGTGAAATCCTTCTCCGACTGCAGCTTGGCTTCCTGGCCGAGGAAGCGCACCAGGAAGTCGGCGCTGCCGCCAGTACCGCTGACCGCCAGGCGCAGCCCCTTGAAGGCGGCCAGGCGCTGCTCGACGGTGGAGTTGGCGTTCAGCCCAAGGCGGTCGGCCACCTCCTGGCGGATCACCACGTTGCTCGCATACTGGCCGACCATGCGCCCCAGCAGGGTCACGTCGGCGCCCTTCACCTTGGCGTTGATGGCGTTCTGGATGGCGCAGGAACAGAACTCCACCGAGCGGCTGACCAGTCCGGAGGCGGCGGCGCCGCCACCCTTGAACTTGACCAGGCTGACGTCCAGCCCATGCTTCTTGAACAGCCCGGCATCCAGCGCCACGAACAGCGGCATGTGCACGAAGCCTTCGGTACCTATGGCCACCTTGACCGCTTCATCGGCCTGCACGGCGGGGGTAGCGGCCAGCAGCGCGGCACTCAGACCGAGGACGGAAAACAGACGCTTGAACGACATGGCAAAGACCTCTCTTCTTCTTGTATTGGGTAGTGGGAGCATTCAGATCGAGAGTTCGCGGGCGTCCTGTTCCTTCTTCCAGGGCATCAGCGCGGTTTCCAGCTTGCGCACCGCCGCCTGCAGCAGCAGCGCCAGGAAGATGATCGCCAGCAGCGCGGCGAAGACCCCGGCGGTGTCCAGCTGGCCGGCGGCGTCCTGCAGCAGGTAGCCCAGGCCGCGGTTGGCCGCCATGATCTCGCCGACGATGGCGCCGATCAGCGCATAGGGCACCGACAGCTTGAGCCCGGTGAACACCCACTGGATGGCCGAGGGCAGCACCACCTTGCCGATCAGGTGATGTTCCTTGGCGCCCATCAGCCGCAGGATCTCCAACTGCTCGCGCTCCACCGCGCGCACGCCGCTGTAGGTGTTGAGGAACACCAGGAAGAACACGATGGTGGCGGTCAGGATGATCTTCATCTCGATGCCGATGCCGAACCACATGATGAACAGCGGCGCCAGGGCCACCTTGGGCAGGCTGTAGATGGAGATCAGGATGGGATCGAGCAGCTTGGCCAGGGTCTCGTTGCGACCCAGCAGCAGGCCGACGCTGATCCCGGCGCAGGCGCCGCAGAAGAAGCCTGCCAGGGTCTCGACGACGGTGATCCAGCCGTGGGCGAACAGCCGCCCGCTGGCGACCAGCTCGACGAAGCGGCCGCCGATCTCGCTGGGCGAGCTGACGAAGAAGGGATCCACCAGCGGTCCCGAGGCGAACTGCCAGGACAGCAGGATGACGGCAAAGATGGCGACGCGGCCGAGAAAGATGTTCATAGCAGGATTCTCCAGGGGTGGGCCGCTCAGGCGTCTTGGCTCGGGGTGATGAATTCCCAGAGGTCACCGCAGAGCTGGTGGTAACGCGGGTCCTTGCGCAGCTGCAGGATGTTGCGCTCGTCGCCCAGGGGGATGGTCACGTCACGGACGATGGTGCCGGGACGGCCGGAGAAGATCAGGCAGCGATCGCCCAGGGCCACCGCCTCGTCCAGGTCGTGGGTGACGAACAGTACGGTCTTCTTGAGCTGGCGACTGAGCTTGAACAACTCGGTCTGCATGCGCATGCGCAGCTGGGCATCGAGCGCCGCGAAGGGCTCGTCCATCAGCAGGGTCTCGGGATCGTAGGCCAGCAGCCGGGCCAGCGCGGCGCGCTTGCGCATGCCCCCGGAAAGCTGGGTCGGGTAGGCCTTTTCGTGACCTTCCAGGCCGACCAGGGCCAGCAGCTCGCGGATGCGTGCCTGGCGTTCGGCCTTGCCCACGCCGCGGATCTCCAGGGGCACGGCGATGTTGCCGACCACGTCGCGCCAGGGCAGCAGGTGATCGCTCTGGGTCATGTAGCCGGTACGACCGTTGATGCCCTTGACCGGCTGGCCGCTGTAGAGCACCTGGCCTTCGGTGGGGGCGAACAACCCGGCCACCATGTTGAGCAGGGTCGACTTGCCGCAACCGGAAGGACCGACGATGGTCACCACCTGGCCCTGTTGAATGTCGACGTTGATGCTGTGGGAAGCCTGTTTCGCCACGCCCTTGACGGTAAAGGCCTTGGCGACGTTGCGAAAGGAAATCACGGTGGGCGCCGTGGCGATGCTGCCGATCGGCTCGCGAGGGCTGGCGTTCTTCAGTACGGCGGACATGGCGTTACTCCCGGTTCGAGGACGTGGCGTCGGGTTCAGGACTCATGAACGACGCGACGGCGTCTGACGGTAGGGATGCACACCATGGGCGGTTGATCTGGAAGCTGTTCATAGTGACCTACTTATTGTTATGAGCCAGAAATGAAGCGTTCTTGGATTATGCAAGGGTGAACCTGAGCGGCAATGGCGCTGTTCCACCCTGTGGAACAGCGACGCATCAGCTCAGCACGGTGAGACCATCGAGGGCGACTACGCCCTGCCCTTGCGGCCTGACCAGCAGCGGATTGATCTCGGCCTCCTGCAGGCGCTCGCCCAAGCGCAGGGCCATGTCGGAGAACGCCACGATGCAGTGCGCCGCCGCCTCGACGTCGGCCCTGGGTCGGCCGCGATAGCCGTCCAGCAAGGGATAGGTACGCAATTCGGCGAGCATTTCCCGGGCATCCTCCAGGGTCACCGGCAGCAGGCGCAGCGTGGTGTCCTGGAACAGTTCGGCGGTCACGCCACCCATGCCTAGCAGCAGCGCCGGGCCCAGTTGCGGATCACGGGTGAAGCCGAGGATCAGCTCCTCGCCGCCGCTGACCATTTCCTGCACCAGGAAGGCCTCGGGATCGAAGCCGACCTGGGTGGTCACCTCGTCGCGCATCCGCTCCAGACGTGCACCGATCCCCTCGGGTCGCTGCCGCAGGGCCACGCCGCCCACCTCGCTCTTGTGCGGGATGCGCGCCGAGAGCACCTTGAGTACCACCTCGCCGCCCAGTTCGCGGGCCGCCGCCTCGGCCTGACGCGCATCGCCCACTACCCGCTCGCGGGTCACCGGAATGCCGAAGGTCTCGTAGAGCTGCTTGCTGCGCGCCTCGTCCAGCGGGCCGGGTTGCAGGTCCGCCAGAGCCACCGACTCGGCCGAGGGAGCGGCGCCGAGCTGCCCCGGGCGCTGCCTTGCATAGCTGCCTTGCAAGGCCAGCGCCTTGAGCGCTCCGGCACAACTTTCGGGAGCGCTGAAGGCCACCCCGCCCGAACCGTTGATGCGCTGCGCCGCCGCCGGCGCATGGGGGCTGATATAGGCCAGCACCGGCTTAGTCGAATGGGCCAGGCTGTCGCGGATGGCATCCGCCATCAGGTGCGGCTGGGCCACCCCGGAGGAACCCACCACGCTGATCACCGCGTCATAGTCGGGGCTGTCCAGCAGGATGCTGATGGCGCCACGCATCACCTCCGGTTGCAGACCCGCCAGGGTCAGGTCGATGGGATTGCGGTCGAGCACCGCCTGGTCGCCGACGTCCAGGGCGCGCAGTCGCGCCGCCGTCTCCGCGCCGGGCGGCGGGGTCTGGAAGCCGTTGACGCCCAGGTTGTCGGCGATCAGGGTACCGGCGCCACCGGTGGAGGTCAGGATGGCTACCCGGGTGCCCTGCATGACCCGGCCACTGGCCAGGGCGAAGGGAATGTCCAGCAGGTCGGCGAAGGTCTCGGCGCGGATCACCCCGAGCTGGCGGAAATAGGCCGAATAGAGATCGTCCGAGCCAGCCAGGGCGCCGGTATGGGAGGCCGCGGCGCTGGCGCCGGCTTCCGAGCGGCCGACCTTGAACACCACCACCGGCTTGCCGGCGGCGCGGGCCCGGCCCACGGCGCGGGTGAACCTGGCGGTGTCGCGCAGCCCTTCGAGGTAGAGGGCGATCACCGCGGTGGCCGGATCGCCGGCCAGATGGTCGACGAAGTCGGCGACGTCCAGATCCACCTCGTTGCTGGTGGAGATCAGCTTGGAAAAGCCGATGCCGGCCGCCACGCCGCGAGAGAGCAAGGCACCGAGGATGCCGCCGCTCTGGGAGACCAGGGCCACCCTGCCCGGCAGCAGGGCGTCCATGTCCAGGGCGCCACTGGCGGACAGGGTGATGCGCTCGCTGACGTTGACCAGGCCGATGGTATTGGGGCCGAGGATACGCATGCCGCCGCGCGCGGCCTGGAGTTCCGCCTGGCGGCGGATGCCGCTCTCCCCGGTTTCGCCATAGCCGCCGGCCAGCACGATGGCCGCCGCACAGCCCAGCGCCGCCAGTTCGGCCACCGCCTGATTGGCACGTTCGGCACCCAGCAGGATGACAGCCACGTCCGGCACCTCGGGCAACTCGGCGATAGAGGGATAGCAGCGCAGGCCGTCGATCTCCTCGTAGCGCGGATTGACCGGATAGAGGCGTCCCTGGAAGCCATGCTTGCGCAGGAAGGCGATGGGCCGGCCGGAGGTCTTGCGGGCGTCGCCCGAGGCGCCGATGACGGCGACGCTGGCCGGACTGAGCAGACGGTCGAGGGCGCTCATCGTTGGCCACCATTGCTCTTGCGCTCCAGGAAGGCGGCGACCGACTCCTGGTGTTCGCTTGAGGTGTAGCAGATGCCCTGGGCCTGGCTGCCCATGGCCGAGATCTGGCCCTGGGTCAGTTCGAAGGTATTGTTGAGGATCGACTTGCTCAGCCCCAGCGCCGTGGCGGAACCGGCGGACAGTTGCAGCGCCCAGTCCTGGGCCGCTGGCAGCAGCGCATCGTGGGGCACCACCCGGTCGATCATGTTGATGCGCTCGGCTTCGCCCGGCGCGACGGTGCGACCGGTGAAGATCAGCTCCTTGGCCCGGCTCAGGCCGACCCGCCGTGGCAGGAAGTAGAGGCCACCACCGTCGGGGATGAGGCCGCGGGCGATGTAGCTCATGGCGAAGGAAGCCTGCTCGGACGCGATGATGAAGTCGCAGCTCAGCGCCATGTCGCAGCCCAGCCCGGTAGCGGCGCCGTTGACCGCGGCGATGGTCGGCTTGGGCAGGTTGTGCAGCAGCGAAACGGCATGGTGAACCCGTTGCTGGCGCTTCCAGCCGTTGAAGGCCATCGAACCGGCCGGCGCACTCATGCGCGCCTGCATGCCCTTGATGTCGCCGCCGGCGCAAAAGCCCTTGCCGGTACCGGTCAGGATCAGCGCCTTGATCGCGCTGTCGGCGGCGATGCGCTCCAGGTGCTCGATCAGCAGGGTGCGCATGTCGTCGCTGATGGCATTGCGCGCTTCGGGGCGGTTGAGCGTCAGGGTGGCGATGCCCTGGGTCACCGTCAGCTCGATGGGGGTCGAGGATTCGGGAGCTGTCGTCATGGGAGGCCTCTCTTATTCTTGGGTTGATTGGCTGCCCGGATCTGCGCCAGGCTTGAAATCAATCTGCGCGAGGAGACCTGTCATGACAACGCAGCCATTCCACCAGGTGGAACACGCCGTCGCCGAGCCGCACGCCGCCGACATGCCTGGCCAGGGCAAGGCACCGGCCAACCGCTCGCTGGAGCGTGGCCTGGATGTCCTGCGGGCTTTTCGTCCGGGCACCGAATACCTCACCAATGGCGACCTCAGCGACCTCCTCGGCCTGGCCAAGTCCACCGTCAGCCGCCTGACCCAGACCCTGGTGCGTACCGGCTTTCTGGACTACGACGGCGGCCGCAGCGCCTATCGCCTGGCGCCGACCTTTCTCGGCCTGGCCCATGCCATGCACCAGGGCAGCAGCCTCCTGCAGGCCGCCTCGCCGCTGATGATCAAGGTGGCGCGGGAGCACCAGGTCAACGTCAGTCTGGCGGCGGCGGACCGCGACGAGATGATCTACCTGGAGTCGATTCGCCTGAGTCAACGCAAGACCCCGCGCAACGTCCTGGTCGGCCAGCGCCTGCCGATGGACATCACCTCCCTGGGCCGCGCCTGCCTCGCCGGCCTGGGCGAAGCCCAGCGCGAAACGCTGATCGCCACCTTCTGCGCCCGCCGCTGCGAGGCACGCCGGGCGCCACTGGAACAGGAGATCCGCGCCGCCCTTGCCAGCGTCCGCAGCAAGGGCTACTGCCTGGCTGCCTGGCAACCCGAAGTGGTCGCCATCGCCACCCCCCTCGGCCTCCCCGGCTATCGCACCCATGCCCTCAACATCAGCCTGGCCACCCCGCTGTCGGAGGCGGAGATCGAGGAGCGCTATGCCGGGGTGCTGCTGGAATTGGCCGGGAAGATCAGGGCGGCGTGTGGGAGTGATCCTGGCGGACTGACGTGATGTCTCGGGGCAACATCTCCGCCCGGGAGGCCATCCTTCCGCTCCGTGGTGTCACTCCTGCCTATTACTGAAGACTGGTTGAGCCCGGTAGTACAGCGGGGGCACCGCCCTACCTGACCGGGCTACGTCCCGGCCCGGCCAGGCTCACTCGGCCCGCCCGGCCTCGCCCAGGTGCTCCAGCGCCCACTGCTCTGCGCTGGTCACCGCGAAACCGTGCCGGGCATTGAAGGTGGTTTCCATCGGCCAGGCGACACCGCGGCCCTGGGCGAAGACGGCACGGTACTTCTTGATGTGCTTGGCATCCTCGTCGGACTCCTGCTCCATGGCGTCCACCAGGTAGGGAACCGACCAGACATTGGTTTTGAAGGGACGCTTCAATACCCGCTTTAGCAGCTCGGCCAGCTCGCCATAGGCCAGGGTGTCACCCGCGAGATAGACGATTTCATTGCAAAAACGTGGCTCGAAGAAGACGATCTCGGCGGTCAGCCTGCCGATATCCTCGGGGGTCGTCAGCGTGACGCAGGTATCCGGACTGCCCAGTGCATTCACGGTATCCGTTACGAGGTCGACGACCCCGAACACGGGTTCGAACAGGAAGCTGGTGAACATCCCGGTGGAGATGATCACCCACTCGGTCCGGTGCTGCGCCCGCAGGAGTTCACGCACATCGAGCTGGGCATCGAACAGGTCCTGGGGGCTGCCGCGGCCGATGGCCTCGAAGTCCACACCGAATTGCCAGGGGAAGTAGCGCTTTACCCCGGATTGCAGCGCGGCGCGAGCCAGCTTCATGGGGGTTTCGCGTCCCGCAACCATGCCGGCACAGCCGACGACGGTATCGAATTGGGCGAAGACCGCCGCCAGGTGCTCGATGGAATCCCTGACCAGGTCGGCAGCAACCAGCTCGACGCCGAGCGCGCGCAGCTCGTCTATCTCCCTTTTCTTGCCAGGCTCCTGGCTGTCGAGCGTGGACTGGCGCAGCAGCACGCTGATCCGCGAGCCCGGCTTTTGCCCGGAGAGCCGGGCGAGATTGCGCAGCACCGGCAGACCGAGTTCGCCGGCGCCGAGTACGAGAATGGATTGGGTAGCGGTAGGGAATTGGGCAGTCATCATGACTCCTGACGTCAGGTGTAAGATGAGCGAATGCTGGCAGACGCCAGCGGCGCTCAGAAGAAGGCACACGCGTGATACCAGGGGACGAGATGACCGATCTGGAGATCCTCCGACAGTCCGAAGCCATCTGCCAGACGCTCAGGCGGGACGAAGACGGCGTACGCCGGGAGGTGCTGACCCATGCGGGCAGTCGCTGGTCCCTGGGGGTCCTGCATGCGCTTGGGGTCTATGGCGTCATGCGGCATGCCGAGCTGGCGCGGCAACTCTCGGGCATCACCCAGCGGATGCTGACCAAGACCCTGCGCGCCCTCGAACGTGACGGCCTGCTGCTGCGCCACGACTTCGACGAAGTCCCGCCCCGGGTCGAATACGAATTGACGCCGCTGGGCCTGAGTCTGCTGATCCGGATGACGCCCATCTGGACCTGGGTCATCGAGAATGTCGAAGACTTCCGCGCCGCGCGCCGTGCCTTCGATGAGCGAGTTCACGAGAAGCCGGCGTGGCAATCGCCAAGGCCCATGCCGGACGAGCCAATTGACGAAGACCCACGGCCCTGAATGGAACCGCCAGGGCAGCCACTGCGTTCCGCGGTGGCTGCCATCGTGACCCAGGCCTGGCCGGTGAACGCCAAACGGACCCTGCCGCCCCCTTCGTGCTCGCACCTCACCCACTCAGGAGTCGCACCCATGAGACGTTCCAGCCTGGATCATCTGGTCATCGTGGCCCCGACCCTCGCCGCGGGCGCTCTGCATGTCGAGCAGCGCCTGGGCGTGGCGCTGCAGCCCGGCGGCAAACACGCGCGCATGGGCACCCACAACCTCCTGCTGCGCCTGGGTGACTGCTACCTGGAAGTCATAGCCCCGGACCCGGATGCTCCACCGCCGACCAGACCTCGCTGGTTCGGGCTGGATGAGCTGGGCCCCGATGCCGAGCCCCGCCTGGCGCACTGGGTGGCCAGGACCCGGGGATTGGCTGAGGCGGATGCGCGCCTCACGCAGACCTTCGGCCGCATCGAGTCGATGAGCCGCGGCACGCTGGCCTGGCAGATATCGATCCACGCCGATGGACAGCTGCGGCTGGGTGGTGTCCTGCCCAGCCTGATCGACTGGGGCGATGCCCGGCACCCCGCGTCAGGGCTGATCGACCAGGGCTGCTGCTTGCAGCGTCTGGAGCTCAGGCATCCCGCTGCCGCGGTGCTCGGGCAGCAGCTGGAGGCGATCGGTTTTTCCGGGCCCGTCGCGGTGATGCCTGGCGAGAGACCCGACCTGCTGGCCTATCTGGAGACGCCAACGGGTCTGAAGACCCTCTGATGGCCAACCGCTGGCGGCCGACCCGCACGCCCACTCAGCCCGGCACCACCAGCCCCTTGGCGCGGTAGGCGTCGATATCGATGCCATAGGCACCCGAGGGTTTTACCGCGCGGACGCTGATGAGGCGCCCCTGCTCATCGAGCGGATTGCGCGCCAGGTCGAGTACCTGCTCCGGTCGCGGCTGCTTGCTGGTGTCCAGCACGATCAGCACCCGCGGCTTCAATTTGCTGCCGGCGTCGAAGCCGATGATGATGCCCACCTCGCCGGTGCTCAGCTCGACGATCTCGCCCGGCGGATAGACACCGATCAGCTGGATGAAGGCCAGGACGACGGCTTCGTCGAATTGCGTGCCCCGCGCTTCGAAGAGGACGCGCAAGGCTTCCAGGCTGGAACGGCCCTCGCTGTAGGGGCGATCGCTGGTGATGGCGTCGTAGGCATCCACCACGGCAATGATCTTGGCCTTGAAGGGGATGCGCTGCGCCGGCAGCTGGCGGGGGTAACCCTTGCCATCCATGCGTTCGTGGTGGGTATGGGCGACGTCGACGGCGGCGGGCGGCACCTCGCTGTTGGCCATCAGCAACTGATAGCCGTAGGTGGTATGGGCCTGCATGATGCGGAATTCTTCCTCGGTCAGGCGGCCTGGCTTGTTGAGGATCTCGTCGGGCACCTTGATCTTGCCGACGTCGTGCAGCATGCCGCACACCCCGAGTTCTTCCAGTTCGAGGGGCAGCATGCCCAGCGCCTTGCCCAGGGCGATGGCATAGAGCGAGACGCGCAGGCAGTGTTCCGCGGTGTAGTGGTCACGCTGCTTGATGCGCGCCAGCCAGAGGCTGGCCGCGGGGTGCTTGAGCACGCTCTCGACGCACTCGCCGACCGCCCGCCGGACTTCGCTGACGTTGAGTTCCTTGCCGAATTTGACGGCGTCGAGCATCCGCATCGATACGGCGCGGGCCTCGCGCCACACCGGTTCGGTGGTCTTGACCTCACCCCGGTAGTCGATGGCATAGGTCTTGGCCTGAGCGCTGGCCGCCAGGTTGGCGGACAGGTTAGCCGATAGCGGCGTCACGGCAGGACTCTGGCGCCGGTCCACCCAGACGAACTCGCAGGTGTCCTGCAGGGTGCGGAGATCCTGCACGCTCTGGATGGGGAATCCCTGGAACAGGAAGGGCGTGCCTTCCCAGGGCCGATCCAGTTCGCAGACGTACATGCCCAGCTGCAACTGGGACACGGGCACTCTGATGCTGTATTGGGGCAGCGCCATGGCTTCTCGGCAAGCACGTCGGTGGGCGGGATTTAATAGGTATTACAATAACCATTGATACCAAAATGCCATCATCCAGGGAAGCATCCAGCCTGCCCGCGCCGATGAGCTGGCAAAAAACAGTGGTCAGAGGTAACTGTCTGTAACTTCGGGGCGCGCGATACCAGACGGCGCGCCCTCCCCTCACGCCAGCTTGAAGCGTCGCACCAGCGTCTGCAGTTCGCCGGCCAGTTCCGACAGTTGCTCGCTGGCACCCACGGTTTCGCGGTTGCCGTCGCTGGTCTGCACCGACAGATCGCGAATGCTGATGAGGTTGCGGTCCACCTCGCGAGAGACGTGGGCCTGCTCTTCGGAGGCGGTGGCGATCTGCAGGTTGCGCTCGTCGATCAGGCGCACGGCCTGGAGGATGTCGCTCAGCGCCGCCCCGGCTTCCTGGGCCACCGCATAGGTGGCCTGGGCCTGGGTGGAGCTGAGCTGCATGGAATCCACGGCTTCGGCCGAGCCCTTCTGGATCGCCTGGATCATCTGCTCGATCTCGCGGGTCGAGGTCTGGGTACGATGCGCCAGGGCGCGGACCTCGTCGGCGACCACGGCGAAACCGCGACCCTGTTCGCCCGCCCGGGCGGCCTCGATGGCCGCGTTGAGCGCCAGCAGATTGGTCTGCTCGGCGATGGCGCCGATCACGCTGAGCACCTGGCTGATGTCCTGGGCCTGTCCGGCCAGGCCTTCGACCTGCACCGAGGTGGACTGCACCTGCTGGGTGAGGCGCTGCATGGCATCGAGGGCCTGGCCAACCTTGGCATTACCGCTTTCCGCGGCGGCGCTGGAGTCCCGCGCGGCCTGGGAGGTGGACGAGGCGTTGCGGGCCACCTCTTCCACCGCGGCGCTCATCTCGGTGACCGCGGTAGCGGCCTGGTCGATCTCGGCGTTCTGACTCGCCAGAGCGCGACTGGCCTGGTCGGTGACAGCGTGCATGGTGCGCGCGGTGTCGCTCAGGCGGCTGGAAGAACTGGATATGCCATGCAGGGTGTCCTTGAGGTTGTCCTGCATCTGCGCCAGGGCGCGCATCAGCCCGGCGGCTTCGTCCTTGCCGGTGGGATCGATCTTGCCGGTCAGCTCGCCCTGGGCGATGGCATTGGCCACGGCCAGGGAAGCGCCGATCGGCTGGGCCAGGCTACGGGTCAGCCGCCAGGCCAGCAGCAGGGTGACCAGCACCGCCAGCAGCATGATGCCGACCACGATCCTGACACTCTGGTCATAGATGCCCGTCGCCGCTTCCCCGGCATGGCGGGCGCCTTCGCCGTTGAATTCGCGCAGCCGGGTCAGTTGCTCCTGATAGCCTTCGGCGCGCTGGCGCTGCTCGCCATTGGCCAGTTTGAGCGCTTCGGCGCGATCGCTGGCGGCCAGGGTCACCACCCGATCCAGTCCGTCCAGATAGCCTTTCATCTGCAGGGCGGCCTGGTCGAAGTTGCTGCGTTCCTCGGCGGTGGAAATCAGGTGGTCGCGGTAATAGGCCGTCCGGGCGTTCATCAGATCGCGATTCACCTGGATCTGCCGGGTGGCGAGGGCCATGGCCGCGCTGTCCTCGCTGGCCAGCAGCCGGATGCTTTCGAGGCGGGTGTGCAGCAGCGCGACCTGAATGTCATCGGTGGTCTGGACGCTCGCCAGCCATTCGGCTTCCATCGCCTGCTCGGTGGCGCGCAGGGCCTTGAGCTGGACCAGGGCGAAGGCGCCGAGCAGCATCACGAACAGGGTGACCGCACCGAAGCAGAGGGTGGCGCGGGGGGCGATGCGTAGCTGACGAAGATTCAAGACGGGCTCCTTGGATCGGCGGAAGGCGATCCTCTAAAGCCCGTATCGACTGACTAATGCCTTTCTTTAGCGCGTCAGCGATTGGCGCGACAAGAAAGCTGCGGAGGCTGTCCAGCGGCTGCACGGCGCGTCGCAATGACCTAGCCGCGTGACGCCTCCAGCCGCTCCACCATCTTGACCAGTTCCGCCAGGGAGCCGGCCTGCAGCTTGCGCATGAGGGCCGCGCGGCGCACCTTCACGGTGATCTCGCTGACCCCCAGCTGGGCGGCGATCTGCTTGTTGAGCAGGCCGGTCACCACCCGCGCCAGCACCGCCCGTTCGCCGTCGTTGAGAGTGTCGAGGCGGGTCTGCAGGGCCTGCAACTGCCGGCGCTGGGCATGGGCGTCCTGCGCCTTGCGCAGCGCCTGGTCGATGGCATCGAGCAGGTCCTGGTCACGAAACGGCTTGGTGAGGAACTCTAGAGCGCCCTGTTTCATCGCCCGGACCGACATGGGGATGTCGCCATGGCCGGTGATGAAGATGATCGGCAGGGCCAGGCCACGCCGCTGCAATTCCTGCTGCAGATCCAGGCCGTTCATGCCGGGCATGCGCACGTCCAGCACCAGGCAGCCCGGTTCGTCCAGCCGCGCCTGGTGGAGAAAATCGGCGGCCGAGACATAGCTGCGGGTGCTGAGCCCCACGGACGCCAGCAGGTCTTCCACGGCGGCGCGCACCGAGGCGTCGTCGTCCACCAGGTGGACCCGCGCGGACTGGGTCTGGTCGGTCAGGCTTTGAGAGGTCATGGTTGTGGATCCTTGGGCAGGCTGCAGTAGACCCCAGTGCCGCCTTCCGGCAGCGAGGTGGCCCAGATCCGCCCGCCATGGGCTTCGACGATGGAGCGACTGAGCGCCAGTCCCAGGCCCATGCCCTGCGCCTTGGTGGTGTAGAAGGCCTCGAACATCTGCTCGCGCGCCATGGGCGTCAAGCCGCGACCGCTGTCTTCCACGCCCAGGCGGATGGCGCCGGCGGTGTCCTGTCCCACCTGGATGACCACCCGCCGCTGCTCGGGCGGCATCCCTTCGAGGGCGTCCAGGGCGTTGAGCAGCAGATTGAGGATGACCTGCTGCAGCTGGCTTTCGTCGGCCAGCAGCGGCGGCAGACCCTCCTGCAGGCGGACCTCCACGGCGACCTGACGCTGGCTCAATTCGGCGCGGACGAAATCCAGCACCTGCTCCACGGTATCGGCGACGTTCAGCCAATCCTTGGCCACCTGCGCCTGGCGCACCAGGCTGCGCACCCGGGCGATCACCGCGCTGGCGCGGTGGGCGTCGTCGATGACCCGCTGCGCCGCCTGCACGGCGCGCTCCACCTGCGGCGGCTGATTGCTCAGCCAGCGCTGGCAGGCGTTGCCACTGGCGGCGATGGCGGTGAGCGGCTGGTTCACCTCATGGGCGATGGATGCGGCCAGTTCACCCAGCTGGCTCAGGCGCCCGGCCTGGGCCAGGCGTGTCCGGGCCGCGTCGGCGGCGCGCTTGGCGGCCTCCAGGCGCAGGGACAGGGCGGCGACCGCGACGATGGCCAGGAGGCTGATGATGCAGTTGACCAGCCCAGCCTCCTGATCCCCGCTCCGGGTGGCGATATAACTGCAGAGCACCAGCAGCGTGCAGCCCAGCGCGGTGATCGTGACCCCGCGCGCCGACAGAAAGCCGGCCGCCAGGAGCACCACCACCACCTGGAAGACGCCGATGGCGATCTCCCGGTCGGTGAAGGTGTCCAGTAGGGCGATGCCCAGCGCCAGGGCGCAGAGGCCGCCTAGCCGCAGCCAGTGGGTGGTGGTGGCGAAGGGTCGTCGATCCATGGCCAGTCTCTCGTTCGTGGTCGCGTGGACGTCCTAGAGCGGCTAACAAAACGTAGCGAGCGGCTGTCAGGCGGGTGCGCGCGGCGCGCAGGAACCGCATCGGGCTCGCGTACGAGTGTATGGGGGATACATGAGGATTCCGAGCACTGCACGCGCCCGTCTGGCGGACGCGCAGTAGTTTTATTAGTCGCTCTTAACCCGGGTTTTCCAGGCTGAACATATCGGCCGCCTGATCATAGGCGAAGAGTTCACCGTAGCGCCCCCACTGGATGGCGCTGCCGAGGGTGCGGGCGGCGTCGGCTTCGTCCATGAAGTCCTCCAGCTCGTCGCGGAAACGCCGCGCCGGCGCCGTGTGACCCTGGCGATCGTCCAGCACCCGGCGAATATGGGCCACCAGGGGCACGAAGTTGAGCAACTGGCGGGCGAACAGCTGCTTGCGCACGTCCACCCCCGCCTCGACATAGGCGCGCCCGGCCGGCAGCAGACGCAGATCACCACCTTCGAGGACCGCGAGGCGCAGCAGTTGCAGCACCTCGGCCAGGGGAAAGAGCTCGTCCAGTGCATAGCCCAGCCCGCCGGCCAGTTCCGGCAGGTCGGCGCGACCGTCGTAGGGCGCGGCCTGGACCGCCTCCAGCAGACCGGCCAGGGCATTGGTGGACACGGTCGGCAGCCGCATGCCCAGGCCGTTGCCGGGAACGCCCCCTTCGTGGGGTGCCGGCGTAGTCTCGCCGGTCATGCGCACATAGATTTCCTCCACCAGTTCGCGGAAGGCCGGATCATGGCGATTGCGCGGCTGCGGCAAGTCGATACGGATCTCGCTGGCGACGCGGCCGGGATTGCTGGAAAAGATCAGCACCCGATCGCAGAGCAGCACCGCCTCGGCGATGTTGTGGGTGACCATGAGGATCGAGCGGATCGGCATGCGCCCTTCGACCCAGAGGTCAAGCAGGTCGGTGCGAAGGGTCTCGGCGGTGAGCACGTCCAGCGCCGAGAAGGGTTCGTCCATCAGCAGCACGTCCGGGTGCACCACCAGGGCACGGGCCAGGCCGACGCGCTGGCGCATGCCGCCGGAGAGCTCCTTGGGATAGGCGCTCTCGAAGCCGTCCAGGCCGATCAGGTCGATGGCGGCCAGGGCGCGGCGACGGCGCTCGTCCAGCGGCACGTGCAGCGCCTCCAGGCCGATCTCTACGTTCTGCAGCACGGTCAGCCAGGGAAACAGCGCGAAGCTCTGGAATACCATGCTGACCCGGGCGCGCTGGCCGTCGTCCTTGGGCGGGAAAGCGACGCTGCCGCCGCTGGGGGTGAGCAGCCCGGCGATGGATCTGAGCAGGGTCGACTTGCCCGAGCCGGAGCGCCCCAGCAGGCCGACGATCTCGTTTTCGTGCAGGGTCAGGGACACTTCGTCCAGCACGACCCGGGCCGGGCCACCGGCGTTGCCGTACAGCTGGCGGACCTTCTGCACGTCGATGAGCGGACGCGGGTTCAGGGTGGTCAGGTTCATGATGGTTCTCCTCTCAATCGAGCCGCAGGCGCCGTTCGGCGTAGGCATACAGGGGCCGCCAGAGCAGCCGGTTGAAACCGAGGACGAAGATCGACATCACCACGATGCCCAGGGCGACCCGGGGGAAGTCGCCGGCGGTGGTCATCTGCGCGATGTAGGCGCCCAGGCCATGGGCCTGCAGGCGCTCGTTGCCCCAGCTCACCACCTCGGCGACGATGCTGGCGTTCCAGGAACCGCCCGCGGCGGTCAGGGCGCCGGTGAGGTAGTAGGGAAAGATCGCCGGCAGGGCCAGCTGCCGCCACCACTGCCAGCGCCTGAGGCCGAACAGCCGGGCCGCTTCGCGCAGGTCGTTGGGCAGCACGCTGGCGCCGGCGATGACGTTGAACAGGATGTACCACTGGGTGCCCAGCACCATCAGCGGCGACAGCCAGATGTCCGGATTGAGGTGGAAGCTGACGATGCCCACCACCGCCACCGGGAACAGCACGTTGGCCGGAAAGGCGGCGAGGAACTGGGCCACCGCCTGCAAACGCTGCGACCAGCCCGGGCGCAGGCCGATCCAGACGCCGATGGGCACCCAGATCAGGCTGGCGACGGCGATCAGCAACAGCACCCGGGCCATGGTCAGCAGACCCAGGCCCAGCACCGAGACCGCTTCCACCCAGTAGACGTCGGCGGCGATGAAGCGATACAGCGCATAGATGCCATAGGGCAGCACCAGCAGCAGCGCGCCGTACCAGAGCACGTCCAGCCCGCGTTGCAGCCAGGCGCGGCTTTGCGGCGCCAGGTGCCAGTGCGGCCAGGGGCGGCGGATCCGCGGGGTGGCGAGCTGGATGCAGAAGCTGCCGAAGCCACCCAGCATGCGGCCCAGGCGCGCGCGGCGGACCAGGTCGTAGACCCAGGAGCGCGGTACCTGCTGGCTGGCGGTCTGCTCGACGCGGAAGCGATCGGCCCAGGCTACCACCGGGCGGAAGAACAGCTGGTCGTAGACCAGGATCACCAGTCCCATGGCCAGCACCGCCCAGCCGATGGCGGCAATGTCCTGCCGGGCGATGGCCAGCGCCAGCCAGGAGCCTATGCCCGGCAGGTTGATGGTGTTGTCGCCCACGGTGATGGCTTCCGAGGCCACCACGAAGAACCAGCCGCCGGACATGGACATCATGGTGTTCCATACCAGACCGGGGATGGCGAACGGCAGCTCCAGGCGAAAGAACCGCCGCCAGGGCGACAGCCCGAACTGGCGACTCACCTGCTGCAGGTCCTCGGGCACGGTACGCAGCGACTGGTAGAAGCCGAACGCCATGTTCCAGGCCTGGCTGGTGAAGATGGCGAAGATGGCGGCGCACTCGGCGCCCAGTTGCCGCCCCGGGAACAGGCCCAGGAAGAAGCTGACGGTAAAGGTCAGGAAGCCGAGGATGGGCACCGACTGCAGGATGTCGATGGCCGGCAGGATCAGCAGCTCCGCCTTGCGACTCTTGGCCGCCAGGGTGGCGAAGACGAAGGTGAACAGCAGCGAGGCGCCCAGGGCGATGAACATGCGCAGGGTGGTGCGCAGGGCGTACTCGGGCAGCCGCGCCAGGTCCAGGGTCATGGGATCGGCGTCGAGCACGGCCAGGGGCGCGCGCATTTCGGCGACGCCATGCCAGATCAGCGCCAGGGCGATCAGCCCGAGGGCCAGGCAGAGGGCATCGGCCCACAGGGAAGCGGGACGTTGCCGCAGCGAGCGCGGCGCCACGGCGGGGGTGTAGAGGCCAGGAAGGGTCTTCATGGCGTACCTCTTTGCAGGGGGCCTTGGGAGAGTGTCCGGCCCTGCCGCGCAGGGTCCGGACACCGGGCTAATCTAGGCTCGCCATCCCGTCCCAGCCATCGAAACGAAGGACGCCTGGCTATACCAAGGTATATCCCGCCCAGGCCCGCCCTCGCCTGCTGCCATCCGCGCCCGGGCCCGGCGCCAGAGCAGAAGCTTCATCTCGCTGTCATCCTCCCGACATCTGCCGCCGGCATTGTCTACCGCCAATGAGATCGATCTCAAACGAGGCCGGCATGACCGATCTGAAACAGGTAGCGCAACAGGCGGGGGTCTCCCGGGCCACGGCGGCGCGCGCCTTCGCCACGCCCGAGCAGGTGCGCGAGAGCACCCGTCAGCGGGTGCTGGACGCCGCGCGCAGTCTCAATTTCCGTCCCAATCTGCTGGGCCGCCAGCTGCGTCAGCAGAGCACCCGGCTGATCGGCGTGGTGGTGCCCAGCCTGCTCAACCCGGTGTTCGCCGAACAGCTGCACGCCATGGAGCGCACCGCGCGCAGCCAGGGCTATTCGCTGGTGATCGCCACCACCGACTACCAGCCCGAGCGCGAAGCGGCGGTGGTGGAGGAACTGCTGCGCCAGCGCGTCGCCGGCCTGGTACTGACGGTGGCCGACGCCGACCGCAGCGAGGTGCTGGCCGAGCTGAGCCAGGAGCGGACGCCCTTCATCCTGGCCTATCACGAACCCCAGCGTCCCTATGCGGCGGTGGCGGTGGACAACCGCCAGGGCATGGCCATGGCCACCGAGCACCTGCTTGGCCTGGGGCACCGCCGCATCGCCCTGGTCTCGGGGCCGGCCCAGCAGTCGGATCGCAGCGAGCGCCGCTTCGCCGGCTATTGCCAGGCGATGGCCGCCGCCGGCCTGCCGACGCTGCCGCGCCTGGAGCTGGCCAGCCACACCGACGCCGACTGGGCGGAGCTGGCGCCGCTGCTGGAGCGTCACGCCCCGACCGCCCTGCTCTGCACCAACGACCTGCTGGCCATCAGCGTCATCGCCGAACTGCAGCGCCACGGGGTGCCCGTGCCTGATCAACTCTCGGTAGTGGGTTTCGATGGCATCGCCATGGGCGCCCGTCTCGAACCCAGCCTGTGCAGCGTCATGCAGCCCTTGCAGAGCCTGGGCGCCGTGCTCGTCACCGAATTGCTGGCGCTGATCGCCGGCAGTGCCACCCACCAGCAGTGTCTGCCCTGCCTCGTCCGTCCCGGCACCAGTGCCGGCCCCTTGAAGGAGCCCTACCGATGAAATCACCCTTCCCCTTGCGTCGTCTCCTGGCCGGCGTCGCCCTGGCCTGTGGCCTGGCCAGCGCCCAGGCCGCCGAAACCGCCATCTGCTACAACTGCCCGCTGGAGTGGGCCGACTGGGGTGCCCAGCTCAAGGCCATCGCCGCCGACACCGGTATCGAGGTCCCCCAGGACAACAAGAATTCCGGCCAGTCGCTGGCCCAGCTGGTGGCCGAACGCGAAGCCCCGGTGGCCGACGTCGTCTACTACGGGGTGACCTTCGGCATCCAGGCCGACAAGGCCGGGGTGCTGCAGCCCTACCAGCCCAAGCACTGGGACCAGGTTCCGACCGGCCTCAAGGACCCCCAGGGTGAATGGACCGCCATCCATTCCGGCACCCTCGGCTTCATGGTCAATACCCAGGCCCTGGGCGGCAAGCCGGTGCCACAGCGCTGGGCCGACCTGCTCAAGCCCGAGTACCGCGGCCTGGTGGGCTACCTGGATCCGTCCAGCGCCTTCGTCGGCTACGTCACCGCGGTAGCGCTCAACCAGGCCCTGGGTGGCAACCTCGACGACTTCGGTCCGGCCATGGCCTTCTTCAAGAAACTGGCCGCCAACGATCCCATCGTGCCCAAGCAGACCGCCTATGCCCGCCTGCTCTCCGGCGAGATCCCGATCCTGGTGGACTACGACTTCAACGCCTACCGCGCCCGCTACAAGGACAACGCCCCGGTGGCCTTCGTCATTCCCCAGGAAGGCAGCCTGACCGTGCCCTACACCATGAGCCTGGTGAAGGGCGCGCCGCACCGCGCCAATGGCGAGAAGGTGCTGGACTATGTGCTGTCGGACAAGGGCCAGGCGCTCTGGGCCCAGGCCTATCTGCGGCCGGTGCGGGACGTGCCGCTGCCGGCCGAGGTGAAGGCGCGCTTCCTGCCCGCCGCCGACTATGCCCGCGCCGGCACCGTCGACTACGGTCACATGGCCGCGGTCCAGGAAGCCTTCGCCAAGCGTTACCAGGCCGAGGTGCGCTGAGATGCAGGGCCTCGCCGTTTCCTTCGGGCGCCGCCGGGTGCCGCGCCGGCTGCCCTGGCCGGTGCTGGTCGCCCTGGCACCGGCGAGCGCCTTCCTGCTGGCCTTCTGGCTGTTGCCATTGACCCACCTGCTGGTGCTCGGCGCCCGCCCGGACGCCGCCGGCAGCTCCGGCTACTGGCAGGTGCTGACCAGCGCCGGCTATCTGTCCGGACTGGCCCAGACGGTGGCCCTGGCCGCCGTCACCACCCTGGCCACCCTGCTGGTGGCCGGCCTCGCCGGCTGCTTCCTGGCGCGCCATGCCTTCCCTGGGCGCAGCCTGCTGGTGGCGCTGCTGACCTTTCCGCTGGCCTTTCCCGGCGTGGTGGTGGGCTTCCTGATCATCCTGCTGGGCGGTCGCCAGGGTCTGTTCGCCAGCCTTGGGCGCGGCCTGTTCGGTGAGCCCTGGGTGTTCGCCTATTCGCTGTTCGGGCTGTTTCTCGGCTATCTCTATTTCTCCATTCCGCGGGTGATCCTCACGGTGATGGCGGCCTGCGAGACCCTCGATACCAGTCTGGAAGAAGCCGCCCGCTCCCTGGGTGCCGGGCTCTTCGCCGTGGTGCGCGATGTGCTGATCCCCGGCCTGACCCCGGCGCTGCTGTCCAGCGGCGCGCTGTGCTTCGCCACCGCCATGGGCGCCTTCGGCACCGCCTTCACCCTCGGCACGCGCCTGGCGGTAACGCCCATCGCCATCTACGACACCTTCACCAACTTCGCCAACTTTGGCGTCGCCGCGGCGCTCTCGGTGGTGCTTGGCCTCGTCACCTGGCTGGTCCTGCTGCTGGCCCGGCGCCTCGGCGGTGTCCAGGGAGATTTGCGATGAATCGCCCCCTGCGCTTCTGGCTGCAACTGCTGTTCACCCTGCTGGTGGCCGCCTTCCTGCTGGTGCCGGTGCTGCTCTCGGTACTGGCCGGCCTCACCCGCAACTACTTCCAGGGCCTCGCCAGCGGCCTCACCCTGGACTGGGTGCTGCAGGTCTGGCAGGCCTATGCCCCCACCGTCTGGCTGTCGCTGCAACTGGCGCTGGGGACGGCGGTCCTCGCGGTCGTGCTCGGCGTCCCGGCGGCCTATGCCCTGGTCCGGCTGGACAACCGTTTCGCTCGCGCCTTCGAGGAATTGCTGGTGCTGCCCGTGGCCATGCCCGGCTTCGCCTCGGCCCTGGCGCTGCTGCTGACCTACGGCCATCTCGGCGGCTTTCGCCGCAGCCCGGCGATCATCCTGGTGGGCCATCTGCTGTTCACCCTGCCCTTCCTGATCCGCCCGGTGATGGCGGTGCTCAGGCGCAGCCAGCTGCCGCAGCTGGAGGAAGCCGCAGCCAGCCTGGGCGCCGGTCCCTGGCGGCGCTTCTTCGGCGTGGTGGTGCCCAATGCCCGCGCCGGCATCCTCGCCGGCAGCCTCATGGTGATCACCCTCTCGCTGGGGGAATTCAACTTCACCTGGATGCTGCACACGCCCCTGACCAAGACCCTGCCGGTGGGCCTGGCCGACAGCTACGCCTCGGCGCGGCTGGAGGTGGGCTCCGCCTACACCCTGATCTTCCTCTTGCTGATCGTGCCGCTGCTGGTCGCCCTCCAGGCCCTCAGCGCCCGTCTCTCCCGTGGAGCCCTGCGATGACCCAAGGTACCGCCGTCCGCCTGCGCCACTGCGCCAAGACCTTTGCCGGAGGCCGCCAGGTGCTGCAGCCCCTGGACCTCGACATCCACCCGGGCGAGACCCTGGTGTTCCTTGGCCCGTCCGGCTGTGGCAAGACCACCACCCTGCGGCTGATCGCCGGCCTGGAGCAGCCCGATGCCGGCGGCCAGGTGCTGTTCGACGAGCGTGACGTCACCGACCTGCCCATCGAGCGGCGCGACGTCGGCATGGTGTTCCAGAACTACGCCCTGTTTCCCAACCTGGACGTGGCCGGCAACATCGCCTACGGCCTGAAGATCCGCGGCCTGCCGCGCGCCGAGCGCGATGCCCGGGTCGCCGAATTGCTGGCCATGATGCAGCTGGAGGCCCTGGCCGAGCGGCGCATCCAGCAGCTGTCCGGTGGCCAGCGCCAGCGCGTGGCCCTGGCCCGGGCGCTGGCACCGCGCCCCCGGGTGCTCCTGTTCGACGAACCCCTGGCGGCGCTGGACGCCCAGCTGCGCGAGCAGTTGCGGGCCGACATCGGCGCCCTGCTGCGCGAACTCGGCACCACCGCGGTCTATGTCACCCATGACCAGCAGGAGGCCCTGGCCCTGGGCGATCGCATCGTGGTGATGGGCGAAGGCCGCATCGCCCAGATCGGCACCCCGACGCAGATCTACCAGCGCCCGGCCAGTCGCTTCGTCGCCGGTTTCGTCGGCCAGCTCAACCGCTTCGAGGTGCGCGGCCAGAGCGGCGCCGAGGTGGCGGTCGCCGGCGGACGGCTGCCCTGGACCGGCGCTGCCAGCACCCTGTTCTGTCGCCCGGAACACCTGGAGCCGAGCACGACGCCCGCGCACCTCACCGGCATCCTGGTCGGGCAATTCTTCCAGGGCGCCCATTCGCGGCTGCTGGTGGAAGTGGGCACCGGCCAGCCGCTGCTGGTGGACACCGCCCAGCCCCTGCAGGCGCAACCAGGCGACCTGCTGCACCTGAACGTGCGTCCCGACGCGCTCTTCACCCTCGCTTCCTAGGAGACCCCGATGTACGCGCCCTTCCTGCTGGCCCAGCTCAGCGACCTGCACATCAAGGCCGGCGGCCGGCTGTCCTACGGGGTGGTCGATACCCTCGGCGCCCTGCGCCTGGCGGTGGACCGCCTCAACGCCCTGCAACCGCGCCCGGATGCGCTGGTCATCACCGGCGACCTGGTGGACTTCGGCACCCCCGAGGAATACGCCACCCTGCGCGAGGTCTTGGCCGAACTGACCATGCCCTTCTTCGTCATCCCCGGCAATCACGACGACCGCGCCGCCTTGCGCACGGCTTTCGCCGATCACCCCTATCTGCCGGCCCGGGGCACCCTGGACTGGCAGCAGGACTGCGGCCCGCTACGGCTGATCGGGCTGGATACCCATATTCCCGGCGAGCACGGGGGGCGTCTCGACGCCGCGCAACTGGCCTGGCTCGACGACCAGCTCAGCCAGGCACCCGACCAGCCGACCCTGGTGCTCCTGCACCATCCGCCGTTCCCGGTCGGCATCGGCCATATGGATCGCATCGGCCTGGACGGCGGCGCTGAACTGGAAGCCGTGATCCGCCGCCATCCTCAGGTGGAGCGGCTGCTTTGCGGTCATCTGCACCGGCTGATCCAGCGCCGCTTCGGCGGCACCCTGGCCTGCGTCTGTCCCGGCGTGTCGCACCAGGTCGACCTGGACCTGCGCGAAGCGGCGCCGTCGCGCTTCCGCCTGGAGCCGCCGGGCCTGCTGCTGCATCGCTGGGCGGACGCGGCCCTGGTGACCCACCATCTGCCGCTGGGCAACTATCCGGGGCCCTACCCCTTCTTCGCCGCCGATGGCCAGTTGCTGGACTGACACCGCCCCGTTTCGGGTCCTGAGGTAGCAGAGCGGCCGCTGCTGCGACCCAGGGTGGTGCAAAAGGTAACGCCGGCGCCTGACGGCGCTGACCTTCGGCCCAGCGCTGGCAAGCACTGGACTCCCTGGCATGAGCCTTGCCTTGGCAGATTGGATACAAAAATCCAGGAAGCCAGTCCATGCCGCTCTCCGCCCTGTCCCGCTCCACTGCCCTGAGCGCCGAAGAAGAGGCCTATCGCCATCTGCTGCAGGCCATCTGCGCCGGGCACTATCGCAATGGCGAGCGGCTGATCGCCGAGGACATCGCCACCACCCTGGGTATGAGTCGCATGCCGGTGCGCAGCGCCTTCCAGCGCCTCGCCGCCGAAGGCCTGGTGATCCTCCGGCCGCATCGCGGCGCGGTGGTCAGCGGCCTGGACCTGGAGGACATGCGCGAGGTGTTCGAGATGCGCAGCGCCCTCGAAGGCCTGGCCATCCGCCTGGCCACGCCCCATGTCGGCCCCCGCGAGATGACGCGCCTGGAACGCCTGCTGGAAGACCTGGACGACGAGCAGGAACCCGGCGCCTGGGTCGCCCAGCACCGCGCCTTCCACGAATACCTGTGCAGCCTGGCCGGTCGGCCGCGGCTGCTGCGCCAGATCAATGGCCTCTATGCCCTGATCGAGCCGCACATGCAGCTCTGGCTGCACGTCGATCGCCCCCAGTCGGCCCGCGACGAGCACGCGCCCATCCTCGCCGCCCTGCGCGCCGGCGATGCCGCCGAAGCCGAGCGGGTGTTGCGCGAGCACATCGAGGGCACGGTGCCCGACCTGCTGACCTTCATCGAACGATCGGGCGACCAGACCCGAAGTACGCCCCCGCGCTGAGCCATCCGCCCTGCCCACCCCTGTCCTTCCGGAGAAGACCATGACCCGCCACCGGCTTTCCTGCAGTCTGCTCGCCCTGACCCTCGTCGCCGGCTTTACCCAGGCCGCCCCGCAGATCCCCGAGCGCCTGGCCAAGGCGTCCAAGATCACCTATTGCGGCGCTCTCGACACCCCACCGATCGGCTTCTTCGACGAAGCCCAGAAGCCCAAGGGCCTCACCGTCGACCTCGGCGCCGAGATCGCCAAGCGCCTCGGCGACAAGAAGGTCGACTGGCGCGTGGTGCCCTTCTCCGGCCTGATCCCGGCGCTGCTGGCCGGCCAGTGCGATCTCCTGATCGACCAGCTGTTCGACAAGCCCGAGCGGCGCCAGGTGATCGACATCGTCAACTACATGTACTCCAGCCAGGCGGTGGTGGTGCCGGCCGGTAACAAGGCCGGCATCCACACCCTGGACGACCTCGCCGGCAAGAAGGTGGCGGTGCTCAATGGCTCCACCATCCGCACCCTGCTCGACGCCCACAACGAGGAGCTGAAGAAGGCCGGCAAGGCGCCCATGAAGCTGGTCGCCTACAACAGCGACACCGACGCCTTCCAGGCCCTGCGCCTGGGCCAGACCGACGCCTACGGCACCACCGTGGAAACCGCCGCCTACTACCAGGGCGTCGCGCCCGGCCAGTTCGAGACCGGCGTGCCGGCCTTCGCCCGCATCCTCACCGGGATCGGCGTACGCAAGGACGACAGCCAGCTCAGCAGCACCCTCACCCAGATCCTCGCCGACATGAAGGCCGATGGCAGCTACGCCACCCTCATGGCCAACTGGCACCTGGAAGGCGACAAGCTCGATTAAGGGAAGGCCACGATGAACTTCAGCTGGGATGTGTTCTGGCAGTACCTGCTGCACCCGAGCGACGTCTACCTCTACGGCCTCGGGCTGACCTGCGTCATCGCCATCGGCGCCATGCTGCTAGGCTGCGCGCTCGGCCTGCTGGCGGCGCTGGCACGGCTGTCGCGCTATCGGGCGCTGCAATACCCGGTGCGCTGCTATGTCTGGCTGATGCGCGGCACGCCGCTGCTGGTGCAGATCGTCTTCCTCTACACGGCCCTGGCGGCCGGCGGCATCTTTCGCTTCGAGGACCTGGACCTGGGCTTCCTGGTGATCCCGGGCAACATCCAGGCGGCCATCATCGCCCTGGGCCTCAACGAAGGCGCCTACATGGCCGAGATCATCCGCGCCGGCATCGGTGCGGTGGATCGCGGCCAGTACGAGGCGGCGCGCTCCCTGGGCATGACGCCGGCCAAGCTGATGCGCCGCATCGTACTGCCCCAGGCGCTGCGGGTGATCATTCCGCCGCTCGGCAACGAGTTCAACGTGATGCTCAAGAACACCACCCTGGTCAGCGTCATCGGGGTGCAGGAGCTGCTGCTCAGCACCCAGATGATCACCTCGGCGACCTTCCGCGTCTTCGAGCTGTACCTGGTGGTGGCCATCTACTTCCTGGTCCTGACCACCCTCTGGGGCTTCTTCCAGGCCTGGCTGGAGCGGCGCTTCGGCAAGGCCGACGGTCACCGACCCACCGCCACCGGCCGGCTGTTCAGCCTGCAGGGCTTCAAGCTACGGGGACGCTAGCCATGACGACCACGCAAGAATCCGTGATCCAGGCGCTGGAGGTGCACAAGGCCTTCGGCGAGCTGGAGATCCTCAAGGGCGTGACCCTGGAGGTGCGCCGCGGCGAGGTGGTGGTGCTGATCGGCGCCTCCGGCTCGGGCAAGACCACCTTCATCCGCTGCCTCAACCACCTGGAAGACATCCAGGGCGGCACCATCCGCGTCAACGGCGAGCTGATGGGCTTTCGCGAGCGTGCCGATGGCTCGAGAGTCAGGGACTCCGAGCGCAATATCGCCCGCCGCCGCCGCGACATCGGCATGGTGTTCCAGAGGTTCAACCTCTTCCCGCACATGACGGTGCTGGAAAACATCATCGAGGCGCCGATCCAGGTGCTGGGCGTGGCGCGGGCCGCCGCCGTGGAACAGGCCCGCGCCCTGCTCGCCCGGGTGCGGCTGTCCGACAAGGCCGAGCACTATCCGGCGCAACTCTCCGGCGGCCAGCAGCAGCGCGTGGCCATCGCCCGCGCCCTGGCGATGAAACCCCAGGCCATGCTGTTCGACGAACCCACCAGCGCCCTCGACCCGGAAACCGTGGGCGAGGTGCTGCAGGTGATGAAGGAGCTGGCCGAAGACGGCATGACCATGGTGGTGGTGACCCACGAGATGGGCTTCGCCCGCGAGGTGGCCGATCGCGTGGTGGTGCTGCACCAGGGCGAGCTGATCGAGGAAGGCCCGCCGGCCCAGGTGTTCGGCAATCCCACCCATCCGCGCACCCGCGAATTCCTCAGCCGCGTGCTCTAGACCGGAGACCTCCATGGCCGTTCGTCCCCTGCTGGCCGCCCTCGCCCTCTGCCTGACGCCCCTGACCCAGGCCGCCGAGTCCGAAGTGCGTTTCTACAACTGGTCGGACTACATAGGTCCGGACACCCTCAAGCAGTTCACCGAGGCCAGCGGCGTCCAGGTGCGCTACGACGTCTTCGACACCAACGAGATGCTCGAAGCCAAGCTGCTGTCCGGCCACTCCGGCTATGACCTGGTGGTGCCGTCCAACCAGTTCCTCACCAAGCAGATCAAGGCGGGCGCCTACCAGCCACTGGATCGCAGCCGGCTGTCCAACTGGCAGCATCTGGATCCACGGCTCATGCAGCGCCTGGAAGCGGCCGATCCCGGCAATCGCTACGCTGTCCCCTACCTCTGGGGCACCGTGGGCATCGGCTACAACGCCGCCAAGGTGCGCGCCGCCCTGGGCGATGGCGCCCCGGTGGATTCCTGGGACCTGCTGTTCAAGCCGGAGAACCTGGCCAGGCTCAAGGGCTGCGGCGTGGCCCTGCTCGATGCGCCGCAAAAGGTCTTCGCCCAGACCCTGCACTACCTGGGCCTGGACCCCAACAGCCGGAAACCCGAGGACTACCGCAAGGCCTCCGCGTTGCTGCAGCAGCTCAAGCCGTCGGTGACCTATTTCAGCTCCAGCAAGTACATCACCGACCTGGCCAACGGCGACGTCTGCGTGGCCATGGGCTATTCGGGCGATGTCCTGCAGGCCCAGAGCCGCGCCAGGGAAGCCGGCAAGACCAGCGACGTGCGCTACGTGATCCCCAGGGAAGGCGCCAATCTCTGGTTCGACATGCTGGCCATCCCCAAGGACGCCAAGAATCCCCAAGGGGCCCTGGCGCTGATCGACTACCTGCTGCGCCCCGAGGTGATCGCCCCGGTCAGCGACTATGTCGGCTACGCCAATCCCAACCGCGACGCCACCGCCCTGCTCGATGCCAAGGTCCGCGACAACCCGGGCATCTACCCGAGCGCGGCCATCGCCGAGCGCCTCTACGTCTCCGCCGATCTGCCGCCGCAGATCCAGCGGCTGATGACCCGCGAGTGGACCCGTATCAAGACCGGACAATGACCTCGAAGAGCCTGCCATGCTGAATTTCTCTGCCCACGACTACCCCTATGCCTCGCAACGCCAGAGCGTTTTCGCGCGCAATGGCATGGTCGCCACCTCCCAGCCGCTGGCCGCCGAAGCCGGCATCACCATGCTGCGCCAGGGTGGCAACGCCATCGACGCGGCCATCGCCACCGCCGCGGCCCTGACCGTGGTGGAACCTACCGGCAATGCCATCGGCGGCGACGCCTTCGCCCTGGTCTGGGTCAAGGACCAGCTGCATGGCCTGGACGCCAGCGGCCATGCCCCGGCCAGCCTCGACATCGCCACGGTCAAGGCCGCCGGCCACGAACGCATGCCGGTGCACGGCTGGCTGCCGGTCACGGTGCCGGGTTGCCCAGCGGCCTGGGCCGAGTTGTCGCGCCGCTTCGGCAAGCTGCCCTTCGCCACCCTGTTCGAACCCGCGATCGCCCTGGCCCGAGACGGCTTCCCGGTGTCGCCGGTGGTCGCCTACCAGTGGCGCATCGCCCAGGCCGAGTACCAGGCCAGCCGGGACCAGGCGCCTGAGCTTGCAGCCTGGTTCGACACCTTCCTCATCGACGGTAAAGCCCCAGTCGCCGGCCAGCTGTTCCGCAATCCGGCCCAGGCCCGCACCCTGGAAGAACTGGCACAGACCCAGTGCGAGAGCTTCTACCGCGGCGCCATCGCCCGGCGCCTGGCCGAGCATGCCGCGGCCAGCGGCGGTCACCTGACCACGGCGGACCTGGCCGGCTACCAGCCGCGCTGGGTGGAGCCGATCAAGGTCGACTACCGCGGCTACCAGGTGTGGGAGATTCCGCCGAGCGGCCAGGGCCTGATCGCCCTCATGACCCTGAACATCCTCAAGGGCTACGACTTCGACCAGCGCGACAGCCAGCTCACCTGGCACCGCCAGCTGGAAGCCATGAAGAAGGCCTATGCCGACGGCCTGCACTACATCACCGATCCCGAGCACATGAGGGTCGCCGCCAGCGTCCTGCTGGACGATGCCTATGCCGAGCGCCGCCGCGCCGAGATCACCGACCAGGCCCAGCCGCCGCTGCATGGCGATCCCCAGGCCAGCGGCACCGTCTACATCGCCACCGCCGATGGCGAGGGCAACATGGTGTCCTTCATCCAGAGCGCCTACCACGGCTTCGGCTCCGGCGTGGTGCTGCCCGACAGCGGCATCGGCCTGCAGAATCGCGGCTCGGAATTCAGCCTGGATGCCGGCCACTCCAACGCCCTGGCGCCGGGCAAGCAGACCTTCCACACCATCATCCCGGGCTTCCTGAGCAAGGGTGACGTGCCCATCGGCCCCTTCGGCGTCATGGGTGGCTACATGCAGCCCCAGGGCCATGTGCAGATGGTGATGAATCTGGTGGACTTCGGCCTCAATCCCCAGGCGGCGCTGGACGCCCCGCGCTGGCAGTGGCTGGGGGAGATGAAGGTCGGCATCGAGCAGGCGGCTTCCCGCGCCCTGGCCAGCGGCCTGGCGCGGCGCGGTCACCAGATCGAGATCGCACACGACTCCACCGACTTCGGTCGCGGCCAGATCATCGTCCGCGATCCGCAGACCGGCGTGCTCTGCGGCGGCACCGAGCCGCGCGCGGATTCCCATATCGCGGTCTGCTGACCGCGGGGACGGCCCCGCCCGGCTCCGGGCGGGGCGCACCCTCAGAGCGCGATACCGGCCGCCCTGGCACGGGCGGCGTGCAGCTTGCGATAGCTGTCGATCAGCCGCAGGTGCTTGTCGAGGCCTTCCAGCCCGAGGCTGGTGGGCGTCAGGCCAGGGAAGCGCACCTCGCCCGAGACCGAGCCCAGGGCGGCGTCCAGGCGCTCCTCGCCGAACATCCGGCGGAAGTTGACCTCGAAGTCGGCCAGTTCCAGTTCGTCGTCCATTTCGACTTCCAGCACCGCATTGAGCGCCTGGTAGAACAGGCCGCGCTCCAGGGTGTTGTCGTTGAACTGGAGGAAGGTCTCGACCGCTTCCTTGGCCTCTTCGAATTGCTGCAGCGCCAGGTGAATGAGCAGCTTGAGCTCCAGCACGGTCAGCTGGCCCCAGACGGTGTTCTCGTCGAATTCCACGCCGATCAGGGTGGCGATGCGGATGTAGTCGTCCACCTGGGTATCGTCCAGGCGTTCGAGCAGGGACTCCAGGGCCGCATCGTCCAGCTGGTGCAGCGTGAGGATGTCCTCGCGCACCGCCAGCGCCTTGTTGGTGTTGTCCCAGATCAGGTCCTCGACCGGATAGATCTCCGAATAGCCCGGCACCAGGATGCGGCAGGCCGGTGCGCCCAGGTCCTCGTACACCGCCATGTAGGCTTCCAGATCCCGTTCGGCGAGGATGCCGAACAGGGTGGCGGCCTCCTGGGCGGTGGCATCTTCGCCCTCTCTGGAAAAGTCCCAGTCGACGAAGTCATGGTCGGCCCTGGCGCTGAAGAAGCGCCAGGAGACCAGGCCGCTGGAGTCGATGAAGTGCTCGACGAAGTTGTTCGGCTCCATCAGCGCCTGGCTCTCGAAGGTCGGCTGCGGCAGGTCGTTGAGGCCCTCGAAGCTGCGGCCCTGAAGGAGCTCGGTGAGGCTGCGCTCCAGGGCGATCTCCAGGCGCGGATGGGCGCCAAAGGAGGCGAACACCCCGCCGGTGCGCGGATTCATCAGGGTCACGCACATCACCGGGAATTCGCCACCCAGGGAGGCATCCTTGACCAGCACCGGAAAGCCCTGGGCTTCCAGGCCGCGAATACCCTCGACGATGGCGGGATAGCGCGCCAGCACCGCCTCGGGCACGTCGGGCAGCGCCAGTTCGCCTTCGAGGATCTCGCGCTTCACCGCCCGTTCGAAGATTTCCGACAGGCACTGCACCTGGGCTTCGGCGAGGGTGTTGCCGGCGCTCATGCCGTTGCTGAGGTAGAGGTTCTCGATCAGGTTCGAGGGGAAGTACACCACCTCGCCATCGGACTGGCGCACGAAGGGCAGCGCGCAGATGCCGCGCGCCACGTTGCCGGAGTTGGTGTCGTGCAGGTGCGAGGCGCGCAGTTCGCCTTCCGGGTCGTAGAGCTTGCGGCAATGGCGGTCGAGAATCTCCCGGGGCAGCGCATCCTTGGGCCCGGGCTGGAACCAGCGCTCGTCGGGGTGGTGGACGAAGGCCGCGTTGCCGATGGCCTCGCCCCAGTACTGGTCGTTGTAGAAGAAGTTGCAGTTGAGGCGTTCGATGAATTCGCCCAGCGCCGAGGCCAGGGCGGCTTCCTTGGTCGCGCCCTTGCCGTTGGTGAAGCACAGCGCCGACTGCACATCGCGCAGGTGCAGCGACCAGACGTTGGGCACGATGTTGCGCCAGGAGGCGATCTCCACCTTCATGCCCAGGTCAGCGAGGATGCCGGAAAGCTTGGCGATGGTCTCTTCCAGCGGCCGGTCCTTGCCGGGGATGTAGGTTTGGCTACCGGTATCGCTGGGCAGCAGCAGGGCCTGGGCATCGGCGTCCAGGCTCTCCACCGCCTCGATGATGAAGTCGGGGCCGGCCTGCACCGCCTTCTTCACCGTGCAGCGGTCGATGGACCTGAGGATGCCCTGGCGATCCTTGTCGGAGAGATCCACGGGCAGCTCTACCTGGATCTTGAAGGTCTGTTTGTAGCGATTCTCCGGGTCGACGATGTTGCTCTGCGCCAGGCGGATGTTGTCGGTGGGAATGTCGCGGGTCTGGCAGTAGAGCTTGACGAAATAGGCCGCGCAGAGCGCCGAGGACGCCAGGAAATAGTCGAAGGGACCCGGGGCCGAGCCGTCACCCTTGTAGCGGATGGGCTGATCGGCGATCACCGAGAAGTCGTCGAACTTGGCCTCGAGCCTCAGGTTGTCGAGAAAATTGACCTTGATTTCCATGCACAGCATTCCGGTTTGGAGACAGATTGGCCGCCATTATCCGGACAAAGGGGCGCGGGCGATATGCAGGCCGTCGTCTCGTGGACCCCGGGGCAGGCCTCGTCAGTCGTTAGTCCAGCAGAAAGATGCCGTCTGGATACCGTGCGCAGAGGAAGTCGACAAAGGCCTTCACCTTGGGGCTCTGCAATCGTCGCGAAGTGTGCAGCACCCAGAGTTCGGTCTCACCGGCGAGGGTGCCCCAGCGCCTGAGCGCGCCTTCGTCCAGCTGACGTTGCACCAGCGAGAGCGGCAATAGCGCTGCACCTGCACCGGCCAGTACCGCCTCGCGGATGGTCAGCAGCGAAGTCAGCTGCAAGACCGGCTGGGGCAGGAAGCGCTCCCCGCCCTCCGTAAGCGTCCAGACCTCGCCCTCGCCCTCGCGCTGGCCGGGCATGACCACCGCAGGCAGAGGCGCAGGCTCGGCACCAGCCGTCAGAGGGCCTTCGAGGCCCGGGGCGGCGACCAGCACCCGGCGGTCCCGGGCGAAGCAGCGACCCACCAGGGTGGTGTCGGGCGCGGGGTTGATCCGAATGGCCAGGTCGAAGTGTTCCTCCACCAGATCGACCAGGCGATCCTCGGCCACCGCCTCGATCAGGATCTCCGGGTACTGCCGGCGAAAATCCGCACTCAGCCGGCCCAGCGCCACCTGGGAAAACAGCAGCGGCGCCGCGATGCGCAACCGCCCGCGTGGCACCGCCACCCCCTCCTGCACGGCCGCCAGCGCCTCCTGCAACTCGCGCAGCGGCCCCAGGGTCCGGGCCGCCAGGTCGGCACCGGCAGGCGTCAGGACGAGACTACGTCCACCCCGCTCGATCAGCCTGACGCCCAGGGCGACTTCCAGTTCGGCCAGTCGCCGCGACAGGCTGGCCTTGGGTCGACCACTGGCGCGACTGGCCTTGCCAATGCCGCCATGAGTGGCGATGAGCTGAAAATCGGCCAGCAGGCTGAAGTCCATCAAGCTGTCTCAATAATGGAACGGTATGTCCCTATCCTAGCGGCTATTGGCCTAAGGTGGGACGACTTAAGGTGGTTCTACCCCTCACCCACCTGGAGTTACCGACATGACCATCCTCGTCACTGGCGCCACCGGCCGCGTAGGCCGCCACCTCGTCCACCAACTGGTACAGCGCCAGGCCAAAGTCCGGGTGCTGACACGCAATCCGGCCAACGCCGATTTTCCCGCCACCGTCGAAGTCATGCAGGGCGACCTGCTCGATCTCGCTGCCCTGCGCCGCGCCTTCGCTGGCGTGTCCACCCTTTTCCTGCTCAACGCCGTGATCGGCGACGAATTCACCCAGGCGCTCATCACCCTCAACATCGCCCGGGAAAGCGGCGTCGAGCGGATCGTCTATCTCTCGGTCTTCGGCGCCGACAGCGCGGTCAACGTGCCGCACTTCGCCGTGAAGTTCGGCGGCGAGCGGATGCTGGACGCCATGGGTTTCAGTGCCACCGTCCTGCGGCCCACCTACTTCATCGACAACGAGGTCATGATCAGGGACATCATCCTGCAGCATGGGATCTATCCCATGCCCATCGGCAGCAAGGGCGTGGCCATGGTCGACGCCCGGGATATCGCCGAGGTCGCAGCGCTCGAACTCATCCGCCGCGATCAGGCGATCGACAAGCTGCCCAGCGAAACGATCAACCTGGTCGGCCCGGACAGCCTCACAGGCGCAGGCGCCGCGGCGATCTGGAGCGAACTGCTGGGCCGCCCCGTCCACTACGCCGGTGACGATCCGCGCGGCTTCGAACAGAACATGGCGACCTTCATGCCGGCCTGGATGGCCTACGAGATGAGGCTCATGGCCGAGCGCTATGTCAGCGACGGCATGTTGCCCGAGCCCGGCGACCGCGAACGGCTGGTCCGGCTGCTGGGGCGACCGCTGCACAGCTATCGGGACTTCGCCAGGGCGCTGATCGGCTGACGGGTATCACCCTGGCGCTGGGTGGCTCGACAGTGCACGCTTGCCAACGAACATTATACGTTATATAAAAATGTATATCGATCTGACCCAGGCGCGTTCAAGATGACTCCTCCCACCCGGCCCCTCCCCGGCGGCACCCTCTCCTCTCAAGACATGCAGGCGCGGGCCCAGGAAGTGGCCGCCCTGCTCAAGACCCTGGCGCATCCGGTCCGGCTGCTGCTGGCCTGCGCCCTTGCCGAAGATGAATACGCGGTCGGCGAACTGGAGGCCCGTCTGGACATCCACCAGCCCACCCTTTCCCAGCAACTCGGCGTGTTGCGCGAGGCTGGTCTGGTCGCCACCCGCCGCGAGGCCAAGCAGATATTCTACCGGCTCACCGAAGACAAGGCCGCCCAGCTGTTGCAGGCGCTCTACCAGATCTTCTGCCAGTCCGAGAGCCAGACGCCATGATCCTATCCTCCTATATGCCCGCCCTGGGTGGCGGTCTGCTGCTGGGCCTGGCCGCCAGTTTGCTGTTGCTGGTCAATGGCCGGATCGCCGGCATCAGCGGGATCTTTGGTCGGCTGCTCGGGGCGCAACAAGCCGGCACCGGCCTGGTCTTCGTGCTGGGCCTGGTGCTGGGACCGCTGCTGGTGAGCGGCCTGCACGCGCCTCCCTCCCTGACCGTGGACGCGACCTGGCCCCAACTGCTACTGGCGGGGCTGCTGGTCGGTTTCGGGACGCGGCTGGGCTCGGGCTGCACCTCGGGCCATGGCATCCTCGGCGTGGCCCGAGGTTCGCGCCGCTCGCTGGCCGCCACGGCGGTCTTCCTGGCCTGTGGCCTGGCCACGGCCACCCTACTGGGGCTGCTGCGATGAATTCTTGCCGCCTGGTCGTAGCGCTGCTGGCCGGCCTGCTCTTCGGTAGCGGCCTGGCCCTCTCGGGGATGCTCGATCCCGCCCGCGTGCTGGGTTTTCTCGATCTCGCCAGCGGACGCTGGGACCCTAGCCTGCTGTTCGTGCTGGGCGGCGCCCTGCTGGTGGCGCTGCCCGCGGTCCAGCTCCAGCGCCGGCTGGCGCGGCCCTTGCTCGACAGCGCCTTTCACCTGCCGCCCACCGTACCTGTCGACCGCCGCCTGCTACTGGGCGCTCTGATCTTCGGCCTTGGCTGGGGGCTGGCCGGGCTATGCCCCGGGCCCGCGCTGGCAGGCCTGGGGCTGGGTATCGCCAAGGTCTATGGCTTTGTCGCGGCCATGGTCGTGGGGATGGTGCTGCATGACCGGGGGCTGGCCCGACGCGAGACGGCGGCGCCCAAGGCCTGAGCGCCAGGTACTTCGGGCGTGAGGCGTGGTCCTAGCTAGGGATGCGGGGGCATTTCAACCTGCGTCTCCCGCGCACAGGAGCATCCCATGTGTGGCCGCTTTGCCCAGTACCGCTATGCCCTCGATTACCTGGACGCCCTGGGCGCCGCGCCTGCGGATGTCCGCACCGGCCTGGAACCCCGCGCCCTGGGTCGCTACAACGTGGCGCCGGGCACCCGCGTCCAGCTGCTCCACCAGCAGCAGGACGGCCTGCACCTGGACCCGGTGCTCTGGGGCTACCAGCCCGCCTGGGCGCGCCAGGCCAAGCGTCCGCCGGTGATCAACGCGCGCGTCGAAACGGCGGCCACCAGCCGGATGTTTCGCGGCCTCTGGAAGAACGGCCGTGCCCTGGTGGTAGCGGATGGCTGGTACGAGTGGAAAAAGGACCCTACAGATCCCAAGCTCAAGCAGCCCTACTTCATCCGGCTGAAATCCGGCGAGCCGCTGTTCTTCGCCGCCATCGGCCACTTCCACCCGGCTGACCAGGCACCCGACGAGGATGACGGCTTCGTCATCGTCACCGCCGCCTCGGACGCCGGGATGGTCGATATCCATGACCGCCGCCCGCTGGTCCTGCCGCCGGCCGTGGCCCGCGAATGGCTGGACCCCGAGCTGTCCATGGAGCGCGCCGCCGAGATTGGTGAGATCGAAGCAACGCCGGTGGAGGCCTTCGACTGGTATCCGGTCGGCAAGGCCGTGGGCAGCGTGAAAAACGATGGACCCGGACTGCTGGAGCGGATCGCCGAGCCGCTGGTGTAGCGGATCGACGGGGGCTTTCCGCCGGGCACCGACGCGCCGAGTTAGGCTTCAGCGACCTGGCGATCCACCCCCGAACCGCCGCCGATAATCCCCCGGGCTCAGCCCCACCACGCGGGTGAAGACCTTGCGGAAGGCACCCGGATCGCTGTAGCCCACTTCCCAGGCGACCCGTTCGAGGGGCAGGCGGCTGGCCTGCAGCAGTTCCCGGGCACGACCGACGCGCAGTTGCTGGCCGTAAGCGGTGGCGGTCATGCCGGTGGCCTGGCGAAAACGGCGCAGAAAGGTGCGCGGTTCCAGGCCGGCGCGGCGGGCCAGGGTGTCCAGGGCGATGTCCTGGGCGCCGCTTTCCTGCAGCCACTCCTGCACGGCGAGAATGGCGCCGTCGCCATGACTCAGGCGCGGGGAAAAGGCGCTGTAGTAGCGCTGCTGTCGACCCGGTGGGTCGATGACCAGGATGCGCGCGGTGTCGAGCATCCGCTTGGCGCCAAGGTAGCGATCGACCAGGCGCAGGCCGAGGTCGGTCCAGGCCATGAGACCGCCCGCGGTGACGAGATCCTCGCCGTCGATGAGGAGCTGGTCGGCGTCCAGGCTGACGGCAGGAAAACGCGCATTGAAGCGCTCGACATGGAGCCAGTGGGTGGTGGCGATGCGACCGTCGAGCAAGCCGGTTTCCGCCAGCAGAAAGGCGCCGGCGCAGATCGAGGCCAGACGCACGCCGCTCTGATGCTGCCGACGTAGCCACTCGCGATAGGGCGCAGCCGCCTCCGCTGTGATTGGCTCAGCCAGGCTGGGTGGCAGGATCAGCACGCTGGGTGAGCCGCTCGCTGCGGGCAGTGAGTCGTAGACCCGGCTGGGCGCTGCTGCGCCCTCCTCAAGCCGCCAGTGGCTGACGCGCAAGCGGGGCCGCTCGGCATCCTCCGCCGTTCCCGTGAAGCGCCCGGCGATCTCGAACAGATCGGTGAGGCCGTGCACCGTCGCCCATTGCACACCGGGATAGAGCAGCAGACCGAGTTCGATCGGCGGTTGATCGTGCATGTGTCGCTGGCGCCCCTGAAGTTGTCGGTCACGCCTCTTCGCCCGGAGGCGCGGCTGGCCAATCATGGCCGGACCCGAACCTGAAGCATCTTCCGAGAGGCTGGACATGAGCAAGCACGCCGTCGTCGTCATCGATCTGCAGAACGAATACCTTCCCAGCGGCAAACTGCCCCTCAGTGGCATCGAGGCCGCGGTCGCCAAGGCCGCGCGGATCATCGCCCACGCCCGCGACCAGGGCATTCCGGTGATCCATGTGCAGCATCAGTCGCTCAGCGCCGAGGCGCCGATCTTCGTGCCCGGCAGCGACGGCGTCGAGATCCAGGCCGCGGTCGTGCCCCGGGCCGGCGAGCCGGTGGTGCTCAAGCACTATCCCAATGCCTTTCGCGAAACCAACCTCAAGCACCTGCTGGACGAGCGCGGTATCGAGTCGCTGGTGGTGGTGGGTGCCATGAGTCATATGTGTATCGACGCAGGCGTGCGCGCCGCAGCCGACATGGGGTACGCCGTGACCGTGATCCACGATGCCTGCGCCACCCTGGATCTGGAATTTGAGGGCGTCAGGGTGCCGGCGGCCCAGGTGCATGCCACGCTGATGGCGGCGCTGGCCTTCGCCTATGCGACGCTGGAAGCCACCGACGCCTATCTCGCCGGCTGAAACGCCGCCGCGCCCGCGGCGACGTCCGGCACCCCCTGGTCGATCAGCCCCAGCCGCGCGACCCGGGTGCCTGGTGGCAGCAGGGCGCCCGGCGCGATGACCGCATTGGCGCCCAGTCGGCAGCCGTCGCCGATCAGGGCGCCGAACTTGACCACCCCGGTGTCTATCACCTGGTCGCCGTGGCGGATGCGGATGAGCGCGCCGTCACTTTCGTTGCGGTAGTTGGCGACGATGGCGCCCGCTTCCAGATTCACCCCGCTGCCGATCAGCGAATCCCCGACGAAGTTGAAGTGGGCGAGCTTGCTGCCGTCCAGCAGCAGGCTGCTCTTCAGCTCGCAGGCCGGGCCCACCACGCAGTGAGCGCCCAGATGGACACCGCCGCGCAGATAGGCGCCGGCCGCCACCAGGCTGCCTGGGCCGATGATGACCGGTCCCTTGAGTACGGCACCGGGCTCCACCATTGCCGTCTCGTGGATGGCACTGTCGCCCTGGCGGCGATAGCCGGGACCGAGCCGCGCCAGCAGCAGCCTGACCCGATGCTCGCAGGCGCCGGTATGGGTCCAGGGCTGAGCGGCTTCCAGACCCAGGGTGGGCCAGGCAGCGATGAAGGTGGCGATATCCAGATCAGGCATGACGGGCCTCGGCAGTGGTGGAACACCTGCCGATTCTGACCTGAGTTCCCTGCCTGATGCTCGCCCCGGCGGGCGAAAGATTCAGCCGTCGCGCAGGCGCCCCAGATGACCGCTGAGCATGGCCGCGACGGTGCGGCAGGTGCTTTCCGCCGGCAGCTCCTCATCGAACAGCAGCTCCACGGTGGAGTGGATCAGCTCGACCACGATCCGCGCGACCTGGGCGACGGCGGCCGGCGGCACGCCAGGCAGCAGCAGCACCAGCAACGCGGCCTGCTGCGCCGCCACCCGGCGATGCGAATCCAGCCGCACGTGCTCCAGCGAGGGCACCGCGCGCAGCGCCTTGAGGATCCACATGCCCCCGGCGGTCTCGGCGGTGACCCGGTAGGTATCCAGCAAAAGCCCGGTCAGGACGTCTTCCACCCGCTCCAAAGGACCGGCCAGCAGCTCGGCATTGATCCGCCCGTCTATCTGCGCATTCTGCTTTTCCAGCAGGCGCCGACCCAGCTCCTCCAGCAGGGCGTACTTGTTGGGAAAGTAGCGGTAGAGCGCCGGCGGGGTCAGCCCCGCGCAATCGCAGACCAGATTGGTCGACAGCCGCTCGATGCCAACCTGACACAGCACCTCCGCCGCCGCCGCCAGGATGCGTTCATAGGTTTCCGCTGCCCGCTGCTGGCTGGGGCGGGCCTTGGGCGTGGCGCGGGAGGATGGAGCGGACTCTTTGGCGACCATGAAAAAGCTCTCGGCTGAACGAAAAAACCCTTGATGGGCAGTAAAATGATAGTTATAACTATCGTGTAGCGATAACTATCATATCAGCAACAGCGTTGCCTTACTGCCTCCAGCCACAACCACAACAATCAGCAGGAGTCTCCTCCATGAAAACACCCCTCGCGCTCGCCGCCGCCTTATTGGCGCTCCCCCTCGCCCCCGTGCTGGCCGCCGACGCCGTACCGGTCCAGGGACTCTGGCTGACCGCCGACCAGGGCGCCGCGGTCAAGGTCATGCCCTGCGCCGACAACGCCGGTGCCCTGTGCGGCACCATCGTCTGGGACAAGGACGCCGGCAATGCCCATGACACCTGCGGCACCCGCATCTTCCAGATGAGTCGCGACGACGGCGGCACCTGGCGCGACGGCTGGGTATTCGATCCGCGCGATGGCAAGAAGTACAAGGGCTACGTCCGCCGCAAGGGCGACGACCTCAACATCCGCGCCTATGTCGGCACCGAGGTGCTCGGCAAGACCGAACAGCTCACCCCGCTGAGCGCCCTTCCCGCCACCCCGCACTGCAGCTAAGCCACCGCAAGGAGCGACCCCATGAACCGGATTCTTCACCGCACCCAGGCGGCGGCCCTGCTGTGCCTGAGCGTTCTCGGCAGCGCGGTCCAGGCCGACGACGACCTGGCCAGCTATGCCCTGACCATCACCCCGCGTCTGCTCTCGGACGTGCGTAACCGCGGCATCTCCGACTCGCTCAATCGGCCGGGGGCGAAGGTCACCGTGGAATTCGCCCACGAAAGCGGCCTGATCGGCCTGGCGGAAATCGGCACCGTGAGCAAGAAGCAGTTCATCGACGGCGATGGCGCCAACGTGCTGCTGGCCGGCGGCTACCGCTTCGGCGATCCGGAGGCCTGGCACTTCGGTGTCGGTCTGGCCGGGGAATTCTTTCCCGGTGCCCACTTCAAGGCGCCCAGCCGCATCGATCCGGAGACCGGCGCTCCCGATGGCTTGCGCAGCACCAACTACAACAGCCAGTTCGCGGTGCTGGAGATCGGCTACGGGGCCCTGCAGGGGCGCATCCTCAACGTGCTCTCGGAAAACTATCGCGGCGCCAACACCGCCGGGGTCTGCGGCGCCCAGCTGCAATTCAATCCCGACCCGACCAAGGGCCTGGAGTGCTATGCCAAGGGCGAGCACAACTCCCGCGGCAGCCTGCTCTACGACCTGGACTATCGCTACGAGCTGACCCCGCGCACCAGCCTCAAGCTGCACGCCGGCTACCAGCAGATCCGCAACTTCTCCGAGGCCAACTTCAGCGACTACGGCGTGGGCCTGGTGCATCGCCACTGGGGCTTCGACTTCGGCCTGGACTACCTGAGCCCCCATACCCGGGCGCGCGAACTCTACATCGCCGAAGACGGCGACCATCAGCGCGCGACGGACGAGGCCCGCTGGGTGCTGTCCGTGGCCCGTCCCTTCTGAGCCGGCGCCCATGAAACCTCACGTCTTCGCCACGCCGCCCGCACCGGCCCAGGCCACCGCCCTCGACGGCCTGGTGCTGGTGGTGGATCTCGGCACCTCCGGCTGCAAGAGCGCCCTGGTCACCCTCGGCGGCGAGGTGGTCGCCTGGACCTTCCATGGCGTCACCCTGCACGTCGAGGGCCACAGCGCCGAACAGGAACCGGAAGACTGGTGGCAGGCCTTCCTGCGCGGCGCCGGCGAATTGCTGGCAGCGGACCCGGCACGGCGGCGGCGGGTGGTGGCGGTGTGCTGCTCGACCCAGACCGAGGGCACGGTGTGCGTGGACGCCAACGGCCAGGCCCTGGGCCGGGCGCTGCTCTGGCTGGACATGCGCGGCGCCGAATCCGTGGCGCGGCGGGTCGGCGGCGGCCGGCTGAAGGTGGCCGGCTACTCGCCGTTCAAGCTGTGGCGCTGGATCCGCCTCACCGGCGGTGCGCCCTCGCTGTCGGGCAAGGATTCGGCGGGCCATATCGCCTACCTGCAGGACCATCAGCCGGAGCGCTATGCGCGCACGGTGAAGTTTCTCAATGTCCTCGATTTCATGAATCTGCGCCTCACCGGGCGCTGCTGCGCCACCGCCGATTCCATCTGCACCGCCTGGATCACCGACAACCGCGATTCGCGCCAGGTGAAGTACGACGCCGGGCTGATCCGCACCCTGGGCTTCGACCGCGACAAGCTGCCCGATCTGGTGGATTCCGCGGAGGTGATCGGCACCCTGACCGGCGCGGTGGCCGACCAGCTCGGCCTGCCGCGCAGCACCCCGGTAGTGGCCGGCTCGGTGGACACCTCGGCGGTGGCGGTGGGCTCCGCGGTGGAAGACTTCGCGCCGCACCTCTACCTGGGCACCTCCTCCTGGCTGGGCGCCCATGTGCCCTCCAAGAAGTCCGATGTCCTGCGCCACATGGCCGCCGTGCCCAGCGCGGTCAAGGGCCGCTACCTGGCCATGGCGCTGCAGACCGCGGCGGGTGCCAACCTGTCCTTCCTGCGCGACAAGGTGCTCTACCACCCGGACGAACTCCTCAGCGACGAACAGCACCCGGATCTCTATGCCCTGCTCGACCGCATCGCCGCCCGGGTGCCGGCCGGCGCCCGCGGGCTGCTCTACACCCCCTGGCTGTATGGCGAGCGCAGCCCGGTGGACGATCCCAGCCTGCGCGCGGCGCTGATCAACCTGTCGCTGGAGCACACCCGCGAAGACATCATCCGCGCCTTTCTCGAAGGGGTGGCGCTCAACACCCGCTGGATGCTGGAACCCTTCGGTCGCTTCCTCGGCCGCCGACCGGAGCGGATCACGGCGGTGGGCGGCGGCGCCCAGTCCAATCTCTGGTGCCAGATCATGGCCGACGTCACCGGCCACGTGATCGCCCAGCCCGATGCGCCCATCCAGGCCAATGCCCGGGGCTCGGCCTATATCGCCGCCGCCGGCATCGGCGCCCTGACCTTCAGCGATGTGCCGGCGCTGCAGCGACCGCCGCGCCTCTACCAGCCCTGCCCCCAGGCGAGGGCGCGCTACGACGACAGCTACGCCACCTTTCTCGAAGTCCGCCGGCGCCTGGCGCCGCTCTACCGCCGCCTCAACCCCAACCAGGGAGCCCGACCATGAGCGATACCCTCGAAGCGCGCGAACAGGTGGTCGATCTCTGCCTGCACCTGGTGCGCCGCGGCTTCTTCGCCGCCACCGGCGGCAATCTGGCCCTGCGCCTGGATGCCGAGCGCATCGCGGTGACCCCCTCCGCCCTCGACTACTACCAGATGGGCGCGGAAGACGTCTGCATCCTGCGCCTGGCCGACCTGCACCAGCTCGAAGGCGATCGCGCGCCCTCGGTGGAAACCGGGTTGCACGCCCGGGTGCTGCGGCGCTTTCCCGCCGCGGGCTGCAGCCTGCATACCCACCAGCCGCTGGCCAGTGCCTGCACCCTGCTGGGCGAGGCCCTGAGCGTCGACGACCCCGAGCGCTGGCCCGAACTGGGCCGCCACCTGCCGCTGGTGGGCTATGCCCCCTCCGGCACCAGCTGGCTGGCCAAGCGCCTGGATCGCGCCCTGAGCGCCGAGAGCCCGGCCTATCTGCTGCGCAACCACGGGGTGCTCTGCTACGGCGCCAGCGCGCGGCAGACCCTGGCGGTGCTGGAGCAGCTGGAAGCCTTCTGCGAGCACTACCTGGTCGGCCGTATCGCCAACCGCCCCGGCGTCTCCGCCGCCGACAGCCTGGCGCGCCAGCGCCTGCTGACCACTCTCACCGCCTCCCTCCCGTCCTGAGGTCCGCCATGAACCAGCCCCTGACCACCCCGCCGCCCCTGGTACCCACGCCGCCGGCGATTTCCGCCTGGCCGGATACCGAGACGCTCTATCGCCGTTTCGACGCCCTGGTCAAACAACCCATGCGCCCGCTGCGCCGCGATGCCCTGGCCAAGGTCATGGGCTATTTCGACGAGCGCTGCCAGGGCTCGCGGCGACTGGCGGAAGAAGCCAAGCGTTTCATCCCCGGGGGCATCCAGCACAACCTGGCGTTCAACCATCCCTTCCCCCTGGCCATCTCCCGGGCGGAAGGTGGCCACCTCACCGACGTCGACGGTAACCGCTACATCGACTTTCTCCAGGCCGGCGGTCCCACCCTGCTCGGCTCCAATCACCCCGGCGTGCGCGAGCAGGTCCAGCGCATCCTCGCCGAGTGCGGCCCGGTCACCGGCCTGCTGCACGAATACGAGGTCAAGCTCGCCGAACTGGTCTGCCAGAGCGTGCCCGGCATCGACCAGGTGCGGCTGCTGGGCTCGGGCACCGAGGCGGCCATGGCCGCGGTGCGCCTGGCGCGGGCCTATACCGGGCGCCGCTGGATCATCAAGATCGGCGGGGCCTATCACGGCTGGAGCGATCAGCTGGTGTACGGCATGCGCCTGCCCGGCACCGGACGCATGGAGGCCCTCGGCATTCCCCGGGGCGCCACCGCCCACACCCAGGAAAGCCCGCCCAACGACCTCGACGCCCTGCGCCGGCGCTTGCAACTCAATCGCCTGCGCGGCGGTACCGCGGCGGTGCTGGTGGAACCCTTCGGCCCGGAGAGCGGCACCCGCCCGGTGCATCCACAGTTCAATCGCGAGGTGCGCAAGCTCTGCGACGAATTCGGCGCCCTGCTGATCTTCGACGAGGTGGTGACCGGTTTTCGCGCCGGCATGGGCGGTGCCCAGGGCTACTTCAAGGTGCTGCCGGATCTCACCGTGCTCGGCAAATGCCTTACCGGCGGCTATCCCATGGCCGGGGCCCTGGGCGGCAAGGCCGAGGTCATGCAGCTGCTGGTGGGCGGCATCGGCACCTCGTCGAAGCGCGCCTTCGTCGGCGGCACCCTGTCGGCCAATCCGCTGTGCTGCGTGGCCGGCTACTACGCCCTCAAGGAGATCCAGCGCCTCGACGCCGCCGGCCAGGCCGGTCGTGCCGGCGATCGGCTGCGCCAAGGGCTGGACGAGATCATCCAGCGCCGCAACCTGCCCTATGTCGCCTACAACCTGGGCTCCATCGTCCATCTGCAGACCTCCGGCGTGCTGCTGCTCGACACCGGCAACCCGCTCAAGCTGCTGCGGGTGCGCAACGAAGCCAAGGCGCGCAAGCACATGATGGAAGAGATGGGCGCGGCCTATACCGCCCATGGCCTCATCACCCTGGCCGGCAGCCGCATCTACACCAGCCTGGCCGACACCGACGCCGTGATCGACGACGCCCTGGAGCGTTTCGACCGGGTCTTCCAACTGGTATGAGGCCGCCCATGAAAGCCGAACTGCGCCAGCAATGGCTGGATCTGCAGCAACGTCTGGCCCGCCAGGGCGAACGCTCGGCCCTGGCCCTGTCGGTACGCATACCGGGGGCGGGCAGCCTCTGGTACGGCACCCTGGGCGATGCCGCCCCCTGCGAGATCGAGCTGACCCGCAGCAGCGGCGGCGCCCTCGATCACGCAATCATCTACCGCTCGCGACCGGATGTCGGCGCCATCATCCAGGGGGCCGGGCGCTATGGGCAGCATGTAGCGGACTTCGGCGGCCAGTTGCCGCAGCTGTTCGACGAGCAGGCCCGGCACCTGGGCCGGATGGCGCCCGCGGTGACCAGGAGCAACGCCCTGGCGGAAGCCCTGGCCGACCAGGGCAACGTCCAGCTGCTCGGCGGCCAGCCGCTGTGCCTGGGGACCACCGCCAGCCGCGCCGCCCTCAATGCCGAGCTGTTCGAGAAATGCGCCAAGGCCTACACCCTGGCCCAGGCCACCGGCGCGGCGCTCACCCGCCTGCCCTGGTGGGTGGTGCTGATCGCCACCCGCCGGCTCCAGCGCGACCAGCGCGCTGCCGCCGAGGCCTTCCGCCAGGGCCGGCTGCCGGCGGAAAGTCGCGGTTACTAGTTACTCTTCGAAGGTAGAGCCCATGACCGTCACCTCGCCCTCTCCGCCCCGCCAGGTCTGCGCCGCGCTGCTGCTGGGGTCCCTGGCCCTGCTCATCCTCGGCCTGCAGCCGCTGCTGCTCGGCGAGCTGTTCACCAGCGGTCGCGCCAGCCTCGATGGCCTGGGCCTGGTGGCCATGGGCGAGATCGTCGCCCTGGGCCTGGGGGTCATCGCTGGCGAGGCCCTGGGCCCGCGCCTGGGGCTGCCAGCCGTCCTGGTACCGGCGACGCTGCTGGCGGTCGCCGCCGACCTTGCCAGTGCCCAGGCCAGCGGTGATCTGCTGCTGCTCGGCCTGCGCGCCCTCGCCGGCCTCGGCGAAGGCCTGCTGCTCTGGGCGGCGGTGGCGCTGATCGTGCGCCAGCCCGCCGCCGAGCGCCTATCCGGCCTGTTCATGGCGCTGCAGACCTTTTGCCAGGGACTGCTGGCCGCCCTGCTGGCGCTGTGGATCCTGCCGCGCCTGGGCAGCCCCGGCGGCTTCCGGCTGCTGGCCGGCGTGACCGCCCTGGCCCTGCCGCTGACCGCCGCCTTGCCCCGCCGGCTGGCGGCGCTGGAGATTGCTGGCAGCGTGCCCGTCCGCCATCGCTGGCAGCTCCCCCAGGCCCTGCTGCTGGCCTTCGTCGGCTGCCAGCTGGCGGCGATCGGTGCGCTCTGGGCCTATCTGGAGCCCTATGGTGAAGCCCTCGGGCTGAACCCCGGCCAGGCCCAGACCCTGATCGCCGCCAGCTTCGCCGCGCAGTTGCTCGGTGGTCTGGCCGGCGCGGCCCTGGTGGCCTGGTTGCCGGCCGCCGCCACCCTGACCCTGGCGACCCTGCTGCTGGGCAGTCTGGCCGCGCTGATCTACGGCCTGGCACCGGGGGCGCACCTGACCTTCGCGCTGCTGTGCCTGGCCTTCACCTTTCTCTGGCAGACCCTCACCCCCTTCCAGATCAGCCTGGCCCTGCGGCTGGACGCCAGTGGCCGCGTCGCCACCCTGGTGCCTTCGCTGCAGCTGCTCGGCTGCGCCGCCGGCCCGGCGCTGGCGTCTCTCTGGCTGCAGGGCGCCGCGGTCCGGCCCGCCGCCCTGACCAGCGCCCTGCTCACCCTGCTGGCCCTGGGGCTGGCGGCCCTGCTCGCCCTCAGTGCCCCCGGCTCCCGGCCGTTGCCACGCTGGCGCTGGCAACGCCCAGGCTGAATACTGCCGTCGTCGCCGCCTCGCCTCCTTCCTGCCCCCTTGCGGACTGCTGCCATGAATGCGCCCCTCCCCGATTCCGCTTCTGCCTGCGCCCCGGTCGACCCCGAGGCCCTGCAACGGCTGTTCGCCGCCCAGGGACCACGCGCCCTGGCCCTGCGCGGTTCCAGCGCCGCCGAGCGCCTGACCCTGCTGCAGCGCCTGCATGGCGCCCTGGTGGCGCGGCGGGGGGCGCTCTATGCGGCCTTTCGCCAGGACTTCGGCAAGCCCGAGGTGGAGGTGGAACTGTCGGAGATCATGCCGGTGCTGGAAGAGATCCAGCACGCGCGCCGCCACCTGCGCCGCTGGATGAAGCCGCGGCGGGTGCGACCGACCCTGACCTCCCTCGGCTGCCCGGCGCACATCCACAGCCAGCCACGCGGTCGCTGCCTGATCATCGGCCCCTGGAACTACCCGGTCTCCACCCTGCTCGGCCCGCTGGTATCGGCGCTGGCGGCGGGCAACAGCGTGATGCTCAAGCCCTCGGAATTCACCCCGGCGGTCAATGCGGTGCTGCGCGAGCTGCTGGCCGAGGCCTTCACCCCGGACACCGTGGCCTTTTGCGAAGGCGACGTCACCACCGCCCAGGCGCTGCTGGCACTGCCCTTCGATCACTTCTTCTTTACCGGCTCCACGGCCGTGGGCCGTCTGGTGATGCAGGCCGCCGCCCGGCACCTGGCCTCGGTGACCCTGGAACTGGGTGGCAAGTCGCCGGCGATCATCGACGCCAGCGCCGACCTGGACGCCGCCGCCGAGTTGCTGCTCTGGGGCAAATTCCTCAATGCCGGCCAGTCCTGCGTCGCGCCCGATCATGTCTTCGTCGCCCGCCGCCTGCTGCCGGCCTTCAAGGAACGCTGTCGTGCCCTGCTGGTGCAGCGCTACGGCACCGATGCCGCCGCCAGCCCGGACTACGCCCGGCTCATCCACCCGCGCCACGCCAGCCAGCTGATCGGGCTGCTGGAACAGGCCCAGGCCGCCGGCGCGCAGCTGATCCACGGCGGCGCGCACGATGCGGCCGGGTGCTATCTCGCCCCGACGCTGCTGGATTGCTCGGCCGTCGACAGCCCCCTGGACAGCCAGGAGCTGTTCGGTCCGCTCTTGCCGGTGATCGCCTACGACGACCTGGAGGAGGTGCTGCAGCGCATCGACGCCGGTCCCAAGCCCCTGGCGCTCTATCTCTGGAGTCGTGATCGCGCGGTGCAGCGACGGGTCGTCGCCCGTACCAGCTCCGGCAGCGTCGGCGTCAATCTGTGCATGCAGCAGTACACCCAGCTGCACCTGCCCTTTGGCGGCGTCAATCACTCCGGCAGCGGCAGCGCCCATGGCCAGGCGGGCTTTCGCACCTTTTCCCACGAGCGCAGCGTGCTCGCCGCCGGTCCGCTGCTGGCCGTTCGTCTGCTGCTGCCGCCCTATTCGCCGTTCAAGCTGCGGCTGGCGCAGTGGGTGTCGCGCCTGACCGGAGGCGGCTAGATCCAGTACGCGAAGTGCCTGCATCATCGGCGCTGCTTCGTCGCAAGGCCTGGAGCGCCAGCCCGGTCGGAAGCCTCGTTCACCGCACCTGCACGGCCCTTCCTCGACCTTCCGGTTCGGGCGCGCTCACCTGTCGAGTCGCCTTGTGCCGTTACTCCCCAAGGTCGTTTCAACTCGCCTCACCTGCGCTCGGCGGCGTTCGTAAAGGGCCGAGAAAACGCCCAGCAGGGCGCACCATCCGCCGGGAATGACGCTTCCGAGGATGCACGAGCGGCAAACCAGCCTTTAGAATGACGGGCCGCCAGCCTTGGGCGTGCCAATCTGCAATCGGCGCGGTCCAAGCCCGGCATGGGTTACCCTTGCACGTGAATTCTATTGGAGCGGTGAGCTGAACGATGGGCTTTGAGCAACTAGCTGAACTACGCGACCGCCTGCGGGCCGAAAAAGCGCAGGTAAAGACCGAGAGTAACGAGCGGCCGGCGCGGAGACCTTCACCGAAAGCCAAGCCCCGCGAGCAGAAGCCCCGCGAGCAGGATCCGGTGGTCGAAGGCATCCGCCGTCTGCAGAAGCACTTCCCGCTGGCCTTCCCGGTCAATCCGGCCCCCAAGGTGCCGCTCAAGGAAGGCATCCTGAAGGACGCCGAGCAGCACCTGGAGCGCCTGGGCATCACCGGTGACCAGCTCAAGCAGTCGATCGCCACCTGGTGCCGTGGCACCCGCTACTGGGCGGCCATGACCGAAAACGCCCCGCGCCTGGATCTGGATGGCCAGCCGGCCGGCACCGTGACCGCTTCCCAGGCGGTCTATGCCAAGCAGCAGGCACGCCGCCAGCGCGCCCAGGCCCGCCGTGAGCAGGCCAAGGCCAAGGCGGACACCGCCGCGCCGGTCGAAGCTGAGGCGCCTGCAGCGGCCGAGGCCGTCGCCGTCCCCGCGGACGACGCCTCCGCCTGAGGCCCGCTGCCCCTGTCGCCCTGACAGGGGCAGTCGTTCCAAGACGCCTGCCGCGCTAGGACAGCCGTCCCGGCAACTCGATCCGCATGACCGTGCCGCCACCCTCGCGCCCCAGGGCGACGATGCGGCCCTGATGCGCCGCGCAGATGGCGCGGGCGATGGACAGGCCCAGCCCGCTGCCGCCCAGATGGCGCGCCCGGGAGCTGTCGGCGCGCCAGAAGCGGTGGAAGACCCGCTCACGGTCGGCTTCGGCGATGCCCGGGCCGCGATCGCGGAATTCCAGCACCAGTCCCTCTGCCAGAGCCCGCTGGACGATCTCCAGTTCGCCGCCGCTGGCGCCATAGCGCAGGAAATTTTCCAGCAGGATGTTGAGCAACTGGCCGATGCGATCGCGGTCGGCGTACAGCCGTTGGCGGAGATCCAGTTCCAGGTGGAGTCGTATCGCCTCGGCCTGCAGCTGGGGCGCGAACCAGGCCAGTCGCTCTTCCACCAGCGCCGCCAGGGCGAAAGGTCGCTGATCCAGCGCCAGTTGCCCGGCCTCGGCCAGCGACAGGGTGTGCAGATCGCCGACCAGGGTGTTGAGCAGGTCGAGCTGGCGCTTGACCATCTGCAACTGGCGGGCATCCGCGGGAAAGACCTCGTCGAGGATGCCCTGCACCCGCACCGAGGCGGCGTTGAGCGGGGTGCGCAGCTCATGGGCGAGGATGGCACTGGAATCCCGTACGTCGCGTTCGTATTGCTGCAACCGCGCGGTGAGGCTGTTGAAGTCCAGCGCCAGGCGGCGCAACTCCGCGGGTGCCGTCTCGGCCACCTCCAGCCGGGTGTCCAGATCGCCCGACGCCACCCGCCGCGCCGCCGCGGCGATGGTGGAGAACTGGCTCGACAGCGGGCGTGACAGCCGAAAGCCGGCCAGCAGGATCAACGGCACGGCTGCCAGCACCAGACCCGCCAGCACCCACCAGTCGCGGCTGGCGATACCGGGCAGGAAATAGCGCACCGGATAGTAGTGGCTGAACAGCGCCCAGAGCCTTGCCTCGTTTTCCTGCGGATCGGCGCGCAGCTGGAGGATCTCCGCCCGCGCCGCCTGGGGCACCTGGCGCAGCACCCACCAGTCGCCGAAGAGAAACCAGAGGTACATGCCGGCGGCGATCAGCAGCACCGCGCCCAGCGCCAGCAGGCTCATGCGCCAGCCGACCCAGCGTCCCAGCGGGGCCTGGCGCTTCATGAAAAGCGATAGCCGATGGCGCGTACCGTCACCGGCACGCCGGGAATGCCGGCCGCCTCCAGCTTGCGCCTGAGGTTGTGCAGGTGGGTGTCCACCACCCGCGCCAGCGCCTCGCTCTCCGGCAGGCAGCGCTCCAGCAATTCCTCGCGGGTAAAGGCCTTGTGCGGGGTGCGCATCAGGGTGGCGAGCAGGCCGAATTCGGTAGGCGTCAGCTCCAGGAGGCGTGCCTCGACCGTGGCGCTGAAACGCTCCAGATCCACCGTCAGGGCGCCATGGCGCAGCCAGCGGTCATCGCGCGGGGCCTGATGACAGCGACGCAGCACCGCGTGCACCCGCGCCACCACCTCCTTGGGGTTGTAGGGCTTGACGACATAGTCGTCGGCGCCATAGCGCAGGGCGCCGAGCTTTTCCGGCTCGTCACCGATGGCGGTCACCATGATCACCGGGGTATCCCCGGCGCGGCGGATCTGCGCCAGCACCTCGGTGCCACCGAGGCGCGGCAGCATCATGTCGAGCAGGACCAGATCGGGTCGCTCGCGCTGGAACAGGTCCAGCCCCTGGCGGCCGTCCTCGGCGAGCATCACCGTGAAGCCGTCGCGCAGCAGATAGGCCTCCAGCACGCTGGCGCTGTCGGCGTCGTCTTCGACGATGAGTATGAGTTTGTCGCCCACGTCCGCTCTCTTGATCGAATCTCGACAATTCGCCGAAGGAATCTTGATTCGGCGTCCCTAGGCTGCGATCCATGCCTTGCACCGGGTCTGCCTGCCATGCCTTCACTCGCCGCTTCCGTCACCTGCCCGCTGCTGCTGATCAGCCTGCTGGGCCTCAGCGGTTGCTCACTGATTCCCGACTACCAGCGGCCGGCACTGCCGGTGCCCGCGAATCTGGGGCAGTGGCAACGGCAGGATGCGGCGCCCGCGGCGGTCGTCGACCTCAGTCCGGAAGAGCGCCAACTGCTGGCCGCGGTCAGCGCTGAAGCCCTCCTGCCAACGCTGGCGAGCCAGGCGCTGGCGGGCAATCGAGACTACCGGATAACCCAGCTCAGGGTCGAGCAGGCGCGGGCGCAACTGGGAGCCCGCCAGGCCGAGCGCTGGCCCATCCTGGGCCTGGCGGTGCAGCGTCCGCGTCAGCGCTTCGCCGATCCGGCGCTGGACGAGCGCTACCAGCAGGACCTGGCCACCGCCACCCTGGGCGTGGACGCCTTCGAACTGGATTTCTTCGGCCGCGTGGCCAGTCTGGGGGAAGAAGCCCGCCACCAGCTGCTGGCCAGTGCCTATGGTCAGCAGGCCGCGCGCGGCGCCCTGGTGGTCGAGGTGGCGCGCTTCTTCCTGCTCGCTCGCGAGGCCGATGCCCAGGTCGCCAGCGCCCAGGCGATGGCCGCGCTCAGCGACCAGCTGGTGCGGCGGACCCAGGCGCGCATCGCCGCCGGCGAGCTGGCTCCGGCCGCGCTGGAGCCCCTGACCCAGGCCGCTCTCGAGGCGCGCCAGCAGCTGCAACAGCGGCTGAGTCAGCGCACCCAGGCCTATGGGGCGCTGGCCTGGGTCACCGGCTACCGGCTGGCGCCCTCGCCCGGCGCTGCGCCTGCCCTCGCCGGTCCTCCGCCGGAGCTGTCCGGCGAGTTGGCCGACCTGCCCTCCAGCCGCCTGCTGGAGCGTCTCGACGTGCGCGCCGCCGAGGAACGTCTGCAGGCGGCCAACGCCAGCATCGGCGCGGCCCGCGCCGCCTTTTTCCCGAGCATCCGCCTGAGCACCGCGGTGGGCCTGGCCAGTCCGCAATTGCAGGATCTGTTCAGCGCCGGCCATGGGCTGCGACTGCTGACGCCGTCGCTGTCCCTGCCGCTGTTCGACGGCGGGCGCAACAGCGCCAATCTGGATGCGGCCAAGGCTGCTCGCGACCTGGCCCTGGCCGCCTACGAACGCACCCTGCAGGACGCCTTTCGCGAACTGGCCGACGGCCTGGAAGAGCGCCGCCTACTGCTCGCGCAGCGCCAGACCCTGGACGCCCAGCTGCAACTGAGCCACCAGCGCCGCCAGCGCCTGGCGCACCAGTGGCAGGCCGGGGCTGGCGATCCCGGCGCCAGTCTGCAGGCCGGTCTCGACGACCTACGCGCCGGCGAGACGCTGCGCCAGACCGAGCAGGCGCTGCGCCTCAATCGCCTGCGCCTGCACCGCGCCCTGCACGGCCTGGACCACCCTTCCGCCACCTGAGAGGACCTGCCATGACCCGCACCCCCCTGCTGCCGCTGCTGCTCTGCCTGACGCCCCTGGCCGGCCAGGCGGCCGACGCCTCGCCCTGGGGCGACCACACCGATGTCAGCCTCGGCCTGGTGGCCGGCGCGGTCAGTCGCTACCTGGGTTCGGCCGACTATCGGCCGCAGCTGCTGCCCCTGGTGGTGGTCCAGCGCGGCCCCTTCTTTGCCGACACCAGTCGTGGCCTCGGCCTGCAATGGCAGTCGGCCCAGGGGCTGACCCTCAGCGGCGCCCTGAACTACGACGTCGGCCGCGATGACCGCGACAACGCCTCGCGGCCAGGCGCCGACCGGCTGCGGGGGATGGGCGAGGTCGACGGCGCCACGGTGCTGGACCTCACCCTGAGCCAGGCCCTGGCGCCCTGGCTCAGTCTCAACGCCGAGGGCGAATGGCGGCTGGCCGGGGCCCAGCGCGGCACTCGCTATCGCCTGGGAATGGAAGCCATCGGCCTGCACACCGACCAGGACACCCTGGCGCTGGATCTCGACGCCCATGCCGGCGACCGCCGCTTCAACCAGACCTATTTCGGCGTCACCGCCGCCCAGAGCGCCGCCAGCGGCTTCGCCCCGGCGCGTCTCGACCAGGGCATCTATGCCTATTCCGCCGCGCTGAACTGGTTGCACACCTTCGATCCGCACTGGAGTTCGGTGGCGACCCTGACCACCACCTATTACGGCGACCAGGCACGCGACAGCCCGCTGCGGCAGCGCGCCACCGCCACCACCGCCCAAGTCGCCCTGACCTACAGCTTCTGATCCTGGAGCCCGCCATGCCCGGCCCGCGCCTGACCTCCGCCCTCACCCTCCTCTTGCTGCTCCCCCTGCTGGGCGGCTGCTCACCGGATGAACGCCCCGGTCCGGTGCCCCTGCGCACCGTCAAGCTCGCGCCGGTCGCCCGGCTGACGGCCCAGGCGCCGCTGCTGCCCGGCCTGGTGCGCCAGCCGCGCAGTACGGCGCTGGCCTTCGAGAATGGCGGGCGGGTGCTGCGGGTGGCCGTGGACGTGGGCGCCCGGGTCGCGGCCGGGCAGGTGCTCGCCGAGCAGGATGGCGAGCCGGCGCGTCTGCGCCTCGACCAGGCCAGCGCCCGGGTGCAGGCTGCCCGGGTGGAGCTGGATCAGCGCCGCGCCGGGCAGCGACGGGCACGGCAGCTGTTCGCGGAGGGCAACCTGGCCAAGGCCGAGCTGGAAGGCGCCGACGCCGCCCTGGGCGCAGCCCAGGCGCAGCAACGGGGCGCCGAGGCGGAGCTGGCGCTGGCGCGCCGCGCCCTGGCCCAGACCCGGCTGGTGGCGCCCTTCGCGGGCCAGATCGTCCTGCGCGCGCCGGAGCCGCTGCGGCTGGTGGGCGCGGGCGAGACCCTGCTCGGATTGCAGGCCGAGGGTGAACGCCAGGTGGTGGTGCAGGTGCCAGCCGCCCTGGCCCAGGGGCTGACACCCGGCGCCCAGGCGCAGGCCTATGCCACGCGCGACGGCGCGCCTCTGGCGCTCCGGCTGATCGGTCTTTCGCCGCGCGCCGAGCAGGGCCTGCTACAGGAAGCGGTCTTCGCCCTTGGCAGCGAGGCGCCGGCCCTGCCCAGCGGCAGTCTGCTGGACGTGCGCCTGCCGCTGCCGGCCCAGGCGCAACTGGCCGTGCCCCTGGGGGCGCTGCTGCCCGGACAGCGCGGCACCGCGGGTCAGGTCTTCGTCTACCAGCCGGAGACCCAGCAGGTGAAGCCGCGCCCGGTCACGGTGGCGGCCCTGCGGCAGGACCAGGCGCTGATCGCCAGCGGTCTCGCCGAGGGCGAGCGGATCGTGGTCGCCGGCGCCGCCTTTCTGCGCGCCGGCGAGCATGTGCTGCCCTATCAGCCCAGCACCGTGCTCACGGGGGAGTAGGCCATGTCCCTGACCGCTTTCGCCCTGCGCCGGGGTCGCCTGGTGCTTTGCATCGCCCTGGCCCTGTTGCTGGGCGGGATCTACGCCTTTCTCGGCTTTCCGTCCCAGGAGGAACCCAGCGTGACCGTGCGCGACGCCCTGGTCAGCGTCGCCCTGCCCGGCCTGCCCAGCGACCGGGTGGAGGAACTGCTGGCCAAGCCGCTGGAAGACCGGCTGCGCGAATTACCCGAACTCAAGACCCTGGTGACCACCCTGAGACCCGGGCAGGCCATCATCCAGCTCACCGCCCGGGACGAGATCAAGGACCTGCCGGCGCTCTGGCAGCGCGTCCGCAACAAGGTCGCCGAGGTGGCGCCAGGCCTGCCCGAGGGTACCCAGGGCCCGCGGGTGGACGATGATTTCGGTCGGGTGGCGGTGGCGTCCATCGCCGTGACCGCGCGCGGTTTTTCGCCGAGCGAACTGCGCCGCGAAGTGGAAGGCCTGCGCCGCGCCCTCTATGGCCTGCCCGGGGTCGACCGTATCGCCCTCTATGGCCTGCGGGACGAGCGCGTCGTCCTGACCCTGGACGCCACGGCGCTGGCCCGCCTGGGCCTGTCGCCCCAGGCGCTACTGGCGCAATTGCGCACCCGTAACGAACTGGTCAGCGGCGGCAGCCTGCGCGCGGGAGAACGCGTCCTCAGCCTGGCCATCAGCGGCGAACTGGCCGATCCCGCCGCGCTGCGCGCCGTGCCGATCCAGCTGGGTGAAGGCCGCGCCGTGCCCCTGGCCGAGCTGGCCCAGGTGCAGGTCGAGCCCGAGCAGCCAGTACGCAGCGCCGCCTTCTATCGAGGCGAACGCGCCCTGGTGCTGGGCATCGCCATGACCCCGGGCCGCAACGTCGAAGCCTTCGGCGCCGCGCTGCACGACCGGCTGGAGGAGTTGGCGACCACCCTGCCCACCGGCTTCGCCCTGCATCGGGTGACCTTCCAGGCCGAGGTGGTGCACCACGCCATGGCGCGCATGCAGCACGTGCTGATGGAAACCATGGTGATCGTCATGGCCGTGGTCATGCTGTTCCTGGGCTGGCGCCTGGGGCTGATCGTCGGCGCCATCGTCCCGCTCACGGTGCTGGCGACCCTGCTGGTCATGCGCGCCCTAGGCATCGAATTGCAGACGGTGTCCATCGCCGCGCTGATCCTGGCCCTGGGGCTGCTGGTGGACAACGGCATCGTCATCGCCGAGGACATCGAACGGCGCCTGCGCGCGGGCGAAGCGCGTCGCGCCGCCTGCGCAGCCGCCGGCCGGACCCTGGCCATCCCGCTGCTGACCTCCTCGCTGGTGATCATCCTGGCCTTCTCGCCCTTCTTTCTCGGCCAGACCAGCACCAATGAATACCTGAGGTCCCTGGCCGTGGTGCTGGCGCTGACCCTGCTGGGCTCCTGGGCGCTGAGCCTGACGGTGACACCGCTGCTCTGCCTGCGCCTGGTGCCGGACCCCAGCCATAGCGGTAGCAGCACCGACAGCGCCCTGCACCGCGGCTATCGCCGCCTGCTGGAGGTCCTGCTGCGGCATCGGCTGGCCTATCTGCTGGCCATGCTCGGGCTGCTGGCCCTGGCCACCCTCAAGGTGCTCAGCCTGCCCTACGACTTCCTGCCGCCCTCGGATCGCAACCAGTTCCAGATCCCCCTGCAGCTGGAACCGGGCACCTCGGCCCAGCGCACCCTGGAACTCATGCAGGGCTTCAGCCGCTGGCTGGGCGAGGATGCCGATATCGTCGAGAGCATCGGCTACGTCGCCGAGGGCGGACCACGCATCGTGCTGGGCCTTAATCCGCCGCTGCCCGGTCCCGATATCGCCTATTTCACCGTCACCACCCGCCCGGACGCCGATCTCGCCCAGGTCATGGCCCGGGTCGGCGAGCAGCTGACCCGGGCCTATCCCGAGGTGCGCGCCCAACCTCAGCGCTTTTCCCTGGGCACCACCGAAAGCGGCCTGGCGGTCTATCGCCTGAGCGGTCCGGACGAGACGGTCCTGCGTCAGCTGGGTGCCAACCTCGCCGACCTGCTCGCCGCCGTCCCCGGGACCCGCGACATCCAGGACGACTGGGGTCCGCGCCTGCTGCGCTACCAGGTCGAGGTCGACCCGGCCCGGGCCCGCGCCGCCGGACTCGACCGGCGCGACCTGGCCCAGGCGCTGCAACTGGCCGGCGACGGCCTGAGCGGCGCCCAGCTGCGCGACGGCCAGTATCCGGTCGAGATCGCGGCGCGCAGCACGCCCCGCGGTGGCGATCCGAGCACCCTGCTGGTCTATCCCCAGGGCGGCGCCACGCCGCTACCGCTGGCGGCGGTGGCCCGGATCGAGCTGGCCAGCGAGGCCGGGGTCAAGGTCAGGCGCAACCTGCAGCGCACCCTCACGGTCAGCGCGCGCAACCCCGGCATGACCGCCGCCACCCTGGTCGCCACCCTCGCGCCCCAGTTGCCCACCCTGCAGCTGCCGCCCGGTTACCGCCTGGAGCTGGGCGGCGAGAGCGAAGATTCCGCCGCCGCCAACGACGCCCTGCTGCGCTATCTGCCGCTGGCCGCCGTGGCCATGCTGTTGCTGTTCCTCTGGCAATTCGATTCCTGGCGCAAGGTGCTGATCATCGTCGCCAGCATCCCCTTCATCCTCATCGGCGTGGCCCTGGCGCTGTGGCTGAGCGGCCATCCCTTCGGCTTCATGGCCACCTTCGGCCTGCTGTCCCTGGCCGGCATCATCGTCAACAACGCGGTCTTGCTACTCGAACGCATAGAAGCCGAAAGGCAGGCCGGCAAGCCCCTCGTCCCGGCGCTGCTCGACGCCGCCGGCGAGCGCCTGCGGCCGATCATCATGACCAAGCTCACCTGCATCCTCGGCCTCATCCCGCTGATGCTCTTTGCCGGTCCGCTGTGGACCGGCATGGCCATCAGCATGATCGGCGGCCTGGCGCTGGGCACCCTGGTGACCCTGGGGCTGATCCCGGTGCTCTACGGCCTGCTGTATGGCCGGCGCCAGGACAGCTGAACGAGGCACCGGCGGCGAGGCTGTCCCCCTCCCGCTAGCTCGGGCTCAGGTGGTGGCGCCCAGTTGCCAGGGGACGAATTCGTTCTGCCCGTAGCCGTGCAACTCGCTGCGGCTGCGCTCGCCCGACGCGAGTGCCAGCAACCGTTCGAAGATGAAGGCGCCGCGCTCTTCCAGGGTGGTGCTGCCGTCGACCAGGCCGCCGCAATCCACGTCCATGTCGTCGCGCTGGCTTTCCCAGAGGCGGGTGTTGGTGGCGATCTTCAGCGACGGCGTCGGCGCACAGCCATAGGCCGAACCCCGGCCGGTGGTGAAGGCGATGAGGTTGGCCCCTCCCGCCACCTGGCCGGTGGCCGAGACCGGGTCGTAGCCGGGGGTGTCCATGAACACCAGGCCCGGGCTGCGCACCGGCTCGGCGTAGCCATAGACCGCCATGAGATCGGTGGAGCCGGCCTTGATCACCGCGCCGAGGGATTTTTCCAGGATGGTGGTCAGGCCACCCGCCTTGTTGCCCGCCGAGGGGTTGTTGTCCAGGCTGGCGCCGAAGCGCGCGCAATAGTCTTCCCACCAGCGGATGCGCTCCACCAGGCGTTCGCCCACCGCCGGGCTGGCGGCGCGCCGGGTGAGCAGGTGTTCGGCGCCGTAGATCTCCGGGGTTTCCGAGAGAATGGCGGTGCCCCCGGCGGCCACCAGCATATCCACCGCCCGGCCCAGCGCCGGGTTGGCGCTGATGCCGGAATAGCCGTCCGAGCCACCGCACTGCAGGCCGAGGATCAGATGGCGGGCACTGACCGGTTCGCGCACCACCGCATTGGCCGCGGGCAGCAAGGCTTCCACGGCGGCGATGCCCCGGGCCACGGTGGCGGTGGTGCCGCCGCTGTCCTGGATATTGAGGGTGCGCAATCCCGCGTGCTCGCTGAGGTCCTGATCGGCCAGCAGCGTGGAGATCTGGTTGGCTTCGCAACCCAGGCCGATGAACAGCACCGCGGCGAAGTTGGGATGGGACGCATAGCCGCCCAGGGTCCGGCGCAGCACCGCCATGCCCTCGCCCTGGGTATCGATGCCACAGCCGACGCCATGGGTCAGGGCGACCACGCCGTCGACGTTGGGATAGGGCCCCAGCGCTGCGGGATGGACGTCGCGGCGGAAATGGTCGGCCACCGCCCGGGCCACCGTGGCCGAGCAATTCACCGAGGTGAGGATGCCGATATAGTTGCGGGTCGCCACCCGGCCATCCGGGCGGACGATGCCGAGAAAGCTGCGCTCGATGGGCGCTGGTGCGCCGCGGGCCTCGATCCCGAAGGCGTGCTCGCGGGTGAAGTCACCCATGGCCAGGTTGTGCACGTGGACATGGCTGCCGGCGGCGATGGCCTCGCGGGCGAAGCCGATGATCTGGCCGTAGCGGCGTACCGGCGCGCCTGCGGCGATGGCGCGCACGGCGACCTTATGACCGGCCGGTACCGGCTCGCGGACCTGCACGCCCTCCTCCGGCAAGTCGAGGCCCGGCACCAGCGCCTGGCGGGCGATCAGTACATCGTCTTGCGGATGCAGGCGCAGGGTGGCGCGGGCAGCGGCCGCGGCGCCGCTGCGGGTGATCAATTCCATAGGGGTCTCCACGTCAGCCTTCGAGGTTAGCCTTGACCGCGCCGGTGGCAGGGTCGGGCACGGGGTATATCCGAGAGACGCCGATCCGCATCAGTCACGCGCCTCGTCCAGCCGCCGCACGGCCTGTTCCACGCCGCGCAATTCCGCCAGGCCCTTGAGCCGGCCAATCAGCGAATAGCCGGGGTTGGTCCGTCGCCCCTGGTCGTCCAGCAGCTGGTGGCCGTGGTCCGGACGCATGGGCAGCCGCGCCCCGCCTGCGCGTTCACGGCGACGCTCCTCGCGTACCAGTTCGCGGATCACCCCGACCATGTCCACGTCGCCGTCCAGGTGATGGGCCTCGTGGAAACTGCGCGGATCCGCTTCGCGCCGGGTCGCCCGCAGGTGGACGAAGTGAATGCGCGGCGCGAATTGGCGGGCCATGGCCACCAGGTCGTTGTCGGCGCGCACGCCATAGGAGCCGGTACAGAAGGTCAGCCCGTTGGCCGGGCTCGGTACCGCGTCCAGCAGCCACTGGGCGTCGGCGGCGGTGGAGACCACCCGTGGCAGCCCCAGCAGCGGGCGCGGCGGATCGTCCGGGTGCACCCCCAGACGAATGCCCACCTCTTCCGCCACCGGCACCACGGCCTGGAGAAAGACCGCCAGGTGCTCGCGCAGCCGCGCGGTGTCGATGCCGGCATAGGTGGCCAGCAGGGTGCGCAGGTCGGCGACCGAGTAGCCCTCCTCGGCGCCCGGCAGACCGGCGATGAGGGTACGCACCAGCTCCTCGCGCCCGGCGTCGTCGAGCCCGGCGTGATAGCGGCGCGCGCGTTCGATCTCCGCGGCGGCGTACTCGGCCTCGGCGCCCTCCCGCTGCAGGATGCAGAGATCGAAGGCGGCAAAGGCGTCCTGATCGAACCTCAGCGCCCAGCCGCCATCGGGCAGTCGATGGGCCAGCTGGGTGCGGGTCCAGTCCAGCACCGGCATGAAGTTGTAGCAGACCACGTCGATACCGCACTGGGCGAGATTGCGCATGCTCTGTCGATAGTTGTCCAGATAGCGCTCGCGCCCCGGCAGGCCGCGCTTGATGTCTTCGTGGACCGGGACGCTTTCCACCACCGACCAGGTCAGTCCCGCCGCCTCGATCAGCGCCTTGCGCTCGGCGATGGCCGCCAGCGGCCAGACCTCGCCATTGGGAATCTCGTGCAGCGCCGTGACGATGCCGGTGGCACCGGTCTGGCGGATGTCGGCGAGGGAGATGGGATCGCGCGGGCCGAACCAGCGCCAGGTGTGTTCCATGTCAGACTCCTTGTTCGGTGAGATCGGCAATGGCCGCGGCGATACCCGCCGTGGCGATGCGCGCGTGGGCCCGTCGCACCGCGTCGCAAAAGACGGGTTGCGCGACCAGGGCCGGTGGAAAGACCTCGGCCAGCGCCAGCACGGCGTCCACCCGCGCCGCGCCAGCAGGCAAGGCGGCCAGGGTGGCGCGCAGGGGATCGTCCAGCGCCTCGCCCTCGCCTTCACCATAGTGAATCCAGGCCGCCACGCCGAGCGCGGTGCAGGCCAGCTCGCCGCCTTGCTCCAAAAGCCGCTGGGCACCCAGCAGCCAGCGCTGGGGCAGCTTCTGCGAGCCGTCCATGGCGATCTGCCGCAGGCGGTGCTGAAGGGCGTCGTTACGGAAGCGCGCGACCAGCGCCGCGGCGTAGGCCTGCAGGTCCACGCCCTCCGGCATGTCCAGGGTCGGCGCCGCCTCGCGACTCATGTAGCGGTGCACCAGAGCCGCCAGGCGTTCGTCGGCCATGGCCTCGGCCACGGTGCCGTGACCGGCCAGGCTGCCGACATAGGCCAGCAGCGTATGACTGCCATTGAGCAGGCGCAGCTTCATGGTCTCGAAGGGGCGGACGTCCGCCACCATCTGCACCCCTTCCCGTTCCCAGTCCGGGCGCCCTTGCGGAAAGCGGTCCTCGACCACCCACTGGCTGAAGGCCTCGCCCACCACGGCGGCCGGGTCATCGCAGCCGAGGTCGCGCAGCCGCGCGAAGGCCGCCTCGTCCATGGCCGGGACGATACGATCGACCATGCTGCACGGAAAGGCCACGGTGGTGGCGATCCAGGCCGCCAGCCCGGCGTCCTGGGCTTCGGCGAGGGACACCACTGCCTGGCGGGTCCGCTGGCCGTTGTCCGGCATGTTGTCGCAGCAGAGCACGGTGAAGGGCGCGATGCCGGCCGCGCGGCGCCGGCGCAGGCCTTCCACCAGCAGCCCCGGCGCGGTGCGCGGCGCCCGCGGTTCGGCCAGGTCATGGACGATGCCGGGATCGTCGCGGCGCAGGGCGCCGCTGGCCGGACTCAGGCAATAGCCTTTCTCCGTGACCGTCAGGGTGACGATGCGCACCCCGGGATCGGCCAGCCGCGCCAGCAGGGCCTCGCGCCCGGCCCCACCGTCGCCGGCGTAGAGCACCTCGCGCAGGGCGCCGATCTCGCGCAGCACCCCTTCGCGCCGGTTGCGGTATTCGGCCACGTGATAGCGGCCCTGCTGGGCGTTCAGGGTCTCCACCAGCGCCCGCCCCGATCTCAGGTTGGCGCTGCACAGGCCCCAGGCGCCGCCGCCGTGGCGGGCCAGGTTGCGCTCCAGGTAGACCGCCTGGTGGGCGCGATGGAAGGCGCCCAGCCCCAGGTGGACGATGCCGATGGCCGGCGCCGGATAGCGCGAGGGAATGCGTTCGAAATCGCTCATCGGACGCCTCCGGTAGCCAGCGTGGCGGGTGCCTCCGCCGGCCGCTCGGCCAGCGGCTTGACGAAGCGCGCCACGCACAGCGAACCGATCACGGTCAGGGTGCCGGCGAGCAGGAAGGCACTGGTGAAGGCGCCGGTGAATTGCACCAGATAGCCGGTCACCGCCGGGCCGATGATGCCCGAGGTGTTGGCCAGGAAGTGCATGAAACCGCTCACCCCGCCCACCCGTGCCGCCGGCACGGTGTCCTGGATGATCGCCCAGTAGATGGCGCCGGTCAGATAGAGGAAGAACACCGAGAGCGCCACCAGGGCCACCGCGGCATAGAGGGTGCTGACCAGGCCGGCAACGCCGATGCACAGGGCGCAGGCCAGCAGGCAGGTCACCAGCACCACCTTGCGCGAGAACATCAGGCGACCGGTCTTGCGGAACACCCAATCCGACAGATAGCCGCCCACCGCCAGGCCGATGAAGCCCAGCACCCAGGGGATCACCGTGGCGATGCTCATGTCCTTCACATTGAGGCCGTAGGCCTGGATCAGGTAGCTGGGGAACCAGGTCAGGAAGAAGAACAGGGTGTAGTTGTAGGCGAAGAACGCCAGGGCGGTGAACAGTACCGTGGGCTGGCGCAGATAGTACTTGAGCGGTCGCACCTCGGTATCCACCACGGCCACGGCGCGCTCCTCGGCGGCGATGTCGGCGGCCAGCTGACCGGTGGGCTTGTCCTTGATCCAGAGGTACCAGGCCACCGCCCAGACGAAGCCGATCAGCATGATGACGACGAAGGACACCTTCCAGCCGTAGGTCACCGCGATCACCCCGACGATGGGGCCGGAGATCGCGCCGCCCAGAGGCGTACCCGACATCGACAGGCCCAGGGTGCGACCCCGGTTGTGGGGCGCGTACCAGTTGTTGACCATCTTGCTGGTGGAGACGCTCAAGGGCCCCTCGGCCATGCCGAACAGCACGCGGATCACGATCAGCGCGGCGAAGCCCGAGGCCAGCACCGTCAGGCCGCTGAACGCCGACCAGAGCACCATGGCCAGCAGCAGCGTGGTCTTGGCGCCATAGCGATCGGCGGCCCAGCCGCCGATGAAGTTGAACGCCGCATAGCCGACGAAGAAGGCGCTGAACAGCAGCCCCATCTCCCCGGCGCCCAGCCCGAAGTCCTTCTGGATCAGGGGCGCTGCCACCGACAGCGCCGAGCGATCCAGATAGTTGACGACCCCCGCCAGGAACAGCATGACGAGTACCAGTCCACGACCTTGTCCAGCCATTTGTTACCTCCCGCTCATTGTCTTTATTCGGTAAGGCATCGGAGCCGCGCCCCTTGCGGCGCGCGCGTTGTCAGACGTTGCCACCCCACTGCACCAGCACCTTGCGCGTCTCCTCGGGATGCCTTTCGATCAGCTCGATGGCGCCCGGCATCTCCTGGCTGGCCACCTGGTGGCTGATCAGCGCCGCGGCATCCAGCTTGCCCGCCGCCAGCAGCTCGATGACCCGCGGAAAGCGGCCGTTGTTGAGCCGCGAACCCACCAGGGTCAGTTCCTTCTTGATGATCTCCAGCTGCACCAGCTCGCTGGGTGTGGCACTGAAGCCCAGCAGGCCGATGCGCCCGGCCGGCGACGCCAGCCGAACGATCTCCGGCAGCAGGGCCGGATGGCAGGCGGCGTCGACGATCAGCGGCACGCCCTCGCCGCCGGTGGCCTCGCGTATGGCCGCCTCGACGTTGGTCTCGCGGCCATTGAGGGTGCGGGTCGCGCCCAGGGTCCGGGCGGTGGCCAGCCGATCGTCCAGCACATCGGTCACGGTGATATCGGCGATGCCCAGCGCCCTGGCCATCTGCACCAGGGTCAGGCCGATCACGCCGGCGCCGTAGATGAGCAGGGAATCCCCGGGCAGAAACTGCATCCGCTCCAGCACATTGAGGGCGATGCTGTAGGGCTCGACCAGCGCGGCCTGGGCCAGCGGCAAACCGGGCGGCAGGCGATGGGCATTGGCCGCGGGCACGCAGACCTCTTCGCTGAAGCCGCCATCGCGGTGTACTCCCAGCACCTGCAGGCGACTGCAGACATTGGGCCGACCGATGCGGCACGGATAGCAGCTGCCGCAGGCGATCACCGGATCGACGCAGACCGGATCGCCCACCGCCAGGCCGCTCACGCCCGCGCCCAGCTCGCGCACCACGCCGGCGAATTCGTGGCCGGTGACGCGGGGAAAGCGCACGAAGGCGTTCTGCCCATGGATGATGTGCATGTCCGAGCCGCAGATGCCGGCATAGGCCACCCCGACGCGGACCTCGCCGGGTGCCAGCGTGGGTACCGCGACCTCTTCGATGCTGAATTCGTGGGGTGCTCTGACCTGAAAGGCTTTCATCCGGGATTCCTCGCTCACCAGTGCCACAGGGTGCCATCCACCAGCCGGTTCACCGGCAGGCTGGCGCGTTGGTACGGATACCGGGCGGCGAGGTCTTCATCGATGTCCACGCCGTGGCCGGGCACCTCGCCCGGGGTGAAATGGCCGTCCGCGAAGCGATAGGCATGGGGAAAGACCTCCTCGATGCGCGCCTCGTGGGGCATGTGCTCCTGGATGCCGAAGTTGGGCACCCAGGTGTCGAAGTGCAGCGCCGCGCCCATGCACACCGGCGACAGGTCGGTGGCGCCATGGAAGCCGGTGCGCACCTGGTAGAGCGCCGCGAGGTCGGCGATGCGCCTCATGTGGGTGATGCCGCCGGCATGCACCAGGGTGGCGCGGATATAGTCGATCAACTGCTCCTGGATCAGCTCGCGGCAGTCGTGGATGGAGTTGAACACCTCGCCCACCGCCAGCGGCGTGGTGGTGTGCTGGCGGATCAGGCGGAAGGCCTCCTGATTTTCCGCCGGGGTGCAGTCCTCCAGCCAGAACAGGTTGTATTCCTCGACCCTCTTGCCCAGCCGCCCCGCCTCGATGGGCGTCAGCCGGTGGTGCACGTCGTGCAGCAGGTGCAGGTCGTCGCCGAAGCGCTCACGCACCGCGGCGAACAGTTTGGGTACGTGATTGAGGTACTTGGCGGTGTCCCAGACGTGCTCGGCCGGCAGATCGCTGTCGGCCGGCTCGTAGCGCTCGCCTTCGCGCTTGGCCACGCCATAGGTGGTGGGAATGCCCGGCACGCCGCACTGCACTCGCACCGCGCGATAGCCCTGCTCCACATGGCGGGCGACCTCGTCCAGGCAGCTCTCGATGTCCTTGCCGGTGGCATGGCCATAGACCATCACCCGCTCGCGACTCTTGCCGCCGAGCAACTGGTACAGCGGCATACCAGCGGCCTTGGCCTTGAGGTCCCAGAGCGCCACGTCCACCGCGGCGATGGCGGTCATGGTGACCGGTCCGCGGCGCCAGTAGGCGCCCCGGTAGAGGTACTGCCAGATGTCTTCGATGCGATGGGCATCGCGACCGATCAGCGCTGGCAGCACGTGCTCTTCCAGATAGGCCACCACCGCCAGCTCGCGGCCATTGAGGGTGGCGTCGCCGAGGCCATAAAGGCCTTCGTCGGTGACGATCTTGAGGGTGACCAGGTTACGACCGGGACAGGTGACGATGACGCGGGCTTCGGTGATCTTCATGGCTTCAGGCCTGGGCAGTGAGAGCGGGAATCAGGGGCGACAGCGCCGGCATGGCCGCGCGCGGAATGAGCGCCCCGGGATGCTGGATGACCGTGGCCGCCAGGCGATGCCCCCAGGCGGCGGCCGCCTCGGGGGCCCCGCCCTGGAGGCGGCAGGCCAGGTAGGCGGCGCTGAAGGAATCCCCGGCGGCGGTGGTGTCCACCACCCGGGCCACGGCTTCGCCGGCCACCTCCTGGCGCCCCTGGCGATGCTGCAGCAGGCAGCTGCGCGCACCGCGCTTGAGCGCCACCTCGGCCACGCCCCATTCGGCGTACTGGGCGAACAGCGCCGCCTCGTCGGCGAAGCCGAACAGCGCGGCGTCGTCTTCCCAGGTCACCAGCGCCACATCGGTGAGGTGCAACAGCCGGCGATAGGCCGTGCGCGCCGCCTGCGGGTTCGGCCACAGCCGCGGCCGGTAGTTGTTGTCGAAGACGATGCGGGTGCCGGCGGCGCGCGCCTGGCGTAGCGCCTCCAGCAGCCGCTCGCGGCCGGTGTCGGTCAACACCGCGAGGCTGATGCCGCTGAGATAGAGCACCTGGTACTCCGCCAGGGCCGCCAGCAGCGGCTGGGCCTCGGCGCCGTCGAAACATTCCCGCGCCGCCGCCTCGCCGCGCCAATAGAGAAAGCGCCGCTCGCCGTCGGTATCGGTCTGGATCAGATAGAGGCCTGGCAGGCGCCCGGGCAGCACCCGCACCCGCGCGTCACTCAGCCCCTCCTCGCGCCAGCGGGCGCGCATGGCCTGGCTCAGGCTGTCGTCGCCCACCGCGGTGAGGTAATCGACCTGCACCGGGTCATCCCCGAGCAGCCGCCGCAGATAGACGGCGGCATTGAGGGTGTCACCGCCAAAGGCCTGGCCCAGCTGGCCATCCCCCTGACTGCGCAACTCGACCATGCATTCGCCGATGAGGCCGATGCGGGTCAGCGGGGACGAAACGAGGGGTAGCGTCATGCAGACTCCTGAAGGTGGTCCGGAACCCGCACGCGGCAGGCGGACACCGCCAGGCCGGTCACGCCGGGATCGAGGCGAAAGGTACGTCCGGCCAGGGGTTGCGCCTGGCGGGCGGACTCATCGAGGCCCACCCGGGCGGTGGTGATCAGCAGCTGCTCCAGGCGCTCGCCGTAGAAGGCGCAGGAGGTCACCCGCGCCACCGGCAGCTCCACCCAGGCGAGCAATTCGCCTGCGGCGCTCCAGCGACTCAGGCGGTAGCCGTCCCAGTGGGCAATCCACAGCGCCCCCTCGCTGTCCACGGCCAGGCCATCGGGCACGCCGGGCTGCTCGCCGAAGTCGATGAGGGTGCGCCCGCGGCCGAGCGCGCCGCTGGAGAGATCGAAATCGAAGGCCTGTACCCGGCGGGTGGGCGAATCTATGTAGTAGAAGGTGCGGTTGTCCGGACTCCAGCCCAGGCCGTTGGACACGGTGATGCCGTCGAGCATCGGCTGCAGCTGGCCATCCAGGTCCAGGCGATACAGCCGGCCGCCGCCGGGTGCCTCGTCGAGCAGCGTGGTACCCAGCCAGAAACGGCCGAGCGCATCGCACTTGCCGTCATTGAAGCGGTGCTGCGCTCCATGGACCGCCTGGGGCGGCTGCGCGATCGGCACCGGCTGAGAGGCACCGGCGGCCAGGCGCCAGACGCCATCGCTCAGGGCCAGCCAGGTGGAGCCGTCGACATGGGGCACGACGCAACCCAGCGGTCGGCCGAAGCCCAGTATGTCGACCGGGGCCGCGGGCTGGGGCGCCGCGCGCAACAGCCGCCCGGCGAGGATATCCACCCACAGCAGCCGCTGCTGCCGGGCATCCCAGACCGGGCCTTCGCCCAGTTCATCCCTATGGTCGAACAGGCACTCAGGTGGCGCCATGCCGGGTCTCCTCCACGAAGCGCAGCGGTATCAGCGCCAGCAGGCAGCTCAGGGCGAGCATGGCGTAGCTCCAGTGCCAGCCGAAATGCTCGATCACGTAACCGGCCACCGGCCCCACCAGAAAGCCCGCCAGGCCCAGCCCCACGCCGATGAGCAGCCCCAGGCCGCTGCCGGCCGCGCGCGGCGAGGAATCCACCGCCAGCGAATAGAGCACCACATAGGGCGAATTGCGAAACAGGCCCCAGGCCAGCAGCAGGGTCCAGGCCATGGCGCGGCTGTCGATGAACATGCACAGGGCGACGCAGACCGAGAAGCCGATGGTCAGGATGCCCAGGGCGAACTTGCGGCCACGGTGATCGCTCAGCGTCCCCCAGAAGATCTGTCCCGCCCAGCCCACCAGTCCCGAGGCGCCCGAGATCACCGCGGCCTCGGCCAGGCTCAGCCCCAGCTGGCTGGTGAGCTGGTAGGTCAGAAAGGTGGCCACGCCCATTTCGGTCCAGAGAAACAGGAAGTTCATCACCAGGCAGAGGCGCACGTTGCGCTCGGCGAAGGCCTGGCGCAGGTTGGTCAGCGGATTGCGCGAGACGGGCGCGGCGGTGTCGACCGGAACGGTCAGCCCCTCCTCGCGGATCCAGGCATAGACCTGCTCCTCGTTGCGCCGGCGGCCCAGGTAGAGTTGCAGCAGGATGATCGGCAGGCCGATCAGCGGGATCCAGAGAAAGGTGGCGCGCCAGTCGCCATTGGCCAGGATCAGCCCCATCAGGACCGGACCGACGAATTGCCCCAGCGGCATGCCGGTGTGGTGGACGCCGAGGGCGAAGCCGCGATTTTCCTTTTGCCAGAATTCACTGGCCACGGCGATGTTGACCGGCTCCATGGCGCCGGTGCCCAGGCCCATGGTGAATCTCAACACCTGCAGGGCGCCCAGCGAACGCGCATAGACGGTGGCGAAGGCCGAGCCTATGGTCAGGGCGCAGGCCCCCACCCAGCTCCAGGCACGGCGGTGGCCGGTGCCGACGCTGTCGGCCAGCACCCCCACCACCAGGGCGCCGATCAGGGTACCGACGAAACTCAGCGAACTGAGCCAGCCACCCTGGGCGGCGTCCAGTCCGAATTCCTGCATGATCGCCGGCAACACGGTAGGCAGCAGCTGGCGATCCACCGAGATCATCAGCATCGCCAGGGTGGTAATGCCCAGCATTTGCCAGGACACCGGATGGGCACGGGGCAACCAGCCGGGGGTACGAGCGGCAGGCGCCAGAGCGCCCGGGACTTTGGTCATGGATTTCATCGTCGCAGGTTCCGTTGTTGTTTTTGTTCGCACCCCCGGCGACCGCCAGCGGTGGAAAGAGACCCTTACGCGCGAAATACTTTGGAACGTTGTTCCATTCGCTGGAAGACAGTGTTGCTGGCCTTTCCTGCGTTCGTCAATCAGAATGGAACAGTGTTCCGGCAATCAGGCGACCGGCGGTTAGATGGAAAAGAATCAGATTCTCGGCAACGACATGGTCAGCGCCGTCGGGCGTACCCTGGCGGTGCTCGAAGCCCTCGGCGAGCGCGAGGACGACTGCGGCGTCTCGGAGCTGGCGCAGCAGCTGGACCTGTCGAAGAGCACCGTCCACCGCTTCCTGCAGACGCTCAAGGCCCTGGGCTATGTGGTCCAGGACGCCGAAGACCGCTACCGGCTGAGCGTCAAGCTGTTCGAACTGGGAGCCCGCGCCCTGCCCCAGCTGGAGCTGGTCCGCGAGGCCGAGCCGGGCATGCGCCTGCTCAACGACCTCACCGGCGAGACCGTCCACCTCGGCATCTTCGACGAGGGCGCCATCGTCTATGTGCACAAGCTCGACTCGCGCTACACCCTGCGCATGTATTCGCGCATCGGTCGGCGGGCGCCGTTGTATTGCACCGGGATCGGCAAGGTGCTGATGGCCTGGCGAGCGGAAGCCGAGGTACGCCAGATCCTCGCCCAGGAGACCTTTGTCCGCCGCACGCCCAACACCCTCGACAGCCTGGCCGCCTATCTGACGGAGCTGGCGCGGGTTCGTGAGCTGGGTTTTGCCGAAGACCACGAGGAATTCGAGGCCAACATGAGGTGCCTGGCGGCGCCGATCCGCGACCGCTTCGGCCAGGTCGTGGCCGGCCTGAGCGTGTCCTTTCCCTGCTTCCGCTTCCGTGAAGACCTCAAGGCCGAGTACGTCGAGCAGATGCTCGCTACCACGGCGCGCATCTCGGCGCAGATGGGTGCCCCGGCCCGCTAGCGCCGCCAGGGATCGCCGCGCCTGAAGCGACAGCTGCCTCGCAGCGCCCGGCCCTGTTCAGGGCGCACCGCCATCGTCAGACCAGTGGTCCGATGGGCGGCTCAGCCTTAAGCCGCCGCTAAGCCACCCCCTATAGCGTGTGATGCACATCACAACTCCAGCCCGGTGTTCCCTAGGGCCTCCTTCATGGTGACTGTCATGATGATGCGCACACTCAAGGTGGGTCGTCGGTCGGCCTTGGCCTTTTCGGTTATCGTAGCAATCGTCATCGCGCTTGGGGCCATCGCCCTGATCCAGATGCGGCAACTCAGGCAGGCGGAAATCGAGGTGGAGACGGACTGGATGCCCAGCGTGCGCCAGGCCGGGCAGATGACCGCGGCGCTGCTCCGATTGCGCCTCGAAAGCCTGAGAAGCCTGGGCACGCAGGATTCGGGGCGCAGGTCGGAAATGGCCACTGCACTGGTCGAGCTGCGCAGCCGCTTCGCCAAGGAAATCGCGGACTATGCGCCGCTGGTGTCCAGCGACGCGGAACAGCAGCTCTACCAGGCCGTACAGAACGGTGCCGCGGGCTACCTGAGCCTGCTGGACAGCTTCGCGACCCTCTATCGCAGCGGTGACCTGGCAGGCGCCACCGCCTTGGCCGATGGCAACATGCGGATCGCCGCCGACCAGGTACAGGCGCAGATCGAAAGCTTGGCCGCGCTGAACGACCGTGGTGCGGTCGCGTCTGGCATCGCGGCGGGCCGGATCTACGATCACGGCCTGGCCTGGGTCGTCGGCCTGATCCTCGCCACCCTGCTGGCCACCGTCGCCCTCGCCCTCCTGCTGACGCGCAGCATCACCGTGCCCATCGGCGAAGCCCTGCGCATCGCCCAGCGGATCGCCAACAAGGATCTCGCCGAAGATATCCAGGTGGCGGGCAGCGACGAGGCCGCCGGCCTGCTGACCGCCCTGGCCGGCATGCAGGCCAACCTGCGCGCCACCGTGGCCCATCTGGCGGACAGCTCCAGCCAACTGGCCGCCGCCGCCGAAGAGATGACCGCGGTGATCGACGACGGCAATCGCGGCCTGCTCAGGCAAAACGACGAGATCGGCCAGGTGGCCACCGCGGTGACGGAGATGAGCGTCGCGGTGGACGAGGTGGCACGCCATGCGGAGGAAAGCGCCGGCGCCTCGCAACGGGGCAGCGCCCTCACCCAGGCCGGCCTGGAGCACGTGGCCGCGACCCTGACCGCCATCGAACGACTGGCCACCCAGGTCGACCAGAGCAGCGGTCAGATCCGGACGCTGTCGGGTCGCGCCCAGGAAATCAGCAACGTCGTCGACGTCATCCGCGCCATTGCCGAGCAGACCAATCTGCTGGCGCTCAACGCCGCCATCGAGGCCGCCCGCGCCGGTGATCAGGGCCGCGGCTTCGCCGTGGTCGCGGATGAAGTCCGCGCCCTCGCCCATCGCACCCAGCAGTCGACGCGGGAGATCGAAGCCATGATCGGCACCATCCAGTACGATTCGACGGACGCGGTGAAGGCCATGCAGCAGAGCAGCCAGACCGCCGAGCAATCCCTCGCCGTTGCGCGGGAAGCCAATGGTGCCCTGCGGGCCATCGCCGGCGCCATGGGCGGCATCGATGAGCGCACGGCGCTGATCGCCACGGCCGCCGAAGAACAGGCGCTGGTGGCCAAGGACATCGACCGTGGCCTGATCAGCATCAAGGACCTGTCCGACCAGACCGCGGCAGGTGCCAGCCAGACCTCCAGCGCCAGCAACGAGGTGTCGCGCCTGGCGGCCGGTCTCCGGCAGGTGGTAGCGGAATTCGTGATCTGAACGGAGCCACCGGCTGGCGCTGGCGGCCAGAGCGGCGCCAGCCCGCGAACGATCGACCGGCCTTTTCTTCAGGCACAAAAAAAGCTGCCCTGGGGCAGCTTCTCTTGCGTCGTTCGGGCAGTTCAGAGGCCCCGGAACAACTTGTATGGCGCGGCGGACGGGACTCGAACCCGCGACCCCCGGCGTGACAGGCCGGTATTCTAACCGACTGAACTACCGCCGCGCATTGCGTGTACCTTGCGGAACACTTCCCGAAGAGTTTGGTGGCTGATGACGGGATCGAACCGCCGACCCCCTGCGTGTGATGCAGGTGCTCTCCCAGCTGAGCTAATCAGCCATCCCCTTCGGGTGACGCGCATTCTCCTCGTAGCTCCTTGATCCGTCAAGGAATTTTCCAATTATATTTTCCAGGAGGCGCTATTCCCGGTAGATCATCTTGCGGGTCATGCCGCCGTCCAGGGTGATGGCCTCGCCGCTGATGAAACCGGCGTTGCCGCTCAGCAGCCAGGCCACGCAGGCCGCGACGTCTTCCACCGTCCCTACCCGCCCGACCGGATGCTGCTCGTGGTCGGCAGCGGACAGCGGCTCGGCCTCGCGGACATGGGCATCGCGCGCATCGATCCAGCCCGGAGAGAGCGCATTCACCCGCACTTCCGGACCCAGGCTGATGGCCAGGGCGTGGGTCAGGGCCAGCAGCCCGCCCTTGCTCGCGGCGTAGGCCTCGCCATGGGGCTCGGACTGCTGGGCACGGGTCGAGGCGATGTTGACGATGGCGCCCTGCTGCTCGCGCAGATAGGGTGCGCAATGCTTGGCCAGCAGCATGGGGCCGTCCAGATTCACCCCGAGCACCCTGCGCCATTCGGCCAGTGCCAGGCTTTCCAGCGGCTGGCCCTGGGCAGTGGCGAGACCGGCATTGTTGACCAGGGCATCCAGCCGCCCGAACTGGCCGATCACCTGGGCGACGGCGGACTCCACCTGACTCTCGTCAGCCACGTCCAGGGCGACGAACAAGGCGCGTTCGCCAAGGGCGGCGGCCACCTTGGCGCCGCGCTCCTGCTCGATGTCGGCCACTACTACCCGCCAGCCTTCGGCTACCAGCCAGGCGGCGATGCCCAGCCCGATCCCACGCGCCGCGCCGGTGACCAGGGCGACGCGCAATTCCACCGGCGCGAACGTCAGACTCATAGGGCCGCCAGTCCGCGGGCCAGGTCCTGGCGCAGATCACCCAGGTCTTCGAGACCCACGGCGATACGGATCAGGCTGTCGCGGATCCCGGCGTTGGCACGCTCGGCCGGCGACAGCCGCCCGTGCGAGGTCGTCGCCGGGTGGGCGATGGTGGTCTTGGTATCACCCAGGTTGGTGGTGATGGAGATCATCCGGGTGGCATCGATGAAGCGCCAGGCGGCGTCACGTCCACCGGCGACCTCGAAGCTCACCACGGCGCCGAAGGCGCTCTGCTGGCGGCACGCCAGCCCATGCTGCGGATGGCTTTCCAGGCCGGCGTAGTGGACCCGCTCGACGCCGGGCTGGCCTTCCAGCCAGCGCGCCAGCACCAGTGCGGTCTGGCTGTGCGCCTGCATGCGGATCTTCAGCGTCTCCAGGCCCTTCAGGAACAGCCAGGCATTGAAGGGGCTCAGGGTCGGACCGGCGGTACGCAGGAAACCCACCACTTCCTTCATCTGCTCGGCACGGCCGGCGACCACGCCACCCATGCCCCGGCCCTGACCATCGATGTACTTGGTCGCCGAATGGATGACGATATCGGCACCCAGCGCCAGCGGCTTCTGCAGCGCCGGGGTGCAGAAGCAGTTGTCGACCGCCAGCAGCGCACCCTGGGCATGGGCGATCTCGGCCAGGGCGGCGATGTCCACCAGCTCGGCCAGGGGATTGGACGGCGACTCGACGAAGAACAGCCGGGTATTGGGCTTGCAGGCCGCCTGCCAGGCGTCCAGATCGGCCAGCGGCGGATAGTCCACCTCGATGCCGAAACGCTTGAAGTACTTCTCGAACAGGCTGATGGTCGAGCCGAACACGCTGCGCGAGACCAGCACGTGGTCGCCGGCGCTGCACAGGCTCATGACCATGGCCAGGATGGCGGACATGCCCGAGGCGGTGGCCACCGCCTGCTCGGCCCCTTCGAGGGCCGCGATGCGGGTCTCGAAGGTACGCACCGTGGGATTGGTGTAGCGCGAATAGACGTTGCCCGGCACCTCGCCGGCGAAGCGCGCCGCGGCATCCGCAGCGGTCCGGAACACGTAGCTGCTGGTCAGGAACAGGGCTTCGCCATGCTCGCCTTCCGGCGAGCGCTGCTGCCCTGCCCGCACCGCCAAGGTCTCGAAGGCCGCGCCCTCGAGATCACTGTCCAGGCGTCCGGCATCCCAGTCTTGGCTCATGTGCAGCTCCTTAGTCGTTGTAGAGATCGATGATGGCGCTGACGGCCTTGTGCTTGACCTTGGCCGCGTCGTTGCGCGCCTGCTCGATCCGATTCAGATAGGCGGCATCGACGTCGCCGGTGATGTACTCGCCATCGAACACCGCGCAGTCGAACTGCTCGACCTTGGGTGCCTTGCGGGTGCGCACGGCTTCCTGCAGGTCATGCAGGTCCTGGTAGATCAGCCAGTCGGCGCCGATCAGCTCGCCGACTTCCTCGGTGGTGCGGCCGTGGGCGATCAGCTCGTGCACGCTGGGCATGTCGATGCCGTAGACGTTGGGGAAGCGCACCGCCGGAGCCGCCGAGCAGAAATAGACCTTCTTGGCGCCGGCTTCGCGGGCCATCTGGATGATCTGCTTGCAGGTGGTGCCGCGGACGATGGAGTCGTCCACCAGCATCACGTTCTTACCGCGGAATTCCAGTTCGATGGCGTTGAGCTTCTGGCGTACCGACTTCTTGCGCGCGGCCTGGCCGGGCATGATGAAGGTCCGGCCGATGTAGCGATTCTTGACGAAGCCCTCGCGAAACTTGACGCCCAGGTGGTTGGCGAGCTCCAGGGCCGCGGTGCGGCTGGTGTCCGGGATCGGGATGACCACGTCGATGTCGTGCTCGGGCCGCTCGCGCTGGATCTTCTCGGCGAGCTTCTCGCCCATGCGCAGGCGGGCCTTGTAGACCGAGATGCCATCGATGATGGAATCCGGACGGGCCAGGTAGACGTGCTCGAAGATGCAGGGCGCGTACTGCGGATTTTGCGCGCACTGGCGGGTATAGAGCCGTCCGTCTTCGGTGATGTACACCGCTTCGCCCGGTTCCAGGTCGCGGATCAGGGTGAAGCCGAGCACGTCGAGGGCGACGCTCTCGGAGGCGATCATGTATTCCACACCGTATTCGGTGTGACGCTGACCGAAGACGATGGGCCGGATGGCATTGGGGTCGCGGAAGCCGACGATGCCGTAGCCCGTCACCATGGCCACCACGGCATAGCCGCCACGGCAGCGCTCATGGACCTCGGAGACCGCGGCGAAGACGTCGTCCTCGGTCGGCTGCAGCTTGTTGCGCACCGCCAGCTCGTGGGCGAAGACGTTGAGCAGCACCTCGGAATCCGAATTGGTGTTGACGTGGCGCAGATCGGATTCGTAGATCTCGCGGGACAGCTGCTCGACGTTGGTCAGGTTGCCGTTGTGCGCGAGGGTGATGCCATAGGGCGAGTTGACATAGAACGGCTGCGCCTCGGCGGAGCTGGAGCTGCCGGCCGTGGGGTAGCGCACATGGCCGATCCCCATGCGGCCGACCAGGTGCTGCATGTGACGCTGCTGGAAGACGTCGCGGACCAGGCCGTTGTCTTTGCGCAGGAAGAGTTTACCGTCCAGGCTGGTGACGATACCGGCGGCATCCTGACCGCGATGTTGAAGGACGGTGAGCGCGTCGTATAACGACTGGTTGACGTTCGTCTTGCCCACGATACCTACGATGCCACACATGCGACGCGACCCCACTGTTTCAAGTGATGCGACGGCGAACCATCGCAGGATGACCCCGGCAGTGCGAGGCCTGGAAAACCGTTCAAGGAGCCTTGGGCCCCAGCTGTGGCAACAGTTGCAGACTGGGCATGGGCGTCGCGCCCAGCCATTGGCCGGCAAAGCCCAACAGCAGATTCTTCGACCAATCGGCCACCAGGAGAAAATGTGGAACCAGCACCGACTGCTGCCACCAGCCGTCCTGCTGGACCGGCCCCAGGCTCAGCAGCCCCACCGCCACGGTGGTCAGCAACGCACCGCGAGCGGCGCCAAAGGCCATTCCGAGAAAGCGATCGGTGCCCGACAAGCCGGTGACGCGGATCAATTCGCCAAGCAAGAAGCTCACCAGGGCGCCGACGAGCAGTGTCAGCACGAAGAGAATGACACAGGCGGCGATCACCCGTCCGGACGGCACCTGAATATAGTCCACCAGGTAATTGGACAGGGCCCCACCGAAGACCCAGGCCACGCCACCGGCCACGATCCAGGTCGCCAGTGACAACGCTTCCTTGACGAAGCCGCGCCTGAGACTGATCAGGCAGGAAACGATGACAACGGCGACGATCGCCCAGTCCACCCAGGTGAAGCCCACGGCAAGGTCCACTTACAAAAAGGCCCTGCATTCTAGCAGAGCCTTGTGACCGGGTTAACCGCGCTCCGGCTGAAAGCGGACGACGAAGCCCTTGACGCCATTCTGCTTGTTGAGCTGGTCGCGCAGGCGATCCGCCTCGCTGCGCTCTATCACCGGCCCGACGAAGACCCGGTTCATGCCGTCGGCGGTCCGTACATAGGCGTTGTAGCCCTGGCTGCGCAGCTTGGCCTGCAGGGCATCGGCGCTGGGCCGCGACGACAGGCTGGCGAGCTGGACCGACCAGCTGTTGGGCAGATTGGCCGCGCCCAGGCGCGAATCCGGCTTGGCCGCGGGTGCCGGGGCCGCCGCAGGTGCCGCCGGAGGACTGGCGACGGGTGCGCTGGCGGCGGGCGCCTTGGCGACCGGCGCGGCAGGCTGGGATGGCGCCGGCGCGGGGTTCGCCGGCGCATTCTGCGTCGGCGCCTGGCCGGAGGTGCCGGCGATCGGCGTCTGCGGCTTGCCGAGCGGCTTGGCCGGCTCGTCCGGCACCACCACCACCGGCGGCGCCTCGGGTGTCTGCACCGGCTGCACCTCGGTACTGGGCACCGTGGGTGCGGCCGGCTGGCCCGGCGCCTCGACCGCCACCTTGCGGGCATCGTCCTGGCGATTGAAGAGCATGGGGACGAAGATGATGATCAGCGCCAGCAGCACCAGCGCGCCGATGACTCTTTGCTTGAGCATGGGTTATGCCTCCGCGGATTCGGATGGGGAAGAGAGCTGCGCGAGGACCTCGGCGACACTGTAGAAGGAGCCGAACACCACCACCTCGTCGTCAGCCGCACTGGCGGCCAGTTGCGCCTCGAAGGCGGCCAGCAGCGAGGCATGGGCCTCGGCGCGCGCACCGCGCGCCGCCAGGAGAGTGGCCACCTCGGCACCGTCGCGACTGCGCGGGGTCGGCAGACTCGCCACTGCCCAGGTGGCGAACAGGCTTTCCAGGGGCGCCAGGATGCCGTCCAGGTCCTTGTCGGCCAGGACGCCAAACACCGCGCGCCGTACGCCGGCGACCGGTTTCATCGCCAGGCGGCGGGCCAGGTATTCGGCGGCATGGGGATTATGGGCCACGTCCAGCAGGACGCTGCGTCTCTGCCGTGCCCGCTCGACCTGACGGCGATCAAGCCGTCCGGTCATGCGCGTGGCCTGGAGCGCCGCCGCCATCTGCTGCGGCAGCCAGGGCTGTTCGAGCAACGCGTAGGCCTGCAAGGCCAGGGCGGCATTTTCCATGGGCAGATCGAGCAGCGGCAGGCCTGGCAGCGCCAGGTCATTGCCCTGGGCATCACGCCCACGCCAGAACCAGCCGGCACTCTCGATGCGCAGGTCGAAGGCTTCGCCGCGCAGCAGCAAGGGCGCGCCCAGGCGCTCGGCGGCGTCGATCAGCGGCGCGGGTGGCTCCAGATCGCCACAGAGGGCCGGCTTGCCGGCGCGGAAGATCCCGGCCTTTTCCACGGCGACGCTGTCGCGGGTATCGCCCAGCCATTCGGCATGATCCAGGCCGATGCTGGTGACCAGCGCCAGATCGGCATCGATCAGGTTGACCGCATCCAGGCGTCCGCCCAGACCGACCTCGAGGACGGCGACATCCAGCCGGGCACGCTCGAACAGCCAGAAGGCGGCCAGGGTACCCACTTCGAAATAGGTCAGGCTGATCTCGCCGCGGGCGGCTTCCACCGCGGCGAAGGCGGTGCAGAGATCGCTATCGCTGGCGAGGGTACCGTCCACGTCGACGCGCTCGTTGTAGCGCACCAGGTGCGGCGAGGCATAGACGCCCACCCGTTGCCCGCTGGCACGCAGCAGGCTGGCGAGAAAGGCGCAGGTGGAGCCCTTGCCGTTGGTACCGGTCACGGTCACCACCCGCGGCGCCGGCCGGGTCAGGCCCAGCCGCTGCGCGACCTCGCGCACCCGGTCCAGGCCCATGTCGATCGCCGACGGATGCAGCTGCTCGAGATAGGCCAGCCATTGCGCGAGGCTGCGCGAAGCCATCAGGCCGCCGGGACCGGCTGGTGCTGGAAGGTCGCCAGCAGGCGCGCCAGGCGATCACGCAATTCCTTGCGCGAGACGATGAGGTCGACGGCGCCGTGATCCAGCAGGAACTCGCTGCGCTGGAAGCCTTCCGGCAGCTTTTCACGCACGGTCTGCTCGATCACGCGCGGACCGGCGAAGCCGATCAGCGCCTTGGGCTCGGCGACGATGACGTCGCCCAGCATCGCCAGACTGGCGGAGACGCCACCATAGACGGGATCGGTCAGCACCGAGATGAAGGGAATGCCCTCTTCGCGCAGACGCGCCAGCACTGCGGAGGTCTTGGCCATCTGCATCAGGGAGATCAGGGCTTCCTGCATCCGCGCACCGCCCGAGGCGGAGAAGCAGATCAACGGGCAGCGCTCTTCCAGGGCCACGTTGGCCGCGCGGACGAAACGCTCGCCGACCACGGCACCCATGGAGCCGCCCATGAAGGAAAATTCGAAGGCGCAGACCGCCACCGGCATCCCCTTGAGGGTGCCGCGCATGGAAATCAGCGCGTCTTTTTCGCCGGTTTCCTTTTGCGCCGCGGTGAAACGGTCCTTGTACTTCTTGCTGTCGCGGAATTTCAGGCGATCCACCGGCTCCAGCTCGGTACCCAGCTCTTCACGACCCTCGGCGTCGAGGAAGATGTCCAGGCGGCGTCGCGCGTTGATGCGCATGTGGTGACCGCACTTGAGGCACACGTCCAGATTCTTTTCCAGCTCCGGACGGTAGAGGACCGCTTCGCAGGCCGGACACTTGTGCCAAAGACCTTCCGGCACCGAACTGCGCTTCACCTCGGACCGCATGATGGAAGGAATCAGTTTGTCGACCAGCCAATTGCTCATGCATCTCTCTCCACTTGCATGGGCTCCCAGCGTGGCCTGGGCCACGCCTTCCTTGAGCATCTGTAATAGGTTCGGCAGCGCCCGCTGTATCCCGGGCCGCTACCCTCTTGTCGCATGCCGGCTCCCGGGGAGCCGGACGTCAGACCCACCCGGGGCGGGTCTGCTTGAATATGTCGCAGGTGTGGACGGCAACCACCCGACGAGGGTCACATCAGGCGGTGGGCGCACCCCGCACGGCCGCCACGAATCGGGCGATCTCGGCGGCATCCTTGATGCCCTTGGCCTGCTCCACGCCGCCACTCACGTCCACCCCAAAGGGCCGGGACGCGGCGATGGCCGTGGCGACGTTATCCGCGTCCAGCCCACCCGCCACGATCAGTGGCAGCGACAGGTCCTGCGGCACCCGGGCCCAGTCGAAGGCCTGACCGGTGCCCCCGGGCACGCCGGCGACATAGGTGTCGAGCAACAGCCCGCGGGCGCCGGCATAGTCGCGCGCGACGGCGGCGAGGTCGATGTCCTCGCGCATGCGCAGGGCCTTGATGTAGGGACGGCGATACCGGGCGCACTGCGCCGGCGACTCGTCGCCATGGAATTGCAGGAGGTCCAGGGGCACGGCGTCGAGCGTCTCCTCGATCTCGCAGGGCGAGGCATCGACGAACAGCCCGACACTGGTCACGAAGGGTGGCAGCGCCGCCACGATCTGGCGGGCCTGGGCAGCGCTGACCGCCCGCGGGCTGCGCGCATAGAACACCAGGCCGATGGCATCGGCGCCGGCAGCCGCCGCGGCCCGTGCATCCTCGACCCGGGTGATCCCGCAGATCTTCACTCGAACGTTAGCCAAACCGGAATGACCTCGTTCCAAATCGGTGGATGTTAGCAGACCACCCGCGAAGCGTCAGCCTTGGGGGTCATCCAGCTCGGGGATATGCCCCAGGAACAGCGGACCCAGCGGCCGCTTCGGCACGGGCGTGCTCTCGGGATACTCGGCGTCCACCAGGTAGAGGCCATAGGGATGGGCGGTGACGCCACCCAGCCGCCGCTCGCGCGCGGCCAGGACCTCGCTCACCCACGCCACCGGCCGCTCGCCACAGCCCACCGCCATCAGCACCCCGGCGATGTTGCGCACCATGTGGTGCAGGAAGGCATTGGCGCGGATGTCGAGGACGATCAGCCGTCCGCTCTGCCAGAGACGCAGGTGGTGGATGGTCTTGATCGCCGACTTGGCCTGGCAGGCCTTGGCCCGGAAGGAAGTGAAATCATGGGTGCCGAGCAGTACCTGGGCCGCCTCGCGCATCGGTTCGATCCGCAGCGGACGGTGATTCCAGGTGACCTCCTCCGCCAGGTGCGCAGGTCGGATGGGATCGTTGTAGATCACATAGCGATAGCGCCGGGCCATGGCACTGAAGCGGGCATGGAATTCGTTGCTGACCGGCTTGACCCAGGTCACGCTGATATCCGACGGCAGATTGGCATTGGTGCCCATCACCCAGGCCTTGAGCGGCCGGGCGACGGGTGATTCGAAATGCACCACCTGGCCGGTGGCATGCACCCCGCAATCGGTACGCCCGGCGCAGTGCAGCGCGATGGGCGCCGCAGCGACCTCGGAAAGGGCGTCTTCCAGGGTCTCCTGCACGGAGCGCACACCCGGCTGCTGGCGCTGCCAGCCGCGATAGCGGGCGCCCTTGTATTCGACGCCCAGGGCGATGCGCTGCGGCGGAACGATGATCGTGGGGTCTAGAAAATCCAAGACGACGGCCAGGCAAAAAAAAGGGGAGGCAGCTTATAGCGCCTCCCCTCCTCTGCCAAGTCCGGCCAGCCTTAGCTGAGCTGGGCGATGATCTCCCGGGCTTCCTGCTGCTGCCCGGCATTCCCCTCAGCAATCACCTCGTCGAGGATGTCCCGGGCACCTTCCGGATCGCCCATGTCGATGTAGGCGCGCGCCAGATCCAGCTTGGTGGCGGTTTCGTCTTCGCCGGACAGGAAGTCGAAGTCGTCCAGACCGTCGCTACCCGCCGTGCCACTGGTGGTCTCCGCATCGAACTGGCGCGAGGCCTCCTGCAGGCGGGCGGCGAATTCCTCGTCGCTTTCGCGCTTGGGCGCCGGTTGCTCGTCGTCGAAGTCGGAGAGGTCGAAACTTGCGGGCAGCTCGGCGTCGGCCGCCGGCGGCGTGGGCGCATCCAGTGGCTCGTCGAAGGCCGAAGCCGCACTGGAACCCGCGGTCGGCTCGTCATGCGCCAGGTCGCCCTGCCGCTCGAATTCGCTGAAGTCCAGGGCGAAGTCATCGTCCTTGGCAGCTGGAGTCGCCGCAGGTGTGGCAGCGGGTTCGGCATCGAAATTGAGATCGAAGTCAAAATCGTCGCGCGGGTCGGCCGCCTTGGCCTGGGCATCGGCGAAGGCTTCGCCGAACAGGGGTTCCTCCGCCGGACCGGCAGGCTGATGACCCTGGATATCCTCGCTGCCGAAGTCATCCAGGGACAGATCGAAGTCCTGGCTGTCCTCGGTGGCCGTGAAGCCCTGGTTGCGCGATTGCTCCTCGCTCAGTTCGTGGGCGGCGGCCAGCGCGGCGGCCCCGACCGCAGCCGAGGCGACCGCGACGGTGGCCATGGCCGGATAGCGCGACTTCAGGTGCTCCACCGCCGGCTGGGCGCCGCCGATCTCCTTGAGTTCGCGCTCTTCGCGCTGGAAGCCGTCCTTGTCGCCCATCTCGGCATAGACTTCCATGAGCTTGAGGCGCAGATCGGCGCGATGAGGTTCCTGGTCGCTGGCCTTCTTGAGCACCTCGGCCGCCTGGCTGAAGCGGCCATAGGCCATGTAGATGTCGGCCTGACCCAGGGCATCGTCCTGGGCGTCGGCGTCACGCGCCGCGTCCTGGCTGCCCTGGTTCAGCTCCAGCCCGGCGAGGGCATGGTGATCGCCCAATTCGGGATCGGCGTCGAACACGGTGTCGGTGCGCGCAGCTTCGGCGTCACGCTCGCGCTCGGCCTCCTTCACCGCGTTGCGGCGCGAGTTGATCATCAGCAGGACCAGCAGGGCCAGCAAGGCGCTGCCGCCGATGATGCCGAGCCAGAGCGGATTGCTGAGGATCTCGTCGAGGAAACTGTTGGTGGCCTCGGTCGGCTCGGTCGCCGGGGTGCTGGGCGTGACCGGGATGACCTTGGGCTCGCTGGCCGCAGGCGGCGCCGCGCCGGTACCCGCCTCGCTGGCCGGCGGCGAGGTGGTGGGTGCAGAGGCGTCGACCGGAGCGACCGGCGCGGCGGCGGTCGCTTCCTGGGGCGTGGGTGCGGGGGTGTTCTCGGCCGGCGCAGGCGTCACCGGAGCCGCCGCTTCGGGCGTCGCCGGCGGCTGGGCCGGCTGACCCGCGGCCTGGGGATTGGCCATGTTGGCCTGCATCCGCGCCAGCTGGGCGTCCTTGAGCTGCATGATCTTCTGCAGCTTGTCGAGCTGCGACTGCAGATCGCCCAGACGACTCTTGAGTTCTTCGTTCTCGCGGCGGGTGGTGTCCAGGCTTTCCTGGGTCACCGCCAGGCGATCGGCCAGGGACTGATCACCACCCTTGCCACCGGCGGATTCGCCCGCGCGGCCGGCAGGCTGACCGGAGAGTAGCTTGAGATTGTCCTTGGGGGCGGCAGGCGTCGAGGCCTCGTTGCCACTCGGCTGGGCGGAAGCATCCACCTGCCGGCGCGGCGTCCCGGCAGGCGCGCCGTCGCCGCCCTGCTTCCAGGCACGGGTCTGGCGGGCGATCTCGGCCACCGCCTCGCGCTGGGGACGCGTTCCGGCCTGGGCCTGATCGGGCAGGCGCAGCACCTGGCCGCTCTTCATCAGGTTGATGTTGCGATCAATGAAGGCGTCGGGATTCAGATCCTGGATCGCCAGCATGGTCTGGTCGACGGTGACGCTGGCGGCCGGGCGATTGCGCGCCGCCACTTCCCAGAGGGTATCGCGCCGCTCGGTGGTATAGGTGCCCGGTGTCTGGGTCGCGCTCGGTGCTGGCGCGGCAGGCGGCGTGGCCGGACGCGGTGCGCTCGGCGTGTTGGCGCGCGCTCGCGGCGTGGCCGGCATCTGGGGCGCGAACGGCGCTGCCGCAGCCTGGGGGGTATAGAGCGGCGGATCCAGCAGCACGGTGTACTCGCGCAGGATCCGGCCACTCGGCCAGTTCACTTCCAGCAGGAAGTTGAGATAGGGCTCGCGCACCGGACGCGCCGAGGTTACGCGGATGACGGTGCGCCCGTTGCGCACCTCCGGGGTGAACTTGAGATCGTTGAGAAAGAAGGCACGGTCGACACCGGCCTTGCCGAAATCCTCGACGGACGCCAGATTGGGGCGCAACTCGGCGGTACCGAGGTCACGCAGGTCCGACAGATCGATGGTGGCATCGAAGGGCTGATTGAGGGCCGAATTGAGGTGGATCTCCCCCAGGCTGAGGGCCTGGGCCGCGCCAGACATCAAGGCGCTCGCCGCTGCAATTGCCCGCACCAGTTTCTGAACTCGAACCATGACCGTCCCTTTTTAGAAGCTGTCGATCGCGCCACCGTGCGGGCGCCTGTGTCCATCGCTGCGTGCCACGTCCACTGCCCTTTTGCTCAAGCCAAAAGAGCGAAGCATTTCACGAAGTATCTTTTAGGCCGACTGTTTAAGCAACAATTCGGCCAGCTGAACGGCCGTCAGTGCCGATAATCTGACATTGTCCGCCACCAGCCAGCATTCCAGCCGCCGGGCATCCCGCGGATGCAGCCTCACCCGTCCCACCAGCACCTCTTCCCGGCCCAGGGCATCGCCCACGGCAGACGGGCAATCGAGTTCTTCGTCGAGCGCCAGGCCCGGCTCGTCACCCAGGGCCTCCAGCACCTGCTCCAGCTGCCAGGGCGCCTGGGCCCTCAAGCTGAGCGCCAGGCTGTCGCCAAAGAACACCGGCGCCTGCACGGCAGTGACGTCCAGCACCGGCAAGCGCGCTCCCAGCACCTGCTGACATTCGTCCAGCAAACGATGTTCCTGGGCAGTATAGCCATCCGCTGTCGCTGCGCCGGTGCGACCGAGCAGATTGAAGGCCAGCTGTCCTTCGAACAGCCGCGCCTCGACCGGTCGACCGTTGAGCAATTCAGTGGCCTGCCGCGCCAATTCCTCGACGCCACCACGGCCGGCGCCGGAGGCGGCCAGGCACGCCGTCAGGGAAGCATCATGGAGTGTATTCAAGCGAGCGAGCACGGCTGCCACGCTGGCGGCCGCCTGGGCGGCTGCCAGGGGAACACCGAGCCAGGCGGCGGCCGGGAGCTGGTCGAGGCGGTCGCCATTGATGCGTGGCAGCACGGACAGCGCGGCCGAGGCGCCGCTGAGATCAAGCACGGCGCAACCGGCAGCGACCAGTTGCGGCCGCAGGGTTTCGACCACGGCGGCCGGCGCGGCCAGGATCACGATGCCGACCTGGGCGAAATCGAAGCCGTCGAGGCCGGTGACGCGCAGATTGCTGCCTCGGAAGGGCAGATTCTGCCCCGCCGACTCACCGCTGGCGAGCAGGTGCAGGCGCCCGAGGGGCACGTCGCGTTCGTCGAGGAGTTCGCGAATGGCTTCGCCGTAGGCACTGGTGGCACCGACGAGGGCGATATCTCTGGCAGTCATGATGGGACGGTCCGCAACGAAAGAGGGCCGCACTTTACTGGCGGCCCTCCTCTATAAGCAAACGTTTAGCCGTCGGCTCACTGCTCCAGCAGGATGCGCAGCATCCGCCGCAGCGGCTCCGCGGCGCCCCACAGCAGCTGGTCGCCCACGGTGAAGGCGCCCAGGTACTGGGAACCCATGTTCAGCTTGCGCAGCCGGCCGACCGGTACGCTCAGGGTGCCGGTGACGGCTGCTGGCGTGAGGTCGCGCATGCTGACCTCGCGGTTGTTCGGCACCAGCTTGACCCAGGGATTGTGCTGACTGATCAGACCGTGGATGTCGGACAGCGGCACATCCTTGTTCAGCTTGATGGTCAGCGCCTGGCTGTGGCAGCGCATGGCGCCGATGCGCACGCAGATACCGTCCACCGGGATGGGATTCTTGAAGCGACCGAGGATCTTGTTGGTCTCGGCCTGGGCCTTCCATTCCTCGCGGCTCTGGCCGTTGGGCAGTTCCTTGTCGATCCAGGGGATCAGGCTGCCGGCCAGGGGGACGCCGAATTGCTCGGTGGGGAAGGCTTCGCTGCGCAGGGTCTCGGCGACCTGGCGGTCGATATCGAGGATGGCGCTGGCGGGATCGGCCAGGCTGTCGGCCACGGCGGCGTGGGTCGCGCCCATCTGGCGGATCAGCTCGCGCATGTTCTGCGCACCGGCGCCAGAGGCGGCCTGGTAGGTCATGGCGCTCATCCAGTCCACCAGACCGGCTTCGAACAGCCCGCCCAGGGCCATCAGCATCAGGCTGACGGTGCAGTTGCCGCCGATGAAGTCCTTGCGGCCATCGGCCAGGGCCTGGTCGATGACGCGGCGATTGACCGGGTCCAGCACGATGACGGCGTCATCCTGCATGCGCAGGCTGGAGGCCGCGTCGATCCAGTAGCCTTTCCAGCCGGCCTGGCGCAGCTTGGGGAACACCTCGCTGGTGTAGTCGCCGCCCTGGCAGGTGAGGATGACGTCGAGGGTCTTGAGCTCGTCGATGCTGTAGGCATCCTTGAGCGGCGCCACGCCCTTGCCAATGGCCGGGCCTTCGCCGCCAACGTTGGAGGTGGTGAAGAACACGGGCTCGATCAAGTCGAAATCCCGTTCTTCGAGCATGCGCTGCATGAGCACGGAGCCCACCATGCCACGCCAACCGATCAGACCTACACGTTTCATCGCTACTGCACCTTTATTGTCTTGAGGACGGCCGCCTCCCCCGGCGGCCGATCAGATTAACGCCTTGCGAGGGCGGCGACCACTGCTTCGCCCATCTCGCGGGTACCGACCCGCTGCTTGCCTTCCGACCAGATGTCACCGGTCCGCAGCCCCTGGTCCAGCACCTGGCCCACCGCCGCCTCGATGGCCTCGGCCGCCGCGGCGGCGCCAAAGGTGTACCTGAGCATCATGGCCACCGAGAGGATGGTCGCGAGGGGGTTGGCCACGCCCTGGCCGGCAATGTCGGGTGCCGAGCCGTGGCAGGGTTCGTACATGCCCTTGTTGTGGGCATCCAGGGACGCCGAGGGCAGCATGCCGATGGAACCGGTCAGCATCGAGGCTTCGTCGGAGAGGATGTCGCCGAACATGTTGTCGGTAACGATGACATCGAACTGCTTGGGTGCGCGGACCAGCTGCATGGCGGCGTTGTCGACGTACATGTGGCTGAGTTCGATGTCCGGATAGTCCTTGGCCACCTCCTCCACCACTTCGCGCCACAGGCGGCTGGACTCGAGGACATTGGCCTTGTCCACCGAACACAGCTTGCCGCCACGCAGACGGGCCATGTCGAAGCCGACGCGAGCGATGCGACGGATCTCGCCTTCGCTGTACGGCAGGGTATCGAAGGCCAGGCGCTCGCCGTTCTCCAGCACCCGGGTCTCGCGCGGCGAGCCGAAGTAGATGCCGCCGGTCAGCTCGCGGACGATGAGGATGTCCAGGCCGGAGACCACTTCCGGCTTGAGGGTCGAGGCCTCGGCCAGTTGCGGATAGAGGATGGCCGGGCGCAGGTTGCCGAACAGGCCCAGCGCGGAACGGATCTTCAGCAGGCCACGCTCGGGACGGATGTCGCGTTCGAGCTTGTCCCACTTGGGACCGCCCACGGCGCCCAGCAGCACGGCATCGGCGGCGCGGGCGCGCGCCAGGGTCTCATCGGCCAGGGGCACGCCGTACCGGTCGATGGCGGCGCCGCCCAGGTCGTCATGGACCAGTACGAAGCCGAGGTCATGGTCGCGGTTGACCACTTCCAGCACCTTGACCGCCTCGGCCATGATTTCCGGACCGATGCCGTCGCCCGGCAGGATGAGGATCTGCTTGCTCATTGTCTTTTCCTGTCTCACATCAGATGGGCTGAGCCCAGAGAACCATGACGTCGACGGTGAAGGAGCCGTCGCGGTCGATTTCGAAATACTGGCGCACTTCCTGGCCGATCTTGCTTTGCAGGCTGCGAATGGCCTGGCACTGCGGCTCGGGGGTACGCATGCGCGCGGTCCAGCTGGCGAAGTCCAGGCGCAGGCGCTGGCGACGGCAGCGGGTCACGCCCAGCCGGGCCATATCCAGCAGGCGGTGCCACTCGGCGAAGGAATAGTTACGCACGTGGCTGATGTCGCGCAGGATTTCCACCGTCTGCAGATAGGTATCCAGGCGCGGATTGGCCGGCGAGATCACGTCGATGATGGCCATCTCGCCACCATGGCGCAGCACCCGGCGCACTTCGCGCAGGGCCGCGCCGATGTCGCGCCAGTGGTGCGCCGAATAGCGGCTGAAGACGAAGTCGAAGCTGGCATCACCGAAAGGCAGGTGCTCGGCCATGCCGGGCTGGACGCTGATGTTGTCCAGGCCCTGCTCGGCCGCGCTGCGCTTGACCACCGAGAGCATTTCCTCGGCCAGATCCAGGGCGATCACCTGCCCGGCCACCGGCGCCACGTTGTAGCTGACGTGACCGCCACCGCACCCGAGATCCAGCACCTTGGCGCCTTCCCGCTGAGCCACGGCGTCGCGCAGCTCGAGGAGCTCGGCGCCCTGGGCATGGACGGCACTGGTCAGATAAGCCTCGGCGGTGGCGCCGAATTGCTGCTGTACGTGTTGCTCGTGGTCACCGCTCATGGAGCCTCCGGAAAGAGCGCCGGCCGCGCGGGCCGGCGACTGGGTTCAGGCGCTGGGGAACATCCAGGGACTGCTCTGGCGATAGCGGGCTTCGAAACTCCCGATGGCGTCGGCATCCTGCAGGGTCAGGCCGATGTCGTCCAGGCCATTGAGCAGGCAGTGCTTGCGGAAGGCGTCGATCTCGAAGGACAGCGCCACGCCATCGGGACGGCGCACGGTCTGGCTTTCGAGATCGACCACCAGCTGGTAGCCCTCGTTGGCTTCGACCTGGCGGAACAGCTCGTCGACGTCCGCATCGCTGAGGATGATCGGCAACAGACCGTTCTTGAAGCTGTTGTTGAAGAAGATGTCGGCGAAGCTCGGCGCGATCACCGAACGGAAGCCGTAGCCATCCAGGGCCCAGGGCGCGTGTTCGCGGCTGGAACCGCAGCCGAAGTTCTCACGGGCCAGCAGGATGCTGGCGCCCTGGTAGCGCGGCTGGTTGAGCACGAATTCGGGATTCAGCGGCCGCCTGCTGTGGTCCTGGCCGGGCTGGCCGACGTCCAGGTAGCGCCACTCGTCGAACAGGTTGGAGCCGAAGCCGGTGCGCTTGATCGACTTGAGAAATTGCTTGGGAATGATCTGGTCGGTGTCGACGTTGGCGCGATCCAGGGGTGCGACCAAACCGGTGTGCTGGGTAAAGGCTTGCATGGTCAGGCTCCTCAGGCGTTGGCGAAGTCGCGGACGTCGACGAAACGACCGGCGATGGCGGCAGCGGCGGCCATCGCCGGGCTCACCAGGTGGGTACGGCCACCGGCGCCCTGGCGGCCCTCGAAGTTGCGATTGGAGGTGGAGGCGCAATGCTCGCCACTCTCCAGGCGGTCGGCGTTCATCGCCAGGCACATGGAGCAGCCCGGCTCACGCCATTCGAAACCGGCTTCGATGAACACCTTGTCCAGGCCTTCGCGCTCGGCTTGCGCCTTGACCAGGCCGGAGCCGGGTACCACCAGCGCCTGCTTGAGGGTGGCGGCCACCTTGCGGCCCTTGGCCACGGCGGCGGCGGCGCGCAGGTCCTCGATGCGAGAATTGGTGCAGGAGCCGATGAAGACGCGATCCAGCACGATGTCGGTGATCGGCTGGTTGGCCTTGAGGCCCATGTACTTCAGGGCGCGCTCGATGGAGCCGCGCTTGACCGGATCGGCTTCGCGAGCCGGGTCCGGCACCTGCTGGTCGACGGCCAGAACCATCTCCGGCGAGGTGCCCCAGCTGACCTGCGGCTTGAGCTGAGTGGCGTCGAGTTCGACCACGGTGTCGAAGTGGGCGTCGGCATCGGACACCAGGCCACGCCACTGGGCAACGGCGGCCTCCCAGACGGCACCGGTGGGCGCGAAGGGACGGCCCTCGACGTAGTCGATGGTGGTCTGGTCCACCGCCACCATGCCGACCCGGGCACCGGCCTCGATGGACATGTTGCAGATGGTCATGCGGCCTTCCATGGACAGGGCGCGGATGGCGCTGCCGGCGAATTCGATGGCATGGCCGTTACCGCCGGCGGTGCCGATCTTGCCGATGACCGCGAGGACGATGTCCTTGGCGGTGACGCCAAAGGGCAACTCACCCTCCACCTTCACCAACATGTTCTTCATCTTCTTGGCCACCAGGCACTGGGTGGCGAGCACGTGCTCGACCTCGGAGGTGCCGATGCCATGGGCCAGGGCTCCGAAGGCGCCGTTGGTGGAGGTGTGGGAGTCACCGCAGACCACGGTCATGCCGGGCAGCACGGCGCCCTGCTCCGGGCCGATCACATGGACGATGCCCTGGCGGACGTCGTTCATCTTGAACTGGGTGACGCCGAAGTCGTCGCAGTTCTCGTCAAGGGTGCGGACCTGAATGCGCGAGATCTCGTCCTTGATGGAATCGAGGCCTTCCTTGCGATCGGGGGTGGTCGGCACGTTGTGATCGGGGGTCGCCAGGTTGGCGTCCAGACGCCAGGGCTTGCGGCCGGCCAGACGCAGGCCTTCGAAGGCCTGGGGCGAGGTCACTTCGTGGATGATGTGGCGGTCGATGTAGAGCAGCGCGGAACCGTCGTCGCGCTGCTTGACCAAGTGCATATCCCAGAGTTTGTCGTAGAGCGTCTTGCCAGCCATGGGTGGATTCCTCATCAGGCGTGGAACGGCACGGGCCTTTGCATGCCCTTGGTGCTTGTGGGGTCAAAGATACCGCGTTAGGCTCGCATGAAACAAATTCATCTTTTTCATGAAGCGCATAACCAATAGGAATTCGACGTCTTGGACCTCGCCAATCTGAACGCCTTTGTCGCGGTGGCCGAAACCGGCGGTTTCTCCGACGCTGGCGAGCGCCTGCACCTGACCCAGCCGGCGGTGAGCAAGCGCATCGCGGCCCTGGAGCTGCAGCTGGGGCTCCGACTGTTCGATCGCATCGGCCGCGAGGTCAGCCTGACCGAGGCCGGACGCGCCCTGCTCCCCCGCGCCTATCAGATTCTAGACGTGATCGATGACACCCGGCGGGCGCTGACCAATCTCAATGGTGCCATCGGTGGCCGGCTGACGCTGGCGACCAGTCACCACATCGGCCTGCACCGGTTGCCGCCGATCCTCAGGCGCTTCACCCGGGACTATCCCGACGTCGCCCTGGATATCCGCTTTCTCGATTCGGAAGCCGCCTACGACGAAATCCTGCATGGGCGGGTGGAGCTGGCGATCATCACCCTGGCGCCCCAGACCGCGGCGCCGATCAAGGCGGTGCCGGTATGGAGCGATCCCCTGGACTTCGTGGCAGCGCCCGAACATCCGCTGGCGAACCAGGCGGAGGTCACCCTGGCCGATGTGGCGCGGCATCCGGCGGTGTTTCCCGGCGGCAATACCTTTACCCGGCTGATCGTGCATGGATTGTTCGATGCCCAGGGGCTGATACCCAATATCGCCATGAGCACCAACTACCTGGAGACCATCAAGATGCTGGTGTCCATCGGCCTGGCCTGGAGCGTGCTGCCGCGGACCCTGCTGGACGATCAGGTACGCCGGCTGCCGCTGCCGGGGATTCAGTTGGAGCGGCGCCTGGGGTACATCCGGCATACCGAGCGCACCCATTCGAATGCGGCGCAGGCGTTCATGGGATTGCTGGATGAGGTGGAGCGGGCATAGTGAGCCGCGTTTGATGGCCCGGTTAACCGTAGCGTGGAAAACGGCGCAGCCTTTTCCACCCGGGTGTTCGTTGGCGAAAAGCGCCCTCACCCCAACCCTCTCCCGCAGGGAGAGGGGGCTGGCCGAGCGGGCGCTCGACTCCATCAGGCGCAGGTTGGGCTGAGGAGGCTTTATCCTCGAGGTCCAACAGTGGGGGGGTTGGCTTGGCCTTGTTGGGCTTCGCTTCGCTCAACCCAACCTAGGGTGCCGACAGGAACGTATCAGCCCTTCTTGAGCTTTTTCAGGCGCTTCTTCGACTTGTCGATGACTTCCTTGCGCTCGCGGTCCTTCAACTCCTTCCAGCCCTTGATCTCTGAGCGTTTGCGGCCACATCCCTGGCAGACGTCGTCTTTGATCTTGCACTGGCTGATGCAGGGACTTTCGACCTTACCCACGGCAACCTCGGAAATGAAAAGGGCCCTGCAGTATAACCACCGCAGGGCCCTGTCCAGCGCCATCCGGCAGGATGGCGGGCTATGGGGGCGATTTAGAAAACCGCTTGAACCTTCAGGCCGCCCACCACGGCATTGTCGACCTCACGCACGCCACCCGGGCTCTTGATGTACTGGAGGTTGGGGCGCACGGTCAGCCAGTTGGTCACGTGCACGCCGTAGTAGATCTCGGCGTCGTACTCGTTGTGCTGCAGGGGCGTGTAGGCCGGATCATCGTAGTCGGTGGCACCGGCGGCCTGGTTGAGGGCGCGCTGGTTGTCGCGGAAGTCGCTGTTAGTGCTGATGCGCGCGACGCCGAAGCCGATGTCATCCTTGGGACGACCGTCGAAGGGGCCCTTGTACACCAGACCGGCCTGGACGTAGTTGCTGACCTTGTTGACGTCCTTGGCATGGGCGGTGAAGTTGGCGAACACCGACAGGCCGCGGCTCGGATCATCGTTGTGCGCGGTGATCTGCTGACGCGCCACGACCCAGTAGCCGTGCTTGCTGGAGTGCTCCTTGTAATCCAGCCCGGTAAGGGCCGCGGAGTTGCCGTTGACGTCTTCGTAGACGTCGTTGGCATCGGCGGTGCTGTAGTAGTAGCCGACGCGGTATTCGCCCGGCAGGCCGTTGACCTTGGGCGACCAGACCATTTCCACCGGCAGGACCGCACCCTTGGTGCCGCTGCCGTTGAGCTTGAAGCCGTTGCCGGTTTCCAGCAGCGACGGATTCTGCTCGTAGGCACCGACCTGGACGAACAGCTCGGGGGTCAGGCTGTACTTGACGCGCAGGGCCCACTGGCTGACCGGCCAGTTGTACCAGACGCCTTCCCAGTTGCCGACCTGGGAACCGCAGAACGCCAGGTTCTGGAAGTCGCACTCGAAGGAGTTGAAGTCCTCGCCTTCGCCGAAGCGACCGGCCTTGATGTCCAGACGGCCATCGAAGAAGCCCTTGGACAGCCACAGCTGGGTCAGACGCCAGGTCTGGCCACGGCCATAGACTTCCTGCACCGAGGAGTAGCCGCCCACGCGCGGATCGGTGATGCGGTCATCGGTCAGGTTGCGGCCGTCACGGGAGGTGATGGCCAGCTTGAACACCGAGTTTTCCCAACCCGCGATCTTGTTCATGTCGCCCCAGAGGCCGAACATGTACTGGGAGCTCCAGCGCCCGGTGCGATCGTCGTCGTAGCCGCCACGCAGGTTGGTCGCGCCCTCGCCGACGTATTCGAGCTTGATGTCCCAGCCCTTGTCGCGCAGGTCCTTGCGCACGCCACCCCAGTCACCGGTCATGGTGTTGCCCAGCGGCTCGAAGGCGGCCTCGGTGTTGTTGACGCCACTGAAGTTGCCACCCGGATTGGCCTGGGGCGCCGCCTGGGCACCCGCGGCGACCGCCAGGGCCAGCAGCGACACCAGGGGCAGTGCGCGCCCCGGACGATTCTTGTGGTTTTGCTTGTTCATTACTGAGATCCCTTTTTATTGAAGTGATGACACCTTGGGCCCGAAACCCGCGTCTCTAATACTTAGAAGCTGTAAACGATCTGCTGTGCGTCGGCCAAACGGCGTTGAAAAGGCCTTCGAAATGCTCATTTAGCATTCGTAAACTGCGCTTTCTCAGGCCTTTTCGCCTGGTTTGGCTCTAGCTCGCGAGATCGTGTACAGCTTCTTACGGCAGGACGTTGAGGACTTCGTAACAGGCACCCATGGTGTGGTAGTCGACCTTGCCGGCCGGACTCTTGTCGTCGGAGTACTTGTGGTTCCGACGGTCGAGCAGGCGCCACCACGCACCGTGCTCGTGATCGATGAAATGCGTCCAGCTGTAGCGCCAGAGCGCCTGATAGTGTTCCCAGTAGCGGGCCTCGCCACTGCGCTCGGCGAGCAACGCGGCGGCGGCCAGGGCCTCGGCCTGCACCCAGAAGTACTTGTCCGGATCGCAGGGTGAGCCATCCGGGGCGAAGCCGTAGTAGAGACCGCCGTGCTCGCCATCCCAGCTCAGGCGCCAGGAGATATCGAACAGCGCCTGGGCCCGTGGCAACAGCCAGGGCTGGGGGCGATGGCGTTCGAGGATCAGCAGCAGCTTGGCCCATTCGATCTGGTGCCCCGGCTGGAAACCCCAGGGCCGGAACAGGTTGGCCGGATCGTCGCGGTTGTAGTCCCAGTCGATGGACCAGTCGCTGTGGTAGTGCTCCCAGACCAGGCCACCGGGGACCTCGTCGGCCACCCCGCCCTGGCCCAAGGTCAGCGCGGCCTGGCGCTGGGTCATGTTGCGCGCCAGCGTCTCGGCGCGATCCAGGTAGCGCACCTCGCCGCTGGCTTCGAAGGCGGCCAGCAGGGCTTCGCAGGCGTGCATGTTGGCGTTCTGGCCGCGATACGGCGCCACGGTCTGCCAGTCGGCGCTGATCTCGTCGACATAGAGGCCATCGGCTTCACGCCAGAAGTGGGTCTCCAGGGATTCCCAGGCTTCGCTCAGCCAGTTGCGCGCTTCCTGGATGCCCGCCTGCAGGCCGTGGGCGTAGGCCAGCACCACGAAGGCCAGGCCATAGCAGTGATTGGTGCCATCCACAACGGTGTCGCCGTCGAGCAGCCAGGCATAGCCGCCGTTGGCCTGGCGATGCCGCTCGCGCAGGTATCTCAGGCCGTGGCGGGTCGCGTCCAGAAAGGCCGGATCGCCATAGTGCCGGTAGGCCATGGCGAAATCGAAGACGAAGCGGGTGCTGGAGACCAGGTGGCGGGTCTGGCGATCGTAGACCGTGCCGTCGTCCTTGAAGAAATGATAGAAGCCGCCCTGCGGATCGACACAGCGGGGATGGTAGAACGCCAGGGTATGGCGGACGTGCTCCAGCAGGGTGTCGCGACGACGAAAATCGGGGAAGTCCATCGGGTTTCCTTGGCGGCTATTGTTGTTGTGGAAAAACGGTCTAGTGAGGGCTCACCTGCAGCAGGGCTTCGACATCGGCACGGGTCGGCGCATAGGCGCCGGCATGGCGGCAGGACACCGAGGCACTGGCCGCGGCGAATCTCAGGCGCTGCTGCAGGTCGGTCAGGCCCAGCAGGCCGGAGGCCAGCCAGCCGGCCATGCAGGCATCCCCGGCACCCACGGTGTCGGCCACGTCCACGGCGATGGCGGCCTGTTGCCACTCGCCTTCCGGCGTATAGAGCACCAGGCCGTGCTCGCCGCGGGTGAATAGGATGCGGGCATGGGGATTGAGGGCGCGCAATTCGTCCAGCGCGGCGCGCTCGTCCAGGCCCGGATAGATCTGGCGGATGTCTTCGTCGGATAGCTTGATGTCGTCGGCCAGGCGCACCAGCTCGGGGAAGGTCTGCTGGCGATAGCGATCGTCCATCAGGTTGCGCCAGTTGGGATCGTAGCTCAGGCGCTTGCCGGCAGCCTTGGCCTGGCGGGCCAGGTCCAGCAGGGTGTCGGCCAGCGGATAGCGGGCCAGGCTGATGCAGCTGAAATGGCAGACCTCGGCGGCCTCCAGCCAGCCTTCGGGCAGCAGCGCCGGGTCGAACTGGAGATCGGCTTCGCCGGCGAAGAAATAGCGCGGCGGACGGCTCGACGGCACGATGGCCACCAGCGGATCGGCGGCGACGCGCTGCAGGAAGCGGGTATCGAGGCCGGCGGTTTCCGACTGCCAGGCGATCTCGTCACCCAGGCCGTCCTGGCTGATGGCGCCGCCGAAGGCGCTTGCCACGCCCAGCCGGGCCAGGCCACGCGCCACGTTCCAGGGGGCACCGCCCGGATAACCCCGCCATTCGCCAGGATTACCCTGGACGATGTCGGTGAGGGCTTCGCCAAAGACCACGACGCGGGGTAGTGCCATTGTTGTTCTCCTGTCTGTCACGGCGGCCGGAGGAGCACTCCTGGCCTCTGGTAGGGCCGCAACCCGACGTCAGGCGCGGCGGCGGGCGGACCTTACCATTGCTGTAACGTTTCAGCCATGAGCTACGTTCAAGAAAGTCGGCGACCGCTCGCAGGATCAAACAGCACCGCCCGTCGCGAATCGATCCGCCACAGCACCTGGTCGCCGGCCCGCGGCGCCTCGCCTGGAGCGACCCGGCAGCAGACCTTGGTGCCGTTCCATTCGGCATACAGCAGGGTGTCGGGACCGGTCGGCTCGACCACCTGGATCCGCGTCAGGATGCCTGGCACCGCGTTGTCGGCCGGATGCGCCGACTGGATCTGCTCTGGACGCACCCCAAGGATAGCCTCGCGTCCCGCGAGCGCCGGATCCAGATCGGGCAAATCCACCTGGCTGTCGCCGGTATCGCCGGTGACGCGGGCAACCACCCTGCCCTCGCGCGCTTCCAGGCGCACCGGCACGAAGTTCATCGGCGGCGAGCCGATGAAGCTGGCGACGAAGAGATTGGCCGGGTTGTTGTAGATCTCCTCGGGAGTACCGAACTGCTGCACCTCGCCATCCTTCATCACCGCGACGCGATCGCCCAGGGTCATGGCTTCGATCTGGTCGTGGGTGACGTAGACGGTGGTGGTCTGCAGGCGCTGGTGCATCAGCTTGATCTCGGTGCGCATCTCCACCCGCAGCTTGGCGTCGAGGTTGGACAGCGGCTCGTCGAACAGATAGAGCTTGGGCCGGCGCGCCAGGGCGCGACCCATGGCTACCCGCTGCTGCTGGCCACCGGAGAGCTGCGCCGGCTTGCGTTCGAGCAGGTGCTCGATCTGCAGCAGCTTGGCGACGCGCGCCACCTCGGCGTCGATCTGCTCCCTGGGGGTCTTGCGGATCTTCAGGCCGAAGGCGATGTTCTCGCGCACGGTCATGGTCGGATACAGGGCGTAGGACTGGAACACCATGGCGATGTCCCTGTCCTTGGGCTCGACCTGGGTGACGTCCTCGCCGTCCAGGCAGATGGCGCCGCTGCTGATGTCTTCCAGGCCGGCGATGGCGTTCATCAGGGTGGATTTGCCACAGCCGGAGGGGCCCACCAGGATGAGGAACTGACCCGCGTCGATGCGGATGTCGATGCCCTTGAGGGCTTCCTGGGCGGCGTTGCCGTAGGTCTTGCGTACGCTTTTGAGTTCGAGAGCTGCCATGGTGGCCTTCCTTATCCTTTGACCACGCCCGAGGTCAGGCCCCGGACGAAATACTTGCCAGCGAAGATGTAGACCAGCAGCGTCGGCAGCGCGGCGATCATGGCGGCGGCCATGTCGACGTTGTATTCCTTCGCGCCGGTGCTGGTGTTGACCAGGTTGTTCAGGGCCACGGTGATGGGCTGCGACGAGCCGCTGGCGAACACCACGCCGAACAGGAAGTCGTTCCATACCTGGGTGAACTGCCAGATCAGGCTGACCATCACGATCGGCGTGGACAGCGGCAGCAGGATCTTGAAGAAGATGGTGAAGAAGCCCGCCCCGTCCAGCCGCGCCGCCTTGATCAGGGCATCGGGGATGCCCACGTAGTAGTTGCGGAAGAACAGCGTGGTGAAGGCCAGGCCGTAGATCACGTGCACCAGCACCAGGCCGGCGGTGGTGTTGGCCAGGCCCAGCTGGCCGAGGGTGAAGGACATCGGCAGCAGGATCACCTGGAAGGGAATGAAGCAGCCGAACAGCAGCAGGCTGAACAGCAGATTCGAACCGCGGAACTGCCACTTCGACAGGGCGTAGCCGTTGAGCGCGCCGATGAAGGTGGAGATGAGCACCGCCGGGACGGTGATCATGAAGGAGTTCCAGAAGTAGCTGTGGACCACGTCCCAGGCCTTGAGCCAGCCGATGATCGTCCAGTCCAGGGGCAGGCTCAGCAGGTTGCCGGTGCGAACGTCGTCCGGGGTCTTGAAGCTGGTCAGCAGCATCACCAGCAGCGGCACCAGATAGACCGCGCAGGCGATAATCAGGGTGGCGTGGATGGCCACGCGATTGACGTTCAGAGCCTTAGCCATTTCGCTTGCTCCGCAATTCCGAGTAGAGGTAGGGCACCAGCACCGCCAGCACCGCGCCGAGCATCAGCACCGCACTGGCGGACCCCAGGCCCATCTGGCCGCGGGTGAAGGTGTGCTGGTACATGAACACCGCCGGCAGGTCCGAGGCGTAGCCGGGACCGCCCGCGGTCATGGCCATGACCAGGTCGAAGCTCTTGATGGCGATGTGGGCGAGGATCATCACCGCACTGAAGAACACCGGCCGTAGGCTGGGCAGGACGATGCGCAGATAGATGGTCGGCAGCCCTGCCCCGTCGACCTGGGCGGCTCTCAGGATGGAGGAATCCACGCCGCGCAGACCGGCGAGGAACATGGCCATGACGAAGCCCGAGGCCTGCCAGAGTGCGGCGATCAGCAGGCAGTAGATGACCCGGTCGGGATCCACCAGCCAGTCGAAGCGAAAGCCTTCCCAGCCCCAGTCGCGCAACAGCTTGTCCAGCCCCATGCCGGGGTTGAGCAGCCACTTCCAGGCAGTGCCGGTGACGATCATCGATAGCGCCATGGGATAGAGGTAGATGGTGCGGATGAAGCCTTCGCGGCGGATGCGCTGGTCCAGCAGGATGGCGAAGAAGACGCCGATGGCCAGGCTCAGCAGGATGAACAGGCCACCGAAGATCGCCAGGTTCTTGCAGGCCACCAGCCAGCGATCGTTTTCCATGAGTCGCGCGTACTGGGCGAAGCCGGCGAAGTTGTAGCTGGGCAGGAAGCGCGAGTTGGTAAAGGAGATCACCGCCGTCCACAGCATGTAGCCATAGAGACAGACGACCATGGCGATGGCCGTGGGCGCCAGCACCAGCTTGGGAAGCAGGCGCTGCAGCCGGTCCGGGCGTCGACTGACGGTCGCGACGGGAAGGGTTTCGGTAAGAGCCATGGGGCGCTCCCAAGGGGTGGTATTATTTGGGCTTTGGGTGCCTGATGGATCGCGGCCATGGGCCGCTCCTACAGGTCGATTTTTAGCTGTAGGAGCGGCCGCAGCGGCGGACCGCCATGGCCGCGATTGACCTTACTTGGCGGCCTGGATGGCAGCGACCAGTTGCTCGGTGGCCTTCTTCGGATCGGCGTTGGCGTCGTTGAAGAAGTTGGTCACCACGTCGAAGATCGCACCCTGCACATAGCTGGTATTGGCCATGCTGTGCGCCATGCTCGGCTCGGCCTTGCCATCGGCATTGGCCGCCTGGAAGTCCTTGGCGGACTGCTGGGCGCAGCTGTCGAACTTGGCCAGGTCGATGTCGTTGCGCACCGGGATGGAGCCCTTGTTGAGGTTGAACACCTCCTGGAAGGGCTTGTCGATGACGGTGCGCACCAGGTCGTCCTGGGCCTTCTGGTTGTCCTTGTTCTTGATCTTGAACATGGCCAGGGAGTCGATGTTGTAGATGAAGTCGCCCTGGGTGCCCGGCATCACCACGCACTCGTAGTCGACGCCCGGCTTCTTGCCGGCCGCGGTGAATTCGGCCTTGGCCCAGTCACCCATGATCTGCATGCCCGCCTTGCCCTCGATGACCATGGCGGTGGCCAGGTTCCAGTCGCGACCGGCGGCATTGGGATCGACATAGCCCTTGACGCGCTTGAAGGTCTTGAACACCTCGACCATCTTGTCGCTGCGAATGGTGTCGGCATCGGTCTGCACGAAGACCTTGTCGTAGCCTTCCGGACCCATGATGGCCATGACCAGGGATTCGAAGATGGTGCCGTCCTGCCAGTTCTGACCGCCATGGGCCAGGGGTACGACGCCGGCGGCCTTGAGCTTGTCGGCGGCCTCGAAGAATTCGTCCAGGGTGGTGGGGACCTTGGCGCCGGCCTTCTTGAAGACGGCGGGGTTGATCCACAGCCAGTTGATGCGGTGGATGCCGGCCGGCACCGCGACGTACTCGCCATCGTGCTGCATGGTCTGGGCCACGCGCTTGGGCAGGATGGTGTCCCAGTTGCCCTGCTTGGCGATGTCACTGATGTCCGCCAGGAAGCCCATGCTGGCCCATTCCTGGATGTCGGGGCCCTTGAGCTGGGCGGCGGACGGCGGATTGCCGGACACGGCGCGGGTCTTGAGCACGGTCATGGCGGCCTCGCCGGCGCCACCGGCCACGGCGAAGTCCTTCCAGGTATCGCCCTGCTTCTGCATCAGCTGCTTGAGGACATCGACGGCGCGAGCCTCGCCACCGGAGGTCCACCAGTGCAGCACCTCGACCTCACCGGCATGGGCGGTCAGGGGGGCGGCGAGCGCGGCGCAGGAAAGGGAAACGGCGAGAGCGAGACGATTCAACGCATTCATGAGGGGGTCGTTCCTTGTTGTTTTTTTATTGGAGCTGGGCGGAGTCTAGTCAGACGCCTGCGGCCGTGGGTAACGAAGGGAAGGAGTTTTGTCACGAGCTGGTGACATAACGTCACACCAATGCTCAGGTGCGCGGGAGAGTAAGGGTGACCCGCAGACCGCCCTCGCGGCGATTGCGCAGCTCCACTTCGCCACCATGGGCGTGAGCCAGATTGCGGGCGATGCCCAGGCCCAGGCCATAGCCATGGCGGTCGGTGGCCAGGCGGACATGGGGCTGGAACACCTGCTCCAGTTCCTGCTCCGGCACCCCCGGCCCTTCGTCGTCGACATGCAGGACGAAGGCATGACCGTCGTCTTCCACCTGCAGGTGGGCGCGATAGCCATACTTGAGGGCGTTGTCCAGCAGATTGCCGATACAGCGCTTGAGCGCCAGCGGCTTGCCCAGCAGGGTGCCCCGGGCTTCCCCGGTGAGGCGCACCCGCGGCGGTTGCTCCTGGGTAAAGGGCTCCACCAGCTGTTCCAGCAGCGCCTGCAGGTCGACCGGTTCCAGGTTCTCGTGGATGTCGGTGTCCTTGACGCACTGCAGGGCGCCCTTGACCAGCAGATCCAGCTCGTCCAGATCGCGCACCAGCTTGGCCTGCATCAGCTCGTCATCCACCAGTTCGGCGCGCAGACGCAGCCGGGTGATGGGCGTGCGCAGGTCGTGGGATATGGCGCTGAACAGCTGGGCGCGCTCGTCCAGGTAGCGGGCGATGCGTTCGCGCATGGCGTTGAAGGCCCGGGTGACCTCGCGGATCTCCTGGGCGCCCTCCTCGCGCACCGGCGGCGTATGGACTTCCAGCGACAGCTCCCGCGCGGCACGCGACAGCCGCTTGAGCGGGCGACTCTGCCAGCGGATCAGCAGGCCGATGAACAGCAGCAGGAAGGCGCTGCTGAAGACCATGAACAGCAGTTGCTGCAACGGCAGCCAGGACTCGTCCAGGCTGTAGTAGGGCGCCGGCATCAGGGTAGCGAGATAGACCCACTCCCCTTCGCCGATGCGGATCTGGGTCACCAGTACCGGCGGCTCCAGCGGCTCCAGACTCAGGGCATAGTGCGCCCAGGAGCGCGGCAGTTCGTCGAGGGCCACGGCGCCGTTGAACAGCCGCAGCTGCTGGGGGCCGATGAATTCCACGTACATGGGCATGGCCGCGCCCAGGCGCTCGCGCAGCACCGCCTCGACGCCCTGGAGCACCGCCCGGCGGCCGGGGGTGTCCGGCAGCGCCTGCATGGTCAGCGGCTTTTCGTTGAGCGAGACGAAGAAGCGCGTGCCGCCCATGTTGCGCAACTGCTCCAGCACCAGTGGCCGATAGGCCGGCGGCAGCAGGCTGAAATAGCGCACGCTGGCGGCGATGGAATAGCCCAGGCTGCGGGCGGCGGTCTGCAAGCCCTGGTTGCGGTCGCTGCGCAGGGAAGCCGACCAGAACAGCGCCGAGGCGCCCTGGGCCAGCAGTACCGCCAGCAGGGTCAGCAGCAGCATCCGCGCCAGCAGGGAGCGCGGCACCAGCCGCGCGAGCGGACCGCTACACCGCATCGGCGACCAGTCCGCTGACCTCGGCGGCGAGCAGGTAGCCGGAACCACGCACGGTGCGGATCAGTCGCGGCGACTTGCCGGTGTCTCTCAGCCGCTGACGCAGGCGGCTGACCGCCATGTCGACGATGCGCTCCAGCGGCAGCACCTCGCGCCCGCGGGTAGCATTGGCGATGGTGTCGCGATCGAGGATCTGCTGGGGATGGTCGAGAAACAGCTTGAGCAGGGTGAAATCGGCGCCGGAGAGGATGACCTCCTCGCCATCGCGATGGAACAGCCGGTGACTGACCGGATCCAGCCGCCAGTCGTCGAAGGTCAGCAGACCGGTGGCCGCCGGGCGTGTCTCGCCGAAGCCGGCACGGCGCAGCAGCGCCTTGATGCGGGCCAGCAATTCGCGCGGACTGAAGGGTTTGCCCAGGTAGTCGTCGGCGCCCAGTTCCAGGCCGATGACCCGATCCGCTTCGTCGGAACTGGCGGTGAGCATGATGATGGGGACCTGGCGGCAACTGGACTGCTCGCGCATCCAGCGGCAGAGGGCGAAGCCGTCTTCGCCGGGGAGCATGACATCGAGGATCAGCAGATCGGGGACGAAGTCGCCCAGCGCCCGGCGCAATTCGCGGCCATCGCCGACAGCGCGCACCAGATAGCCGGCACGGGTGAGGTAGGCGTCGAGCAGCTCACGGATTTCCCCGTCGTCGTCGACGACCAGGAGGGATTTGCCCAGGGTGGACATGGCGATGTTCGCTCTTGTTGTTCTGGCCCGAGGCCAGCTACCGGTAGTGCCGGCAGCATACCGGGGCCGGGCGACCTTGAGTAGTCGCCCGGCCCCAGCGGATCAGACCTGGCGCGCTTCGGCGATGGTCTGGTCCAGGGCGACGCCGGCACCGAACAGCCCCGGGTACTCGGCGGTCACCAGCCAGGCCGGGATGTCCTTGAGGTAGGCGCTGCTGGTCTTGCCCTTGTCGGCGAAGGCATGGGCGAAGGCCCCGCTCTGGAAACGCTCGACGAAGCGCGGCAGGATGCCGCCGGCGATGTAGACGCCACCCAGCGCGCCCAGGGTGAGGGCCGCGTTGCCGGCGACCCGCGCCAGCCAGATGAAAAACTGCTCCAGCACGGCGTCGGCATAGGGGTCACCCTTGAGCGCCAGCTCGCAGATGTCCGCTGCGCTGTGCAGGGCGGCGGTGCGACCGTCCAGTTCGCAACTCGCGTGATAGAGGTTGACCAGGCCGCTGCCGGACACCACGCGCTCGGCGGAGACGTGGTTGCCGAACTGGCGCTTGAGGATCTTCCAGATATCGAATTCGCGCTGGGTGTTGATCGGCAGGTCGACGTGACCACCCTCGCTCGGCAGCACGATCCAGCGATCCTTCCCACTGGGTACCAGGCTGGCGAGACCCAGGCCGGTGCCTGGCCCGATCACCAGGCGCGGACGGGTCGGCAAGGCGATGCCGTCGCGCACCTGGACGGAGTCCGCCGGGTCCAGGCGGGCGATGGCCCAGGCCATGGACGTGAAGTCGTTGATCAGCAGCAGATGGGTCAGCCCCAGCTCGCGACAGAATTGCTCGCGCTTGATCACCCAGTGATTGTTGGTGAAGCGGAAGTCACCCTCGCCCACCGGGCCCGCACAGGCGAGGCACACGGCGGTGATGTCATCCAGCGCCACGCCGCTCTGCGCCAGGTACTTGCGCACGGCATCTTCCGGACAGGCGTAATCCGCACAGGCGAAGACCTCGATGGCCTCCAGGCGACCGTCGCGCCACAGGGCGAAGCGGGCATTGGTGCCCCCGATGTCGCCAACCAAAGCCAAACTCATTTCAGCGCCTCCAGACTGGAAGTGAATGCACTGGCACCCGATTCAGCGGTGCTCATGGCGCCGCGCATGAAGGCGAACAACTCACGACCACAGCCTACCCCGGTGCCCTGGGGCGCTTCGACCGCCTCGCGGGCCATCCATTCGTCCGCCGGGACCAGAATCTTCAGATCTCCGGTACGCCCATCGACGCGGATGAGATCGCCGTCACAGACCTTGGCCAGAGGACCGCCGTCGATGGCTTCCGGACAGAGGTGGATCGCCGCCGGGACCTTGCCCGAGGCACCGGACATGCGGCCGTCGGTGACCAGCGCAACCTTGAAACCGCGATCCTGCAACACGCCGAGGTACGGCGTGAGCTTGTGCAGCTCGGGCATGCCCAGGGCCTTGGGTCCCTGGAAACGTACCACCGCGACGAAATCGCGCTCCAGCTCGCCGGCCTTGAAGGCGGCCGCCAGTTCGCTCTGGTCATGGAAGACCCGCGCCGGGGCTTCCACCACCTGATGGTTGGGCGCCACGGCCGACACCTTCATCACGCCACGCCCGAGATTGCCCTGCATGACGCGCAGGCCGCCCTCCTCGTTGAACGGCCGGCTGGCCGGACGCAGGATGTCTTCGTCCAGGCTTTCGGCCCTGCCGGTGCGCCATTCCAGCTTGCCGTCCACCAGGAAGGGTTCCTGCAGGTAGCGCGACAGGCCACGGCCCATGATGGTGTTGACGTCTTCATGCAGCAGCCCGGCTTCGAGCAGGGTGTGCACCATGAAATTGACGCCACCGGCGGCGTGGAAGTGGTTCACGTCGGCCTTGCCGTTGGGATAGACCTGGGCCAGGGTTGGGGTGACCGCCGAGATCTCGGCCATGTCGTCCCAAGTCAGCTGGATACCGGCGGCCTGGGCGATGGCCGGGATGTGCAGGGTGTGGTTGGTCGAGCCACCGGTGGCGCTCAGGGCTACCACCGAGTTGACTATGGACTTCTCGTCGACGATCTCGCCCAGCGGCATGAAGTTGCCGCCCTGGTGGGTGATGCGGGTCACCTGGCGCGCCGCCTCGCGGGTGAGTTCGTCACGCAGCGGGGTGTAGGGATTGACGAAGGAGGAGCCCGGCAGGTGCAGGCCCATGACCTCCATCACCACCTGATTGGTGTTGGCGGTGCCATAGAAGGTGCAGGTGCCAGGGCTGTGGTAAGACTTCATCTCCGATTCCAGCAACTCCTCGCGGGTCGCCTTGCCCTCGGCGAAGGCCTGGCGCACGCGCGCCTTCTCCTTGTTGGAGATGCCCGATGGCATGGGGCCGCCCGGGACGAAGATCATCGGCAGATGGCCGAAGCGCAGCGCGCCGATCATCAGGCCGGGGATGATCTTGTCGCAGATGCCCAGCAGCAGCGCAGCGTCGAACATGTTGTGCGACAGGGCCACGGCGGTGGACATGGCGATGACTTCACGACTCGCCAGGCTGAGCTCCATGCCGGCCTCGCCCTGGGTCACGCCGTCGCACATGGCCGGCACGCCACCGGCGAACTGACCGACGGAGCCGATCTCGCGCAGGGCCTGTTTGATCAGCTCCGGATAGTGCTCATAGGGCTGGTGAGCCGACAACATGTCGTTGTAGCTGGAAACGATGGCGACGTTGGCCTGGTCCATCAAACGGAGGCGCTGCTTATCCGTCGAGGATCCACACCCGGCGACGCCATGGGCGAAATTGGCGCATTGCAGCTTGCCGCGCTGCGGACCGTCGCTGGCGGCGGCCCGGATCATGGCGAGGTAACGCTCACGGGTCGGACGACTGCGTTCCACCAACCGCTGTGTGACTTCGAGGACGCGAGGATGCATGGTTTCGATTCTCCACCGGGCTAAATTTGTTGTTATTTCAAACATTCACAGCCAAATTGGCGCTATTATTCCGCTTAGCACGCGTCATGTGTAATGTTTTTTACAACAAAACCCAGCTATCGCGAGGTTTCTCTCAATGAGTATTCGTATTGCCATCAATGGTTTTGGACGCATCGGCCGCAACGTGCTGCGGGCGCTGTACACCGAGGGCTATCGCCAGGACCTGGAGGTCGTCGCGATCAACGACCTGGGCGACGCCGCCATCAATGCGCATCTCCTACAGTATGACAGCGTTCATGACCGCTTCCCTGCCGAGGTGTCCGTCGAGGGCGACAAGCTGGTGGTCAATGGCGACCGCATCGCCGTGACGGCCATCCGCAACCCGGCCGAGCTGCCGTGGAAGGATCTGAAGGTCGACGTGGTGTTCGAATGCACCGGCCTCTTCACCAGCCGCGACAAGGCCGCCGCCCACCTGGAAGCCGGCGCCTCCAAGGTGATCATCTCGGCACCGGGCAAGGACGTGGACGCCACCATCGTCTATGGCGTCAATGACAACATCCTGCGCCAGTCGCACCAGATCATCTCCAACGCCTCCTGCACCACCAACTGCCTGGCGCCGGTCGCCCAGGTGCTGCAGCGCGAACTGGGTATCGAGAACGGTCTGATGACCACCATCCATGCCTACACCAACGACCAGAACCTGTCGGACGTCTACCACTCCGACCCCTTCCGGGCGCGTTCGGCCACCCAGTCGATGATTCCGACCAAGACCGGTGCCGCCGAGGCCGTGGGCCTGGTTCTGCCGGAGCTGCAAGGCAAGTTTAGCGGCATGGCGGTGCGGGTGCCGACCATCAACGTGTCGCTGGTCGATTTGACCATCCTGACCGCCAAGGAAACCGACGCCAAGACCATCAACGCCTTCATGAAGGCGGCGGCCGAAGCCTCGCCGGTCCTGGGCTACAACGACAAGCCGCTGGTCTCCATCGACTTCAACCATAACCGCCTGTCGTCGATCTTCGACGCCAACCACACCAAGGTGAGCGGCAAGCTGGTGAAGATCATGGCGTGGTACGACAACGAGTGGGGCTTCTCCAACCGCATGCTCGATACCTGCAAGGCGCTGGTCAACGCGCCGGCCTGAGGTCTGTAAGACCCGATGGAAAAAAGCGCCTTCGGGCGCTTTTTTCATTTTCAGTTGCGGCAAGGTTGGTCCACCGATGCGGTAGCTCCTACGGGGGAGTGCCGAAGATAGGAGCAACTGTCTTTATCGCGGCCATGGGCCGCTCCTACAGAAGATCCAGCTGCTGTAGGAGCGGTCGCTACGACGCACCACCATGGCCGCGATACGTATCAGATAACTGGGACCGTAGCGTGGAAAACGGCGCAGCCTTTTCCGCTTGGGCATGCCCCGTAAGCCCTGCCCTCACCCCAGCCCTCTCCCACAGAGAGAGGGTTACTCGAGCGAGGGGTGATCTTCCGCAGTCAGGGGAGCACCGTAGCGTGGAAAACGGCGCAGCCTTTTTCGCTTGGGCATGCCCCGTAAGAGCTGCCCTCACCCCAGCCCTCTCCCACAGGGAGAGGGGGTTATTCGCGCGAGGGGTGATCTTCCGCAGTCAGGGGAGCACCGTAGCGTGGAAAACGGCGCAACCTTTTCCGCTTGGGCATACCCCGTAAGCCCTGCCCTCACCCCAGCCCTCTCCCACAGGGAGAGGGGGTTGATCGAGCGAGGGGTCGTCTTCCGGCTGGAGAGGGTGGTTCAGCGGGTAGGTTGGGTTGAGCAGCGCGAAGCCCAACAGGCCTGACTCAACCCTCGTCTTCCTCGTCCGCCGCCTGGCGCAGGTCATCGAAATCGGTCTTGAGGCCGGTCTCCATGGCGTCCAGCTCGGTGAGCAGGGTACGGAAACTGGTGCGCTCGGGGATCACCAGGGTGTCCTCCTCGTCCTTCGGCTCCCCTCCCCCCAGCGCCGCCAGGCTCAGCTCGGGATCTTCCAGCACCGAGGCCGGTTCGGGTTCCAGCTGGCGCACCTCGGCCAGGGGCGGCAGCTGGTCGAGGCTGCGCAGGTCGAAGTAGTCGAGAAAGGTCTTGGTGGTGGCGAACATCGCCGGGCGGCCGGGAACGTCGCGATAGCCGACCACGCGGATCCAGTCGCGCTCCAGCAGCGTCTTGACGATCTGGCTGTTGACCGCCACCCCGCGCACCTCCTCGATCTCGCCACGGGTAATGGGCTGCCGATAGGCGATCAGCGCCAGGGTCTCCAGCATGGCGCGGGAATAGCGCGGCGGGCGCTCTTCCCAGAGGCGTCCGACCCAGGGCGCGTACTTTTCGCGCACCTGCAGGCGATAGCCGGAGGCCACTTCCTTGAGTTCGAAGCCGCGCTTGCGGCAGGACCCGCCGAGCACGGCGAGACCCGCGCGCAGGTGCGCGGGCTCGGGGCGTTCGTACTCTTCGAAGAGTTCGGCCAGGCGCTCCAGGGTCAGGGGTCGGCCGGCGGCGAGCAGGATGGCTTCCAGCAAGGGCGCCAGTTGCTTGGGATCGGTGTAGTTCATGGGCGGCGATGATACGGCCGGGCGCGGGTCACGCCAAATCCAACCAGCCACCGGATGGCGAGATCCGTGGGGTCTTTGACCTTGTCGCCAGACTGGACGCCAGGGCATGCTGGACGGATCGCTACGGAGAGCCATCCATGCCGCTGATCGCTGCCCTGCTCTACCCCGACGTCATGAGTCTGGACGTCGCCGGCCCGCTGCAGGTATTTGCCTCGGCCAATCTGGAACGGGAACGCCAGGGCCTGCCCGCCTACTATCAGTTGCGCCTGCTGGGCGCCGCCGAGGGGCTGGTCAGGACTTCGGCGGGTATCGGTATCCAGGCCGAACAGAGCTGGTACGACCTCGACGTGGGCGAGGTGGACACCCTGTTGATCCCCGGCGGCATAGGCATCGAGACGCTACGCCAGGATGCCGGCTTGCAGGCCTGGCTGCGCGATCTGGAACCCCGGGTGCGACGGCTCGGCTCGGTGTGTTCCGGTGCCCTGCTGCTGGCCAGCGCCGGGCTGCTGAACGGTCGCCGCGCCACCACCCACTGGGCCTATGTCGAAGAACTCGCCACCTTTGCAGCCATCGAGGTTCAGGGCGATCGCCTGCATACCTACGACCCCCTGGGGCGTGATGGCGATCCCCATGTCTTTACCTCGGCCGGCGTCACCGCCGGCATCGATCTGGCCCTGGCGCTGGTGGAAGCCGATCTCGGACGTCCGCTGGCGCTGGCGGTGGCGCGCCGGCTGGTGATGTTCCTGCGCCGTCCCGGCGGCCAGGCGCAATTCAGCGCCTGTCTGGCGCCCGATCCGGGACGGACGCCACGGCTGGCCGCCCTGCTCGACTGGATTCCCGGTCACCTGGGGGAAGACCTGGGACTGGAGCGCCTGGCCGAGCGTGCCCATATGGCACCGCGTACCCTGTCGCGGCTGTTCAGCCGCGAGGTCGGCATGGGGCCGGGCCGCTATGTCGAGCAGGTCCGCCTGGAGACGGCGCGGGTGCTCTTGCAGGATGGCCAGGCTTCCATTGGTACGGTCTCGCGCCTGTGCGGCTTCGGCCATCCGGAAAATCTCCGGCGCACCTTTCACAAACACCTGGCGGTCAGCCCCCAGGACTATGCGGCGCGCTTTGGCGCCTGATCAGGGAGAGACAGCCATGCTGGACATGCGGACCTCGTGTGAACACTGCGCCAAGGCCTTGCCGATGGGCAGCGAAGAGGCGGTGATCTGCTCCTATGAATGCACCTTTTGCACGGAATGCGCCGCCGGGCCGATGCAGGGGCAGTGTCCGAACTGTCGCGGGGAGCTGGTCAGGCGACCGCGGCGGGTTCCCAAGGACGCAGTGGACTGAGTCGCCACCGGGCATATCGACAGGCGTAGCGTGGAAAACGGCGCAGCCTTTTCCACTGGGTGTTCGCAGCGAGGCGTCCCTGACCCCAGCCATCTCCCAGGGGGAGAGGGGGCGAATCGTGCTGGCGTTCGTCTCTGGCGGAACCGGCAAGCTCCTGCTCAATGATCAGGCTACCATCCTGGGCGTACCGTCATGCCCAGTGTCCGCTGTGAGGCATGCCCTCACCCCAGCCCTCTCCCAGGGGGAGAGGGGGCTATTCGTGCAGGCGTTCGGCGCCAGAGCCGCGGTCTACCCTTATCTCAGCAACCCCGCCTCCGTGCGGATCGGCTCCGGCGTAGGCTCGCCCAGCAGATCCAGCACGGCGATCTCCAGACCGCGGCTGAGGGCGTCCAGCGGCAGGTGGTTGGGCTGGGTGCCGAAAGGGTCGGCGATCTGGTCGCCCAGGGCGTCCAGGCCGAAGAAGGTGTAGGCCAGCACCAGCACCGCCAGCGGCGTGAACCAACCCAGGCTGTCCACCAGGCAGAACGGCAGCAGAAAGCAATAGACGTGCACCACCCGGTGCAGCATCAGGATGTAGGGATAGGGAATGGGCGTCTGGCGAATGCGTTCGCAGCCGCTGAGCACCGCGGTCAGCCGGTCCAGCTGGTTGTCGACATTGGCGATCAGTGGATCACCAAGCCCTTCCTGTCGTGCCCGGGCAACCAGCATGGTGCCCAGCCGGCGGATCAGCGCACTGGGTCGGTGAGGGGCGGCGAGCAGGCTCTCCTCCCCCGCCAGCACCCGTTGCAGATCGGCAGACGGCGCTTCGCGGCGCAGGTGGTCCCGCAAGGCATAACCGAAGGCCAGCAGTGGGGTCAGCAACCGGCGGCGCTCGGCCGCGTTCAGCCCGGGCAGCAGGGTCTCGACCTGGCGCGCCAGGTTGCGCCCGGCGATCAGCAATTCGCCCCACAGACCGCGTGCCTCCCAGAAGCGCTGGTAGGCAGTGGTGTTGCGAAAGCCGAGGAAGATCGCCAGGGTCAGGCCCCAGAGGGTCAGGGGCGTGGTGGTGAGGCCGAAGTCGAAGCGCAGGATGAAACCATGGCTCAGGGTAACCGCCAGGCTCAGCAACATCACATAGAGCAGCTTGGGCCAGATCGCCTGGACGATGGAGCCGCGCACCGTGAACAGCAGTTCGCGCAGCGAGGGATTCTGGGGACGGGTGATCACAGGGGGACTCTCGCGTGAAGTTCTGGTTTCGACGCCGCCCGAGCGCGACAGTGCCTGGGATCCCTGGCGGGTCAGGGTCCGAACAGCACCCCGACCAAGGCTCCGCCGGCCAGCAGCCACAGCGGGTGCCAGCGGGTGAACAGCGAGCCCAGGGCGCCCGCCGCCAGGATCAGCACCCACAGCGGCGCGGTGGCCACGCTGCTGCCCACCAGCCAGGCGCTGGCCGCCACCAGGCCGACGGTGACCGGCACCAGCCCGGCCTGCAGATGACGGCGCCAGGGCCGGTCGGCGAAGCGCTGCCAGAGGTGCAGCACGCCCAGGGTCAGCAGCGAGGACGGCACGAACTTGGCCAGGGAGGTCACCAGCAGCCCCGGCCAGCCGGCCACGTGCCAGCCGATCAGCGGCACGATCATCAGATTGGGACCGGGCGCGGCCTGGGCCAGGGCGAACAGCGCGGCGAAGTCGGCGGCGCTCATCCAGCCATGCACCGTCACCACCTGGCGCTGCATCTCCGGCAACACCGAGTTGCCACCGCCGAAGGCCAGCAGCGACAGCTGGGTAAAGATCAGCGCCAGCGCCAGCAGCGTCGTACTCATAGGCCCTGCCGATAGCTGAGCAGCACGCTGATGGGGGTGAGCACCAGCATGGTCCAGAGCAGTGGCAGCTTGAGCAGCGCCAGGGCGAGAAAGGCCAGGCAGGCGATGCCCAACGCCAGCCAGCGCCCGCGCAGGGGCTGGACGAGCTTGACCGCCATGGCCACCAGCAGCCCGGCCGCCGCTGCGGCGAGCCCGGCGAAGGCGCGACCCACCAGGGGATCGTCGTGGTAGCGGTCGTAGAGCACGCCCAGGCCGACCACCACCAGGGTCGGGCCCACCAGCAGCCCGGCGGCAGCGGCCAGAGCGCCGCTCCAGCCGGCGAATCTCATGCCCACCGCCACCGAGAGATTGATGATGTTGCCGCCCGGCAGGAACTGGCAGAGGCCGAGCAATTCGGTGAACTCCTCCGCCGACAGCCAGCGCCGCTTCTCCACCAGGTAGCGCCGCGCCAGCGGCAGCACCCCGCCGAAGGCCGTGATGCCCAGGCCGAAGAAGCCGAGAAAGAGATCGCGGCGCCGTGGCCGGTTCGAGGTGGAGTCATTATCCATGGGCAGGTGTTCGTCAGATCCAGAGCGACAACAATAGCGTACCTGCAAGGCCGGTGATGGAAACCAGCGTCTGCGGCACCGGCCAGACCCCCAGGGTCTGCTTGAGCTCCAGGCCGAAGGACGCGCGCACCTTGGTCACCCGCGCCATGCCCCACGGCAGGCTGCGGCCCTTGCCCAGTCCCAGCAGGGCACTGGCGATGCGGTCGGCGGCGCCGGATTCGGCCATCAGCGCACCAAGCCTGGAACCCGGCGCGATGATGATGCCGGCCTCGCCGAGGATGCTACCTTCCCCCTTGCTGAACCTATTGGCCACGGTCTCGGCGGGTCGCCCAGCGATGAAGCTACCATTGAGGATGGACAGCAAGGTTGGCAGACGGGTGACGCCAATGAGCAGGACGACGACCAGAATGACGGCCACACAGCGGAAGATCAGGCAGGTGTCGCGGGTGATCCAGGCGAGCGCAGCAGCATCCGCAGGAGGCTCCTTGTAACTTCCCGTTTCAGGATTACCCTAACTGAAACGCCTCCCAAGGTACGACGCAAATCGAAATAAAGCCTGTCCCTTATTGCACTTAGCGTGCGAACCTCAGCCGTTTCCCACGATCCAAACTGCGGTCGGTCGTGACCGAATCCCCTTCCCTTTTGCTCGCAGGCGGTTGGCATGAACGAAACCTCTACTCTCTGGCAGCAGACCCTCGCCCAGTTCCGCGACGGGACCGGCTCCACCCTGCCCACGCCGGGCAGTGGCGCGGCGGCCACCGTAGCGGCCTGCCTGGGTGTCGCGCTGATCCTCAAGGGCCTGAAGCTCAGCCAGCAGCGCCAGCCGGTGACCCGCCATGCCGACCTGATCGCCGTGGGCGAGCGCCTGCAGGAAGCGCTGAGCACCTGCGCCGATGCCGACGTCCAGGCATTCGCCAACTACCTCGAAGCCGATCGTCAGGCCAGCGGCGCCACCGCGGAGGGCGAACGCCGCCAGCAGGCGCTCAACCTGGCCGCGGCCAACGCCGTGCAGATCCCCATCGCCACCGCTCAGCTGTGCCTGGAAGCCCTAGATCTCGCCGTCATCGCCACGCCGCTCACCGTCGAACCGCTGCGCAGCGACACCCTGGCCGGCGGCCGCCTGGTGCATGGCGCCCTGGGTGCAGTGCTCACCACCGTGGACGCCGACCGCAACGGCCTAAAATCCGGCGATGCCCGCGAAGCCGCCCGGCAGATGCGCGACAAGCTCAGGCAACAGGCCGACCAGCGTCTCGCCCAGCTGAGCGCCACCCCCGTCCCGCCGGCCATGGGCTGACGGCCGGTGCTGGCCCGCCTGGGCTGGGTCCTGCGCGGATTCCAGCGACGCCTGTGGTTTCGCGCCACGCTGTTCTCGGTCGCCGGCGTGGCCACCGCCCTCCTCGCCCTGCTCCTGCGGGACCATATCCCGGCGACGCTGCCGGCCAAGGTCGGCGCCGATGCCGTCGACAAGATCCTCACCATCATCGCCAGCAGCATGCTGGCGGTGACCACCTTTTCGCTGAGCACCATGGTGACGGCCTACAACGCCGCCGCCAGCAGCGTGACGCCCCGTGCCTATCCGCTGCTGCTGGAAGACAGCACCACGCAGAACGCCCTGGCCACCTTTCTCGGCTCCTTCCTGTTCAGCCTGGTCGGCATCATCGCCTTGAGCACCGGCCTCTACGGCGACAACGGCCGGGTGGTGCTCTTTGCCGTGACCCTGGTGGTGATCCTGCTGATCGTCTTCACCCTGCTGCGCTGGATCGACCATCTGTCGCGACTGGGCCAACTGGATGCCACCAGCGACAGCATCGAAGACGCCGCCACACACAGTCTGCAGCGCTGGCTGACCCACCCCTACCTGGGCGGGGTGGCGGCGCCCGTCGATGAGCCCGCCAGTGGCCGCCCGGTCATGGCCGACCGCACCGGTTATCTGCAACGGGTGGACATGCCGCTGCTGGCGGACCTCTGCGGCGACCAGGGTCGCCTGCGCCTGGCCGCCCTGCCCGGGGCCTTCCTCGATCCGGCGCAGCCGTTGCTCTGGGTCGAGGGCTTGCCTGCGGAAAAGGACGAGCGCCTGCGCGCCGCCTTCACCCTGGATGCCCGCCGGGTACACGACCAGGATCCGCGCTTCGGCCTGACGGTACTGGGCGAGATCGCCACCGGGGCACTGGTGCCCTCCCGCAGCGACTCGGGTACCGCCATCGCCATCCTCGGTCGCGCGCAACGCCTGCTGACCGCCCTCACCGAAAGACGCGAGCCGGTCGAGCCCCGCTATCCGCGGATCGAAGTGCCGGACCTGTCGCTGGACGATCTGTTCGACGACTTCTTCCTGCCGGTGGGGCGCGATGCGGCGCCGCTGGTGGAAGTGGGCATGCGCCTGCAGAAAGCCCTCGCGCGCCTGGCGGTCCAGGGTGATGCGCGGATCAGGCGCGAGTGCCTGCGGCATTCACGCCTGGCATTGGCCCGGGCCGAGGCCACACTCGGGCAGGCCGAAGACCGCTTCATCCTCCAGCAACTGGCCGCGGACGTCGAACGCCTCTGCACAGCGCGCTAGCAGTACATGGCTAGCGCGACCAAGCCGGATCGGTGGTGAAGGCGATGGTCAGCCAGCGGTCCGGCCCCTCGCCGCCGATGGCCTCGCCGATCTGGTCACGGATGGCGTCCCATTCGTCCAGGGTCTTGGCCGGCCACCCCAGGGGCACGATGAAGTACAGCTCGATCTGCCGCGCCCGTCCGACCTTGGCCACATAGGCGCGATAGTCGAGAAAGCCGAAGCGCGTGACCATGCCCCGGGCGACTTCATCGACCTGCTGCTTGAGCGCCGGCGGGGTCACCATGAGGATCTCGCTGAAGGCCTGCCAGACCAGCTTCAGCGGTATCGGAATGATCAGCACGCAGATGATCGACAGCACCAGGGGATCGATGTAGGGCGTGATCCAGGCATAGGCCGTCCCCTGGGCCAGGGCGCCGACCAGGAAGGCCACCACCAGGGCGGCCGAGATGCTGCCCGACATGATCCAGCTCTTGATGTCGAGCCTGAGGAAGTCCGACTGGATGTCGCGGTTCAGCCGGTGCACGAGGGCGGCGAAACCGAAGCAGCTCAGGGCCGCGACCAGCGCATAGAGCAGCGCCATGCCGAACGCCAGGGCCTTGCCGCCACTCATCAGGCTGATGATCGAGTTGACCAGCGCATAACAGGCCACGATGCACAGCACGCTGCCGTTCAGGGCCAGGACCATGGGTTCGAGGTGCCAGAAACCCATGTTGAAGCGCTCGGCCAGCCGCCGATCGCCCTCCGGTTCCTGCGCATGCCGGTGGATCAGCATGGCCACCAGCAGCGCCACGCCGCTCATGAAGGCGTCGGTCAGTGAATAGAAGCCGTCGAAGACGATGGCATAGGAGCCGGACAGCACTCCGAAGGCGATACCCACGACCGCCAGCAGCACCGTGACGGCAATGGAAAAGCGCAGCACCGTGCGCTCGTTGCTCAGGCGTTTCAACATGCTCGACTCCGGTTGCCGATCGCCGCCAGGCATGGCGAAGAGGTTCAATTCAGGCCAAGGATAGAGGTCGCCAGGCCAACCTGCATGGGCGATCCGGCAAGGCCTCCATGCGCGGGCGCAATCAGAAGCCGGCAGGCTTCGGGTGTACACTGCACCGGTGCTTTTTTCTCCCGGGAGCTCTGGCAGCCGCCGCCCCCGGACCGCGGAATCCTCAACGGCGACCCACCATGATCGAAGTTACCGAACGCTCCATCGCCGAGTTGCGTCGCGCACTCGAAACCGGCCAGACCACTGCGGTGCAACTGGTCGAGGCCTACCTGGCCCGGATCGACGCCTACGACCCGCCCGCCAGCGCCACGGCGCTCAACGCCGTGGTGGTGCGCAACCCCGAGGCCCTGGCCGAAGCCGCCGCGTCCGACCGTCGCCGCGCCCGCGGCGAGACCCTGGGACCGCTGGACGGCATCCCCTACACCGCCAAGGACAGCTACCTGGTCAAGGGCCTCACTGCCGCCTCCGGCAGTCCGGCCTTCAAGGACCTGGTCGCCCAGCGCGACGCCTTCACCGTCGAACGGCTGCGCGCCGCCGGCGCCATCTGCCTGGGCAAGACCAACATGCCGCCCATGGCCAACGGCGGCATGCAGCGCGGCGTCTATGGCCGCGCGGAAAGTCCTTACAACGCCGGCTACCTGACCGCACCCTTCGCCTCCGGCTCCTCCAATGGCGCCGGCACCGCCACCGCGGCCAGCTTCGCCGCCTTCGGCCTGGCCGAGGAGACCTGGTCCAGCGGGCGCGGCCCCGCGTCCAACAACGGCCTGTGCGCCTACACCCCCTCGCGCGGGGTCATCTCGGTGCGTGGCAACTGGCCGCTGACACCGACCATGGACGTGGTGGTGCCCTATGCCCGCACCATGGCCGATCTGCTGGAAGTGCTCGACGTGGTGGTGGCGGACGATCCCGACACCTCCGGCGACCTCTGGCGCCTGCAACCCTGGGTGCCGCTGCCGCCGGCCTCGGCGGTACGCCCGGCGTCCTATCCGGCCCTGGCGGCCGGTCCCAATGCCCTGGCCGGCAAGCGCCTGGGCGTGCCGCGCATGTTCATCAACCAGGACCCGGACGCCGGCACCAGCGAGCATCCCGGCATCGGCGGTCCCACCGGTCAGCGCATCCAGACCCGCGACTCGGTCATTGCCCTCTGGGAACAGGCCCGCGCGGCGCTGGAAGCCGCCGGCGCCAGCGTGATCGAGGTGGACTTCCCGCTGGTCTCCAATTGCGAAGGCGACCGCCCCGGCGCGCCCACGGTGTTCAACCGCGGGATCGTCCCCAGCGAGTTTCTCCATGACGAACTCTGGGACCTGTCCGCCTGGGGCTTCGACACCTTCCTGCGCGACAACAACGATCCCAGGCTCAATCGCCTGGTGGACGTCGAAGGCGAGCTGATCTTTCCCCACGAGCCCGGCACCCTGCCCAATCGGGAAGGCGACCTGGCCGCCGGCATGGCCGAATACGTGCGCATGGCCGAACGGGGCCTCAAGACCCTGGAGCAGATCACCAGCCTCCCCGACGGCCTGCGCGGCCTGGAACGGACACGCCAGCTGGACCTAGAAGACTGGCTGCAGGCCCAGGGCCTGGACGCCGTGCTCTTTCCCACCGTGGCCGACGTGGCGCCGGCAGATGCCGAGATCAACCCGGCCTCGGCCGACATCGCCTGGAGCAATGGCGTCTGGGTAGCCAACGGCAACCTCGCCATCCGCCACCTGGGCGTACCGACCGTGACCGTGCCGATGGGCGTGATGGCCGACATCGGCATGCCGGTGGGCCTGACCTTCGCCGGTCGCGCCTATGACGACACCAACCTGCTCCGCCTGGCCGCCGCCTATGAGGCAACCGGCTCCAAGCGTCAAATACCACCGCGGACGCCACCGCTGGTGGGGTGAGCGGAGATGGCGTGGACGCTGACCGCCCGGCTTCATCCGGCGACCGTCCGGCTCGTGACCTCTAACGTCAAGGCGCGCTAACCGGAGTGTCCAATCGCGCGCCGGTTATGCGGCCGCTGGCAGACCTCTCGCCCGCCACGCCCACCGGTGAACGACAGGCCCCCTGATGCCACCCTGTGCGATCACGGCGCAAGACGCCTGGCTCAGGCGACGCCTCGGCCAGGCGGCCGCTGGCCGTCCCACAGCGTCATCGCCATTGCGATGGCGCCCTCGATGACCGGCAATGCCACGCCATCCCGCGCCATGGGTGAGATGCCCAGCAGAAAGCCTTCGAACAGCGTCGCCAGGGCATGAGCGTCGGTGCCTTGCGCAAGGTCGCCGCGGGCGATGCCGCGCCCGACGCAGGCCAGCAGACCGGCGCGGATCCGGGCGCGGGCCTCGCGCAGGGGCAGCGGCAGGCTGGAGTCTTCATCCGCATAGGAGCCCAGGGTGCCGAGCGCCACCAGGCAACCCTTGGGCAGGCGCTCATCGCATTGCATCCGCGCGGAGCGCGACAGGGCCGCGGCGATCGCCTCCCGCGGGGCCAGGGTCTCGTCGAACAGCGGATCGTTCACCCGGCCATGGGTTTCCATGTAGCGGGCGACCACCTCCTTGAACAGCGCCTCCTTCGAACCGAAGGCCGCATAGAAGCTGGGCGCGGTGATACCGCCGCCGATTGCCGCCTTGAGCCGACTCAGGGAGGTCGCCTCATAGCCATAGCGCCAGAACAGCAGCAGCGCGTCATCGATTGCCTGGGTCCGGTCGAAGGACCGCGGACGCCCTAGCTGAGCCACAGCCATACTCCTCGTCAGATTCGATTTTTATACTAGACGATACAGAATTAATTGACCAGCCAGAGCATCTGCTGCTTAGATATGTACCGATCGATACATATCTAAGGAGCCTACCCGTGACCGCGACCTCCGATCCTGAACGCCTGCCAGTCGCCGCGCTGCTGGCGCTGGCCATGACCGGTTTCATCTGCATCATGACCGAGACCCTGCCAGCCGGCCTGCTCCCCGAGATCGCCCAGGGGCTCCAGGTTTCCCCTGCCCTGGCCGGGCAGACGGTGACCGCCTATGCCGCCGGCTCGCTGACCGCCGCCATCCCCCTCACCCTGGCAACGGCGCGCTGGCGCCGCCGTCGGGTGCTGCTGGCGACCATCCTGGGCTTTCTGCTGTTCAACACCCTGACCGCACTCTCCTCCAGCTATGCGCTGACCCTGGTCGCCCGCTTCGCCGCCGGGGCCGCAGCCGGCCTGGCCTGGAGTCTGCTGGCCGGCTATGCCTGGCGTCTGGTAGTGCCGCGCCTGCAAGGCCGGGCGATGGCCATCGCCATGATCGGCACGCCGGTTGCCCTGTCACTGGGCGTACCCCTGGGGACCTGGCTCGGTGGTCTGCTGGGCTGGCGGCTGGCCTTCGCCTGCATGTCCGCCCTCACCCTGGGCCTGATCGTCTGGGTCCTGGCCAAGGTGCCCGACTATCCGGGGCAGACCGAAGGCCAGCGCCTGCCACTGCGCGAGGTATTCGCCACGCCCGGCATTCGCGCCATCCTCGGCGTGGTCTTTACCTGGATGCTGGCCCACAACCTGCTCTACACCTATATCGCGCCCTTCGTCGCCCAGGCCGGCCTGGGCGATCAGGTCGACCGGGTGCTGCTGACCTTCGGGGTGGCCTCGCTGGCGGGGATCTGGATCACCGGGCGGATCGTCGATCACAGCCTGCGGCGGGCCGTGCTGGTGAGTATTGCCGGCTTCGCCGCGATCGCGCTGCTGCTGGGGCTCAATCGTGACTCGTCGCTGCTGCAGTACCTGGGCGTCTTCGGTTGGGGCCTGACCTTTGGCGGCGCGGCCACCCTGCTGCAGACCGCCCTGGCGGATACCGCCGGGAGTGGTGCCGATGCGGCCCTGGCGATGAACGTGGTGACCTGGAACAGTGCCATCGCCGGGGGCGGCATCCTCGGCGGGCTGTTGCTGGACGGCATCGGCCCCCAGGCCCTGAGTTGGGCCGTGGTGGCGCTAGCCCTGGGCGCCCTGGCCATCGCCACCAGTGCCCGACGCCACGGCTTTCCCGCCGGCACCCGAGCGAGCGGTTCAGCGGTTATGGGTCACTGAGCCTGGGGCGGGTGCCCTGCCCGCTCCCATTCAGCCCTGGTGCGGGACCGCCTCCAGTGTCACGCCCTGGAAGAACGCCGGCGCACGCCAGCGGGCGAACAGCATCAGCGCCAGACCCAGCCCCAGGATCACCACGGCGATGATGAACACCAGGCCGATGCCGCCGAGGTGGGAGCCGCTGCCGAAGTCCGGCGACAGGCTGGCGAGGGCGGTCTGCCAGAAGATCACCGAAAGGATGAGGGCGCCGAGCAGCGGACAGAGGCCGCGCAGCAGTGCATGGCGCAGGCTGGCGAACAGGCTGCGGCGGAAATACCAGACGCAGGCGTAGGCGGTCAGCGAGTAGTAGAAGCAGATCATCATGCCCAGGGCGGTGATGGTGTCGGCCAGGACGTTGTCGCTGAGGATGCGCATGACCACATAGAAGCCGCCGGTGGCGATGCCGGCGGCAACGGTGGCATAGCGCGGCGTGCGCGATCTCGGGCAAATGTGGGCGAAGCGCCGCGACACCGCGCCGTAGTACCCCATCGCCAGCAGGGTGCGGGCCGGGGAGATGAAGGTGGACTGCAGCGAGGCGGCGGTACTGGCCAGCACCGCGATGGACATCAGGATCGCCAGCGGCCCCATCACCGGTCCGGCCAGGTGGGCGAAGACGTTTTCCTGGATCTCCGGATTGCCCAGGCCCAGGCCGGCTTCGCTGATGCCGGCGAATTGCAGGGTCGCCGCGGCGGTGAAGAGGTACAGCAGCAGGATCAAGAGCACCGTGACCGTGGCCGCCCGCCCTGGCACCTTCTGGCTGCCCACCGACTCTTCGCTCACCGTGAGGCAGACATCCCAGCCCCAGAAGATGAAGATCGACAGCGACAGCCCCGCGGCGAAGGCGGAAAAGGATTCGACGTTGAAGGGATTGAACCATTCCGGGTGGAAGACCACCGGCGCCGCCTCCGGCGCGGCGCTGAAGGCCGCCAGGGAAAAGCCGATCAGCACCAGCAGCTGCAGGGCGACCAGACCGTACTGGACGCTCATGGTCATGCCGATGCCGCGGCAGCTGATCCAGACCGCGATGGCGATGAACACGCAGCAGGTGACGATGTTCACCAGCAGGTGCTGCGACAGCGTGGCCAACTCCGCCCGCCCGCTGAGCTGGGCGAGGAACAGGTAGAAGAAGTCCACCGCCACGCCAGCGAGGTTGGAGAGGACGATGGTGGTGGCCGTCACCAGCCCCCAGCCACCGATCCAGCCGATCATGGGTCCGAAGGCGCGGGTGGACCAGGTAAAGGAGGTGCCGCTGTCCGGATCGACGGCGTTCAGCTCGCGATACCCCAGGGCCACCAGCAGCATCGGCAGGAAACCGACGATGAAGACGGCGGGCAGATAGACGCCCACCTCGCGCACGGTGGGCCCCAGGGCACCGGTCAGGGTGTAGACGGGGGCAATGGTGGAAATGCCCAGCACCACGCAGGCGAGCAAACCCAGGGAGCCGGCAGCCAGGCCCTTGGCGGACGGATCGGCCAGGGCTGCCGGCCCGGCGGTATCCGAGCCGCCGGCCGGCGTGCCCTTGCGCTGTTCAGTCATAGGTCTCTGCCCGGCGGTTGGAATTGTTATTCAGAGTCCGGCGTAGGCGGCAAGGTGCCTAGCGCGCGGCGGCATGGCGCTGGCAGGCGTCGCGAAAGGCGTCCAACAGCGCCAGGGATTCGGGGTTGTCGCGGAAATTCCACTCGGGATGCCACTGCACGCCGACGACGAAGCCCGGGGCGTCGGCCAGGGAGACCCCTTCCACCAGGCCATCCGGCGCCTGGGCCTCGATACGCAGCCCGGGCGCCAGGCGCGCGATGCCCTGGCTGTGCAGCGAATTCACCTGGAAGCTGGCCGGCAGGCCGAGGCGTTCGAACACCCCACCGGGCGGCACCGCGACCGGATGGGTGGGCGCGTACTGCTCGGCGAGCAGCTCGCTCTGGGGCTCGCGATGGTCGTCATGCCCGGGCAGGTCCTGCACCCGCTGGTGCAGGCTGCCGCCGAGGGCCACGTTCAGCTCCTGGAAGCCGCGGCAGATGCAGAACACCGGGATGCCGCGGTCGATGGCCAGGCGCAGCAGCGGCAGGGTGTAGGCGTCGCGGGCGGCATCGTGCTGGGTGCCGGCGAGACTCGCCGGTCCCTGGTAGTGATGGGGCTCGACGTTGGAAGGCGAGCCGGTGAACAGCAGGCCGTCCAGGTGCGCCAGCAGCGCCTGCGGGTCGCTCGGCACGCTGCGCGCCGGCAGCACCACCGGCACACCGGCATGACCCGCCGCCTCGACGTACTTGTCGCCAACGGTATGGGAATCGTATTTGCCGAGCGTCTGCCGGCACGCCGTCACGCCGATCAGGGGCATAGGGGACATGGCTTATCTCCAGAGAACCCGCCGGTACGCGGCGGGCGGACAGGGTCAGATACCGAGGCGATCGCGCAGCTGGTAGTAGGTCGCGCCCAGTGCGGTGAAGGGCACGCGCAGGAGCTGCCCGCCCGGGAAGGGATAGTGCGGCAGGCCGGCGAAGGCATCGAAGCGCTCGGCCTGGCCGCGCAGGGCCTCGGCCAGCACCTTGCCCGCCAGGTGGGTATAGGTGACGCCGTGACCGCTGCAGCCCTGGGAGTAGTAGATGTTGTTGCCGAGGCGGCCCACCTGGGGCAGGCGCGACAGCGTCAGCAGGAAGTTGCCGGTCCAGGTGAAGTCGATCTTCACGCCCTTGAGCTGCGGGAAGGTCTGCAGCATCTTCGGCCGGATGATCGCCTCGATGTCCGCCGGATCTCGCGCGCCATAGACCACGCCACCGCCGTAGATCAGCCGGCGATCGGCGCTGAGGCGGAAGTAGTCGAGCAGGTAGTTGCAGTCCTCCACGCAATAGTCCTGGGGCAGCAGGCTACGCGCCATGTCCTCGGACAGCGGCTCGGTGGTGAGCACCTGGGTGCCGCAGGGCATGGACTTGGCGGCCAGCTCCGGCACCAGTCCGCCCAGGTAGGCGTTGCCGGCCACCACCACGAAGCGCGCCTTCACCTGGCCATTGGCGGTATGCACCACCGGATTGGCGCCACGGTCGATACGGACTGCCGCGCTCTGCTCGTAAATCTTGCCGCCCAGGGACGCCACGGCCGCCGCCTCGCCCAGGGCCAGGTTGAGCGGATGGATATGGCCGCCGCTCATGTCCAGCAAGCCGCCCAGATAGCGATCGGTTCCGACCACCTTGCCGATGGCGGCCTTGTCGAGCAGTTGCAACTGGGTATGGCCGTAGCGCTCCCAGAGCCTCTGCTGGGCTTCCAGGTGACCGAGCTGCTTGCCGGTCAGGGCGGCGAACACGCCGCCGTCCTTGAGATCGCACTGGATGTCGTAGCGGGCGATGCGCTCGCGAATGATGCGCCCGCCTTCGAAGGCCATCTCGCCCAGCAGTTGCGCCTGCCTGGGCGGCAACTGGCGCTCGATGGTATCGATGTCGCGGCTGTAGCTGTTGACGATCTGGCCGCCATTGCGCCCGGAGGCGCCGAAGCCGACCCGCGCCGCTTCCAGCACCGTCACGCTGAAGCCGTGCTCCAGCAGGAACAGCGCGGTGGAAAGCCCGGTGTAACCGGCGCCGATGACGCAGACGTCGCTGTCGACACTGTCTTGCAGCGCCGGGTATTCGGTGTGGAGGTTGCGCGAAGCCGCGTAGTAACTGTCGACGTGTTGTTGCATGGTGAGAGTCCTCTGCCTGCGGCTCCGGCGCGAACGCCCGGGCCGCCTCGCCTGTTCAGAGCTTGATCCAGGTCGCCTTGAGTTCGGTGTATTTGTCGAAGGCGTGCAGCGACTTGTCGCGTCCGTTGCCGGATTGCTTGAAGCCACCGAAGGGCGCCGTCATGTCGCCGCCATCATACTGGTTGACCCAGACACTGCCCGCACGCAAGGCGCGGGCCACGCGATGGGCGCGGGAAAGGTCACTGGTCCAGACGGCGGCGGCCAGCCCATAGGGGGTGTCGTTGGCAATGCGCACGGCCTCTTCTTCGTCATCGAAGTCGATCACCGCGAGCACCGGGCCGAAGATCTCTTCCCGGGCGATGCGCATGACATTGTCCACCCCGTCGAAGATGGTCGGGGTCACGTAGCTGCCGCCGGTTTCGCTCAGGGCCCGCGCGCCGCCGCTCACCAGTCGCGCACCCTCGGCGCGGCCGGCTTCGATGAAGCCCAGCACGGTGCGCAGATGGCCCTCGTCCACCAGGGCGCCGACGCGGGTGTCGGGATTCAGGGCATGACCCGGCGCCCACGCCTGCAGCGCCTCCGCCACCAGTGCCAGGAAGCGCGCTTTAATCGAGCGCTCGACCAGCAGCCGCGACCCGGCGATGCACACCTCGCCCTGATTGAAGGCGATGGCTGCCGCGGCCGCTTCGGCCGCTGCCCTCAGGTCCGGGGCGTCGGCAAAGACGATGTTGGGACTCTTGCCGCCCGCCTCCAGCCAGACGCGCTTCATGTTCGACTCGCCGGCATAGACCAGCAGCTGCTTGGCGATGCGGGTGGAACCGGTAAAGACCAGGGTGTCGACGTCCGGATGCAGCGCCAGCGCCTGGCCGACGGTGTGACCGTAGCCGGGCAGCACGTTGAACACCCCCGCCGGGATGCCGGCCTCCAGCGCCAGGGCGGCGATACGGATGGCGGTCAGCGGCGATTTCTCGGACGGCTTGAGGACCACCGAATTGCCGGTGGCCAGCGCCGGCCCGAGCTTCCAGCAAGCCATCATCAGGGGGAAATTCCAGGGCACGATGGCCGCGACCACGCCTACCGGTTCGCGGGTCACCAGGCCCAGCTGGTCGCGCGGGGTGGGCGCCACCTCGTCATAGACCTTGTCAATGGCCTCGGCGCTCCAGCGCAGGGCGTTGGCTGCCGCCGGCACGTCGATGGCAAGCGAGTCGCTGATCGGCTTGCCCATGTCGAGGGTTTCCAGCAGGGCCAGCTCCTCGGCATGGGCCAGCAGTAGCTCGGCGAAGGCGATCAGCACCCGCTTGCGCTGCGCCGGCGCCTGATGTGCCCAGTCGCCCCGGGCGAAACTCGCCCGGGCGGCTCGTACGGCCAGTTCGGCATCCTCGGCCATGCAACTGGCCACCCGCGCCAGGTGGCGACCATCCACCGGACTCAGGTCGTCGAAGGTCGCACCGCCCAGGGCGGCCTGGTAGCGGCCGTCAATGAAGGCACGGGCTTCGACGGTCAATGCCTGGGTGCGTTGCTCCCAGTCCTGTTGCGTCAGCACGGTCATGATCACGCCTCCTAGACGGTATGCAGATACCAGTTGTATTCGAGATCGGAGATGGTGGTCTCGAACTCCTCCAGCTCGGCCTCCTTGCAGGCGACGAAGATGTCGATGTACTCGGGGCTGATGTACTGATTCATCACCGCGCTGTCGTCCAGCCGGCGCAAGGCATCGCGCAGGTTGTTCGGCAGGCTCTGTTCGAGCTGTTCGTAGGAGTTGCCGCTGACCGGAGCGCAGGGCTCCAGGCCCTGGGTCATGCCGTGATGAATGCCGGCGAGGATCGAGGCCATCATCAGATAGGGATTGGCATCGGCCCCGGCGACGCGGTGTTCGATGCGGATCGCCTCGCTACTGCCAGTGGGCACACGCACCGCCACGGTACGGTTGTCCAGGCCCCAGCTCGGGGCGTTGGGCACATAGAACTGGGCACCGAAGCGGCGGTAGGAATTGACGTTCGGACAGAGGAAGGCCATCGACGCCGGCAGGGTTTCCAGGATGCCGGCGATGGCATGGCGCAGCGGCGCATGGCGCTCGGGATCATCGGTGGCGAAAATATTCTGCCCGGTCTGCTTGTCCAGCAGCGAGATGTGTACGTGCAGACCGTTGCCGGCCTGACCGGGATAGGGCTTGGCCATGAAGGTGGAATCCATCTCATGGTCGTAGGCGATGTTCTTGATCAGCCGCTTCAGCAGCACCGCATGGTCGCAGGCCTTGATGGCGTCTTCGACGTGATGCAGGTTGACCTCGAATTGCGCCGGCGCGGATTCCTTGACGATGGCATCGGCCGGCAGCCCCTGCTCCTTGGCGCCTTCGAGCATGTCCTGCAGGCAATCCACATACTCGTCCAGGTCATCGATCAGATAGACCTGGGTGGAGACCGGTCGCTTGCCGGAGATCGGCGAGCGCGGCGGCTGCGGCCGGCCGTTCACGTTCTCCTGGTCGATCAGGTAGAACTCCAGTTCGAAGGCGGCGCAGATGGTCAGGCCCAGGTCGTCGAATTTCTTCACCACCCGCCGCAGCACCTCGCGCGGATCGGCGAAGAACGGCGAGCCGTCCTGCTCGTGCATGGTCATCAGCAGTTGCGCGGTCGGGCGCTTCTGCCAGGGCTCGTAGCTCAGGGTGCCGGGGATAGGAAAGCAGGTGCGATCGGCATCGCCGATGTGCAGGCCCAGGCCGGTGCTTTCCACCGTGGAGCCGTTGATGTCCAGGGCGAACAGCGAGGCCGGCAGATTGATGCCGCGCTCATAGACCTTGGACAGACTGGCCCGCTCGACGCGCTTGCCCCGGATGACGCCGTTCATGTCGGTGATCAACAGATCGACGTACTGGATTTCCGGGTGCTCCTTGAGAAAGCCGTTGGCTTCGGTGAGCTGGACGACGCGGGGGGATATCGAATTCATGGGAGGCATCCTTGACGCTGGCCCGCTTGGTTGTGCTTGCTCGTGCGGGTCTGGCAGCGTGGCTGTGGGCGGTGGTTGCTGCAGGCGCCGACCCTCTTTGCCAAGGTCCGCCCTTCCACCTGATTGCCCTCGACGGGCTGGGCCAGTATAAATTGGCATGAGCGCAACCCATATCGGCGAATCGGCAAAGGAAGAATGCACGGATGCAATATCAGATAGGCCATGCCGATCTCAAGCTGATCCTCGCCCTGGTGCGCGGCCGGACCCTGGCCAGGGCTGCCGAGCAGTTGCAGGTGGACGTCTCCACGGTCTTTCGCGCTATCCGCAAGCTCGAAGCCAATCTGCAGGTCGCGCTGTTCGACAAGACCCGCCGCGGCTACACCCCGACCCAGAGCGCCAAGGCCCTCGCCGAACAGGCCGAGCGCGCCGAACAGGCGCTGGAGGCGGCACGCATCGCCCTCACCCAGGGCGAGAACGTCATCAGCGGCACGGTCCGCCTGACCTGCACCGATGCCGTGCTGCGCAGCCTGCTCCTGCCGGGGCTCGCCGAGCTCATGCCGCGCTATCCGGCGGTCGCCCTGGAAGTCGCCACCTCCAACACCTTCGCCAGCCTGAGCCGGCGGGATGCGGACATCGCCCTGCGCCTGTCCAACGCCCCGCCGGAACACCTGATCGGCCGCCGGCTCGGTCGCAGCTCCTACTTCGTCTGCGGTCACGAGCGCTATCGCGCCGGTTACGGCCAGTTGGCCACCGAACTGCCCTGGATCGCCCCGGACGACTCCCTGGCCGATCACGTCTCGGTCACCTGGTTGCGCCAGGCCTACCCCAGCCTCACCCCGCGCTATCGCTGCAGCAGCATGTCCTCGGTCGGCAGCCTGGTCGGCGCCGGTCTCGGGGTGGCCGCCCTCCCCGACTTCATGATCAGCAGTCTGGACGGCGTCGAGCGCCTGGGTCCGGCGCTGCCCGGTTGCGACACCGATATCTGGCTGCTGACCCGCCCGGACAATCTGTCGCTGCGCTCGGTGCAGATCCTCTTCGATGAGCTGGCGAATCTGTTGAAAGCCCGGATAGCGGATGTTTGCCAGGCCTGACGCGAAGCGCTGGTTCGTTGATCGAAGAAGTCCTGCCCCTGAACCCTTCACCGTCTGGGTGCTATCAACGTCGAGCCTGGCTTGGGGTTTCGCCGAATCATTCACGATGGTTCCGCAGAAAGGGTGACTAGCACCCACCACCCTGTTCGCTGGCTATCCGCGGTGCTGCGTCAACCCCTGGAAGCAGCATTCTGACGCACGTCGTCGGCGACGAACCACCTCAACAAACCCGCTTGCCAGACGATATCGAGGGTCATGGTGGTCAGTTAACACGGAGACAAGGATGAGCAACCGCCTCGCCATACCCGACAATCCCGACCGCGATTGCCTGTTGAACATTCACCGGTTGCTGACGCGGAGAATCGATCAGCTCCGCGAAGTGGATATGGGCAGCCCGGAATTGCAGGACATCCTCTTTCAATTTGAAGCCCTGACGGCAGAAACCATCCAGCTGGTCGAGGAAGTCGCCGTAAGACTGGCGACCGAGCCGCATTAGCGGGCAGCGGCCGCAGTGTTCCAGGGCGACGAACTGTCCGGCGCGATCCCGGACAACCCGAGCGACGATAGCCGGCTCTGCCGCGCCCGAGTGTCAGCGGCCGCGGCAGACCCCGGTACTCCCCCGCACCACCAGTTCGAAGGGCAGCACCACCTCCCGGGTGGTGGGCGCCGCGCCGCTGAGGATCTCCAGCAGCAGGGCGACGGCACGCTGGCCGAAGGCCTCCGCCGGTTGGGCGATGGTGGTCAGCGGGGGATCGCTGTAGGCGGCGAAGGCGATGTCGTCGAAGCCCGCCAGCGACAGGTCCTCGGGCACTCGCAGGCCCGCGCCGCGAAGGCTTTGCAGGGCGCCGATCGCCATCTCGTCGCTGCAGCAGAACAGCGCGGTGGGCCGCTCCGGTAGCGCCAGCAGCGTCTTGGTCGCGGCGGCGCCGGCGGCCAGGGTGAAATCGCCCGGGTGCAGCAGATCCGGGTCCGGCGGGATGCCGGCCCGGGTGAGCGCCTCCTGGTAACCGGCCAGGCGCTCCAGGGTCAGCGGGCTGTCTTCCGGCCCCTTGATCAGGGCGATGCGTCTGTGACCGAGCGCCAGCAGGTGTTCGGTCAGGCTGCGGGCGGCGGCGCGATTGTCCAGCCGCACCTTGGGCCAGGTGTGCTCGGCGAGCACCTCGCAGGCATTCACCACCGGCGGTGCGTCGGCATCACCGGCGAAGGGATCGAAGGCGCGCAACTGGATCACCCCATCCGCCTGCCTCGCATAGACCAGTTCGGCGTACTCGCGCTCGCGGGCCTCGTCCCCCGCGGTATCGCACAGCAGCACCCGGTACCCCGCCGCCTGGGCCGCCTGCTGGATGCCGGCGATAACGCGGGCGAAGAAGCTGTTGGCGATCAGCGGCACCAGCACCACCAGGTTGCCAGTGCGGCGCGAGCGAAACTGCACCGCCATCCCGTTGGGCCGGTAGTTGGCCGCGGTCACGGCGGCCTGCACCCGTTCGCGGGTCGCTGGCGCCACCACCTCGGGATTCTTCAGGGTGCGCGACACGGTAGCGACCGATACCCCGGCCAGTTCGGCGACCCGGCGGATGTTGGACATGCGGCCTCGGTGAGCGTGGGAAAGGTTGTCACTGTGCGCAAAGCCCTGCGTGCGGGCAAGCCGTACGTCCGCCGGGCGCTTGACTAACGACCGCCACGGGCTCCAAATAACCGCAGATGTAACCGGTTACACTCAACACAACAATAAACCGAGGGTAAGAGGATGCAGGCGGAAACCGGCGGCAAGGTCCGCTACGGCATGATCGGGGGCGGCCAGGGCGCCTTCATCGGCGCGGCCCACCGGCGCGCAGCCGCCCTGGATGGCGCGCTCGAACTGGTCTGCGGCACCTTCAGTCGTGATCCCGCCAACAACGGCGCGACTGGACGGGAACTCGGTCTGGCGCCCGCGCGGGTCCATGCCTCCTGGCAGACCCTGCTGGCCGATGAAGCCCGGCTACCCCCCGAGCAGCGGGTCGAGTTGCTGGTGATCGTCACGCCCAACGACCTCCATGTGCCCATCGCCCAGGCAGCCCTGACCGCCGGCTTCCACGTCTTCTCGGAAAAACCCGCAGGCATCTCGCTGGCCGAGGTACAGCGCCTGGCGGACATGCTGGACGCCCTGCCCCTGCGCTACGCCCTGGCCCACAGCTACCTCGGCTATCCGCTGGTATGGGAGGCCCGCGAGCGGGTCGCCCGCGGAGAGCTGGGCGCCCTGCGCAAGATCCATGTGGAATACCCCCAGGGCTGGCTCGCCCAGGACCTGGCCGCCACCGGCAATCGGCAGGCGGCCTGGCGCGACGATCCGGCCGCCTCCGGCCCGGGCGGTTGCCTGGGCGACATCGGCACCCATGCCTTCAGCCTCGCCGAATTCATCGGCGGCCAGCCCATCACCCGTCTCAGTGCCCAGCTGCGCAGCCACCTGCCCGGTCGGCGGCTGGACGACGATGTCATGGTGCTGTTCGAAACCGCCGCGGGCGCCAGCGGCAGCCTGTTGGCCAGTCAGGTCTGCATCGGCGAGGAAAATGGCCTGCGCATCCGCCTCTACGGTGAGCGCGGCAGTCTGGAATGGCGGCAGCAGGAACCCAACAGCCTGCTGCAGCGCAGCCTCGACCAACCGCCACAGGACCTGCGCGCCGGCCTCGGTCTGCCCTGGCTGAGTGCCGGCACCCAGCAGCGCCTGCGCCTGCCCGCCGGGCACCCGGAGGGCTATCTCGAAGCCCTGGCCAATCTCTATCGCCAGCTGGCCGCGGCCATTCGCGATCCCGCCGATCCCGCGGCAGGCCTGCCTGGCATCCATACGGGCTGGCGCGGGCTGGCCTTTATCGAAACCGCCCTGGCCAGCCATCGGCGCCAGGGCGCCTGGACCCCCTTACCGACCCCAGGAGCCTGAACATGGCCGCCAACGCTCGTCCCGGCCTCAAGGGCCCGGCGATCTTTCTCGCCCAGTTTCTCGATGACCAGCCGCCTTTCGACACCCTGCCCAACCTGGCGCGCTGGGCGGCGGACCTCGGCTACCGGGGCATCCAGCTGCCGACGCTGGGCCCGCAGTGCCCGAATCTGGAGCGCGCCGCCGCCAGCCAGGACTACTGCGACGAACTGCTCGGGCAGTGCGCCGACGCCGGAGTGGCCATCAGCGAACTCTCCACCCACCTGCAGGGACAACTGGTCGCCGTGCATCCGGCCTTCAGCGAGGCTTTCGACGCCTTTGCCCCGCCGGCACTGCGCGGCCGCCCGGAAGAGCGCCAGGCCTGGGCAGTCAAGCAACTCAAGCTGGCCGCCAAGGCCAGCCGCCGCCTCGGTCTCAAGGCGGTGGCGAGCTTTTCCGGCGCCCTGCTCTGGCCCTATGTCTATCCCTGGCCGCAGCGTCCGGCGGGCCTGGTGGACGAAGGCTTCGCCGAGCTGGCCCGTCGCTGGCGCCCCATCCTCGACGTCTACGGCGAAGAAGGCATCGACCTCTGCTTCGAATTGCACCCCGGCGAGGACCTCCACGATGGCGCCACCTTCGAGCGCTTCCTGGCGGCGGTCAACGACCATCCCCGGGCGCGGATCCTCTATGACCCCAGCCATTTCGTCCTGCAGCGGCTGGACTACCTGGGCTTCATCGATCGCTATCACGCGCGCATCGGCATGTTCCATGTCAAGGATGCGGAATTCCGTCCCGATGCGCGCAGCGGCGTCTATGGCGGCTACCAGGACTGGGCCCAGCGGCCGGGGCGCTTCCGCTCCCTGGGCGACGGCCAGGTCGATTTCGGCGCCATCTTCAGCAAGCTCACCCAGTACGGCTTCGACGGCTGGGCGGTGCTGGAATGGGAGTGCTGCCTCAAGGACGCGGCCCAGGGCGCGGCCGAAGGGGCGCCCTTCATCCAGCGTCACCTGATCCAGCCGGCCACCCGCGCCTTCGACGACTTCGCCGGCAGCGAGGCCGATCCGGCGCGCAATCGGCGAATGCTCGGCCTGGAGTAAGGACCCCCTCGTTTTTTCGTCATATAACCCACAACAAGGAAACGACGATGAACGCACTTTCGCTACGCCTGAGCACCCTGATGTTCCTGCAGTTCTTCATCTGGGGCAGCTGGTTCGTCACCCTGGCGACCTTTCTCGGCAACACCCTGGGCGCCAATGGCGGCCAGATCGGCCAGGCCTTCGCCACCCAGTCCTGGGGCGCGATCCTGGCGCCCTTCGTGATCGGCCTGATCGCCGATCGCTACTTCAACGCCGAGCGTATCCTCGGCCTGCTGCACCTGGCCGGTGCGGTGCTGCTCTACCAGCTCTATGCGGCGGCCGATTTCACCACCTTCTATCCGCTGGTGCTGGCCTACATGCTCTGCTACATGCCGACCCTGGCGCTGGCCAATTCCGTGGCCTTCCGCCACCTGGCCGATCCGGCCCGGCAATTCGCCAGGATCCGCGTCTGGGGCACCCTGGGCTGGATCGCCGCGGGCCTCGCGATCAGCTTCGTCTTCGCCTGGGACAGCCGCAGCGGCATCGCCGCCGGCGCCCTGCGCAACACCTTCCTGCTCGGCGCCGCGGCCTCCCTCCTCCTCGGCCTCTACAGCTTCAGCCTGCCGCGCACCGCGCCGCTGCCGGCCACCCGCGGCGGACTCGGCGCGATGCTCGGCCTGGACGCCCTGCGCCTGCTCAAGGACCGCAGCTTCGCGGTGTTCTTTGCCGCCTCGGTGCTGATCTGCATTCCGCTCGCCTTCTACTACCAGAACGCCAACCTCTTTCTCGCCGAGCTGGGGGTGGCCAATCCCACCGGCATGATGACCCTCGGCCAGGTGTCCGAGGTGGGCTTCATGCTGCTCCTGCCGCTGTTCATCCGCCGCTTCGGCCTCAAGCGCACCCTGCTGGTGGGGATGCTGGCCTGGGCGGTGCGCTATGGCTGCTTCGCCCTGGGTGCCCAGGGTGATGCTCTCGCCTACCTGCTGCTGGGCATCGCCCTGCATGGGATCTGCTACGACTTCTTCTTCGTCTCCGGGCAGATCTATACCGACGCCAAGGCCGGCGCGGCAGACAAGAGTGCGGCCCAGGGCCTGATCACCCTGGCCACCTACGGCGTGGGCATGCTGGTCGGCTTTCGGGTGGCCGGGATGGTCTCGGATCACTATGCCAGCGCCGCCGGCCACGACTGGCAGGGCATCTGGCTGTTCCCGGCGGTGTTCTCCCTGGGCGTGCTGCTGGCCTTTCTAGTCAGCTTCCGCGACGCCCGCCCGGCGCGTGCCGGCGCGGCTGCGCCCGTGCGCTAGGACCTCTCGGTCGGTGGCCTGGCCTGGCCTGGCCTGGCCTGAATAGCGTCGGGCCACCCAAAGCGCCTTTCCCCAGATACTTCAGCTGGACCTATGGACCAGACGTTGCGCCTGTTGGTCTGCCCTTTCCGTTTCCCTCCCGCACCAGTCTCTCCACCAAGCCACGCCCTGCTGAACGCCTGGTCCGTCCGTCACCCATCACCGACCCTGCGCACTGACGTCTTTACCAACCCGTTCGGATATCTGGCAAGACCAATTCTAAAAAATCAAATTGGTCTTGCCAGGCATCCGAACGGGGGTGTAGCTTTCCCTGCCATGGATCTCACATAGGGCAACGACCCTAGAACAACAAAAAGAGAGAGCACCATGCTGGATACCCCATCGCCCCGCGGCGAAGGTGGCGGCCCCGTACCGGCCGCGCCCGCGCCCTGCCTGACGCTCGAAAACATTTCCAAGCGCTTTCCCGGCGTCGTGGCCCTCGACGACGTCAGCCTCAGCCTCTACCCGGGTGAAGTCCACGCCATCTGCGGCGAGAACGGCGCCGGCAAGTCCACCCTGATGAAGATCGTCAGCGGCCAGCAACCGCCGGACGAGGGGCGGATCCGCTATCTCGGCGAAGAGCGGCACTTCAAGTCCGTGTCGGAAGCCGAGCATGTCGGCATCGCCATCATTCACCAGGAACTCAACCTGGTGCCCCACCTCACGGTGGCGGAAAACATCTTCCTGGCCCGCGAGCCGGTGCGCTTCGGCCTGATCGACAGACGCAAGATGCAGGCGGACACCGAAGCCTGCCTGGCCCGCCTGGGCGTGGCCATCAGCCCCCGCGCCCCGGTGGCCAAGCTGTCGGTGGCCCAGCAGCAGATGGTGGAGATCGCCAAGGCGCTGTCGCTGGACGCCCGGGTGCTCATCCTCGACGAACCGACCTCCTCGCTGACCGAAAGCGAGACCCAGGCGCTGTTCAAGGTCATCCAGGACCTCAAGGCGCGCGGCGTCGGCATGCTCTACATCTCCCACCGGCTGGACGAGATGCGCCACATCGTCGACCGGGTGACCATCCTGCGCGACGGTCGCTACGTCTCCACCCAGCGCTTTGCCGACACCAGTGTCGACGCCATAGTGGCGGGCATGGTCGGGCGCTCCCTCGACGAGAAATTTCCGCCGCGCACCTCGGCGCCCACCGGCGAGGTGCTGCTGCGGGCGCAAGGCCTGAGCCGCAAGGGGGTCTTTCAGGACATCAGCTTCGAATTGCGCCGCGGTGAGATCCTCGGCTTCGCCGGCCTCATGGGCGCCGGGCGCACCGAGATCGCCCGGGCGATCTTTGGCGCCGATCGGCTGGATGCCGGCGAGGTGGAGATCAATGGCCGCGCGGTCACTATCCGCAGTCCGCGCGACGGCATCGACCAGGGCATCGCCTACCTGTCCGAAGACCGCAAGAAGGACGGCCTGGCGGTCAAGATGACCCTGGCGCACAACCTGACCCTGGCCAATCTGGATGCCCTCTGCGGGCCGCTGGGCTTCATCCGCTTCAAAGAGGAGGCGCGGGTCGCCCAGGACTACGTGCGGCGGCTGGACATCCGCACGCCCTCGATCGACAAGGTCACCCGCTACCTCTCGGGCGGCAACCAGCAAAAGATCATCATCGGCAAATGGCTGTTCCGGGACGCCCGGATCATGTTCTTCGACGAGCCCACCCGGGGCATCGACGTCGGCGCCAAGTACGCCATCTACGAAATGATGGACCAGTTGGCGGCCCAGGGCATCGGTGTCGTCCTGATCAGTTCGGAGTTGCCGGAATTGCTGGGCATGAGCGATCGGATCCTGGTCTTTCACGAAGGTCGCCTGACCGGTGACGTCGAGACCCGGGCCACCTCCCAGGACCAGATCATGCACTACGCCTCCGGCTGCACGTCGCACTGACGGCAGCTCGCCACGCGTGTCGAGCGAGACAGAGAAATGACCGAAAAACAAAAAGAATTTCTGCAGAAGTTTGGCGCCCTGGTCAGCCTGCTGGCCCTGATCGCGGTGTTTTCCTCCATGAGCAGTGCCTTCCTCAGCATGGGCAACGGCATGAGCGTGGCCTTGCAGGTCACCTCCATCGCCTTTCTCGGCCTCGGTGCGACGGCGGTGATCATCACCGGCGGCATCGACCTCTCGGTGGGCTCGGTGCTGGCCCTGGCCGGCGTGGCCAACGCCATGGCGGTCAAGGCCGGCGCGTCCATCGAGGTGGGCATCCTGGTCGGCCTGATCGTCGGCGGGATCTGCGGCGCGATCAACGGCCTGTTCGTGACCCTGGTCAAGCTGCCGCCCTTCATCGCCACCCTGGGCATGATGCTGGTGGCCCGCGGCCTGGCGCTGCGACTGACCGATGCCCAGCCCATCTCCGGCCTCGGCGCGGCCTTTGGCGTGCTCGGCAACGGTACCCTGGGCCGCATCGAACGCATCGGCGACGACGGCTTTCCCAACGTGATCTTTCCGGGCATCCCCTACCCGGTGATCATCATGATCGTCCTGGCCATCGCCCTGTGGCTGGTGCTCAGCCGCACCCGCCTGGGCCGCCACATCTATGCCGTGGGCTCGAACGCCGAAGCGGCCCGGCTCTCCGGGGTCAAGGTGCGTGCGGTCACTCTCTTCACCTATGTGCTGTCCGGCGTGCTGGCCGGCCTGACCGGCGCGGTGCTGATGTCGCGCCTGGTCACCGCCCAGCCGAACGAAGGGGTGATGTACGAACTGGATGCCATCGCCAGCGCGGTGATCGGCGGCACCTCGCTCTCCGGTGGCATCGGCAGCGTGTCGGGCACCCTGATCGGCGCCTTCACCATCGGCGTGCTGCGCAACGGCCTCAACATGCTCGGCGTCTCCAGCTTCACCCAGCAGATCATCATCGGCCTGGTGATCCTGCTGACCGTCTGTATCGACCAGCTCCGCAACCGCAAGAAGTGAACCCTCGATAACAACAACAAGGAACGACCGATGAAAAACTTCAAGAAAGTGGTCCTGGGTGTCGCCCTCTCCGCCGCGACCTCCCTGGCGCTGGCCGGTAACGGCGAGATCGCCGTCATCGTCAAGAGTGCCAACTCCAACTACTGGCAGAACGTGCAGAAGGGCGTGCAGGAGACGGCCAAGCAACACACCAGCTACAAGGTCACCTTCCAGGGACCGGCCTCGGAATCGGCGATCGCCGACGAGGTGAACATGGTGGTCAATGCCGTCAACCGCGGCGTCTCGGGCATCGTGCTGGCACCGTCCGACCCGGACGCCCTGGTGCCGGCCATCAAGCAGGCCTGGGAAGCCCATATCCCGGTGGTGCTGATCGACTCCTCGGTGGCGGAGAGCGGCGCGCCCTACTACCAGTCCTTTCTCTCCACCGACAACAACAAGGCCGGTGAGCTGTCCGCCCAGCGCATGATCGAGAAGGTCGGCAAGACCGGCAAGATCGCCATCATGTCCTATGTGCCGGGCACCGGCTCGGAAACGGGCCGGGTCGGCGGCTTCCGCAAATACCTGGAGCAGCATTCGCAGCTGACCGTGGTGGGCCCCTTCTATTCCCAGTCGCAGATGGCCAACGCCCTCAACCAGACCACCGACGTCCTGGCCTCCAATCCCGACCTCAAGGGCATCTACGGCGCCAACGAACCCACCGCGGTCGGCATGGCCCGGGCCATCGCCCAGTCCGGCAAGGCCGGCAAGGCCGGCAAGCTGCAGGCCATCGGCTTCGACGGCAACGAAGACCTGCAGGGCTTCGTGCGCGACGGCACCCTGGACGCCATCGTGGTGCAGAGTTCCTATCGCATGGGCCTGGAATCGGTCGCCACGGTGATCAAGGTCATCGAGAAGCAGAAGGTGCCCAAGTTCATCGATACCGGCGTCCTGCTCATCGACAAGGCCAACCTGGACAGCCCTGACGCACGCAACGTGCTCTATTGAGCGGAGGCCTGGCGATGAATCTCTCCGAACGGCGTCCCCTGGCGAAAAGCCCGCTGGCCCTGCCGGTGATCGGGCTCGGCTGCTCCCAGCTGGGCGGACTGTACCGGGACATGCCCCTGCAGCAGGCCGTCGACACCCTGGCCGGCGCCTGGCGGCAGGGCATCCGCTATTTCGATACGGCGCCCTTCTATGGCTATGGCCGCTCGGAGCATCGCCTCGGGGCCTTTCTCGACGAATTGCCGCGGGATGACGTCGTGCTCAGCAGCAAGGTGGGCCGGCTGCTCGCGCCCAACGGCAGCGAGCGCGCCAACGACGACGGCTGGGCCCGGCCACTGCCCTTCAAGCCGGTCTACGACTACAGCTACGACGCCATCCTCAGGTCCCATGAAGACAGCCTGCAGCGACTGGGGCTGGCGCGGATCGACATCCTCTATGTGCACGACATCGGCCGCCGCACCCATGGCGAGCGGCATGACCTGCACTGGCAGGCGCTGACCCGCGGCGGCGGTTTCCGCGCGCTGGAGGAGTTGCGCAGCGGAGGCCAGATCCAGGCCATCGGCCTGGGCGTCAACGAATGGGAGGTCGTGGTCGACAGCCTCGACGAGTGCCCGCTGGACTGCACCCTGCTGGCCGGTCGCTACACCCTGCTGGAGCAGGAGAGCCTGAGACCCCTGCTCGATCGCTGCCTGGCCCAGGGCCACGCCATCGTCGCCGGCGGGGTGTTCAACTCCGGGATCCTAGCCGGTGGCCAGCACTTCGACTATGGCGCCGCGCCGCCAGCGGTGGTGGCCAAGGTGCGGGCCCTGCAGGCTGTCTGCGCCGATTTCGCGATCCCGCTGGCCGCCGCGGCCCTGCAATTTCCCCTGGCGCATCCGGCGGTCGCCTCCGCGGTCATCGGCGCGCGCAGCGCCGAGCAGGTGGCCAGCAACCTGGCCTGGCTGCAGACGCCCATTCCGGCGGAATTCTGGAGCACCCTCAAGCAGCGCGGCCTGCTGGACGCCGATGCCCCCGTGGCAGGAGCCCCGGCATGAAATTGCACAGCCCTTGCCGCCCCGCTCCCGGGCGCCGGACGCTGACTGCCATTCCCGGCGCGCGCCGCACCATGAATCCAATGTGCATCCCGAGCGATGCGGAGTCTTCCTATGCTGACCGTCATCTGTGAAAAACCCGGCCTGCTGGTCTCCCGCGATACCCCCAAGCCCGCCCGTGGCGCAGGCGAAACCCTGATCCGTATCCGCCGGGTCGGCGTCTGCGGGACCGACCTGCACATCTACGAAGGCAACCAGCCCTATCTGGAATACCCACGGGTGATGGGCCACGAGATTTCCGGCGTCGTCGAGGAAACCGACGACAGCGGGCGCCTGCAGGCGGGGGACATCGTCTACGTGGTGCCCTATCTGTCCTGTGGCCAGTGCATCGCCTGCCGCCAGGGCAAGACCAACTGCTGCACCAAAATCGCGGTCCTGGGCGTGCATCGCGACGGCGCCCTGACCGAATACCTCAGTCTGCCCGACCGCTTCGTCTTCAAGGCCGAAGGCCTCACCCTCGACCAGGCGGCCATGGTGGAATTTCTCGCCATCGGCGCCCATGCCGTGCGCCGTTCGGGCCTGGGCCAGGCACAGCGCGTGCTGGTGGTGGGCGCCGGGCCCATCGGTATGGCGGCGGCGATCTTCGCCGGTATCGCCGGGGCCCAGGTCACCGTCCTGGACACCCGCAGCGATCGCCTGGAATTCTGTCGCCAGCACCTGCAGGTCGCGGCCACGGTCACCGTCGGTGACGGCGACAAGGACGAACTGGCGCGGCTGACCGATGGCGACTTCTTCGACGTGGTGTTCGACGCCACCGGCAACGCCCGCGCGATCGAGCGGGGTTTCGAATTCGTCGCCCATGCCGGCAGCTATGTGCTGATCTCGGTGGTCAAGGATCACATCCGCTTCGCCGATCCCGAGTTCCACAAGCGCGAGACCACCCTGCTGGGCAGTCGCAACGCCACCGCCGAGGATTTTCAGCACGTCGAGCGCTGCCTGCGCGAGGGCCTGATCCCGGACGCGGCACTCAATACCCACCGCCTGCAACTGGCCGAGCTGCCCAACCGTTTCGCCGAGCTGCTGGACCCGGCCCGGGGCGTTGTCAAAGCCATCGTCGAAATCTGAACGGTCTGATCGGCCGCCACCGGCCGAGGAGCGAGAACATGACACGCTACTGTCTGCTGCTGGACCTGCGGGACGACCCCGCGCTCATCGCCGAATACGAACGCCAGCACGCGGCGGTCTGGCCCGAGGTCATCGCCCACCTGCGCGAAGCCGGCGTCGCCAACATGACCATCTGGCGCCTCGGCTGTCGGCTGACCATGCTGCTCGAAGCCGGGCCGGGCTTCTCCTTCGACCGCCTGCACCAGCTGGAACAGCGCAATCCCAGAATCCAGGAATGGGAAACCCTGATGGCGCGCTATCAGCTGTCCTCGCCCGAGGCGGGATCGGAGAAATGGCAGCTGGCGACCCCGCTGTTCGAGCTGGCCGCCCTGCCCTGAGCCGCTGGCGCCGAACCGGGTAGCCCATGAGATACTGAAGCCCTTGAAGATGCAGGTTTCATCGATGACGCTGCCCACTGCCACCACCGAAAGAAAGCTCTACCAGAAGATCGCGGATCGCCTGCGCCAGCATATCCGCGAGGGCGCCATCGAAGCCGGTACCCGCCTGCCGCCGGAGCGCGACCTGGCGCTGTTGCTGGGCGTCTCCCGGCCGTCGCTGCGCGAAGCCCTGATCGCCCTGGAAATCGAAGGCAGCATCGAGGTCCGCCAGGGCTCCGGGATCTATGTGAACGCCGCGCTGCTGAACAATGGCGCCCGGACCTCCACCCTTGGCGAAAGTCCTTCGGAGTTGATGCACGCCCGGGCCATGATCGAGGGCGCGACCATCGTGCTGGCCTGTTCCCTGGGTGGCAAGGCCGATTACCGCTACCTGGCGAAGTGCATCCAGAACATGAGCGACAAGATCGCCCAGGGGCTTTCGCCCATGGAGGACGATCGCAAGTTCCACTGCCGCCTGGCCAGGATGAGCGGCAACTCCACCCTGGTGCGCATCATCACCTCGCTGTTCGACGAGCGTCACAGCCCCCTCTCCACCCACGTCGCCGAGCAGACCGAAAGCCAGAAGACCTGGGGCGTCGCCGTGGCCGAACACGAAGCCATCCTGCGTGCGGTGGAAGCCCGCGACCTGATCGGTGCCCAGACAGCCATGCGCCACCACCTGCTCTGTTCGGAAGCGCGCTGGCTCGAGGGCTTCGCCTCCAGCGAGGATTGAGGACCGTAGGCCGCCAGACATCCTCACCCCAGCAACAGCCGAATGGCCCGCTCGATCCGCTCCGCCGCCTGAGCCCGCAGTGCCCTGGGATCATCGCCCAGCAGCGCCCGCAACTGATGCGGCGCGAAGACCAGATCGATGAATCCCTCGAGCAGCCGCTCGACATCGTCCGGCTGATCCGGGCCCGCCTCGATGGCCTGTCGCACCCGCAGGCGACCCGCCTCCCAGCCGATCCGGGTCGCCTCGGCCGCTACTGCCGGAAAGCGATCGGCCGTGGCGATCACCAGGCGCATCATCGCCAGGGTTTCCGGCCGCGAGGCGTGCTCCAGCATGTCCTGACCGGCCAGCCGCAGACGCTCCGCGAGCGGCAGGCCGGAGGGCACGGGTTCGAGCTGCGGCAGGGTTGCCGAATGACGGCGGATCACCGCCTCGAACAGCTGATCCTTGTTGGCGAAGCGCGTATAGAGGCTGGCCTTGCCCGCACCGGCCAGCCGCGCCACCGCCTCGCAGGAGGTCCCGGCAAAGCCCTGGGCGAGGAAGAGTTCGAAGGCAGCGTCCAGCAGGCGGCGATCGACAGCGCCGGCCTCTTCGCGCCGGGGTCGCCCGCCGCGTGGTTTGGTCATTTCGGTCATGGGCGAACCTTAAGCGGATTGACAGCGCCTGTAAACTGAACGATAACGTTCAGTTATTCGACTGCGCCCTTCCTTGCGAGGCTCTCCATGACCGATCTCATCCAGCCCTTTCCCATCCACGTACCCCAAGCCCAGCTCGATGAGCTGGCGGCAAGACTCCGGCTTACACGCTGGCCCGACCGCGAGACCGTCCACGATGGCAGTCAGGGGCCGCAACGGGAGCGCCTGCAGGCCCTGGTGGAGCGCTGGCGCGGCGGGTACGACTGGCGGGCGGCCGAGACCCTGCTGAACGGCTGGGGCAGCAGCCGCACCGAGATCGACGGCCTCGGCATCCACTTTCTGCATGTGCGCTCTCCCGAACCGACGGCTACACCCCTGCTGCTCACCCACGGTTGGCCAGGCTCTGTGCTGGAGTTTCGCGACGTGATAGGGCCGCTGAGCGATCCAGTCGCCCATGGCGGTGAAGCCGCGGACGCCTTTCACCTGGTCATTCCCGCGCTACCCGGCTTCGGCTTCTCGAATCAGCCCAGCGAGCCCGGCTGGGGAGTGAGCCGCACCGCCCTGGCCTGGATCGAACTCATGCGCCGACTCGGCTACGGCGATCACTGGCTGGCCCAGGGCGGCGACTGGGGCGCCGCGGTGACCACCGCCCTGGCCCATATGCGCCCGGCGGGCCTGGCCGGCGTGCACCTGAACATGGTGATGTTCCAGCCCACTGCCGAGGAGGTCGCGGCGGCCACGCCGGACGAGCAGCGGATGCTCGCCGACGCCGCCCGCTACGAGCGTGAATACTCGGGCTACATGAAGGTGCAGACCACCCGCCCGCAATCGGTGGGCTTCGCCCTGGCCGATTCGCCGGTAGGCCTGGCGGCCTGGATCTACGCCCTGTTCCAGGACGTCTCGGACAGCGCGGGCGAACCGGAGTGCGTCCTGCCGCTGGATCATCTGCTCGATGACATCATGCTCTACTGGCTGCCCAATGCCGGCGCCAGTTCGGCGCGTTTCTACTGGGAGGCCAGGCGCGAGATGGCGAACGGCATGGCCAGCGCGTTGCTGCCCCTGCCCGCGGGCGTCAGCATGTTCCCTGGCGAGCAATTGCGGCTGTCGCGCCGCTGGGCCGAGCGGCGCTTCGCCGATCTGCGGTTCTTCGCGGAAGCCGATCGGGGTGGGCACTTCGCGGCGATGGAGAATCCGCGAGAATTCGTCGGTCACCTGCGGGAGGCCTTCCGGACGATGCGCTGAGGGCGCGCTCCATTGACTGCAAGCAGGGGATCTCGCGCATTGTCGCTACCTCACCCCAGGGGCACCGACAGACTCGATGCCCTTGAAGCCTAGGGCGCTGTCCTAAGGCTTTTCCTCTGCGCATGAAATGAGCACACCCGCGCTCAAGATCATCAACATTCCACCCCAGGTAAAGAGGTCTGGGATCTCCTGGAATAATAGATATCCCCATAGACAGGCGAAGACCAGATAGGCGTAGTCGAAGGTACCGACCAGCGCCGCCGGGGCGATCTGATAGGCTCTGGCGGTGGCCGTATTGATGAAGACCAAAGCCACGGCGTAGCAGACGATGAAGGCCATCTCCTCGCGACCAAGTGGCTGCCAGGGAGACAATAGAAAATCGGCCTGAGCAGCCACCGCCTTACTGACCGCGAGCGAGGCCAGACCTCCCAGGCAGGCCGCTACCAAAAAGGCGATATTCAATCCCAGGGCCAATACCAAAGGGTGTTCGTTGCGGCAGTGTCGACGCGTGACCACCATTGCGAGCGCGTAGAACAGCGCACCAATGACCGGTAGCAGCGTGGCAGGAGAAAAGGCGTCCGCGCCTGGGCGTAGTACCAGGGCCACGCCGGCAAAGCCGACGCCTACCGCAGACCAACCCAGCCTGGACAGGGACTCACCGCCATAGCAGGCCGCTAGAAGCGCGATGAAAATGGGGGTCGTATAGATAGCGACGGCCGCTACTGACAGAGGAATGAAAGGAAGCGCAGCGTAATAGCTGATCCACATCAGCAAGAGCAGAATACTTCTGGCCATCACCCAGCGGATCGAGCCTATCCCTAGGCGACCGGCCTTGAAGCGGCCGATCGCCCAGAAGCCAATCGCGGGCACCGAAAGGCAGGCTACTGCAAGAAAAAGCTGCCAAAGCGGTAGTCGAGCACTAAAGTATTTGACCGCAGCATCCACCAGGGACAGGACAAAAACCGCCGCGACGATCAGGCTGATTCCCTGGCGGACGCGGTCGTTGCCGACATCCTTTTGTGCCATCCGTAAGACCTCTCTCTGAAGCCGCGCCGCTAAGAAGCATCGCGTTCCAGAGATGCCTCATAGTGACTCGGGTCGCCCCTGGACACCATCAGTGGCGCACTATGAAAGTCCTTGTCTTTACCGTCGTTGCTGTCACAGCAAGGTACTTCCAGTGTATCCCGAGGGTGCCACGCCATGTTGGCGTGGGTGGCGGAGCGGTAGCTGCCGCGAGTGCTAGGCATTGCGCGCCATGACCGCATAGAGCCCACCCTGTTTCATCAACTCTTCATGGGTGCCCTGCTCCACCAGTTGCCCGGCCTGGATGACCAGAATCCGATCCGCCTGCCTGACGGTGCTGAGGCGATGGGCGATCGAAATCAGGGTCCGCGGCCCCTCCAGCGAGGCCAGGGCCGCGGCCATCGCCGCCTGGGTGCTGCTGTCCAGGGCGCTGGTCGCTTCATCCAGGAGAATGATCGGTGGATCACGCAGCAGCATACGCGCCAGGGACAGACGCTGGCGCTCGCCACCGGACAGCTGATAACCCCGGTCACCGACCCCGGCCCCCAGCCCCTCGGGAAGCCTGCGCACCGTGGCATCCAGTTGCGCCCTTTCCAGCGCCCACCAGAGTTCCGCCTCGCTCGCGTCGGGCCTGGCGAAGCGCAGGTTGGCCTCGATGCTGGCGTTGAGCAGGAATGTATCCTGGGTCACGATGCCGACCAGGCTGGCCAGCGTCGCGAAGCTCAGCTCGCGGCTATCGATGCCGTCGTAGCGGATACACCCCTGATCGGCGTCGTACAGGCGCGCGAGGAGATAGGAGATGGTGGTCTTGCCAGAGCCGGTGGGGCCGACCAGCGCCGTGTGCTTTCCGGCCGGTATCTCGAACGTCAGATCCTTGAGTACGGCGCGGTCGCCATAGGCGAAGCTGACGTTCTCGAAACGGATGCCCTGCTGGAAATCCTGCCGCGCAAGAGTCGTCGGTGAGCTCGCCTCGACGACCGTCGCCGGCGTATCCAGATAGCTGAACACCCGCGCCAGCAAGGCGCGTCCCTTGGCGAATTCGATCCGCGTCTCAAAGATCTCCAGCAGCGGCCAGAGCAATTGCTCCTGCAAGGCGATAAAGGCCACCAGGGTGCCAATGGACACCTGCAGCCCCAGGCCGATGAACAGACCGCCGCCCAGGAAGGTCAGCGCCGGCAGCAGATCCAGCGCCAGGAAGACGAGCGCGAATTCCCATTGTCCCGCCGTGCTGGCCTGGGTTTCCAGGCGCGCCAGCTGCGCGGAGTCACGCTGAAAGCGCTGCACGAGATAGTGCACGCGGCCCAGGGTACGCGACAGGATGATGCCGCCGGCCGACAGGGACTCGGCGATGTTGGCGGAAAGGTCCGCCACCTGCTCCTGTTGCCGGTAGGTCACCCGCTCCCGCAGCTGGGCGACGCGGCCATTGATCCAGACCAGCAAGGGAATGACGGCGAAGGAGACACCCGCCAGGCGCCAGTCCAGCAGCAGCATCGCCACCAGGGTCGCCGCCACGACGCTCAGGTGCTTCGCCAGATCCGTGGCGGAGTGGGTCAACAGCGTCTGCAGACCGGCGATGTCGCTGGACAGGCGCGCCTGCACTTCGCCCGCGCGGGTACCGGCGAAAAACGCCAGCGAGAGGTTTTGCAGGTGGCCGTACAGGCGGGTCCGCAGGTCGTGCATGACGCTCTGGCCCACCCGAATCGCGACATAGGTCTGGGTCAGGTTGGCGATGGCATTGAACAGCGCCACCCCGACCAGACCGGCGGCCAGATAGACCAGCAGCGTCAGGTCCTTCGCCGGCAAGGCATCGTCGACGATGCTGCGGATCAGGAAGGGACTGGTCACGCCGCTGATCCCGGCGACCGCGATCAGCAACACCACCAGCACCAGTGCGGCCCGGTGCGGAGCCAGTAGTTCGAGAATCCGCGCGAAGGTGACATGACGCCTGGCCAGGTCACCATAGTCGTCGAGGGTCTCGGTTTCAGCCGGCGATCGTGGGGAAGAAGAGGAACTGGACATTTGTTTGCTTTCAGGTCGGTCAGAGGAAGGAACGGACTCAGGTCCGCGTCATCGGGTGCCAAGGAGGCCTTGAGCTGCTGCTGGTCAGGACACGAGGGCGTCGGTCAGCCGGATGTCGAAGCGCGCACCGCCTCTTTCGCTTTGCGCCAGCGCCAGCTGCCCGCCCTGCTTCTCTATGGCGCGACGGCTGATCGACAGCCCCAGGCCAAAGCCGCCGGTGGCGCGATCCCGACTGCGATCCAGGCGATAGAAGGGCTCGAACACCCGCTCCCGCTCGCCCGGCGGAATACCCTCGCCATCGTCCTCGACGGTGATCAGCAGGGTGTCGGCGTCGCGGCCAACGGTCAGCCAGACCCCTCGCTGGCAATCGCGCAGAGCATTGCCAATCAGGTTCTGCAACGCGCGCGCCGTGAGTCTAGGTGCCAAGAGGGCTTGCTCGGGCGCAGCGGCCATGTCCAGGCTCAGAGTGACGCCACGCCGTTCCTGTTCCTCGCTGAAATCCGCCAGGACACTGTCCAAGAAGGCACCGAGCTTGAGCGCCTGACGCTCGGGTGCCTGCTGACTGGACTGCAGGCGGGCGTAGGAAAGCAGCTCGTTCACCAGCGCATCCAGTTCGCGCACGTGGCGAATCTGCTGCTCCAGCTGTCGCTGTGTTTCAGCGGGCAGCGGGTCGGCCTGCATTAGGGCCAGGCCGAATTCCAGACGGGACAGTGGCGTGCGCAGCTCATGGGAGACCGCATTGAGCAGGTCGCGCTGCTGGACAATCAGGGTTTCGAGATCCTGGGCCATGTCATCGAAGGCCCGCGCCAGCTGGCCGATGTCCGAGCGCGGCGAGATCGCGGTACGCTCCTGCAGATGCCCCTTGCCCAGGCGCGCCGCCGTGCGCCTGAGCCGCTCCAGATCACGCCAGTGCGGCCGCAGCCAGACATACAGACAGATGAGCAGCGCCGCACCGATCAGGGCGTTCATGGCCCAATAGGTCAGGGCTATGTCGGTCGGAACCTCGGCGAAGCCGACCCAGAGGACGTGCCCGCCCTGCAGGGGGATCAGGGCCACGCTGGGATCGCCATCGTCGGTCAGGCGGACGCGCCGTTCGCCTTTGGCCAGACGGTGGCGCTCGGCGCTCGTCAACTGGGGATCGCTCTGCAGCCCCAGTTGCAAGGTGACGGGCGCGATGTCGGCGTTCAGCTCAGCCAGCAGCGCCGGCCAGTGGGCGAATGGCGTTTCCACGAAGGTCCGCTCCACCAGCTTCAGCGGGCCATTCATCTGCTCCAGACTGACGCGGCTATAGCGATCACTGAACATCTGCTGCAGGGCTTCCGGGACCAGATAGCTGGCTGCGCCATAGGTCACCAGCAGCACGCAATAGAGCCTTATCAGGATCTTGAGCATCTAGCAGGACTCGACGCCGCGGCGCGGTCGTCCCTGCGGGTCACATCCGGACCGTTTTGCCAGCCTGAACGACGGCCAGCACGAGCCGTGGCCCGCGCCTTCCTGGCGCGGGCCAGGCAAGGTCACGAACGCGTATCGGCGACGCTGGTCGGTGGCCACCGGCGCGGCAGGGGTGATGACGTTTTCGACGCTGAAAAAGAGTTTCACAGATAGGTCCCGGGACAAGGAGGCGGCGAGCATAACGGAGCGCCAAGCCCTCAAGGTCAGCCCTTAACACTCTTTCACAAGAGACCTACAGACCTTTACAAGGCCGCCCAGGCGGGCCCTCTACCATGGCGTTCTCCACGAGGACGTCCGATGTTCCACTACCCACTCTTCCCTTCCTGCCAACCCGGAAAAAAGCGGATCCAGATGCCATCACGCACCTTGGCTCGGCCCCGCTGCCCATCCCTGTCCCTGGGCAAACGGCCCGCGGCAGGCAGGCTCGTCATGACAGGAGTGACCGTCATGGCCCTGAGTGTCCTGCTCGCGGGTTGCTCCCTGGCACCCCGCCATGAACGACCGCAGCCGCCGGTCCCGGAGCGCTATCCCGTGCTGACGGCGTCCGCGGACCTGTCGCCTCACCGCCAAAGCCTGTTCGCCGATCCGCACCTGCACGCCTTGATCGATCAGGCCCTGGACGGAAATCGGGATCTGCGGCTGGTCGCGCTGGATATCCAGGAAGCGCGCGCCCGCTATCGCATCAGCCGTGCCGACCTCATGTTCGAACTGGGTGCCACCGCCAGCCGGACGCGGGAACGGACCGGGAGCCTGGATAGCGCCTCGCGCACCGATCAGCAGCGAAGCGGCAGCCAGACGGCCAACAGATACAGCGTCGGGTTGGGTACGAATGCCTACGAACTCGATCTGTTCGGCCGGCTGGGGAATCTGCGCGATGCGGCCCTGGACGAGTACCTGGCCCAACGCGATACGCGCAGCGCGGTGGAGCTGTCACTGATCGCCGAGGTGGCGACGGCCTATCTGAATCAGCGCGCCCTGGATGAGAGACTGCTCGTGAGTCGCAGCACTCTGGAAAGTCGCCAGCGAGGCCTCGCCCTGATGGAACAGCGCCATGCCGCCGGGGTGAGTTCGGCGCTGGACCTGGCCCAGGCTCAAACGGCGCTAGAGACCACCGAAGCCGATCTCGCCGTCCTGGAACGGAATCGGGCACAGGCGGACAACAGCCTGCGCCTGCTGCTCGGCGGAGAGCCGCGCGGCGACCTGCCCGCGCCCTTGCCGCTCGCGCGCCAGGGTCTCGACCTGCCCGTCCCGGCGGGCTTGCCCTCTGACCTGCTGCAACGCCGTCCGGACATTCGCGCGGCCGAATACCGCCTGCGGGCGGCCAACGCCAACATCGGCGCCGCTCGGGCTGCCTTCTTCCCGCGCATCACCCTGACGGCCAGCGCCGGCTACCTGAGTTCCGACCTGAACGGCCTGTTCAACCCCGGCAATCAGGTGTGGAGCTTCGTCCCCCAATTGCAGGTACCGCTATTCGACGGCGGTCGTAACCGCGCCAACCTGGACCTGGCGGAGGTGCGGCGCGATCAGGATATCGCTCGCTACGAGAAGAGCATCCAGGTCGCCTTTCGCGAGGTGGCCGATCAACTCGTCGCCGAGGCGCCCCTGAGACGGCAGCTCGCGGCCCAGCAGCGCCTGCATGACATCACCGCGCGCAGTGTCGAGCTGGCGAGCGAGCGCTATCGGCAGGGGCTCGACAACTACCTGAATCTGCTCGACAGCCAGCGCAGCCTCTACCAGGCCGATAACGCCCTGATCGAAATCCGGCTGCAGCTGATGATCGCCCACGTCGACCTGTTCCGGGCACTGGGCGGCGAATGGGAGCGGAGCGGCGAAGCGGATCTTCCCGCTCCACCCGCTGCGACCCCGTCGCCCATGGCCTCGCGTTAACACTTGTTTACCGGCCTTCATGAGGTTTTACACGGGCCGTTCTACCGATCGATATCCTGATTCACAGGCGCCATCCACCGAGCGCGCGCACACAAGAGGAGACGCTAGTGAGGCACGTCGTAAAAAGCATCGGCTTCATCGCCATGATACTGGGCGTGGCGGCCGTACTCGTGGGGTGGCTCATAGACCCTACCGTCTCCTTGAACAACGGCATCAAGCTGGTTTCGATAAAGCGCGAGTTCCTGCAAACCGACTTCTTTCTCTGGGGCGCCATGTTGTTTGCCGCCGGCTTCAATGGCTATTCACTGCATACCGATCTCTGAGACCGACGCGACCTTTCCTTGCGTCGATCCACGGGAATACGTCTCCGCTCCCAGGACATTTCACGAGCCTTGGCCATGCGCTCCTTCAGCGTCTCGATGATTTTGCTGCTGGCCTGCCTGTCCACCGTGCTCGGCCTGGTCGACCTCGACGAGGCCGACGTGATACGGATCGCCATCTATAGAGGTCCGGCCACGTACGAGGGTTGTGCCGAGGCGGTAAAGGATGCCATCGAACGGCTTGGGTCGGCCTACCAGGTTGATTTCCTCGGCCCGGACGAACGCCTGGATGTTTCCAGCGCAAACCTGCAGCGCTACGAAGCCTACGTCCAGCCGGGGGGTGGTCAGGACATACCGGCCGCCCTGGCCAGTCTGGGCAAGGACAGGATCGCTGCCATACGCGCCTATGTCGCCCAGGGCGGTCAGTATCTCGGAATCTGCATGGGCGCCTACCTCGCGGATGCCGACAATCTCGGCCTGCTCGATGCCGAGCTGGATTCGGAGGTTGGCCGCCCGGGCTTTCCGGTCACCTCCATAGACGACAGCGTGGTGCTCCTGAGGTGGGGCGGTCGTGAAGATCAGGTGTTCTTCCAAGATGGCCCCTATCTACCGTCTGGATCGGGCGACGGTTTTCGCGTGATCGCCAGCTATGGCAATGGTGACATCGCTGCGGCGCGCTACCGGTTTGGCGCAGGCGTCGTGGTCTTGAGCGGCCCCCATCCCGAAGCCGATGAGTCCTGGTTTCAGGAGGCGCACCTGTCCATGAGCCGGTTTCCCAGAGGCGAGCCGTTCAGGACCCTGTTCGATGCCCTCGACTTCTGACAGCCACCACAGGCCCTCACGGGCAGGCTGAGCCAGGATTGCCAACAGTTGCCTTTCTGTCCGTCTCCCGGCACGGTGATCCGCCCACTCGATCGGGACGCTCACCTTGACCCCTACCCTGCACATCGCCGCCGCCATCCTCCTGAACGACCGCCAGCAGGTGCTGCTGGTGCGCAAGCGGGGCACCACCGCCTTCATGCAACCGGGCGGCAAGGTAGACCCGGGGGAGCAACCCCTGGAGGCGCTGATCCGCGAGCTGGAGGAAGAGCTTGGCCTGGTCATCACGACAGAGGCTGCGACCTTTCTCGGCAACTACCAGGCGCCGGCCGCCAATGAACCCGGTTTCAGGGTCGATTGCGCGCTGTATCAGGTAGCCATGGGCGCGGAAGTCCAGGCGGTGCCTGCCGCCGAAATCGAAGAGGCGGTGTGGGTAGCCGTAGACGAACCCGGCGATCTGCCGCTGGCGCCCCTGACCCGCGACGTGATTCTTCCACTGCTGGGGAGGCGACTGATGCACCCTTAGCGAGCAGCCCTGCGCCTTGGCCCCGAATTTCAGCTTTGCCAGGCCGGGCCAGGCCGCCTGAAGCATCGGGCGNGGCCCGGCCAGCGTCAGACCTTGGGCAAGGGCCGCCATCCCCCGCCCGTACACACCTCGAGGCAAGCCGGCAGGCCATCCAGACGCAGCAGGTGCAACCAGCCGTTGCGCACCAGATCGCGCACTACGGACTGGTTGGCGATCACCTGATCGATCATCGCGCGCGGCGCCTCGATCACCACGTGCAACCGTAGCGGACGATGCATCCACTGCTGGCCGTCGTGCAGCGACTGACGCGCCAGCCCGATGCGCAGGTCGCCGCCGTTGCCTTCGAACACGCCGATATGGCCGCCCACCACGTTGTGCAGCAACTTGTTGCCGCTGCCAAAGCGCAGGTTGTCGGTGGTCGAGGTGAAGTACTGCAGGTTGATCCAGTGCGCCACCACCATGGGCGCCGTCATGATCAGCTCCAGCACCCTGCCCTCCCGGTCTTGCCGCCAGTCGTAGTCGTGCAGGAAGACGCGACCCTCCAGGTCCACCGCGCGGGTGCGCGCCCGCGGCGCGGCGATGAAGGCGGCATTGCCGGCGAGGCCCCATTCCGGCCGGGTCTGCGCCCAGTCCCGAGCGCGCCGGCGCAGCTGCCCGAGCAATCTGTCCGGCTGTTCCGGCAGCGGTGCCAGGCCCAGTTTGCCAGCCCGCTGCCGCCGCACCTCGGCGCTGGCGCTGTCCAGCGCCAGCTGCAGGCGCTGCCAGCCGGGCTGGAGCTCTGCGGGAAGCCCCTCGTACCCGAAGACCCGGACCTCATCCGTCGTGGTGTTGTGCAGCCCGGCCAGCACCTGGGAGTGCGGCGGCAGGTCGAGGCCGCGCACCCGCAGCCCGTCACGCACCTCGGGTTCGTTGAGCAGGCCGGCAAGTAGCCGCGCATTGATCTCGCCGCTCTGGCCACAGCAGGCACCGCAGTCCAGACCCGCTGCCTGAGGATTATTGGCGCTCTGGCTGCCGTGGCCGAGCAGCACCAACAGGGACGGCACCGGCCCGTTGAGCCCCATGGCCCTGAGAATGCGCTCGGCCAGGTCGACCTGCTGCAGCCGGGACATCGCCGGTAGCTGTGGTTGCAGCTGTTGCCGTTCCTGACGGCGCCAGGCGCTGAGTTCAGGCGAAGGCGCGCCACCGGCCAGGCCATAGGTCCGTCCCAGCAGCGCCCCGGCGTAGCCCAGCCCGACGCTTTCCACCAGGGTGAAGGTCGAGGCCGGCAGCCGCTCGAACAGCCGCCAGCGGCCCTGCCGTGCCAGGCGCCCCTGACGCAGCTGTGCCAGCTGCCGATCCCGCGTGGCATCGCCACTGCCGTCACTGACCTGCAGCTGCGGCGCGAGCAGGCCCGGCAACTGCGGGCGCGTGGCATCGGTACCCAGCGGCGTATAGGCGATGGGCAGCCCGAAGAAGCCGGCGAAACCGCCAGTTTCCAGTGCCGGACACGTTTGCTCCAGGGCGCGCCTGAGGGGCTCGGAACGTACGTCGATACAGAAGAACAGCTTGGCCAGCGGCGCCGGTGGCAAGGCTGCCGGGATGCTCTGGCACAGCGCCTGCTGCAGGTGTTCCTGCCAGGCCAGCTCGTCCGCGCGCTGCCAGAGCTGCAGGGCCTGCCAGTTGGCCGAAGGCATCCGCTGCAAGCCCTTCTCCCAGGCCGCCCGCCAAATGTTCCAGCGGCTCTCGGCATCGCGCCGGCGATCATCCACCAGCCATTCCCAGGCCGCGCGGATAGCCAGCAGCTCCAGCAACGTCTGGTCGTCCTCGCCCTGCAGCCGGGCCTGCCAGCGCCGATAGGCGCACCAGGAGGCCCAGCCCAAATTGCGCAGCAGCAGGCAGTCGAACCAGGCCGCCCATTCTGGCGCTGGCAGTCCCAGGTGTTCGACCGCTGCCTCCAGGGCCGCTTCGGGTTGCGCCGGCAACGCTGCGATCCGCTGATGCAGATCCCGGCAGCCACTGAGGACGCTCAGGCCCTGGTCGGCCAGCAGGCTGGCGCGCCAGGTCTGATAGAGCCCGCCACCCTCTGCCGGACGCCAATCCGCCTGCTCGTGATCGAACCAGGCAGCGCAGCTCTGACCGATCTGGTGGGTGATCAGCGCCGGCCAGCCCGGAAGCGGGATCCCCGGCTCTGCCAAGTCTTCCAGCAGCGGCAGACCGTGGCCGACCTCCACGGGGGCGTCCAGTACCTCCAGCAGCCTTACCGGCTTGCAGGATTCCCCCTGCTCGGCCAGCGCCTGCTGCAGATGGCGCTCGGCGATGCGACCGTCCTGCCAGGCCTGGCGATAGTCGGCGGCGTCCAGGGTCAGGCGGCTGCCGGCGCGCTGCCAGAGCTGCGCGGCCACGCTCTGCCAGGCCTGATCGCGCCGCTCCCACAGCGGGTTGACGGCGATCATGCGATCCAGCGGCCAGGTCGGCGCGATGCGCGCGCAGGCCTGGCGGGCCGCCTCGTGCAGCGCCTGGTGCTTGGGGCTGGAAAGCGTTTCGAAGGCAGTCATGGGCGGTCTCCAAGGGTTGCGCTCAGGGGCTGGGGCACACGCGCCGGCCACAGGCGAAAGGTCAGGCGGGTGAAGTGCTCATCCAGGTAGAAGCCGGCAAAGGCCAGCGGGTAGAGCCGTTGCGCCAGGGCGCCGCGCGGCCGGGCCAGCAGCAGGCCCTGCAGCAGGTAGAGCCCGACCAGCATGACCATCGCCACCAGGGCCAGCGGCAGCGGCGCCGCAGCGAGGTGCTGGCCGAGGATCCAGCCGGCCGCCTGATGCCACAGCAGGTAAGCGCCGAGCAGCAGGCCGAACATGAGCAAGCCATGGGCTGGCTGGTCGCGGCGCAGGATCCAGGGCGCCAGGCCGATCGCCAGCAGCGTCAGGGCCACCAGGGGCAACGCATGACCGGGCAGCAGCCAGGCGCAAAGCCCTTGCAGCAGCGCCAGCATCAGCGCGGCCACCAGCAGTGCGCGCAACAGCCCGCCCGGGTCGAGCGCCGCGGCCTGCGGCTGCAGGGCATGCTGGCGGGCGTGGGCGACCGTTTCACCCGCGGCCAGGAAGGCATGGGCCTTGTAGAGCGAGTGGGCCAGCAGGTGCACCAGCGCCAGTTCGTACAACCCCAGCCCGCATTCCAGCAGCATCAGGCCCATCTGCGCGCAGGTCGACCAGGCCAGGCGGACCTTGATGCTGATCCGGGTCATCATCACCAGGGCCGCGAGGACCGCGGTCAGGCCGCCGACCAGCACCAGCAGGCTCTGCGCCGGAACCGCGGCGGAAAACAGCGGTGCGAAGCGCAGCAGCACGAAGCCGCCCAGGTTGACCACCCCGGCATGCAGCAGGGCCGAGACCGGCGTGGGAGCCTCCATCACCTGGATCAGCCAGCCATGCACCGGCAACTGGGCCGATTTCAGGATCACCGTCAGCGCCAGCAGCAGCGCCGCGCCCTGCAGCTCCCAACCGAGCGCACCCCCCGCCTGCACCTGGGCGTTCACGGCGGCAAGGATCAGCGCGAGCTGGCTGCTACCGCCGGCCTGCACCAGCAGCAGGGTCGCCAGCAGCAGGCTGACATCGGCGAGGCGGCTGGCGAGGAATTTCTTGTGGGCCGCGACGACGGCCTGCGGGCGCTCGCGGTAGAAGGTCAGCAGCTGGTGCAGGCACAGGCTGGAGAGGATCCAGGCCCCGGTAATCAACAGCAGGTTACCGCTGGTGACCACCGTCGCCACCGCCGCCAGGGTGGCCAGCAGGGCGAGCACGTAGCGCCGCTGCCCTGCTTCCCCCTCCAGATAGCGCCGGGAATACTCGATGATCACCAGCGCCAGCAGGCTGATGATTCCGGCCATCGCCAGGCCGAGGCGATCAGGATCCTGGGTGCCGACGAGCGCCTGTAGCCAGGCCGCCAGCACCAGCAAGACACCCAGATAACCCGCGACCCGCGCAGGTATCCAGAGTTGGCTCGGTGAAGCGAGGAACACCGCGGGCAACAGCGCCAGGGCATAGACCCAGGGCAATAGTGGGGCGAGGGAAAACAGCAGGCCAGACATCGTGCACACTCCATGAACACCAGATAGCGACAGTGTCCGGATGTGTACGAATTATTTAAAATAGATTGATCAGAACCTAACGTTCACTTTTGAAGAACGAAGCATGCGCCGACTCAATTTCCATCACCTGCACTACTTCTGGGCCGTCGCCAAGGAAGGCAATCTCACCCGCGCCGCCGAGGCGCTGCATGTCTCCCAGTCCGCCCTCTCCACCCAGATCCGCGTGCTGGAAGACCAGCTTGGCCATCCCCTGTTCATCCGCTCCGGACGGAGCCTGCGGCTGACCGAAGCAGGGCAGCTGGTGCTGGACTACGCCGACACGATCTTCGCCCTGGGCAGCGAGTTGCAGGACACCTTGCAGAACACCCAGGAAGCCAACCAGACACTGCGCATCGGCTCCGTGGCGACCCTCTCGCGCAACTTCCAGGAAAACCTGCTGCGCCCCTTCCTCGGTCGTGAAGACCTGGTGCTGACCCTCGAATCCGGCAGCGTGGACGAATTACTGGAGCGCCTGGCCCTGCACAAGCTGGACGTGGTGCTGACCAACCAGGCGGTGAGCGCCGACAGCCAGCGCACCTGGCAATGCCGCCTGCTCCATCGCCAGCCGGTGTGCCTGATCGGCCCGCCGCGCCAGGACAGTCGCCCCTTCGACCTCCACCGGGACCTGCAACAGGCCCGCCTGATCGTGCCCGGGCGCAGCAGCGACGTGCGCAGCCAGTTCGACGTCTATTGCAGCGGCCAGGGGCTGACGCCGCGCATCTGCGCCGAGGTCGACGACATGGCCCTGCTGCGTCTGCTGGCCCGCGACTCCGGCGACCTGGCCCTGCTGCCCGCCGTGGTGGTGCAGGACGAACTGCGCAGCGGCGCCCTGCAGCTCTACGCCGAAGTCCCCGAGATCGCCGAACGCTTCTATGCGGTGACGCTGCAGCGGCAATTTCGCCTGAGTATTCTGGAGGAGTTGCTGGGGCGGGCGGCGGTGACGGATGCCGTCTTGGCGCCGGAGCCGCTGGAAGCTGCGCCAGGAGACCCTGCCTGACCCCGCCATTGCGGCGGAGTCAGTCAGCTGTGCAAAGCGGAAGCACTAGCCGCATTGGGCGTTGAAGCCCTGCCTCATGCGCGACGCCGTCGCGCTCGCAAGCCCGGCATCAGCCCAGCGTGACGGGCCGCGGTGCCAGTACCGACTGCCGTTTGGTATTGGCGACCGCAGGCGCCGTTTCCGGCATTCGCAGCGCACAGAAGGTGGAAATGACGCCAAGCGAACTGAACAGGAGCGCAGGTCCCATCCAGCCCACCACCGCGAACAGCCCGGTCGCGAGGAACGGCAGCAGGCCTGCGATCATGGAGGCCCCGTTGTAGCCCAGGGAAATACCCGAGGTACGCACATTGGGCGGGAATTGCTCGGTGAACCAGCTGGCTTCGACGGCGAAGATCGGATCGTGACTAAGCAGCAGGGACAGCGCCACTGCCACGATTACCATGACGAAGACTCCACTGTTGATCAGCAGGAACAGGGGTATGCCGAATGCAATGGTGAACAGCGATCCCAGCAGGAACACCGGCTTGCGCCCGATCCGATCGCTCAGGGCACCAAACAGCAGGTGGCTGAGCAGGCCGAGTGCCGACCCGATCATGGTCCCCCAGAGCACGTTTTCCTTGGTCGCGACCCCCGCTAGCAAGACGTAGGAGAGCATGAAGCTGGTCGCCAGGTAGTAGCCCCCGGTCTCGGCGAGCCGCAGGCCGATGATCTGCAGGATCTTTCTCCAGTCGCTGCGGATAACTTCGAGCGCTGGCTGTTTCACCAGCTTGTTCTCCGCCTTCATCTTTTCGAATTCCGGGGATTCGCTGACCCCCATGCGGATGTACATGCCCACGCCGACCATCACCACCGACGCCAGGAACGGCGCACGCCAGACCCAGTCGCCCTCGAACAGCGCGCCGGATGCCAGGAAGGCGCCATTGGCCATCAACAGGCCCAGCGGAATACCGATCTGCGGTACGGCGCCAAAGAAGCCTCTCCGGTGCGGCGGGGCATGCTCGCAGGCCATCAGCACCGCCCCGCCCCACTCGGCACCGAAGCCGATTCCCTGGATCATCCGGAGCAGGATCAGCAGCAACGGCGCGACCAGCCCGGCCTGCTCGTAGGTCGGCAGGGCGCCGATCAAAACCGTGGCACCGCCCATGGCGAGGAGCGACCAGAGCAGAATGGCCTTGCGTCCGATGCGGTCTCCGTAGTGGCCGGCCAGGTAACCCCCTAGGGGTCGCATGAAGAAGCCCACCGCCATGGTGGCGAAGGCCGCTAGGATGCCGACGATGGGTTCGGTCGTATGGAAGAACACGCTGCCGAACCAACCGGCAGCGGCCGTCCCGTAGATGAAGAAGTCATAGCTCTCCACCGCCGATCCGATCATGGAGGCGAAAGACACTTTTCCGGCACTGTCCCGAGCCGGCATGGCCTTGCTATCTGAAGGGTGCATGGATAACTCCGCTACCTATTGTTGTTGTAATGAGGCAGGTGTCTGCCTCTGGTGGTGAGGCCGAGAAACGGTGAACCGTCGGCGCTAGCGCCAAGTCTCGATGACGCGACTGTCATCCCGCTGACCAAGTCCCGCGGCGGCCGCTGCCTGGAAACGGACATGGGCGGTGTCGAGCAGCGGTACCGCGGCCTGGCAGGCCTGGGCGGCCTCGGCTACCAGCCCACTGTCTTTCACGAAGATGTCCACCATGCTGGTCACACGGGTGTCCGTGCCTTCCAGCATGCGCGGGCCCCGGTCGCTAAGCATCCAGGAGCCGCCTGCGCCCTTCTCGACCAGTGCCAGCACCTGCTCCGGCTGCAGTCCCAGGGCGCGTGCCAGACTCAGCGCCTCGGCGGCCGCCACCAGGTGCACGGAGCACAGGTGCTGGTTGACCACCTTGATCGCCTGGCCATCGCCCACCTGGACGCCGGCAGTCTTGACCTCGCCCATTGCCTGCAAGACCGGCTCGCAACGGGCTACCGCTGCAGGCGCCCCCGAGGCGAAGATCAGCAGGCTTCCAGTAAGGGCGCGGGCTACTCCGCCGGTGACCGGTGCATCCACGACCTGAACACCTAGCGCCTGAAGACGGCTCGCCTGCTCACGGACGGACGCCGGTCCCACGGTGCTCATGATTATCCAGTGCTGGTCGGAACGCAGCCCACTGCACTGGCTGACGAGGGAGGCCAACTGCGCTGGCGTTGCCACCATCACTACCACGACGTCGGCATCGATCAGCGCCTGCCACTCGGCGACCGCTTCCAGCCCTTCCGCTGCCGCCCGCTCACGCGACGCCTCCGACAGTTCGATGCCGATGATGCGGTGCCCGGCGCGCTGAATCTGTACCGCCATGGGCAAGCCGATGGCGCCCAGCCCTACGAAAGCTACGTTCATACTGCCTCCTAACCCAACCAGCTCTGAATGCGGGCGACCATGGCGGCCGTAGAAATGCCGTAGCGATCGTGCAGTGTCGGCAAGGCGCCGGCGTCGAGGAATTGATCAGGGAGGGCGATCTGCCGAAACTCCGGGTGCACGCGGGCGCGCAACAACGTCAGCGCGACCGCCTCGCTCAAGCCACCCACGGTGCTGTGATTCTCGGCCACTATGACCAGCCGTCCACTCCGGCGGCATTGCTCGATGAGGGTGGCCTCATCCAGCGGCTTGATGGTGGGTACATGCAACACCGCTACGTCGGCACTGCCATCCGCCATGGCTTCAGCGACTTCCAGCGCCCGCATGGTCATGATGCCGCTGGACACGATCAGCACATCGCGCCCGTCACGCAGCAACTTGGCCTTGCCCAGCTCGAACTGGTAGTCGTATTGGTCCAGGACCATCGGCACCTTGCCCCGCAGCAGGCGCATGTAGACCGGCCCCTGGTGAGCGGCGATGGCCGCGACCGCCTGGGTGGTATCCAGCGCGTCGCAGGGATCGACCACGGTCAGACCGGGTATCGCGCGCATCAGCGCAAGATCGTCGGTGGCCTGGTGGCTCGGGCCATACCCGGTGGTAAGCCCCGGCAGGGCCGCGCAGATCTTGACGTTCAGATGCTCTTCGGCGATGACCTGATGGATGAAGTCATACGCCCGGCGGGTGGCGAATACCGCGTAGGTCGTGGCGAACGGCACCAGGCCTTCCTTCGCCAGACCACCAGCCGCTGCCATCAAGAGCTGCTCCGCCATGCCCATCTGCAGGTAACGCTCGGGAAACTCCCGGGCGAAGATGTGCAGATCCGTGTACTTGGAAAGATCTGCGGTCATCCCGACGATACGCGAATCCCGTGCGGCTGCCGCGATGAGCGCCTGTCCGAAGGGCGCCGCCTCGGTACGCTGCCCCTCGCTGGCAATCGAGGCGATCATCGCCGAGGTGGTGAGACGTGGCTTTTTGAGAGTATCGACGCTCATGTCACTGCGCTCCCTGCTGGTAGTGGCGATCGAGCACTTCGAGCGCCTGCTGCCATTCATGGGGCTCGACGCGAATGAAGTGGTTCTTTTCCCGAGCTTCGAGAAAGTCCACGCCCTTGCCCATCAGGGTGTCGAACAGGATGACCCGGGGCTTGGACTCGGTCAGCGCCATGGCGCTATCGAACGCCGCGAGCACGGCGGCCAGATCATTGCCGTCCACGCGCTGGACGTGCCAGCCGAAGGCCTGCCACTTGTCCACCAGCGGTTCGAATCCAAGGATGTCGTTCGAATCGCCGTCAGCCTGCTGTCTGTTCAAGTCCACCAGGGCAATGAGATTACTCAACCCATGGTGCGCAGCCGACATTGCGGCCTCCCAGGTCGCTCCTTCGTCGAGTTCCCCATCGGACATGGAGTTGAAGACCCTCGCCGGGTTGTTCTTCAGCCGCAGTCCCAGCGCCATGCCAACTCCAATCGCCAACCCTTGGCCAAGCGATCCACCGGAGATCTCCATGCCTGGCGTGTAGGTGGCCATTCCCGACATCGGCAGCCGACTGTCATCCGCGCCATAGCTCTCCAGCTCACTTTCGGGAATCACCTGCGCCTCCAGCAAGGCGGCATAGAGCGCTATCGCGTAATGGCCATGGGAGAGCAGAAACCGATCTCGACCCTCCCACTCAGGATCGCTGGGGTCGAGATCCATGGCGTGGCAATAGGCAACGGCCAGGACGTCAGCCCAACCGAGGGCCTGGCCCACATAACCCTGGCCCTGGACTTCACCCATACGCAAGGCAAAACGGCGGATGCGCCAGGCGTGATAGGCCAGACGCTCGAGCGGCTCCACTGCCGGAGCAGTGGCTACAGATCTTATTGTCATTATGGATTCCTCGATGTGCAGATCCACTCACGACAGGTGCTTAGAATTCATGCTGAGCACGGCGAGTGGCCTGAAAACCAAGCTAACATCGAAAAAACACGACCGACAAAGGAGTTTTTAACAGCAATGGATGAATTCAGCTCACGCATGAATCGGCTTAGACGCGTGCCCTTGACGACCTTCAGAGTCTTCGAAGCCGCTGGCAGAACCGAATCCTTTGCCATGGCCTCCCAGGAGCTGGGCATCACCTCCAGCGCGGTCAGCCACTCCGTTCGCAAACTCGAGGAAAGCATCGAACTCACGCTGTTCGAACGCAGCACGCGCGAAGTCCGCCTCACCATCAAGGGCCGCCTGTTGCTCGAACACGTTCAGCGCGGGCTGGGCGAGATGCATCGAGGACTTTCGCTCATTCAGACGGATGAACCGCCGCCGCTACGGCTGCACACCGCGCCCAGCTTCGCGACCCAGTGGCTATTGCCCAGGCTGCCGGATTTCGTGAACAAACATCCCCACATCGATCTGCGCTTCTCGGCGAGTACCGACTATGCACGCTTCGAGAATGACGACTTCGACCTCGACATCGTCTATGGCGAACCGCGGCAGGATTTCTGCGAACACGTGCCCCTGGCCGTCGAGCACCTCACCCCGCTTTGCAGCCCCACGCTGGCCGCAGCCATCAAGGCGCCGCAAGACCTGCACCAGCACACCCTGATCCAGTGCGATGTGCAGATGCTGCAGTGGAAGGGCTGGTTCGAGGCCAACCACCTGCTCCCCGCCCACCACTATGCTCTGCGCTTCGACCGCAGTGCCATGGCGATTGCCGCCGCGGTCAATGGCATGGGCGTGGTCCTGGAATCCACGCTGCTGGCCGAACGGGAACTGCAGGAGGGTCGCCTGGTAGCCCCCTTGCGCAGCCTGACCCACGACATCCAGTACGTAGGCCACTTTCTCGCCTACCCCAAGAGCCGGACCCGCAAAGAAGCGGCGGAAGTCTTCAAGAAATGGCTGCTGGATGAGTTGGGTGTTCGTTGACCCGGCATAAGGCTCGCCTAGGTCGGCAAGAGCGCCGAGCGATGAGCTTCGCTCGGCGCTGCACCGCTACCTCACCACGCCATTGGCCTTGAACAGCCAGGCAAAGGCCTGGTCGAGAGTCGGCGATGCCGTGTCGACAGGCTCGTGTGCGAGCTGAGCGGCTGTCCGTGCAAACACTTCCCTGACCCCGGGCAGCACCGCCACCGGCAGCTCGGCAGCCCGCAGTTGGCGTTCGGCCTCTTCCACTTCCTTGAGACGGCGCGGAGCGTGGACGACATGCGTCCTGATCAGGGCGCCGAGAAAGTCCCTGAGCGAAGCCTGGTCGATATCGCCCAGAGCATCGTGGAGCTGTTCCGTGACGCCCTGCTTCTCGGCCGCCATGAAGCACTCGATGGTCAGGGCTTCCAGGCCCTTGGTGAACACGCTGCGCAGGATTTTCAGGGCGGCCGCATCGCCCGCGGCGCCTCCCTCGACCGGCTTGAGCGGTGCACCGGCTTCGGCGAAGAGCGCAACAGCGCGCTCCAGGCCGATGCCGGCGCCCAGCAGGTTGGTCTTCGCGTGCGTCAACGCGATGGCCCCCAGGATGGCCACGTCCACATAGGGGATCGAGCGCTCGGCCGCGATGGCCGCGGCTCGCCTGATCTGCTCCGGATCCGCGGTGGTCATGTCGATGAACAGCGCACCCGCCTGCATAAGGGCAAGCGCCTGCTCGGCGACCGGGAGCGAGACGGTGCCGAAAACGCAGGAGACGACGACGTCACAAGCGGCCACCGCGTCCTCTATCGAGGTGACGAGTGCCAGATCATGTTCTTTCGCGAAGGCCTGGGCTCTGGGTGAGGGCCTGAGGTCACACAAGAGGATCTCGTGGCCCGCGGCCACCCAGGGGTGCGCATAGGTAAGACCCACTTCGCCTGCGCCGATAATCGCTAGCTTCATTTGCTTCTTCCGTAATCAATGGGCCGCGTAGGCGCCCCGGTAGGTTCCAGCGGCAATCTGCGCGAGCATCTCCGCTTCCTTGCGCTCGGTCGCCAGACAACGGTCGAGCAACTCCGCCGCCTGGGCGATGGGAAAGGCGACAATGCCGTCATGGTCACCCACGACGAGGTCTCCTGGTGACACGATCATGTCGCCAATGCTCACCGGCACGTTGATCTCGCCCGGGCCGTTCTTGTAGGGACCCCGGTGATAGCCCCCACGCGCAAAGATGGGAAAGCTGCCCTTGCTGATCGTCGCCAGGTCGCGGATCGCCCCATCGACGACGACCCCCGCGGCACCGCGCTTTTCCGCGATAGCCGCCATGATGTCGCCCATCAGGGCGCGACTCAGGTCGCCGCCGCCATCGACCACCAGCACCTGGCCAGGGACGAGGAGCTCCAGCGCCTGGTGGATCGCCCGATTGTCGCCGGCCGGTACTCTGACGGTGAGCGCAAGGCCCGCCATGGTGCCTTCGATCCGGTGGAAGGGTCGCAGCCGAGCGCCTGGAAGCCGGTCGAGACAGTCGCTGATGATCGAGGTGGAGGTGCGGGCGAAGGCTTCGACCAGCGCGGTCGGACGGGAAGCGATGACGTTCATGGGGGCTCCTCTTGTTGGATGACGTCGAGGATAGGCCGGTGGCCAAATAGAAAAAGCGATATTAAGGTATGACCACTCATGCCCTGAAGGAATGCCAATGGTCACGCTACGGCAATTGCTGGCGCTGCACTGGATCGAACGTCTGGGTACCTTCGAAAGGGCTGCGGAACACCTCAACACCACCCAGTCGGCCATCTCGAAACGGGTGCAGGAGCTGGAGTCCTCCACCGGCCTGCAATTGTTCGATCGCTCGCAGCGGGGTGCCCGCTTCACCGCCGAGGGCGAGGAGCTGCTGGTCATCGCGCGGGAGATGCTCGATCTGAACGAACGCATCACCTCGCTCAAGGATGGCAAGCACGTCACCACCCGCCGCCTGCGACTGGGCGTTACCGAACTCACCGCCTGGACCTGGCTACCGCGCCTGGTCACGCGACTGGTCGCGGACTTCCCCGGGCTGACCGTGGAACCCGAGGTCGACATGAGTCGCAACCTGCACGAGCGGCTGATGGACGACCTGGTCGACCTCATCGTGATCCCGGACACCTTCACGGCCCCCGAGGTCACCAGCGTGCCCCTGGCGACCGTGGAGAATGCCTGGATGGCTGCGCCGGGACTGGTGCGGAGTTCAGGCGTGGTGAGCCTGGCCGAGCTGGCCAAGTATCCCATGCTGATGCAGGGCAAGAAGTCAGGGTCCGGCCTGTTCGTGAACCGCTGGCTGCATGCACGCGGCATAGAGCTACCGAGGATCCTCTCCTCCGACAGCCTTACCGCCATGCTCGGCCTGGCCTCGGCGGGCCTGGGCGTCACCTATCTGCCGCGCGAGTGTTTCTGCCCGCTGGTGGACGAAGGCAAGCTCGTCATCGTCGAGACCGATCCCGAGCTGCCACCGGTTCCCTACATGGCGATGTACCGCAACGACCGGCCCTCGACCTTCGTCGCCGAGATTGCCACGCTGGCGACGCAACTCTGCGACTTCACGAAACAGTTGCAGCGTTAGTCAGGGACCGCTGCATCGCCCCGCGCGTAACTTTCGCGGGGCAATGGTCAAGACCTTGCCGGGCTACTCGACCCGCTAGGCACCCGACTCGCCGACAGGCGCGGTAGCCGGCTCGGAAATGGTCAGCACGAAGGCCAGCGCGGCCAGGGAGCAGACGCCGAGGAAGATGAACACTGCCGTCCAGCTGTAGCTGTCCAGCAGGAAGCCGGTGATCAGCGGCGCCATGGCACCCCCTGCCTGACCCGCGCTGTTGACCACGGATGCAGCCACCGGATAGGTCGTTCTGGTCGTCAGTCCCATCGAATAGACCGAGAACGACGAGTAGCCGATATTGAGCAGAAAGCCGGTACCGAACAGCAACAGACCGACCGCGAGCAGCCCATTGGGCGCGTAAACCAGCGCGACCATCATCACGCAGGTCGCTACCGCGCTGATCATCATGGTCGGTTTGCGACGGCGGTCCAGGATTCGATCCGACAGCCAGCCGCCGACGATATTGCCAAGCACCCCGCCAACGAAGGGCAAGGACGCCACGAAGCCGACCTGCATCAGTTCGAAGTGCTTCACCTCACCCAGGTACTTGGGGAGCCAGGCCAGGAGCACGTTCACCACACCGGTCATGAGCAGGTAGCCCAGACCACACCCCCAGATGTTCCAGGATCTGAACACGGAGCGGGACGTATCCAGGACGGGGGTGCGCTCATAGCGCAGCGCGCGGTCGAGCCTGCCGAAATCCCGGTGCTTACGGACCGACTCGCTGTGCGCAGTCGTCTGGTCCTCGATGTGCTCGGCTTCGGCGTCACTGACCTGCTTGCAGGCCCGCGGGTCATTGGGGACGAGCCACCACCAGAGCAAGGCCAGCAGCACGCCTGGCAGGGCGAAGGCAATGAACATGGTGCGCCAGCCATCGAGCAGAATCAGCGCCGCCCCCAGTGGCGGTGCGATCACCGCACCCATCTTCGCGGCGGACAGGAACGCCCCGGTAGCCGTGCCCTTTTCCCGCGGCGGAAACCAGCGGTTGATGGTGCTCAGCATCGACAGCGGCAAGGCAGCTTCTGCCACGCCCAGGGCCGAGCGATAGAGCTTGAGCATGCCGATGCTGTGGGAGGTGCCGATCAGCAGCGTCACCAGCGACGTCAGCCCAATCGCTGCGGGAGCGACCACGCGTACGCTGACCTTGCTCAGCAGGAAGCCTGCCGGTATCTGACCCAGCGAGTAGAACAGGAAGAAGGCACTGACCAGCAGACCCACCTCGGCATTGGTCGCGCCGAACTCCTTCTGGATATAGGGCAGGGCGATGCCGATATTGGCCCGGTCGGCTGCAGCGAGCATGTACACGACCACGATGACCGCCAGTACCACCCAGCGATAGCGGGTCCTGGACCGCGTCTGTAGCGCTGACCGTTCCGCTACTGCCGGCGCCGGCTTTGAAGCCAGGGATTCGGTCATGAGTCCTCCGATTTTTATGTTTATTAAAGGTGACGGAGGTTTTACGACGACCCATTAATGGAAAAAAGCGATAAAGAGGAACAGGCATTCATTCTCCTTTGGAATGCGCTTACGCCATATCCGGTGGAATGTCGGTGCTTGAGCCCCTGGCAGCCGCAACTCCGTCTGCCCCGCTGCGCTCCCCCCACCGGGATGCCGGCCGGAAACACGGATAACCCTTAATCGGCAGACGAGTCTGTAGATCCTCTTTCCAGTTGATGGACTGCCGTCAACCACCCAGCACCCCGGGCGTGCCCTCCTCCCCCTCGCCCGCTACAATGCGCGCCTTGCCGTGCCACGCCTGATCGAGAAGAACTGCCATGTCCCTGCCCAAGCACCATCTGGAATTGCTCAGCCCGGCCCGCGATGTCGGTATCGCGCGAGAGGCCATCCTGCATGGGGCCGATGCCATCTACATTGGCGGGCCGAGCTTCGGGGCGCGGCACAATGCCTGCAACGAGGTCAGCGAGATCGCCGAGCTGGTGACATTCGCCCGGCGCTATCACGCGCGCGTGTTCACCACCATCAACACCATCCTGCATGACGACGAGCTGGAGCCGGCGCGCAAGCTGATCCACCAGCTGTACGACGCCGGCGTGGATGCGCTGATCGTGCAGGATTTGGGCGTGCTGGAACTGGACATCCCGCCGATCGAGCTGCATGCCAGCACCCAGACCGACATCCGCACCCTGGCGCGGGCCAAGTTTCTCGATCAGGCCGGCTTTTCCCAGCTGGTGCTGGCGCGCGAGCTGAATCTGCAGGAGATCGCGGCCATCGCCGCCGAGACCGACGCGGCCGTCGAATTCTTCATCCATGGCGCCCTGTGCGTGGCCTTCTCCGGCCAGTGCAACATCTCCCATGCCCAGACCGGCCGCAGCGCCAACCGGGGCGACTGCTCCCAGGCCTGCCGCCTGCCCTACACCCTGAAGGACGACCAGGGTCGGGTGGTGGCCTTCGAGAAGCACCTGCTGTCGATGAAGGACAACAACCAGAGCGCCAACCTGCGTGCCCTGGTCGAGGCCGGCGTGCGCTCCTTCAAGATCGAGGGGCGCTACAAGGACATGGGCTACGTGAAGAACATCACCGCCTACTACCGCCAGTTGCTCGACGAGATCCTCGAAGACCGCACCGACCTGGCGCGCGCCTCCAGCGGCCGCACGGCGCACTTCTTCGTGCCCGATCCGGACAAGACCTTCCACCGCGGCAGCACCGACTACTTCGTCACCGACCGCAAGGTGGACATCGGCGCCTTCGACTCGCCGACCTTTACCGGGCTGCCGGTGGGGCAGGTGGAAAAGGTCAGCAAGCGCGACTTCATCGCCGTGACCGAAGAGCCGCTGTCCAACGGCGACGGGCTTAACGTGCTGGTCAAGCGCGAGGTGGTGGGCTTCCGCGCCAACGTTGCCGAACTGAAAGGTGAATTCGAAGAAGACGGGGCGAAGCGCTATCGCTATCGCGTCGAACCCAACGAGATGCCCGAGGGGCTGTTCCGCCTGCGACCGAATCATCCGCTGTCGCGCAACCTTGACCACAACTGGCAGCAGGCCCTGCTCAAGACCAGCGCCGAGCGCCGCATCGGCGTGCGCTGGCAGGCCGAGCTGCGCGAGCAGCGATTGCAGCTGACCGCCATCAGCGAGGAAGGCGTGAGCGTCATCGTTGCCCTGGACGGTCCCTTCGGCATGGCCAACAAGCCGGAGCAGGCGCTGGAGGGTCTGCGCGATCTGCTGACCCAGCTGGGCACCACCGAGTACCACGCGCTGAACGTGACCCTGGATGCCCCCCAGGCCTTCTTCGTACCCAATTCGCAACTCAAGGCGTTGCGCCGCGAGGCCATCGAGCAGCTGACCGCGGCGCGCATCGCCGCCTACCCACGCGGCCGCCGCAAGGCCGAGACCAGTCCGCCGCCGGTGTATCCCGAGTCGCACCTGTCGTTTCTCTACAACGTCTACAACCAGAAGGCCCGCGACTTCTACCACCGCCATGGCGTGCAACTGATCGACGCCGCCTACGAGGCCCACGAAGAGCCTGGCGAGGTGCCGGTGATGATCACCAAGCACTGCCTGCGCTTCTCCTTCAACCTCTGCCCCAAGCAGGCCAAGGGCGTCACCGGCGTGCGCACCAAGGTCGCGCCCATGCAACTGGTCCACGGCGACGAGGTGCTAACCCTGAAGTTCGACTGCAAGCCTTGCGAGATGCATGTGGTGGGCAAGATGAAGGGCCATATCCTCGACCTGCCGCTGCCGGGCAGCCAGGCCGCGGCCAAGGCACTGGCCAGCATCAGCCCGGAAGACCTGCTCAAGACCATCCGCAACAACCCGACCGGATACAGTCACTGAGCCCGGCAAGGCGCTCGGGACTGATCTGCACCAAGGTCTCGCACACCAGGTAATCACCCCCGGGGGCCCAGCCGGCCGGAACGCTGTCGGTCACCCGGTCGGGCCGCCACTTGCTGCTTCCCTGAGCGCGACCGGCGCTCGATCCTCCCGCCTGTCCCTTTTCTTTAGCACCTGCCGTCGAGGGTGGGCGAGCCCACTTTTTGTCAACTTGGCACCGGCCGCCGCAACCACCGGGCCAGAGGCGCTCGCGCTTGATAGCCGATTGATCGGCACGCGCCGAACGGTCCCGGACCCGGAAAAAAAGTGCACGGCACCGCCGCAATGGACTCCAACCTGGCTGATGCCTGCCGCGGTTTCCTGGCTGAATGGCCGAGCCGGCGGACGGCGTCCTGTGTTCCAGTTGACCAAGAGCGCGCTGGGATAAAACGAGTCGCGACCGCGCCTGCGCGGCCGAGTCGTGGCGATTTCTGAACCGGCTAGAAGACCCCCTGCTTTATGGATCTCGGATTTTTCAACACCCTGCTATCGACCAGTCTGCTCGGCATCTCGCTGGCCAACTGGCTCGCCATGCTGTGCATCATCCTGCTCAGCTTCACCCTCGCCCGCACCATCATCGGCTTCGTCCTGAGAAATCTGCGGACCCGCGCCGAGAAACCGGGTGCCCATGTCAGCCATATCGCCATCCAGGTGCTCTCCAGCACCAGCAATACCCTGCTATTGCTGGCCGCCATCCTGATCGGCGTGGGGATACTGGATCTCCCCGAGCGCTGGCTGACGCGGGTCAGCAGCCTCTGGTTCGTGGTGGCGGCCTTGCAGGCCGGGCTGTGGGCCAACCGGGCGGTGGCCCTGGCGGTGCACCACTACTTCGTCAAGCACAGCCAGGCCGACGTCTACCAGGGCAGCGCCCTGGCCACCCTGTCACTCTGGGGCGCCAAGGTGCTGCTCTGGGCCGTGGTCGGCCTGGCGATGCTGTCCAATCTCGGCGTCAACATCACCGCCTTTGTCGCCAGCCTCGGCGTGGGCGGCATCGCCATCGCCCTGGCAGTGCAGAACATCCTGGGTGATGTGTTTGCCTCCCTCTCCATCGCGGTGGACAAGCCCTTCGAGGTGGGCGACTTCATTGTCGTCGGCTCGCTGGCGGGCACCGTCGAGCACGTGGGCCTGAAGACCACCCGGATCAGAAGTCTGGGCGGCGAACAGATCGTCATGGCGAACGCCGAGATGATCGGCAGCACCATCCAGAACTACAAGAAGCTGCAGGAGCGTCGCATCGTCTTCAAGTTCGGCCTGACCTATGCCAGCCAGCCGAAGCAGATCAGACAGGTTACTGCCGCCCTGAAAGACATCATTCAGCGGCAGGACAAGACGCGCTTCGACCGGGCCCATCTGCTGGCCTTCGGCGACAGCTCGCTGGACTTCGAGGTCGTCTACATCGTCCTGGATGCCAGCTACAACCTGTACATGGACATCCAGCAGGCGATCAATCTGGAGATGATGGAAGCCTTCGCCAAGATCGGCGTGCGCTTTGCCCTCTCCAGCAGAAGCCTGTACGTCGAATCCCTGCCCGGGGACTTCATGGCCGAGCGGGATCGGCAGGAAGAGAATGAGTCGGTTGGCCAGCACCGGCCAGTGATCCAGTAGCATTCCGCCAGGAACCCAGGGGTGCCGGCGCTGCCGTCGGGGCGTTCGTTATGGTGGACGCCTCGACGGCTGGCCCGGGCGAGCCGCCGGCTCAGGCGCGGCGGCGAACTACCGTTCGGCTGCCGCGGGTGTGTGGCGCGCAACGCCAGCGTAGGCGTCGAGCATCCGCTCGCACCAGGCGGTGATGGGATCGTCCTGAGCCAGCAACGCCTGGGCACTGACGATCCGCGCCCACTGAAAGGCGCCGAAGACGATGTGATCGGCATAGGCCGGGGCTTCGCCGGCCAGGTAATCCTGCACCGCCAGGGTGCTGCGCAGGGGTTTCAGGACGTCGCGGAAGGTTTGCAGCGAGGTTTCGCGTTGCCCAGCCAGGGCCTCCAGCGACACGCCGAATGCCGCCTCGCGCGTCCGCTTGAAGTAGTCCTGGTCGGCTTCAGCCAGCACCCCATGGACGTCGGGCAGGATCAACCGTGCCAGCGCCGGATGGACACTGTCCGCGACCCATTGGTTGATGAAGCGCGTCGTTGCCTTGAGCGCGGCATCGCCCAACAGGGCAGGCCGCTCAGGGTACTGGCGATCCAGATACTCGGCGATGGTCCAGCTGTCACTGACGCACTGGTCGCCGTCGACCAGCACCGGCACCTTGCCCTGGCCGGAAAAGGCGATGGCCTCCTTCTCGTGGAAGCGCCAGGCCACGGTCTCCACCGGCAACCCCTTGTGCGCCAGTGCCAGCCGTATGCGCCAGCAATAGGGGCTGAAGCGGCAGCTGTCGTCGGCGCCGGTCAGTTCGTACAGGCGTAAGGGTTGGGTCATCAGGAGGTTCCTCTTAGTCAGCCAATGGGGGGGTTCGTGGGCGACTGTTGGAACAGGTACAGGCGCCGATCAGGTCTTCTGGGACAGCGGCAGACCGCTATAAGTACCCAGCCGCTTGCGCTTTCTTTGGGTCGCTATGGCGAAGACCCCTAGCCAAGCGACGCTCGCGGGAACCTGCCCACCGACCGGGCTCTGCTCCACCGTATCGGCTACAGTTCAGCCAACCCTTCGCCTGTCGCGAACGTTTGGCACCGGAAGAGCCACGCGTGAGAAGGCGCGCAGAGCACCTCAAACCAGGAGTCTTACATGGAGCAGGACAACCAGGAACAGGACTACATCACCTCGCTGGAATCGCTGGAAAGTCTCTACGGCGAGGTCGCGGCACCCTCGATCCTCAAGGAAACAGACCACATTCACCCTGCCTACCAGCCCTTCATCGAGGCGGCGTCCTTCGTGGTATTGGCCTCCTCCGGGCCCCAGGGACTGGATGCCTCGCCGCGCGGCGATGCGCCCGGCTTCGTGCAGGTCGAGGACGCCAGGACGCTCTACCTGCCGGATCGCCGGGGCAACAACCGCCTGGATACGCTGCGCAACATCCTCCAGGATCCCCAGGTAGCGCTGCTGTTCCTGATTCCCGGCATTGGCGAGACGCTACGGATCAATGGCACCGCCCGTATAGCCGTCGACCCGGCGCTGCTGGCGCGCTTCGAGGTCAAGGGCCAGCGCCCGCGGACGGTACTGGAGATCAAAGTCAGCAGTGTCTACTTCCAGTGCAGCCGCGCGGTGATCAGGGCCGGCTTGTGGGATGCCACCAGGCACCTGCCGCGCAGTGCCCTGCCCTCTCCCGGGTCGATCCTCAAGCAGCTATGTCCGACCCAGATAGACGGCGATGCCTACGACCAGGCCCTGCCGCAGCGGATCGCCAACACCCTCTACTAGACCGACCCACCCTGCTTCAGACCCAGCAAGGACCTGCCATGACCTTCACGGATATCCTCGTTCCCACCTACAGGAATCTGCTTGGCGCCCTGTCGGCCTGGCTCGGCAAGGCCGAGGCCCAACGGCCGGATGGCACGGCCGAGACGCTGCTGACCGCCCGCCTGGCGCCCGACATGTTTCCCCTCGCCACCCAGATCCGCTTCGCCTGCGTCCAGGCCCAGGAAGGAATGTTGAGACTGCACGACCAGGCCTTTCCGCCCGAGCTGACAGACTTGCTCAACGAAGGCCGCAACGCCGGCGAACAACCAGGCACCCTCGCCCAGGCTCAGACCCGCATCTGCGAAACCCTGGACAGGATAGAGGCGATCGCAGGCCCAGGCCGTCCCATCCAGGAAGGCGCACCGGTCGCCCACGAACTGCCCCAGGGCCTGGTATTCGACTTCACGACCGAACAGTACGTCCGCGACTGGGCCCTGCCGCAGTTCTACTTCCACGTGATGACCGCCTACGCCATCCTGCGCGCCCAAGGCGTGGAGCTGGGCAAGGCCGACTATGTCGCCCATGTGCTGCCCTGCCTGCGCCCCGGGGCGTTGTCCTAGCCGCCAGGCGGCGAACGCCCGAGGTAGCCTTGGCGATCAGCTGATCGCCAGGCGCGGCATGAGCCTCAGGGCCGCGTACTGCAGCAGCATGATGGTCTTGCCGTCGCGCAGGATCCCGGCATCGATCATCGCCAGCGCCTCCTCCAGCTCGACCTCGAGCACGGCGATGTCCTCGCCTTCCGCGACATTGCCACCTCCGGCGGACTTGCGATCGCCCGGGGCGTATTCGCCGACGAAGAAATGCAGCCGCTCGGTCACCGAACCGGGGCTCATGAAGGCATCGAACACCTGCCGCACTTCCCGCACCTGAAAGCCCGTCTCCTCCTCGACCTCGGCGCGGATGCGCACCTCGGGTTCGGCGGCGTCGAGCAGGCCGGCGGGTGCCTCGATCAGCAGGTCGTCGTGCCCGTTGACGAAAGCCGGATAGCGCAGCTGGCGCGTCAGCACCACGGTGCGCCGCTGGGGATCGTAGAGCAGGATGGTCGCGCCATTGCCGCGATCGTAGGTCTCTCGCGATTGCCGCTGCCAGGTGCCGTCACTGCGCAGGAAGGCGAAGGTGGTCTTCTTCAGCACGAACCAGTCGTCAGATAAAACCTCGACCTCTTCGACACGAATACGCGGGGCGATGCTCATGGCAGTCCTCTGGGTTGGCGAGCGGTGTTTACCGCCCTGGGGCTTCACGTTAGAATTCGTGCAGTTTCGTGCAACGTCAAGAATTTTCGTGCAGGAGTCCCGGATGCTCACCCGTGAACGCAAGGCGCTTATCCAGCAGGTACTGCGCCAGGAAGGACGGCTGGTCGCCAAGACCTTCAGCCAGCAGCTGGGGGTCTCGGAAGACACCATTCGCCGCGATCTGCGGGAGCTGGCGGCTGACGGTGTGCTGCAACGCGTGCATGGCGGTGCCTTGCCTGCTTCGGCGGCGGTCGCGGACTACGCCAAGCGCGAAGAGGCTTCCACGGCCAGCAAGATGGCCCTCGGCCGGGCGGGTGCGCGCTTGATCCAGCCAGGGCAGATCGTTTTTCTCGATGGCGGCACGACCAATGTCCAACTCGTCCGCCAGTTGCCCAAGGATCTTGCGATCACGGTGGTGACCCATAGCCCGAACATCGCGGTGGCGCTGGTCGAGCATCCGCTGATCGACGTCGAGCTCATTGGCGGCCGCCTGTTCAAGCATTCCATCGTCACCCTGGGGGCGGCCTGCGCGGAGGCCATCGCCCGGGTGCGCGTGGATAGCTACTTCATGGGCGTGACCGGCCTGCATCCGGAAACGGGCGCCACTACGGGCAATGGCGAAGAAGCCGCGATCAAGCGGATCATCAGCCGCCAGGCGGCGGAGACCTTCGTTCTGGCGACGCGGGAAAAGCTCGGCGCGGCCTCGCCCTACGGCATCATCCCGCTGGCCGACGTCAGTACGCTGATAACGGATGCAGCGCCTGACGCTGAGGTGCTCGGCGCGCTGAGCGCTGCAATGTCCGTGATTCATGCCTGATGCCCGACTACCGGAAGTGGCGACTCGCCCCTCCATCGCCGTCCCCCACTGGACCCAATACCGGAGTCGCTTATGGCCAAGGCCGTGACCACCCTTCCGTCTGAAGGCGTGTTGGTGCCGCAATGCATCGTGCCCTTTCCCACCTCGATCAGCGCGCCGGCGAGGGCTGCGCTGCAACGCCTGGTCACTGCCCAGGGTCTTCCGGTCAATGCGCTTCAGCCGCTACCGCCGTTAGCGGACAGGGCAGCCTGGCAAGCGCTCAAGGACCAGGTGAACGACCACTATGCGGTGGCGGTGAAAGGCATGGCGAGCCACCCCCGCGCCAGTGTCGACACCCTGATCCTCGGTGAAACCGAAATCCATGTCGCCACGCCTGAAGGATCGGCACACCCCCAGCGAGCCTGTATCGACCTGCACGGTGGTGCCCTGTTGTTCGGCGGTGGCGAGGCCTGCCGCGTCGGCGCGCAGCAACAGGCCGACCGCTATGGCGTTCGGTGCTTCGGCGTGGATTATCGCCTGCCGCCTGACTTTCCCTATCCTGCCGCGCTGGATGACTGCCTTGTGGCCTATCGGCATGTGCTGAGCCAGTACTCCCCCGCCGATATCGTTCTCATCGGACGTTCGGCCGGTGGCAACCTGGCGCTGGCGACACTCTTGCGCGGTCGCGACGAAGGTCTGCCGATGCCCGCCGGGCTGGTGCTGCTGTCACCCGAGGTCGACCTGACCGAGTCCGGCGACAGTTTCCACACCAACCGCCACGTGGATGTGATGCTGCCCCTCCCCCTGATGCCCATCAATCAACTCTATGCAGGCGACGCCGATCTCGCCCACCCCTACCTTTCGCCCTTGTTCGGCCAGCTTGAGGGATTGCCGCCTACCTTCCTGCAAACGGGTACCCGCGACCTGTTCCTGTCCAACGCGGCGCGCTTGCATCGTGGGCTGCGCCGCGCCCGGGTGCCTGTCGAGTTCTACCTCGGCGAAGGCATGCCCCACGGCGGTTTCATGGGCGGAACAGCAGAGGATGACGACCTGGCCCAAGAGATTCGCGGCTTCATCGAGGCCCTGTGGCAACACCAGGCATAAAGCCAGGTGCTGCCATCGCCGTCTGGCGCACGCGCCAAGGCTCACCGGCCAAGGCGGTTTTGGACGAGGCGCGAGTGAGCCGTTTGGGTGCGAAGACGAATGATCAGGCCAGCTGATCGATGAGTTCTCAGATCGCCGTCGCTACATTTACCGCCTCCGGAAAAGCTATTGCAACAACGTTTATTGGCCAAACTTCAGGAAAGTTCGGCGAATTGGCTGCCATTTGTAAAAGCGGCAAAGAGCCACCATAAACTTCCAGATATTCGCACCGAAAGCCTGACTATTGACGTCACTATCCCGTCGTCGCTTGCAGCTAGCTGTGACCGCTAGTCCTTCTCCGAGGAGCTTTCAGATGTTCAAGAATTTCCGGATTGGCACCCGCCTCATCGTGTCCTTCATCGCCGTGGCGTCCATCAGCCTGGTGGTGGGATTGGCGGGCCTCAGCAACAGCAGCCAGATCAATGATCTGGCCACTCAGCTTTATCAGAACGAATTGCTCGGGCTTTCCTACATCAAGGAGGCCAATATGAATCTGGTCTTCATCGGCCGCGCGCGCAGCAACTACCTGCTGGCAACCTCCGAAGAGGATCGCACTCGTGCCCAGGCGGAGGTCAAGCTGGGGCTGGCCAATGTGCGGGACAATCTCGCCAAGGCCCGCCCTCTCTTTAGCAGCGAGGCATCGGCCGCCAATTTCCGGCAGATCGACGAGTTGCTCGGCAGCTATACCTCTCAGCTGGACCAGGCCATGGCGATCGCCGGCAAGCGGACGCTGCGTGATGCCGATCCTGAGCTGGACAGTCAGCTGGTCAGTGTTCGCCGTTTTGGCGACCAGGTAGGTGTGCTGATGACCGAACTGTCCAAGCGCAAGGAGCAGAACGCCAGCGACGCCAACGACCTCACCGACCAGATCTATGCCCGCAGCCGGGTCATGCTGATCGGCATCATCGCGGTGGGCGTGGCCTTTGGCATCCTGCTCGGCTTCCTGATGAGTCGCAGCATCACCCGCCCCTTGCGCGCGGCCGTCGCGATCGCCGATCGCCTGGCGGCAGGCGACCTCACCCAGCGCATCGACGCCGAAGGCCGGGACGAGACCGCCGCGCTGCTGCGCGCCATGGACGGCATGAACCAGCGCCTGTCGCAGATCATCAGCGACGTCCGCAGCGCCTCCGATGGCCTGGCCAGCGCCTCGGAGGAGATCTCCGCCACCGCCCAGAGCATCAGCCAGGCGAGCACCGAACAGGCCGCCTCGGTCGAAGAAACCAGCGCCAGCGTCGAGCAGATGTCGGCGTCCATCGCCCAGAACACCGAGAACGCCAAGGTCACCGACGGCATGGCCGGCAAGGCCAACCGCGAGGCGAACGAAGGCGGCCAGGCCGTCAGGGACACCCTGGTGGCCATGAAGACCATCGCGGCCAAGATCAGCATCATCGACGACATCGCCTACCAGACCAACCTGCTGGCCCTCAACGCCGCCATCGAGGCGGCGCGCGCCGGCGAGCATGGCAAGGGCTTCGCCGTGGTGGCTTCCGAGGTGCGCAAGCTGGCGGAGCGCAGCCAGGTCGCCGCCCAGGAGATCAGCAACGTCGCCCAGGGCAGCGTGGCCCTGGCCGAGCGTGCCGGCGCGCTGCTGGACGAGATGGTGCCCTCCATCAGCAAGACCTCCGACCTGGTGCAGGAGATCACCGCCGCCTCGGAAGAGCAGACCTCCGGCGTCGAGCAGATCAACGGCGCCATGCTGCAGCTCAGTCAGGTCACCCAGCAGAACGCCTCGGCGTCCGAGGAACTGGCCGCCACTGCCGAAGAGATGAGCAGCCAGGCCGAGTTGCTCCAGCAACTGATGGAGTTCTTCACCCTGAACAGCGTCTTGGGCGGGCCGGACCTGACGCGCCCCGCTCCCAAACGCTCGGGACCGGGGCTGGCCAAGCGCGCCGCTGCGCTGGTCGACAGCTCGCGGCATGCCACCCAAGGCGGCATACCCGTGGGCTATGCCCGTTTCGAAGAGCCGGCCTGAGATCGTTCCGGCAATACGTTGCCCTTCGACGAAGGTGTTCATACCCGGATGAGCACCTTCGCTGCCAGGACGGCCGGCGGACGCATTCAGGATCCCTGGCCGCGCTATCGGCCTGAAAGTCTCAGCTGCGTACGCCAAGAAAGGCTTTCAGCTGAAGCACGAGAGGCGTGACCTCTTCTTTCGTGGTGAAGCCGATCCGCGGCCAGTCATAGCGAGTGTCGCGTTCGGTGGCGTGGCCACTGTCGACTTTCAACTGCCTGAAGAACTGGCGGGTTTCGACGATCCGTCGGCCCGCGCGCCTGGCGTGGGATTCGACCTCGAAGGCAATCTCGCCCAGATTGCCCTCGGCCAACCCGGCGACCGGTCGATACAGGAAGATCTGGCCGCGCTCGGCCTTTACGCACCTGAAGCCATGCCCGCTTTCCAGCTCGTACAGCGATCCGTAGACCTCCGTCAGCAATCTTCTGCGGTCTCGAATACATAGCTATCCATCTCTTCCGCCCCCAGTTTTCGGCACAGGCTCACCGCAACCCCTGCTTGAGCGCAGATGAATAGGAAACCCTAGCAGTCGCCCGGGAATTAACTCCCGCCGGAAACATCGCTTCACAGTTGCGCGACCTGGACCAAGAGGAACGGCCGTTCGTGCTGGCCCTGACTACAGGGTTTTCAGCATCTCCTGAGAGGGGAATCGGTTTTCGCCGGACGCGCCGATGCGCTGCGCGCTGATCCAGCATCCGGCACAGACCCTCAGCGAGTAGCGGCAGGTATTAATACGGAGCGGACGATCAGCCCGGCGGGCCAGCGAACAGGCCCGCGCCGGCGGCAAGGGCTAGAGCTGGCCCTTGAAACCCTTGCCCACCAGATAGACCTCGCGCGAGCGGGGACGCGAGGCTTCGGGCTTGCGGATCGACACCTTCTCGAAGGAGGTGCGTACGTCTTTCAGGAAGACATCGGAGCCTTCGCCCTGGAACACCTTGACCACGTAGTTGCCGCCGGGCTTGAGCACCTGGCGCACCATGTCCAGGGTCAGCTCCACCAGGTACATGGCGGCGGCCTGGTCGGCGGCTGCGACGCCGCTGATGTTGGGCGCGATGTCGGAGACGATCAGGTCGGGCTGGCGGCCCTCGAGCATGCCGAGAATCTTCTGGAAGACGGCATCGTCGGTGAAGTCGCCCTGGACGAAGTCGACGTTGTCGAGGGCCCCCATCGGCAGGATGTCGGTGGCCACCACGCGGCCCTTCTCGCCGACGATGCCGCCCGCCACCTGCGACCAGCCGCCCGGGGCCGAGCCCAGGTCCATGACCAGCATGCCGGGACGGATCAGCTTGTCCTTCTCGTTGAGCTCGATCAGCTTGTAGCTGGAGCGCGAGCGCAGGCCGTCTTTCTGAGCGCGTTTGACGTAGGGATCGTTGACGTGTTCATCCAGCCAGCGACGGCTGCTTTTGGATCTTTTCATGTTGGAACTACCACGGGAAAGCGGGTGAGAAGCGGCCGTTCGCCAGGTCTGGCCGGCCGCGAAGTGGCGGCGATTATAAGCCGATAACGCGGCTGGACGAATCGGCGATCGCCCGAGCGTCCGTCAGACCGCCCAAAGGAGCGCCCATCGTCCCGGCCTGACAGCGCCGGGGCCGCCGGGTACAATCGCCGCCCTACCCCTCCTCGTCCCTTCCTTTGCCGGAGTCACCGGCCAGGATTATTGCCATGATTCGCCTCAACGAACTGCAGCTGCCGCTTGACCACACCCCCGCCGAATTGCGCCAGGCCATCCTCCAGCGCCTGAAGCTGAGCGACGCCGACCTGCTCGATTTCACCGTGTTCAAGCGCAGCTACGATGCGCGCAAGAAGAACAGCGTCATCCTGTTCATCTACATCATCGACCTGGAGGTGCGCGACGAGGCGGCGGTGCTGGCGCGCCTGGCCAATGACCTGCACGTGCGCCCGGCACCGGACACCGGCTACTACCAGGTCGGCCAGGCCCCGGCGAATCTGGCCGAGCGCCCGCTGGTGGTGGGCTTCGGTCCCTGTGGCCTGTTCGCCGCCCTGCTGCTCGCCCAGATGGGCTTCAAGCCCATCGTGCTGGAGCGCGGTAAGGAGGTGCGCAGCCGCACCAAGGACACCTGGGCGCTGTGGCGCAAGAAGGTGCTGAGCCCCGAATCCAACGTGCAATTCGGCGAAGGCGGAGCGGGCCTGTTTTCCGATGGCAAGCTCTACAGCCAGATCAAGGATCCGAAGTTCTACGCCCGCAAGGTGATGCACGAATTCGTCCGCGCCGGCGCGCCGGAAGAGATCCTCTACGTCAGCAAGCCGCACATCGGCACCTTCCGCCTGACCGGCGTGGTGGCGGCCATGCGCGAGGAAATCATCGCCCTCGGCGGCGAAGTCCGCTTCGAAACCAAGGTGACGGATCTGCTGATCAACGACGGTCAGCTCGAAGGCGTGGTGCTGGCCAATGGCGAGACCCTGCACAGCCGCCACGTGGTGCTCGCCCTGGGCCACAGCTCGCGCGACACCTTCCGCATGCTGCATCGCCAGGGCGTGTACATCGAAGCCAAGCCCTTCGCCGTCGGCTTCCGCATCGAACACCCCCAGGGCATGATCGACCAGGCCCGCCTGGGCAAGTACGCCGGTCACCCGGAACTGGGCGCCGCCGACTACAAGTTGGTGCATCACGCCAAGAACGGCCGCGCGGTCTACAGCTTCTGCATGTGCCCGGGCGGCACCGTGGTGGCGGCCACCTCCGAGCCGGGCCGCGTGGTCACCAACGGCATGAGCCAGTACTCGCGCAACGAACGCAATGCCAATTCCGGCATCGTGGTGGGCATCAATCCCGAGCAGGACTTCCCCGGTGATCCGCTGGCCGGCGTCGAACTCCAGGAGCGCCTGGAATCGCGCGCCTACGAATTGGGCGGCAGCGACTATTCGGCGCCTGGCCAACTGGTCGGCGACTTCATTCGCGGCGTGTCCTCCACCGCCTTCGGTGAAGTCGAGCCCTCCTACAAGCCCGGCGTGCGCCTGGGCGACCTGGCGCCGTCGCTGCCCGACTACGCCATCGACGCCATCCGCGAAGCCCTGCCCGCCTTCGGCAGGCAGATCCGCGGCTTCGACCGCCATGACGCCATCCTGACCGGGATCGAGACCCGCACCTCCTCGCCGGTGCGCATCACCCGCGACAACGACAGCCTGCAGAGTCTGAATCTGCGCGGCCTGTATCCGGCCGGGGAAGGCGCTGGCTACGCAGGCGGTATCCTGTCCGCCGGCGTGGACGGCATCAAGGTGGCCGAAGCCCTGGCCAAGGCGATGCTCGCGGAAGGCGACGCGCAGGCCGCACCGCTGGTTCGGGCCGCTGGCTGATGAAGCTCGACGACATCAGGAAGCTCCACCAGAAGAAGTACCGTGCCGAGTTCGGTCACTTCCTGGTGGAGGGCGAGCACCTGGCGCTGGAACTGCAAAAGGCTGCGCTGGGGAATCCCCAGCTGCAGCGGGCCGAACTCTATGTGACGGGCGCCTACGAGCACTGGCAGAGTCCGTTCCGAACGCACCCGATCAGCGACCGGCAGATGGCGCAGCTTGCCGATACCAAGACCCCACAGGGTATCCTTGCGGTGGTGCCAATGCCCCGGGAGCCTGTGGCAGCAGCGGTCGAGGGCGAGCGCGCCGTCTATCTGCACGAGATCCAGGACCCGGGCAATCTGGGCACCATCCTGCGCACCCTGGCCTGGTTCGGAGGTTTTCGCTGCCTGCTCAGCCCGGGCAGCGTCGACCCCTACAATCCCAAGGTGGTCCGCGCCAGCATGGGCGCCATCTTCCACACCCCGCTGGAGCTGGACGTCGACCTCGACGGCCTGCAGGAGCGCTTCCCCCGCCTCGCCTGCCTCGACATGCAGGGCATGCCGGTGCAGTCCGCCGCTTTCGCAGCCTTCGACTGCTACCTGTTCGGCAACGAAGCCCGCGGCGTTCCCCGTGAGCACCTCGCGGCCCTGAACGCCCAGCCCTTCACCATCGCCGGCTCGGGCGCCATCGAGTCCCTGAATCTGGCGGCCACGGTGAACATGTGCGCCTATGAGTTGAGTCGGTAGCGATCAGCCACGAGTACCGGGCGCATTGGCGCCTGGACGGCAGAGGACGAGCCGCCAGTCCCCTTGCTGAGGTGAACGCGGCCGGATGGCCATCCCGTCGGCAGTACCGACCTCTCGACTCGGCGCCACCTGGTGCACGCGGCAACAGGCCTCCGCTCAGACCGATGTCCCGACTACCAGGAAACCGGCTTTCAGACATGCACTTTCCGGGTAGCCGCGCAGGACTGGTCTTGCGCCCTCCAGCCAGGCACAATCGCATAGTCATACGATGACAGACAAGACTGTGTGATCTGTGGCTCTCGCCACCTGGCATTTCCGACAACTACAACAAAAGGATCCGAGCATGAAAAAGTTGAAACTAGCGGTAGGCTTCCTCTGCCTGTTCAGTGGCTATGTCGCAGCAGCAACAAGTGATGAAAAGGACGTCGCCTCCGCCGTCGACCAGCTGACCCAGGCCATGTGGCACAAGGATATTGCGCAGCTCAAGGCGCTGACCGCAGACAGCCTGACCTATGGACATTCGAGCGGCAACATCCAGGACAAGCACGCGTTCATCGCCGACATCGAGACGGGCAAAAGCGCATTCAACGAGCTGAAGATGCTCAACCAGAAGATCACCCTATCCGGGGACGTCGCGCTGGTGCGCAACCACTTTTCAGCTCAGGCCGTAAACAGTGGCAAGGTAGTGCCGACCGAGATCGAGAACTTTCAGATCTGGCAGAAACAGAAAGGCCACTGGCTGTTGATCGGGCGCCAGGCATTCCGCTTCTGATCGACCCAGGCGTCAGTCGTTGTAGCGCCAACGTTGACTGAACGTCGCCAGGCCTCGGCGGCGTTCCTGCAACGTCACGCACGAGCCGCGAATGTCTGCGGACCCGGTAATCTGAACAGGCCCGCACACACCCGGTCCGTATTGGTATGACTACCGGGAGAATCGACCATGACGACAGCCAGCAATCTCTTGTGGGGCGCCTTGGCCATTGGTGTGGTGACAGGCATGCGCAGCATGCTGGCGCCGACCCTGGTCAGCGCGGCGCTGGCGGGGCGTGAGGATATCGCGAGCGCTGACGAACCCGCACCTACCCTCGCGTCGTCTCGAGTACGGCAGTACGGGATACCCCTGGCTGCGGCGGAGCTCCTGGGCGACAAACTGCCCTTCGCGCCGGACCGCACCATTGCGCCCTCAATGCTGGTCCGTGCCCTGTCCGGTGGCATCAGTGCCGCGGCACTCGCCGGTGCGCAGCGGCAACCGCGACTGCTGCCTGCACTGATCGGGGCAACCGCTGCCTGTGTCGCCGCCAAGGTAGCGATCGATCTGCGCAAGGGCTACGCCCGCAACGCCTGGCTCAATGCCGGCCTCGGCCTGGCCGAAGACTGCCTGGCTTTCTCGCTGGCCAGGGCCGGGTTGCGTCGAGCACTGCGGGATAGCTAGGCGAGGACCAAAGCATCGCGCACAAGCCACGGGACGCAACAGGGTGCTTGGAGCCGGGCGGTAGCCGCCGCAGGCCTGTCGGAGTTCGCGCCGTTCGAGAGCATCAGCGGAGAGCACTTCGACCGGACCTTCGCGCTCAACGTGCGCGCTCTGCTCTTCGCCACCCAGGCAGCGACGGCGAGCATGCCCAATGGCGGCGCCATCGTATTGATCGACTCCATCGCCGCGGCGATCGGCACCCACGGCTATGGCGTCTATGGCGCAAGCAAGGCCGCAGTGCGCTCCTTCGTGCACCTGGGCCAATGAACTGGCACCCCGCAACATCCGCATCAACGTCGTTGCGCCGCGACCTCGGCGGAAGTATGGGAGCAGCTGAACAGGCTGATCCCGCTCGGCCGTATGGCACGTGTCGACGGTGGCAAGGCGTAGGTCTGAAAGGCATTGCCCCTGCATCCCAGGCAAAGGATCAATGCGTTGCTCCTGCACATCCGGGTAGAGGGTAGGTGCTCGGAAACAGGCATGGCATCAGGAGGGAGATCCAAGCCGCTTCACTGGCTTCCTGACCGCTCGTCTAGACAGGACCAAGCCAGCGGATCAATTATTGCGATATTCAAACGGACGAATCATAGTGGCCTTATGACCTCTGCCTGATCGAAGCCCGACGCCCTATGCACCCTGATCCCCAGAGCCACGCCCGCGAGGCGCTGCTTGGCCTGCATCGCCAGCTACAGGAAAACGCCAGGCGGCTGGGCACGGTGGACTGCGACGATCCGGACGTCCGCGCTGTCCTGCAGGCCGTGCAGGATCTCAATGAGCGGGTTGCCGACATGGTGGCCGAGACGGCCCTGCTGGCGCCCCTGCCGCTGGACCCGGTCGCAGGAAGCAGCGCTCACGACGCCACCGATCAGCGCTGATCCGCCGGACCTTTCTGCCTGAACGCGCCGCCGCCCTGCCCGGTGTTCGAGACACCATGCGGTGCGGCGCAGGGCAATCGACAGAGAGTGTCGGCAGACCAGGACGGCTGGCTGCCGAAACCGGGCCAGCGCGCAGACGCCTAGCGGCCGGCGTCCTTACCCGGCAGGCGCTGGAAGGCACGGGCCCATTCGAGCAGGGAATTTTCCTCGTCGGTACGATCGTCCACCCCACACTCTTCCAGCACGGTCACCACGCGATTCATGAAGTCTCGATCAACGCGCGCCTGCTCCATGATCCGGTCCAGATTCAGCTGACCGAGTTGCTGGAGGGTGGTCTGAAATTCCTTGTCTTCCATGCCCATGACGTCTGTCCCTGTAAGCACGGCTGCCGATCGCCGGCTGGCCTAGTGCTATCATCTTTCGCGCGGGCGTTATTCACATAACGGTTATCGCATGAAGTGTCGATAATGATGACTGAGCGGCAGTTGGCAGCGCTCCGAGCTCGTCGACTCAGGGCTTCCGGTCGGCCCGCTCCTGGCGGCACTGGCGCTCAACCGAGCACCAGCGGCAGCACCAGAGCGGTAACGATCCCGAGCAGGATCATGCCCAGCGCCGAGAACGCCGCCGTCTCCTGGCTTTCCCGCAAGGCATGGGCGGTGCCTATGGCATGGCCGTTCATGCCGAGGGTCAGACCGCGGGCCGCGGGATCCTCGACCTTGAAGACCTTGAGCAGTGGCAGCGCCAGCGTGGTGCTGATGACGCCGGTCAGCATCACGATCACCGCGGTCAGCGGCGCGACGCCACCGAAATGATCCGCCAGGGGCAAGGCGATCGGCATGGTCACCGACTTCGGCAGCAGACTCATCAGCAGTGTCTCCGGCAGGCCGAACAGCCAGCCCAGGGCCAGGGTCAGGGAAGCACCTACCACGCCGCCAACCGTGAGGGTTATCAGCAGCGGCGTGCAAAGTGCCGTCACGCGCTGGACGTTCTTGTAGAGCGGAACGGCGAGGCCCACGGTGGTGGGTCCGAGCAGCATCGAGAGCAGGCCGCTGGCGCTTCGATACCTGTCGTAGGGAATCCCGCCGATCAAGAGCACGGTCGCGACGATGGCGGTGGTGATCAGCACCGGTTGCAGCATGACCAGGCGCAGGCGCTGTTGCAGCACGAGCGCCAGCTGATAGGCCGCGAGCGTCAGGGACAGGGCCAACAGGGAAGCGAGGGCCGGGTCAGACATGGTCTTTGTTTCTACCGATCAGGTACTGCAGCAGCCAGCCACACAGGGGCACGGTGACCAGCAGGGACAGGGCGATGACCAGCACCAGGCGCAACCACACCGAGGTCTCGAGGCCGCTGAAATCGACGATGCCAACCGCCGGCACCACGAGCATCAGGGGAAGATAGCCAAGCAGATTGCCCGCCATCTTCTCCACCCCTTCGGGCACCCTGCGCAGCAGGATCAGCAGGGCGAAAAGCACGATGATCCCTATGACACTGGCCGGAATGCCGCCGATGAAATTCGTCATATAGGTGCCAAGCAGGTAGCAACCCACCAGTGTCAGGAAGCCCGTTACGTTCATAACCACCCCGAATGCCTTGTTATTCCAAACAGTCCGCACTATGCGCCCGCGCAGCCATGCCGGGCCCGCGCCAGCCGGACCGGTCCGTTGGCTGTCGCCCCTTCCGCAAGAGCGGTGATCACTGCCGGTCAGGCTGTCTGACGTTCCCCTGCTACGCGCGGCCTCACTATAGGCGCATCTGAAAATGGCTGGGCAAATCCATGCCGAGCTCAGCGAAAGATACCCATCCTGTTCGGCTCACTGCTGGGTTGGCGCCGCGATCCGCCTCGCCTTTCCCTGACCTCGCAATCGGCTCGCCGGATATCCCGTCACGTTCCCTGAGCGAGACCTGTCGAGACGCCAGCCGGTCCGGGAAGACAACCAAGGCTGATGCAGCCACTAGCGCCTCACGCCGGTACCGCGCGCATGCCTTCGAAGATCAGGCGCGTGGTGTTGCGCACGGTGGCCGCGTGGCCTTTGCGATCCATCTCGTCACTGGCCGTCAGGCGCAGCAATTGCAGATGCGAGTAGTCGTTGAGCAGGAAGGCCGCCAGCTCCACGTCCAGATCGGCGCGCAGCTTGCCGGCGGTCTGCAGCTCGCGCAGCACCTTGGCGATCTCTTCCTGCAGGCCGCGGTTCATCTGCCGGTAGGCCTGGGGCAGACCGCTGTCGCCCCCCACCAGCACCAGCGGCAGCAATTCGCGCCAGAGGGCAGCGGGCAGGACGTCCAGTGCGTAGCTGACGAGCAGGTGTTCCAGGTGGCAGAGCGCATCGACGGGATCCGCGACGTCGCGAAGGTGCCGGCGCACGTCGATCAGCGCCCGGCGATCGGACTCCTTGATCATCTCCAGGATGATCTCGTGCTTGCTGCCGAAATACTTGAACACCGTGGGCGCCGAGACGCCGGCCTCGCGGGCGATCTGCTCGACGGTGGTCTCGCGAAAGCCCTGACGCTGGAACAGCATGACCGCCGCGGCCGAGATGGCGGTGCGGCGTAATTCCTTCTGACGTTCGCGTAGGCCGCTCACCGTCGCTCCTGATTCCCTTGGGGTGCGATGGAGAATAGCTGGCGGGGCTTGGGTATGAAAAATATTTTATTGACTAAAGAAATTAACAGGGTTAATTATTTTCCCGTACCTGCTCTACGCAGGGCCACTGCCAGGATGAGTCTGATGAACCAGAGCCTCGACCGCTCCCTGGTTTCCCGGAATCGGGGAGTCAGCGAGATGTACGACCAACAAGAACAAGAGCCCGTACTGATGCAGGGTTTTCCGGCCGAGCCGGACCAGCGCGTGACCTGGGCCAACTGGATGTCACCGCCGTTCAATCGCTGGGGCTTTCGCAACCTGGCGCGCCTGCGCCCCACCATCGAGGTGGCTGCCGGGCCGCGACCGGACAGGGTGCTGGCCCATGCGCCCGTGGCCCTCGAAGCGCTGAGATTCCAGAGCAGCTGCGGCCGCAGCGTCAGCGCCCTCGACCATCTGCAGGCCAGCAAGACCGACGGCTTTCTGGTGCTGCACCAGGGCCGCGTGGTGTACGAGCGCTACTTCAACGGCCAGGTCGCCACCGACCGTCACATCATGTTCTCGGTCACCAAGTCGCTGATCGGGGTGCTCGGCGAGCAACTCATCCACGACGGCGTGCTCGATGCCCAGGCGCCGACCCAGCATTACGTGCCGGAACTGGCCGGCAGCGCCTTCGGCGACGCCAGTGTCCGCCAGTTGCTCGACATGGCCGTGGGCGTCCACTACACCGAGCTCTACGACGATCCCACCTCGGCAAGCTCGCAATATGGCTATGCCTGTGGCTTCAAACCGGCCCTGCCCGACTACGCCCAGTACGAATCCCTGTACCAGTACCTGCCGTCATTGCGCAAAAGGTGCGAGCACGGCGGCCTCTTCCATTACGTGACCGCCACCACCGAGGTCCTGGCCTGGGTGATGGAGCGCGCCAGCGGCCTGGGCTGCGCCGAACAGCTGCAGCGGATCTGGCAGCAACTCGGCTGCGAGCGCGACGCCTACTTCATGGCCGATCCCTGGGGTCGCAGCGTCGCCGGTGCCGGCTTCAACGCCACCTTGCGCGACATGGGCCGCTTCGGCCTGATGCTGGCCAACGGCGGGCGGGTCGACGGCCAGCAGGTCATCGACCAGGCGGTAGTCGAGGCCATCGCGGCGGGCGGGGATCCGGCCCTCTATGGCGTGCACCAGGACTTCGCCGACTGGACCCCGGGCGCCTCCTACCGCAGCCAGTGGTATGTCTTCAACGACGAAAGTCCGGCCATCATGGCCAGCGGTATCCACGGCCAGTACCTGTTCGTCGACCGCGCCGCCGAGGTGGTGATCGTCAAGCAATCCTCGCTACCCGAAGCGGTCACCGAACTGGACATCGATACCGTACGGCTGCTGCGCGCCATTGCCGCCCGACTGCGCGGCTGATCCATCCCTAACGAGATCGACGAGCGCCGGCCCGCCAGCGCTCCCACCTGCTGCGCCAGGTATTTGGTGGTCGCCTTGGCCACCCTTCACTGCCCTGTAATACAAGAAAAATAGTCAGGAGCTCTATATGTGCACAACCAAGCGCCTTCCCGGCGTGCTGCTGGCGCTCGGCCTGCCGCTGGCCGGCCAGCCGGCCCTGGCGGGCTATCCATTCGAAAACGAACACCTCAAAGGCGAGTTCAACCTGACGGCGGGCGCCGGTTCCATCACCACCCGGGGCGTCAATTTCGGCGCCGGTCGCGTGGATGCCCGCAGCGGCAGGAACGACGGCAGCCGCATTGCCTGGCAGGAGTTCTACGTCAAACCTGGCGTCACCCTCGACTATTCGCTCAGCGACAGGCTCCACCTGCTCGCCGGCGGCTCGGTGGTCGGCGCTGCCACCCTTGGCGACGGCGATGCCGGTGGCTTCACCCGCAGCTCCGACGGCCGCTTCGCCCCGGAAGAAGGCTACGCCGGGGTACAGGCGGGTGACTGGAAATTCACCGCTGGCCGCCAGAACTTCATGGTCGGCACCGGCTTCATCGTCATGGACGGCAATCTCGATCTGTTCGGCGATGGCGCCTACTGGCTCGGTCCGCGCACCGCCTTCCGCGACTCGGCGATCCTGGCGTGGGGGCATGGCCCGGCCCAGGCACAGGCCTTCACCCTGCGCACCGACGATCACTATGGCGATTTCCGCCTGAGCGGCGCCAACCTGGATTACGACCTCGACGGCCAGGTGACCCTCGGCGCCCTGGCCATGACGGTCGATACCCTGGCCAGCAACAACAGCGCCGCAGCGCGCCGCGACGGCATGCGGGTGTACAACCTGCGAGCCCTGCGCGGTCACCTGCCGGGCCTGCCGAATCTCACCTTGAATGGCGAATACGCGGTACAACGTGGTGGTGACGGCGCCCTCAGCTACGACGCCAGGGCCTGGTACGCCCAGGCCGACTACCAGTTCCAGGACCTGCCCCTCACGCCCACCCTCGGCTATCGCTACGCCGTCTTTTCCGGCGACGACAACCCGACCGACAACCGCCAGAAGGCCTGGGACCCGCTGAGCAAGGGTTTCACCGACTGGAGTACCTGGCTGATCGGCGACGTGGTGGGCAACTACCTGCTGTTCAACAGCAACGAGCGCGTCCAGCAGTTCTCGCTGAAGAACCGGCTCAGCGACGCCCTCACCCTGGGCGTCATCCACTACCAGTTCTGGCTCGACCAGGCCAACTTCCGCGGCGCCGCGGTCAGCGATAGGCGCTTCGCCGACGAGACCGCGGTGTACCTCGACTGGACGCCCAACCGGCAGTTCTATGGCTCGCTCTCGTACAACTGGGTGCAGGCCAGGTCGGCCGCCCGCCAGGCGTTCGGCGACAACGATCGCTTCAGCGCCCTCGAGCTGTATTTCACCTATCGCTACTGACCACCAGTCACCACAGCCCCCGTGGGGCACAGGAGAGCGTGATGAATACCAAGACACCAACCGGGATCGCCGTGCCGACGCTGGAATGGGCGCTGAGCCTGCAGGTGCTCATCGACCCGGCCGATGGCCTGGGCCCCTGCACGGATGGCCAGCGCAGCAACTATCGAATCACCGGCGGGCATTTCGAGGGCGTGAACGTACGCGGCGAAGTGGTCGCCGGCGGCGCGGACTTCTATCTGCTGCGCAGCGACGGCGTGGGCGAGCTGGACGCACGCTACAGCCTGCGCAGCGACCAGGGCGAGTGGATCAACATCCACAACACCGGCCTCATCACCCTCAGCGACAGGGGGCAGGCGCAGGTCGCCCAGGGCCTTTGGCCGATCGCCGAGGAGGACTATCACTGCAGTTGCACACCGCGCTTCCAGGTGGCGAGCGGCAGACTCGACTGGCTGACCTGCAGCGTGATGATCGGCAAGGTGGGCTATCCCGCCGCCGACCAGGTGGTCATCCACTGCTATCGCCTCACCTGACCGGCCACCCCTCTTACAGCCAGGCTTTCTACTGAAGCGGCAGGCCACGTGGTGGCCGAGCCGGCAGGTAAACGACCATGACCATCGCCAAGCAAACCCTGGTGCGCACCGCGTGCATCGCCATCGCCGCCGCCTCGATTCTCGTCATCGGCGTGCAGCCGATCTTCATCGGACTGCTGACCGAACGCCTCGACCTGACCCTGGCGCAGCAGAGCTGGACCCTGTCCGTCGAGATGTGCGGCTCCATCGTCGGGACGCTGCTGTACCTGCCGATGATCCGCTTCCTCGGGCCGCGCACCCTGGCCCTGAGCACGGCCCTGCTGCTGCTGTTCGCCAACGCCGCGACCGCCAGCGTCACCGCCCTCGATCCGCTACTGGCCTTGCGCGGCCTCTCGGGACTCTGCTCGGGGGTGCTCTACTCCTATGCCATCTACTGCCTGGGCAGCATGCCGGGCCAGGACAGGTCCTTCGGCATCCTGCTGTTCGTGCAGACAGCCCTGTTCGCCAGCAGCGCGGTGCTCATGCCGATGATCGCCGAGTGGCAGGGTTTCGCGGGGGCGATCTATTACCTGGCCGCCTGGTTCGCCCTGGTCTGCCTGCTGAGCCTATGCCTGCCGGCCAGGCAGAGCCCGGAAGAGCGACAGGTCTCCTCCGCACCGCTGCGGTCCGGGCTGACGGTGATCGGCGTCTGCTCGCTGCTCGGCATGCTGTTCCTGCAGCTGTCGATCTACTCGCTGTGGGGCTTCGTCGAAGGCATCGCCCGCGACGCCGGGGTGGCACCGGTGGACATCGGCTGGGCGATCAGCATCGGCCTGCTCGGCGGCTTGCCCGGTGCGGCCCTGCCCAGCGTGGCCGGGCGCCATCTGGGCCGCGTGCCGATGATCCTCACCGGCTCCCTGGCCGTGCTCGGCGCCATCTATCTGCTGGCCACGCGCATCCACACGGCGGCGGATCTCATGCTCGCGGTGTTCCTGATGAACTTCGGCTGGAACCTGGCGTTGTCCTACTACATGTCATCGGTCGTGACCCATGATCCGAGCGGGCGCCTGACCAAGCTGGTTGGCGTGGTGCAGGTCGCCTCGGCCGCCGCGGCGCCGACCCTGCTGAGTCTGCTCATCGAAGGCAACGACCGGCGCAGTCTCTTCGTGCTGTCGGCGGGCGCCATCCTGATCGGCTGCGCCCTGGTGCTCGTCATGCTGTCCTGGGGACGCCGCCAGGTGCCGGGCAAGGCGCTGGACTGCTCTGTGTGAGCGGTGCGCGCACGCAGGGGCCGCGCGAATATCACGGCCGGCCGTGCGGCCAGGCGACAACCTCCATGACCGATTTGTCATCACCCGGTCAGCCTGGCGCCCCCCCTGTCCTCCTAGAGTGGTCCGGTCAGCGACTCGCTACCCACCCCTTCAAGAGGACTCTCCATGAAAGCGCTCCTGCTCGGTCTTTTCGGTCTGCTCGCCACCGGCTCCGCCCTGGCCGCTCCCGACCATCCCGCCCTGATCCATGACCAGCCCGGTTTCTTCGTCCCGCTCGACATCGCCAAGGTCGTCAGCCAGACCGACCTGGACGCCCAGTGCGGGATCGTGCCGGCCCGCCTCGACTATCTGGATCACGCCGGCCGGGAGCATGAGCTGGACTATCTGGTGTCTGGCAATGGCTGCTACAACCAGAATTGAGGCGGTGTTAGCCACCCGTGCCACCGCCGCGCTGGCACGGGGACGCCTGCATCGGCCCCTTCCGCCACCAAAATCCAAGGCTATTGGGGCAGTAGCGCACGCAACGGGTAGGCGCGGACCGCTAGAAAAACCGATAGGCCTTGGCCAGTGCCCGCTCCAGCACGGCGATGCAGGCGTGGTCGTCCGCATAGGACAGGAACTGGCGCTGAACATCGGCCTGGGCCTCGGCCAGCCGCGTCTTGCGCTCGGCCAGCTCATCTTCCAGCACCAAGGTGCTCATACCGCCCAGATCACAGCAGGGGGTGGGGCCATTCATAGAAAACTCCGGACAGAAGTGCAGACTGCGTCATCAGACAAGTTTTTGAGATTTGGTTCACAAATCTTAGCGAATCTCATTGTTGCTGAAAGGTGCGTTTCGACCTGAGGTTGTCCAGCCCCCGAGCTAGAGCGTCTGCCCTGAGACTTCCGCACCCTGCACCCGCTATCAGCGAGGCAAAAGCTATACAATTCGGCGCCCTAATCGAGCTGTGAAGATACATGCGCCTTTTGCTTTCGCTCCTCCTGGCCACACTGGTGGCCTCCTCCGCGCTCGCCGCAGCGCCCGATACCTTTGTCGAGGCCAAGGTAATCGCCAGACAAAAAGTCTATTTCGATCAGAACACCAGCGCCCAGGGCGACCTCTATTGCGGCTGCAAGTGGGAGTGGGTCGGCAAGTCCGGGGGACGGCTCGATGCCGCCTCCTGCGGCTTCCAGGCGCGCAAGCAGGAAAACCGCGGCGAACGCACCGAGTGGGAGCACATCGTGCCGGCCTGGACCTTCGGTCATCAGCGCCAGTGCTGGCAGAACGGCGGACGGGAACACTGCGTGGCGGATGACCCGGTGTTCCGCGCCATGGAGGCCGACCTCTTCAACCTCTACCCCGCCGTGGGCGAGGTGAATGGTGACCGGGCCAATTTCAACTACGGCATGGCCCAGGGCGTGCAGCCGCAATACGGCCGGTGCACGACCAAGGTCGACTTCCAGGAACGCGCCGCCGAACCGCGCGACGAGGTCAAGGGCCTGGTCGCCCGGGTCACCTTCTATATGTTCGATCGCTACGGCCTGAACATGTCGCGCCAGCAGCAACAACTGCTGATGGCCTGGGACAAGCAGCAACCTGTCACCGCCTGGGAGCGCGAACGGGACAGCCGCATCGCCGCGGTGATGGGCCACGGCAACCCCTTCGTGTCCGGCGAGCGGCACTGGACGCTGGGCTACCAGCCGGTTGGCGACGGCATCGTCAGCCCCCTGCCGGTAGCCAAGCCAGCGCCGTCAGCGCCCTCAGCACCGGCCAAGACCGATAGCCCCGCCGCGGCCGGCCAGGGCGCGATCATCGGCAACCGCAACAGTCACGTCTATCACCTGCCGCAAGGCTGCCCGAGCTACGCCCAGGTGGCGCCGAAGAACCAGGTCAAGTTCGCCTCCGAAGCCGAGGCGAAGGCGGCGGGCTTCACCAAGGCGGGCAACTGCGCGCCCTGATCGCCAGCCCCGGGCGCTGACCGGCAGCACCCAGGGGTCCTGAGCCGCTTCGGCAGTTACTGCCCCTTGGACAGCTCCACCAGCATCCGCGTGAGCAGATAGATGCGCGGCGTCACGCTGTCCAGTTCCACGTATTCCTCGGGCGTGTGCAGCTTGCCGCCGACGATGCCGAAGCCGTCCAGGGTGGGCACGCCGGCACCAGCGGCGATGCTGGCATCCGCGGCGCCACCGCTGCCTTCGACGGTCAGGGTGCGGCCCAGTTCGCCATAGATGCCCTGGGCCATGGCCAGCAGCCGATCGCTCGCCGCGGTCTGCGGCATCGGTGGCAGGCCACGCTCCAGCCGCGTGGTCACCTCGGTGTCGGGGATCTGCTTGTTGGCAGAGATCCGCGCCAGGTCCTTTTCCACCCGGTCGAATTCCTCGGGCAGCGCAGCGCGGACGTCGGCCTTGGCGACGGCGTGATCGGGAATCACGTTGATGCGCTCGCCCGCCTCGATCACGGTGAAGTTGACCGAGGTCTTCTTCTCCGCATCGCCCAGGTCGCCCAGCTGCAGCACCTGGTGCGCGACCTCGGTGGCGGCGTTACGCCCCAGCTCCGGAGACACGCCGGCATGGGACGATTTGCCCTTGACCTCCACCACGGCGGTGGCGCTGCCCTTGCGCCACACCACCAGGCCATCAGCCGGCCGACCCGGCTCCAGATTCAGCGTCACATCATGCTGCTTGGCGGTACTGGCGATCAGCTCGGTGGCGGCCTGGGAGCCGGTTTCCTCGCTGGCGTCCAGCAACAGGGTGATCTGCCCATAGTCCTTGAAGTCGAGCTTCTTGAGGATCTCCAGCGCCGCCAGGGCGACCACGATGCCGCCCTTGTCGTCGGACACGCCCGGACCATAGGCGCGTTTTTCATCGGTGCGATAAGGCCGGGCCTTGGCCGTGCCCTCCTTGAACACCGTGTCCATGTGCGCCAGCAGGAGAATCTTCGCCTTGCCGCTGCCCTTGAGCGTGGCGACCAGGTGCCGGCTCTGGTCCGGTGCGGTGTTGGGCACCTCTTGCACCGTGGCGCCGAGTTTCTGCAATTCCGCGCTGACGAGCTTGCCCACTTCGGTCAGGCCGGGCGCGTAGCCGGACCCCGAGTCGATGTTCACCAGTTGCTCCAGCAACGTGAGCGTCGGCGCCTTGGCCTGTTCCGCGGCGGTCTGGATGCGCGCGTCGAGCGCGGCACTGGCGGGCAGGGCGATACAGCAGGTGAGAACGGCAGCGAGGGTGGTGCGCAAGAACGGAGCGGACATCGGACTTTCCTTGTTGGCCTTGTTGGATTAGTCAGACAACTGTAGTCGCAACAAGGACATAGGGGAAACCGGAGCTTTTTCCCGGCCGTCCCGGGTAGACGATCGAGCCGTTGTCGCGGAAGGACCTGGCCGGTCCCGGGCTTCGTCAGCTACCTGGTGGCCCCGCGGACCAGCGGGTTGCGCCTTCTATCCGCCGCCGCAAAGCCAGCCGCCGGACGGCATGCCCAGCGCCCCGGCGCGGCCCCGAGCCGGAGGCCCCGTGCCTCATTTTCAGGCACGGACTGCCGCGCGGGCCCAAGGCGTCTGGCGCCGACCTTTCCCCGGCTTCCCCGCCGTGCAGCCCCGTCCGCAACCCTGCCAAGGTGGCTTCGGCAGCAATCCTTCGCACGTTTTTGGAGCAAAAAATCCAATAACATTTACCATTGAATAAAATAATTCACTGCCTTACTCTCGATTCGACGTTGTAAGGAAAAGCCACTGACAGCACCGGAAAATAGGGAGTGAAGATGAAAGCGAAGATAGCGTTGGGCTTGCTCATGACCGCCGCAGTAGCCCTGCCCGCCTGGTCAGCCGACTGGACGGTGGGGGCCAACCTCGGCAACGTGCCCTGGGAGTTTCAGGACGCCAAGGGCGACTTCGTCGGCTTCGAAGTCGATGTGGTAAAGGAAGTGGCGAAGCGGGCCGGCAAGAGCGTGGATTTCGTCAACATTCCCTTCAACGGGCTGTTCAGCGCGGTGCAATCGAAACGCGTCGACATCGCGATCTCGTCCATCACCATCACCCCCAAGCGCCTGGAATCGGTCGCCTTCGCTCAACCCTACTTCGACAGCGACCAGTCGCTGACCGCCCTGACCAAATCCAAGGTGAAGAGCCTTGAGGACATGAAGGGCAAGGTCGTCGGTGTCGATACCGGCTCCACCGGCGACATGTGGATCGGCCAGCACCAGAACGAGTACAGGTTCGCCGACGTCTCGCGCTACGAGGGGCTGTCACCGGCCATGCTGGACCTGGGCTCCGGGCGCATCGATGGCTACCTGAGCGATATCCCCGCCGTCCTCTACTACATCAAGGACAAGCCGCAATTCACCATCGTCGCCCGCATTCCCACAGGTGAACGCTATTCGCTGATGCACGCCAAGGGCTGGCCCATGAGCGATCAGGTCAACGACATCATCAGCAAGATGAAGGAAGACGGCACCCTGGGCGCCATCCACAAACAGTGGTTCGGTACCGAGGCAGCCAAGGAGTCGAGCACCCTGAAGGTCTCCGCCGCGCCCAAGTAAGCCCTGCCGCTGCTGCAGGCCCGGGGCGAGGTTCGTTCGCCCTGGGCCGTGACCGAGGTATCCCATGGATCTTCTGCAAACCTTCTTCAACTGGAACGTGCTGGTCGAATCGCTGCCCCTGATGATCCGGGGCCTGGGCGTGACCGTTCTGCTGGGCCTCGTGAGTATCGTCCTGGGTCTGGTCGGCGGGCTGTTGCTGGCCCTGCTGCGTCTGTATTCCTACGCGCCGGTGCGGCTGCTGGCGCGGATCTACATCGACATCATGAGGTCCATCCCGCTGCTGGTCCTGCTGGTCCTGATCTATTACGCGCTGCCCTTCGTCGGGATCCGCCTGTCTTCCTTCGCGGCAGCGGCCAGCGCGCTTTCCCTCGTGTCCTGCGCCTACAGCGCCGAGATCTTTCGCTCGGGCATCGAAGCCATTCCCCGCGGTCAGTTCGAGGCGTCGGCCGCCCAGGGCATGAGCTTCTTCAACACCATGCGCGACGTCGTGTTGCCCCAGGCGATCCGCATCGTGCTGCCGCCCATGACCAGCAACTGCATCAACGTCATGAAGGACACCGCCCTCGCCTCGGTGGTGGCGATGCCCGACCTGCTCAAGCAGGCGACCCAGGCCCAGGCCCTGGCGGCCAACCCGACCCCGCTGGTGGGCGCCGCCCTGCTCTATCTGCTGCTGCTGTTGCCCATGGTGCAACTGGTCAGTTGGGTCGAAAGACGCAATGGCGCGGGAGGCAAGACCGCATGAGCACCCTGATCGACATCGAACACCTCGACAAGTACTACGGCAATTTCCAGGCGCTGAGCGACATCAACCTGCAGGTCGAGGAAGGCGAGGTGGTGGTCATCCTCGGCCCGTCCGGCTCCGGCAAGTCGACGCTGATCCGCTGCATCAACCTGCTGGAAAATTACCAGCAGGGCCATATCCGCGTGGCGGGCGAACGGGTCGAGAACGGACCGCGCCTCGCCGGTATCCGCAGCGAAGTGGGCATGGTCTTCCAGAGCTTCAACCTCTATCCGCACCTGAGCGTCCTCGACAACGTGTCGCTGGCGCCGATCCGGGTACGCGGCCTGCACCGGCGCGAGGTCCATGCCCGCGCGCGGGATCTGCTGGTCAAGGTCGGCATGGGCGATCACGCCCACAAGTACCCGAGCCAGTTGTCCGGTGGCCAGCAGCAACGGGTCGCCATCGCCCGCACCATGGCCATGGAGCCGCGCGCCATCCTCTTCGACGAGCCCACCTCGGCGCTGGACCCGGAGATGGTCGGCGAGGTGCTCGACGTCATGCAGAACCTGGCCCGCTCCGGCGTCACCATGGTCGTGGTGACCCATGAGATGGGCTTCGCCCGGCGCGTCGCCGATCGGGTGATCTTCATGGAAAGCGGTCGCATCGTCGAACAGAACACCCCGGAACCCTTCTTTACCGCCCCTCAGGAACCCCGCACCCGGGCCTTCCTGCAGGCCATCCTGCACCACTGATCCTGGCTGGAGAGAGTCGCGTGAATTCCCTCGATATCGCATACGTTCGCAAGCAGTTTCCCGGTCTGGCCGACGACTACGTCTTCATGGACAACGCCGGCGGTTCCCTGGTGTTGCAAGGGGTCGCCGAGCGGGTGGCCGACTATCTGCTCAACAGCAGCGTCCAGCTGGGCGCCTCCTACCCGCCCTCGGTCGCGGCCGGCGAACGGGTGATGCAGGCGCGCCGTTCGGTCATGCAGCTGATCAACGCGGCCCATCCCGACGAAGTCATCATGGGCGGCTCGACCACCCACCTGCTGCAGATACTCTGCCGCGCCATCGCACCCTCGATCGCGCCCGGTGATGAAATCATCGTCACCAACTGCGACCACGAAGCCAACATCGGCCCCTGGGTCCGGCTCTGCGAAGACCGCGGCGCCACCCTGCGCGTCTGGCAGGTCGATCCCGACAGCCTCGAACTGGAACTGGACGACCTGCAGGCGCTGCTCGGCGACAAGACCCGCTATGTGGCCGTGACCCACGCCTCCAACATCCTCGGCTCGATCAATCCCGTCGCCGAGATCGCGCGCCGCGTCCATGCGGTGGGCGCGCAGCTGTGCGTGGACGCGGTGGCCTATGCGCCGCACCGGCTGGTCGATGTGCAGGCCAGCGGCGCCGACTTCTATGTCTACAGCTTCTACAAGACCTTCGGCCCGCACTTCGCCGTGCTCTGGGGCCGTCGCGACCTGCTGCTGGAATTTCCCAGCCTCAACCACTTCTTCATCGGCCAGGACGTGGTGCCCTACAAACTGCAGCCCGGCAACGTCAACTACGAGCTGTCCTTCGGCTGCATCGGCATCTCCGACTATCTGCTCGACATCGGCGACCGACTGGGCGTCCAGGGTAGCGAGCGCGAGCGGATGCAGGCAGCATTCGACGCCTTCGAGATCCAGGAAGATGCCCTGGCCGAGCGACTGCTGGGCTTTCTGCGCCAGCGCCCCGGGGTTCGGGTCATCGGCAAGACCGGCGTCCAGGCGCGTGTACCCACCATCAGCTTCGTGGTGGAAGGGGTGCGCTCGGAAGCCGTGGTGCTCAAGGTCGACGAGCAGCGCATCGGCATCCGCTTCGGCGACTTCTATGCGCGGCGCCTGATCGAGGCCCTTGGCCTGGCGCCCCTGGGTGGGGTGGTGCGGGTGTCCCTGGCGCACTACAACACGCTCGAAGAGATCGATCGCCTCATCACCGCGCTGGATCAGGCAATCACCGAATTGCGCTGACCGGCGCCTCTCCCTTCCCTCTGCCGAGCGTTTTTCATGGCCTTACCGGAAACCCTTGCGGAGCTGCGCGACTGCCTAGCTGCCCAGCACGAGCACCTGTCGGAGCGGCTGCGCGACGCGGCCCGCTTCCTCATCGACAATCCGCACGAGATCGCCCTCAGCACGGTCGCCGAGCTGGGCCGGCGCTCCAACATCGCCCCGACGGCCTACATCCGCCTGGCCCAGGCGCTGGGCTTCGCCGGCTTCAAAGATCTGCAGCGGCTGTTTCGCGCGCCGCTGCAACAGGCCGCCGATACCCATAGCGAGCGCATCCGGCATTACGGCGGGGAAAAGCTGCTGGACGATCCCAGCGACGTCGGCGCCATCCTGCGGGAATTCAGCCAGGCCAATATCGTGTCCCTGGAACACCTGGCGGAAGGCGACCAGCAGGCCAACATCGAAGCCGCCATCGCCCACCTGCAGGTCGCGCGCACCACCTTCGTCATCGGCCTGCGCCGGGCCTTCCCGGTGGCCGCCTACCTGAGCTACGCCCTGAGCCGGGTGGGCCGCCGCGCCGTACAGATCAGCGGCGGTGGCGGCACCCTGCCGGAACAGGTCAGCGCCATCGCCCATGACGATCTGCTGATCGCCGTGAGTTTTCCGCCCTACGCCAGGGATACCGTCGAGGCCTGCCGGCAGGCGCGCGAGGCGGGTGTGACGCTGGTGGCCATCACCGACACCGTGCTGAGCCCGATCGGCAAAATGGCGGAGACGGTCATAGAGGTCAACGATGCGGAGCTGCTCGGCTTTCGCTCCCTCACCGCCTCCTTCTGCATCGCCCAGACCCTGGCCATGGGACTCGCCTTCAGCCAGGGCGATACCGATGGCACCTTCGATCATGAACGACTGAAGGACATCGACTGCTGAGCCCCTGCGCTCACCTTGTAGTTCACAACTAGCACTTCAGGAGTAGACCCCGATGCTGTCACCTGCACGCGATTTGGTGGGTTATGGAAGACAACGCCCGCAAGGTACCTGGCCCAACGGCGCCCGTCTGGCCATCAGCCTGGTGATCAACTACGAGGAAGGCTCCGAGCGCTCGCTCGCCATGGGCGATCCGGACCAGGAGTCGATGACCGAATGGGGCAGCTACGCCATCCCCGCCGGCACCCGCAACCTGGCCATGGAATCCATGTATGAATACGGCTCCCGCGTCGGCATCTGGCGGATCCTCGATATCCTCGACGAACAGGCGGTGCGCGCGACCTTCCATGCCTGTGCGGTGGCCTTCGAACAAAATCCCGAGGTCGCCAAGGCGGCCGTCGCCGGTGGCCACGAGATCTGCAGCCATGGTTATCGCTGGGAAGAAGTCTTTCGCCTGAGCGAAGAAGAAGAGCGCGAGCACATCCGCCTCGCCGTCGAATCCTTCGAACGCACCTGTGGCAAGCGGCCGGTCGGCTGGTATTGCCGCTATGGCGCCAGCATCCACACCCGCCGGCTGGTGGCCGAGGAAGGCGGCTTCCTCTACGACTCCGACGCCTACAACGACGACGTTCCCTATTTCGTCGAGGTCGAGGGCAGGCGCCATCTCGTCGTGCCCTACACCGCCGACGTCAACGACTTCCGCTACTGGAACTCGCCCGGCCTGTCCCAGGCCTCGGACTTCTTCGAATACATGAAGGAAAGCTTCGAGGTCCTCTACGAGGACTCCGCGACCGGACCACGCATGATGTCGATCGGCCTGCACCCGCGCATGGTCGGCCGCCCCGGCCGGGTCCGGGCGATCAAGAGATTCATCGAATACGCCAGGCAGTCCGAGGGGGTGTGGTTCGCGACCCGCGAAGAGATCGCCCGCGCCTGGCTGGAAAGGGCTGACGGCTAGGCTGATCCCAGCGCGTCTGGAGGCGCCTTGGCGGTCCCCGCGCTGTCGTCACCGTCCGGACGCGATGACGACAGCCGTCCCGGGGACAAGGGGACCGCCGCGTGCCGGCGACTAGCTGGGTGCCGCTTCAGAACCGCGCGATCAGGACGACCCCGGCGATCATCAGGAGCGCGCCCAGCAGCCGCCAGCCGTTGACCGCATGCTGTTCCATGGAAAACAGGCCGAAATGATCGATGGCCAGGCTGGCGATGAGGTTGGCGGTGATGGTGACGCCGTTCACCGGCGCCGCGCCGAGGCGCTGGATGAACAGCAGACCGGCGAATACCGCCACCGCGCCGGCGATGCCACCCAGGGGCGCCCACCAGGGCATGTCGCCGAGCTGGCTCACCGAGGGCAGCGGCCTGGGCATGCAGATGAACAGCCCGATCGCGACGAAGGTGACCATCACGAAGGACACCGAGGTCGCCAGCCAGGGATTGACCAGCGCCTTGTTGAGCGAGCCGTTCATGGCCGCACCGGCAGCCTGCAGGAATCCGGCAACGACGATAAGGATATAAGCCCAGTTCGCAGTATTCATCAGGAGTCGTCTCGGAGCGGAGCATGGAGGAGGCGCGGGGCCGATTCAGTGGCCGGGCGAGGCCTGAGTTACGACTAGACACATCTTGTAAAAGTGCCGTCTCGCTCGTGCCTGAAGGCTCTACCCCGGGATATTGGCCGCTTTTTCGACCAGCGGGCCTGACCCGCCGCCTGGATCGATGCCGGTTCCGTAAGGCGACTCGCGCGAGTCCTGGTGCGGTCCTGCGCCCTCCTCCGCCAGGACCGATGGCGGCGTCAGGCCTATTTCACGATGGCCTTGACCGCCTCCAACACATCCCGGGTGGCCTGGCGGGTCGCCTCCGCATCAGGCCCGACCCTGGGACCCAGCACGACGCAGCTGTCCCGGTAGGAAAAGACCTTGCCGGTCTGCTGGTTGATCAACTCGCCCCTGGCGTTCTCGGCGATCCGGCAGTCACGCACGGTCTGGCTGCCCTTCGTGACCACCACCGGACTCCAGGCATAGGGGCTGTCGAAGCCATGCTCGGCATGGGGATAGGTATGCACCCCGAGGTCGGCCCCCTGCTGCTTGAGCGTCGCGAAATAGCCCTCGCAGCGGGAATAGGGATCGTAGTTGTCGGCCAGGCCGTGGTAGACCCGCAGCGGCTTGGCGACGACCTGGTCCTGCTCGCGAAAGGTGATCGAGCAGTCGGGGTAGAACGACAGGTAGCCGGCGAACTGGAAATCCTGGCTTTTCCAGCGCTTGTCGAAGCGCTCCAGGGCAGCATAGAGCGAAGCCTGCCCGCCGCGGGAAAAGCCCATGAGCAGGATCTTGCCCGGATCGATCCGCGCGTGCCGCGCGAGCAGGGCGCCGGCGCGATAGTCATCCAGGACGAAATTGAGCCGCCCCAGCTGGGCCTGATCGGTGGCGGTGCTGGTGATGCCCCGGCCCGAGAAGCCATCCACGGCGAAGGTGGCGATGCCGACCTGATTGAACTGCCGCTGCCAGTAGGTGATGTTGGCACCCACCCCGCCCGAGCCATGCTGGAGAATGACCACCGGCACTTTGCCCGCGCCTGGCGGCAGCGACAGCACGCCACCGAGCAGCACCTCGGTGCCGCCCTTGTCCCCCGTCAGGAATTGCTGATCGCTCAGGGTCAGCGAGGTGAAGGTCAGCACCTCTTGCCGAGCGGGGATATCGGTTGCCGGCGAGGTGGCGGCGAAGGCCGTGGCACGGGTGAGGCACACCAAGGCGACAAGCAAACCTGAGGCGGAGCGAAGACGAGACTTGTTGACCAGGTAACGCATCGGGTTCAGTCCTTTTTCGTGGGCGATAGGAGTCACCGCTGCTCTCGCATGGCGGGGCACACTTCAAGGTAGGCGACAGCACTGAAAAGCGCCTGCAAGACACCCGGGACGTAACGCTATGGGCTGACGGCTTGGCTGAGTAACCAGATCCGCTCTGAGCCTCGCAGGTCAGGTGGTAAACGACCCGAGGCCGTGCGACAGGTGCGCGAGGTCCGGTGGCAACGAGATGGCACCTCCAACAGCAGTGCCCAGGTGTCTTGGCAGGACAACCCAGGCACCGCTGGAGACTAGCGGGTCGACTCGCCGCCTGGAGCGACACGGTTTGATGCCAGCAGCGGTCGATAGTGCTGCGGCAACCGCATTCGCACCAGATCCTTGGCGCGTACGGTACTGGTGGGGTAATCGCTGGCCAGATTGGCCGTGCTTACTGGTACCACCACTACGCCCTCCTCGTCGGTCAGCAGCCTTTCCTGGCGAGGAAAGGCGAAGGTGTCAGGGCCGAACACTCCGCTAGGCAGGCCATTCCCACCGTTGGCAAAAGCCAGGTAGAGGTTGTTCTCGCCAGCTCGCACGCGCGCCAGGTGCCAATGATAGAGATCTGCGCCTGTGGGAATGGCACCTGGATGGCGTACGTCGGTGCCAAGGTGGCTGCCGGCAGAGGGACTTGCCAGCAGCGCTGGGCAACCGATCAGATCACAGCCCTGCAAGGCCAACACCCGGGCAGCTTCTGGCACCAGGCAATCTTCCCCTATCAGCAGCCCAAGGCGACCGAATGGAAGATCGAAACAGGCCCAGCTGTCGCCCGCACGGGCCCAGGTCCGGTCGGTACTGCTCAGATGCTGCTTGCGATACACCCCCACCAAACCTTCGGGTCCGAGCAACAGGGCGCTGTTGTAGCAACCTTCCTGAGCCTGCTCGGCGAAGCCCACGACCAGGTGCAGTCGCAGCTGAGCGGCAAGCCGCATAAGCGCCTTGACTGGTGCGCTGGCCAAACTCAGGGCCCTGGCTACGCCTGGGCCTGTGAGAGCCAACTCCGGGCACACCAGCAACTCGGCACCCTCCTCCCGCGCCTGACGGGCAAGGACTTCCAGCGCCACCAGATTACCGTTCACGTCGTTGCCCACTTTCAGCCGGCAGATTGCGATTAGCGAAGCCTTGCCCGGCGGCAGGCTCTGTAAGCCGTACAGGCCAAAGAATGCCAGGGGATTCCAAGCATAGCTGTGCATGGCGAGGATCTTGTATTGCTCCGGACGGCGCAGGGCCAGGCGTTCAGCCTGCGTCTGACGGGCAAGCTGTAGATCAAGATCGGCCAGCAGGATACCGTCGCCGCTGTCCAGCATTGCCTGGACATTCCCTTCCGGATCAATCACACAACTCCCGCCGCTGAACTGCACCCCTCGCTCCAGCCCCCAGCGATTGCTTTCGATCAGGTAACACCCGTTTTCATAAGCCCTATTGATCCAGTAAGGCGCTGGCGTACGTTCGGCCAACCAGTTGCTTAGATGGCAGATCACTTCCGCGCCGGCGACCCCGGCAAGGCGCGCGGTTTCGATGAAGTGGATGTCCATGCAAATCAAAAGCGCGATGCGGCCGATGGGCGTATCGAAAACGCTATGCCCATCCCCTGCCGCCGCCCAGCGCGGCTCTGAGATGTAGGGGTGGCTTTTACGGTGAACGCCGATCAAACCGTCCGGGCCGATGAGGACGGCTGAGTTGTAGTAGAGCTCATCGAGCGGATCGACCTCAGGCATCCCGATGACTACGTAGCACTGGTGCTCGCGTGCCATCTCGGCGAATCGCTCTACGGTCGGACCCGGCACAGGCTCGACATAGGGAGACACCTCTTCGCGGCTGGCCCAGCAATAGCCGGTGGTAGCCATTTCCGGAGTGACGATCAGGCGTGCGCCGGCAAAGGCAGCTTCGCGGACCAGAGATTCGAGTCGCTGCAGGTTGCCGTGGTGGTCGAACTGAGTGGGCTCGAATTGGATGGTAGCGATCTTCAGGGTCGTCATGGTTCAGACTCCGGGCGCACGGATTGCAGGACGCGGGCCTTCGTAGCGTGCCGCGGGGCGCCAGGAAGTAGGGGTATCGGCGGGAAAGTCCGAGAAGTAATAGCGACCACGACTCGCCAGGCTGAACGCCACATGCAGTACCGGACCGACAAGCATGGCGATGAACGAGGCGTAATACATGGGGTACAGGCCCAGGATGCCCGCTGCCCCTATGGCCACCGCGATCAACAAGCTGCCTACACCGCACGGATTCCATCGGCGAAGGTGCTCCCGGCGAAATTCGACGAAATCGCTCGGCGCCAATTTGAACACTCGGCGGCAAATGAAGTAATCGGCGAGGATGATGAACACCCAGGTATTGGTGAGGATGCCGGTGATGGCTAGAAAGGTGCCGGTGTACTGAAGAATGTTGCACAGATAGAACAATACCCCCAGGGCCCAGACCGTGAGCATCCACCACTGCCGACCGGGTCGATAGTCGAGCGCCATATCCATGGTGTTGGACAGCGCGATCGAACCCGAATAGAGATTCATCACATTGATCCGGATCTGGGTTATCACGGTGAAGAGCACGCCAATGGCAGCGATCACGGTGGGAAAGACAAAGCCCGGATCCATGGCCAGGGCGAATGCATCCCCCTTGGCTATGTGCGGCATGAGGGTATAGGCCAGCAAGGCACCGCACAGCATGACCGCAACGATGGGTACCAGCATGCCAAGCATGATGGTTGCAGTCCCCCTATTACTGATATCGGGTTTGGCGAAGCGTCCGTAGTCAGTTCCCAGCAACCCCTGGAAGACGATCTGCCCATTGGCCATGTTCATCACCACCCACAGGGCACTGGCGCTGCCCGCCTCGCGAGGCAACCATCCGCTCGGCCCCACCACCTCATAATTTTGGTGGAGCTGATACAGGCAAAAGGCGAACAGCCCGATGAAGATCGGCACGCCCCAGGTCTGCAGAAACTGCATCGACGACATACCCTTCCAGGCAAACCAGATGGTTACCGCACCGATACCAGCAAAGATCGCCACCCCGCTCAGGGATCCCACCTCGATGCCGGCGTAATGGGCAATTGCGTGGGAAACGATGGTGCCTTCAAACAGGAAATAGAAGATGAAGTTCACCGCGTAGATGAGCGAGGTGAACGCCGAACCCATGTAGCCAAAACCCAGCCCTCGTGTGAGCAGACTCAGCGACAAACCTTCCTTGGCGGCGATCTTCATCACGCAGGCACCGATCACCGTAGCCAGAACCACCATATAGAGAATGGGCCAGAGCATGCCCGGCCAGCCCACCTGGAAACTCATGTCAGCGCCCAAACTGAACCAGAACATTGCGGTGGAATTGCCCAGCAGCACCAGGATGATGGCCGGGATCGGCCAGCGGTAGCGGCTGGGTACCCGCCCTACCGCGTAATCCTCGATAGCCTCGGCTTCAGAAATGTCTTGCGGTCCTTGGAACCATTTTTTCAACAGCCTCATAGCGAACGTCTCCTTTTGCGGGGCATGCAGAGGCCCCTCACGGCAACAATGCCGTGACCTGAACGGGTTAGCGTTAAGTGGAACGACAGGGTGTGCGGTCAGGGGGGGCCGCGTGGGACGGGTTCATGCTCGATGATGGCGCGCGCCACGACTTCCACCGAGCTGCGCTGCGCCATGGCTTGCCGCTGGATGCGTTTGTGCGCTTCGTCCTCGCTGATGCCATGGCGGGCGATCAGCAGCATCTTTGCCATGGCTACCCGGCCGACCGCCGACTGTCGGACCTCGAGTTTGCGCAGCTGCTTAAGCAGCTCCATACGGCGCCGCCAGGTGGCACGGGCCATGATCAATTGAGTGAGCAGGCCGAAGGGTTTCAGCGGACGCTCGATCACGGCCGCCGGCTGGGCGCTAAGCACCAGTTCGAGCATGCTCGGGCTTTCATAACCGACAATGGCAATCACCGGCGGCGCCTGCTCGTCAAGGCCAGCAACCAGCACATCGATAGCGGCGCGCTGATCCAGCTCGATCGACAACAAGACCACATCAGTCTCACCAGGAAGCGCCGTCGGCACTGGCCAAACCTGTTGGACCTTGCAACCTATGCGCTGCAACTGCCCGACCACCAGCCGCGCCTCGGCATCCTGCGGGTGCAGTACCAGCACCCGCAGATCCTTGAGTTCACTCAGAAGCGAAGCGGCTGTCATAAGCAGCCCTGCAAGTCATAGTCGAGCAGATAGGGACAAGGACGCAGCGCTCGGGCCGTCCCCTCGACGATGACGAAACGACCTTGGCTATCAAGTTTTGCTACCCGGGGCCATAGCCAGCAGTGCTGGGTTTCACCGTCGAGGTGTACCTGCCCTTGAGGCGCCTCTATCCGTACCTGGGTCAGGGCCTCGCGCAGGGCACCCGGTTCGCTGCTACCGGCGACCTCTACCGCCTTGGCATAGAGGTGCACCTGGAAGTACGCCGCTTCAGCCGCAGCGGTGATAGGCGCGTTGGCACCATGGCGCGCCCGATAGGCACCCACGAACGCCAGACTGGCAGGGGTTTGCACCGTATCGAACCAGGGTGCGGCACAGAGGTGCCCAGCAGCGTGGGCGGGCGGCATCTGCGCGACCTCCGCCTCGTTGGTCGACAGGCTGATGATGGGCATCCGCGCTGGATCCAGTCCCGCCTGGTAGTAGGCGCCGTAAAGCGTGGGGATGTCTGCACCCACCACCGTGGAATAGATAGCGTCCGGTGCGAGCGCGACGACTCGGTCCATGACCTGCTGATAGCGCTCGACGGAGGCACCGAACGGCAGATAGATTTCGTCGAGCACCTCACCGCCGGCCTGCTGAAACAATTCGCGCATCACCCGGTTCGATTCCACCGGATAGATGTAGGGCACTCCAACGAACAGTACGCGCTTGCCGTACTGGGCCATCACATAGCGGGCAAGGGCAAAGGCGTTCTGATTCGGTGTCGCTCCGGTATACCAGCACAGTGGCGAAAACTCGAAGCCCTCATAGAGCGTGGGATAGAACAACGGAACCCGGCGGCTTTCGATGACCGGCAGCACCGCCTTACGGGTGCTCGACATGTGAGTGCCGAACAGCGCTTGTACGGAATGGTCGTCACAGAGCCGCAAAGCTGCCAGACGGTAATGGTCGGGACTTGCCCCGATGTCGGGCAGCAGAGCCGAGATAGGCTGTCCCAGAATCCCGCCCTGTTGATTGATCTCGTCAATGGCAAGAGCGCTGGCCTGGGCCTGCGTCGTCTCGACGGCAGCGGTCATGCTGTGACGTGAGAACAAAAGGCCAACGTTATGGCCGTGCGTCTGGGTAACAATGGGCATAACTGTGCTCCGGATACCGCAATCGTCCGCCTCTAAGGCAGCGTAAGGGGTACAGGACAGAACGTCGCTGGGGCGAGGTCCGAGCCGGCAGCACTGGCGGCGGAAACGATAAGGCGGTGTCGGCGGAATCGCTTGCATCTTTGGAAGCGAGGCCGGCGCAGAGGCGTTACACCTGCCAGGAGCAAAGCAAATTGTACGCCAGCATTTGCCGGCCTGGTTTTGCGAGGGTCGCTGCGACGACTTCGCGCCAACCTGGTGCAAACATCGGAGGTAGTTGCACTTTATACGTTCGCTCAAGCCACTATCGGACCCTTTGGCAGCCTGGCTTTGCTCGCGCACCCAGGAAAAGCGCGATAGCCAGCTGGCGGATCGACCACCAGCCCGTCCCAAGGACTCTCCCATAGCGGGGATAGAACGGCGGTCTGCCAATAGCCAAATTTGGCACCTTTGTCGCGTAAACCGGCCTTGAGGTACGAAACTTGTAGCTCCCGCGCCAACGGCCCTTTGCGACCCAAAAGGTTTCCCAAATGCACCAAGACGGCTCCCTCGCGTTACCGCCGCGCGTCCGGCATCGGTATACCGGTGACATCGACGAGCATGCGCTATGCGTCGAGGGCTGGCACATGCAATACGATCAGCTGTCGTCGGGTCGTTTTCAGGGCGAGCTCAGCGACCTCTGGCTGGACGACCTCAGCCTGCTGCGGGATCGCTCCAACCAGGCCATGCTCAAGAGCGGCGAGGCCCAGGGGAACACCCTGACCTTCAGCCTGCCCATGCGTGACGCCGGCGCCCTGCACTGCGGCGGCCATACCTTGCACGAGGCCCAGCTACTGGTGGCGCGTGGCGACAATCTGCCGGAGCTGCGTACCCCGGCCAATCTCGATCTGCTCTGCATCAATCTGCAGGAAGCCGAGATGGCGCGCCTGCTGGCCTGCCAGCACAGCACTCTCGACGTGCGCGACCTGTCCGGCTGCTATCGCCTCCCTACCGGCTGTGCCCATGGGCAGCTGGCCGCCCTGGCCCATCAACTCTTCGCCCCGGAAGCGGAAATCCAGACCTGGCTGGACCATCCGCGCACCCGCGCGACCCTGCGCGACACCGTGCTGCTGCACCTGCTCGATCTGCTCGACACCAGCGAACCCCATGAGCTGGCACCTAGCGCGCGGCTGCGCATGGTGCGGCGGGCGCGGGAATACGCCCTGGCCCATCCGGACCAGCCGCCCAGTATCCTGGAGCTGTGCAATCGCGTCGGTGCCAGCCGCCGCAAGCTGCAGTACTGCTTCCAGGAGACGCTGGGCATCAATCCGGTCGCCTACCTGCGCACCCTGCGTCTTAATGCGGCCCATCGCGCGCTGCGCCGGGGAGCAGGCGAATCGGTGCAGGACGTCGCCGCCCGGTGGGGTTTCTGTCACCTCAGCCGCTTCGCTCGCGACTACCGGAGGCTGTTCGGCCAGTTGCCCTCCACCACCCTCAAGACCGCCACGCAGAAGTGCTGAATCTGGCTAACGGCGGATAACGGCTTTCCCTCAGGCTCGAGTGGCCAATAAGAAGAGGGAACTCCATGAACGTTACCCGTCCGCTCCACGCCCTTGCCGTCGGCCTCGCCGTCCTGGGGCTGACCGCCGCGACCCACGCCACCGAAAGCGGCTCGCCCACCACCGCCTTCGGCGTCTACGATTTCGGCGCCGGCTTCACCCCGCCGCCGACGCCCCACGGCACCCTGGGTCTGCGCAGCAACTTCTATCGCGCCACCTCCATCCGCGACAGCCACGGTCGCGACAACGGCAATGACTTTTCCATCGACGTCCTCTCCCTGGGCCTGGCCTACCTGAAGATGACCGATACCCGCGTCCTGGGCGCTCGCTATGGTTTCGGTGGGGTCCAGCCCTTCTTCAGGATGGACGCGGACCTCACCGTCAAGGCCAACGGCGTTCCGGTGTTTGCCGACAGCGCCACGCTCTTCCGCCAGGCCGACATCCAGGTCATTCCGCTGATCCTGCAGTGGGAGCCCTCGCGCAATCTGGGGGTGAACTTCTGGTTTCAGGTGCAGGCGCCCACCGGGGATTACGACAAGAATCGACTGGTAAATCCGGGCACCAACCACTGGACCGTCTCGCCGATGCTGAACCTGAGCTACATCAGCGATTCGGGATTCGAGGTGTCGTCCAGCTTCCAGACCGACTTCAACAGCCGTAACCCCGCCACCGACTACCGCAGCGGCACGGAATACCGCCACGAATTCGCCGTGGGTCAGCACTTCGGCCCCTGGACCGCGGGCCTGGGCGGCTACTACTACCGCCAGCTCACCGACGACGACGCCCCCGGCCTCACCCGCGGCAATCGCGCCCGGGTACTGGCGCTGGGACCGGCGCTGAGCTTCTTCCAACCTGGCCTGCCAGCGGTCTGGGTGCACCTCTACAAGGAGGTCGACGCCCGCAACCGCGCCGAAGGCTACGCCTTCGCCGTGCGGCTCTCCCACAGCTTCTGAGGATCCGTCCATGACCGCCACCGCCTCCCCCCGCCCCACCCCCGGCCGGCGCCAGGGTGCCGTGCTCCTGCTCGGCAGCAGCCTGACCATCATGGGTTCGGTAATGGTCGCCCCGATCATCCCCAAGCTGGGCGCCGAATTCGGTCCCGTCGAACCCCGCGCCGATCTGCTGATCCCCCTGGCGATGACCGGGCCGGCCCTGGCCATCGCCCTCTTCGCGCCCCTGGCCGGCTGGCTGGCCGACCGCCTGGGTCGCAAGCGGCTGCTGATCATCGCCACCTTCTGCTACGCCCTGCTCGGCATGCTGCCGGCGCTGCTGCAATCATTGCCGGCCATCACCCTCACCCGCCTGGTCTTCGGTTTGGCCGAGGCCGCAGTGATGACCTGTTGCGTGACCCTGATCGCCGACTACTGGCAGGGCAGCCGGCGGCTGGCCTACGTCAATGGCCAGGTCATCGCCATCAGCCTGGTGGGCTCGCTGTTCTATGTGGTTGGCGGCGCCCTGGGCGAGCACTCCTGGCGCACGCCCTTCTACCTCTATCTGCTACCGCTGCTGCTGGTGCCCTTCATGCTGCGGCTGCTGTGGGAACCAATCCGCGCCCAGGTCACCAGCGGCGCCGACGAAGGCCCCCAGCACAGTGCGCCGCTGCCCCTGATCGTCAACTACCTGCTGGTCTTCGCCGGCATGGTGCTCAGCGTGGTAGTGCCCATCCAGAGTCCGCTGCTGCTGGTGCAACTGGGCATCACCTCCAGCACCCTGATCGGCGCCTCGGCGGGCCTTGGCCTGCTGGCGACCCTGGGCGGCCCGCTGCTCTGGCCGCTGCTGCGCCGCCGGTGGGGCCTGGCCGGCTGCAACGCCGTGCTGCTGGCCTGCATGGGCAGCGGCCTCTGGCTGCTGGTGAACGCCCGCAGCTACGAAGCCGTGCTGGTGGCGGTGACCGTCCACGGCCTGGGCGTCGGCATGCTGGTGCCCAACACCATGGCACCGGTGATGGGCGCCCTGAGCGCCCGGGCCCGGGGCCGCGGCATGGGCGGCTACACCGGCTGCCTCTACCTGGGTCAGTTCGCCAGTCCCCTGGTGGTGGCAGTGCTCCTGCCCTTCACCGGCGATCTGCACCTGGCCATCCGTACCCTCGCCAGCGCCGCTTTGGTCGCCGCACTGGTCTGGGCGGCCGTCGCCCTGCTGCGGCGCAAGGCCGCCCTGCCCGCTCCGTCGCGCTCTTCCTGAATTCTGATCGAGGATTTTTCCATGCACAGCCTGCAATCCCTGCTGGACACCCAGGACGGCCACGGCCTGGCGACGCTGCTGCGGCAGCGCGAGATCACGGCGAGCGAATTGCTCGAAGCGGTCATCGAGCGCCTGGACACCGTTGAGCCCGGTCTCAACGCCGTGAGCGAACGACTCTATGACCAGGCCCGCGCCGCGGCCCGGGCGCCGCTCGATGTCGAGGCCCCCTTCGCCGGAGTCCCGACCCTGGTCAAGGACCTCTTCACCCCCCTGGCCGGCGCCCGCATGACCAATGGCTCCCTGGCCCTGGGCGAAGCCCGCCCGGATTTCGACTGTGAATTGGTCAGCCGCCTGCGCCAAGCCGGCTGCCTATTCGTCGGCACCACCACCTCGCCGGAATTCGGTACCTCCTACAGCACCGAATCGCGGCGCTTCGGCGCCACCGCCAATCCCTGGAATCCGGCCCACAGCGCCGGTGGCTCCAGTGGCGGCGCGGCTGCCCTGGTCGCCGCGCGGGTGGTGCCCTTCGCCCATGGCAACGATGGCGGCGGCTCGCTGCGGGTGCCGGCGTCCTGCTGCGGGATCTTCGGCCTCAAGCCCAGCCGCGGGCGGATGCCTTCCGGGCCCATGGTCGGTGAAGGCTGGGCCGGCATGGGCACGCCCCACGCCATGAGCCTGTCGGTGCGCGACAACGCCCTGCTGCTGGATGCCACCGCTGGCGCCGACCTGGGCGCGCCCTATGCGGCACCGGCCCACGACGTACCCTTCGCCAGCCTGCTGGAGCGCGATCCCCGCCCGCTGCGCATCGCCCTGGTCGAGCATCTGGCACCCTGGCCGAGCGGACCCGAGGCCCTGGCCGCGGTGCGCCACACCGCCCGACTGTGCGAAAGCCTTGGCCACCACGTCGAGCCGGCGACCCTGCCGGTGGACCTGCCCCGCTTTCTCGACCAGGTGTTCGACATCATCGGTCCCAGCACCCGTCACTACCTGCAGGTGCTCGGCAAGATGCGCGGTGCCCCGGTCAGCGACGAGGAGCTGGACGCCCGTACCCGGGTGATCCTGCGCGAACGGGGCGACATCCCCGCCCATCGCTACGCTGCCGCGGTGGAAGGCCTGCATGCCCTGGGCCGGACCCTGGCACGCTTTCTCACCGACCATGACGTCATCCTCACCCCCACCCTGACCCGCGAACCGCCGCGGCTGGGCGAGCTGGATGGCGACCACCAGGAACGCTCGCTGGCCGAGGCCATCGCCGCCTTCCACAGCTATTCGCCCTTCACCGCCCTGTTCAACGCCAGTGGCCAGCCAGCCATGTCGGTGCCGCTCTGGTGGACCGCCAATGGCCTGCCACTGGGCAGCCACTTCGCCGCGCGCTTTGGCGAGGAAGGCACCCTGCTGGCGCTGGCCGCCCAGCTGGAGCGCGCGCAACCCTGGGCGGGACGGCGGCCGCCGCTGGCGGGCAGTCGCTGAGGCCCGGGGCGCACGGCAAGGCCCGCCACGGTCTCAGGTGAGAGACGGAGATGCCCATCGCAAACTGGCGGGCATCCCGTCACCCGCTTCGCTTGGATGCTCGCTATACTGGCCGCGCACGGCCTGTGACGAATCCCTCTGGCATCCGTGCCGGAGGCTTCAGACTGTCGCTCGCCATCTTCCCCGTTGCCCGGGCAGGGCACCGTACGAGCGACCCGATGAGCATCCTCACCTCGACTCCAGTCCCCTCGTATGGCCTGACCCAGGAAATCGATCTCATCGCCGAGATCGCCGCGGTACCCAAGATCCTGGATGTCGTCTGCCGGATGACCGGCATGGGCTTCGCCGCCGTCGCCCGGGTGACCGATGATCGCTGGATCGCCTGCAGCACCCTCGACCTGATCGGCTTCGGCCTCGAGTCCGGTGGCGAGCTGGAGCTCAAGTCGACCATCTGCGAAGAGATCCGCGATCATCGCCAGCCCGTGGTGATCGACGACGTGGCGCAGGACGACTGCTATCGCGACCATCACACGCCGCTGCGCTACGGCCTGCGCAGCTATATCTCGGTCCCCATCGTGCTGGACGATGGCAGTTTCTTCGGCACCCTCTGCGCCATCGACCCCAAGCCGGCCAAACCCAGTAGCCCCGAGATCCTCTCCGCCTTCGAACTCTTCGCTGGCATGATCGCGCTGGAGATCGGCGCCCAGCGCCGCTTTGTTGCCGCCCGCAACGTCCTGCACAGCGAGGGCTTTTCCCGCAGCCTGCTCCAGGCCAGCCTGGACTGCGTCAAGGTCCTCTCCGCCGGGGGTCATATCGAATTCATGAACGCCCAGGGCCTGGAGCTCAACCAGCTGCAGTCCGTCGATCAGGTGATGGGCCGCGAGTACGCCGCGCTCTGGCCCGACTTGGAGGTCGCGAAGATCCGCCACGCCGTCGCGCGTGCCGCTACCGGCCAGACCACCCGGGTCGAAGGTTTCTGCCCCACCGCCCGCGGCGAGCCGCGCTGGTGGGAGGTCTCCTGCTCACCCTTCGTGGTGGCCGGCACCGGCGAGGTGAAGATCGTCTGCATCTCCCGCGACATCAGCAGTCGCATCCTCGCCCAGCAGGCCCAGCAGGCCCGGGCCGAAGCCATCGCGGCGCTCAACGACGAGCTGGAGCGACGCATCTCGGAGCGCACCGCCGAACGTGATCAGATCTGGAACCGCTCCACCGATCCACTGTGCGTGGCTGACCTCGAGGGCTTCTTCGTCAACCTCAACCCGGCCTGGACGGCGACCCTGGGCTGGTCGCTCGAAGCGCTCAAGGCCCGCCCCTTCCTGACCTTCGTCCACGATGACGATCTCGTCGCCACGCGCCAGGCGTTCCGGGATATCAAGCAGGGCATCGCGCTAGCCAACTTCGAAAACCGCTATCGCCACCGCGACGGGTCCTACCGCTGGTTTTCCTGGAATGCCACGCGCAATGGCGACCTCATCTACGCCACCGTGCGCGACGTGACCCAGCAACGCCAGCAGACGCTGGATCTCGCAGCCGCCGAGGATGCCCTGCGCCAGGCGCAGAAGATGGAAGCCATCGGCCAGCTCACCGGTGGCGTGGCCCATGACTTCAACAACCTGCTCACCGTCGCCCGCACCTCCTGCGACCTGCTCAAGCGCCCCAACCTCAGCGACGCCCGCCGCGAACGCTATCTGGAGGCGATCTCCACCACCGTGGATCGCGCCGCCAGATTGACCGGGCAACTCCTGGCCTTCGCCCGCCGCCAGACGCTGGCTCCCGAAGTGTTTTCCGCCCGGGACAATGTCCTGGCCATGAGCGACATGCTGGAAACCCTGCTCGGCTCGCAGGTCGGCATCGCACTCGAGGTCAGCGACGACCCCTGCCTGGTCTATGCCGACCCCAGCCAGTTCGATACCGCCCTGGTGAACATCGCGGTGAACGCCCGGGACGCCATGAGCGATGCGGGGCGCCTGACCATCAGCGTCGGCACCGTCGCCAGCATTCCGGCCACTGCCACCCAGCCGGCCCTGGCCCTCCCAGCCGTGGCCGTCGCCCTGACGGATAACGGCAGCGGCATCGTCCGGGAGCACCTGGAACAGATCTTCGAACCCTTCTTCACCACCAAGAGAGTCGGCCAGGGCACCGGTCTCGGCCTGAGTCAGGTGTTCGGCTTCATCAAGCAGTCCGGTGGCGAGGTGCGGGTCACCAGCGAGGTCGGTCGCGGCACGACCTTCCACCTCTATCTGCCGATCGCGCCGGCAACCGGACAGCCACCGCCCCTGGATGATGCCGTGGCAACCGCCGATGGCGGCGGGGTCACCGTCCTGGTGGTCGAAGACAATCTCGAGGTCGGCAGCTTCGCCGTCGACCTGCTGAGCGATCTCGGCTACCACGCAGTGCTGGCCGCCAATGCCGAGCGCGCCCTCGCCCTGCTCGCCGACCAGCCTGGCCGGTTCGATGTGGTCTTCTCGGATGTCGTCATGCCCGGCATTAGCGGGCTAGAACTGGCCATCGAGATCAGACGCCTCTATCGCAGCCTGCCGATCCTGCTGACCTCGGGCTACAGCCACGTGCTGGCGACCCATGGCGCCCAGGGCTTCGAGCTGATCCAAAAGCCCTACTCGGCGGACGCCCTGTCTCGCCGGCTGCAGGAGATCCTCGCCGAGCGCGAGACGCACCTGACCACCTAGCGCGCGGCTGGCTGACCGCTACGCCCCGGGGGGGTCGGGCGCGACGGCGTACCGGAACGCGCCGACAGCGGCCCCCCACCCCGCCCTGGCGATCGGGTAACATGCGCCGCCGCGGGCCAGTGGCCCTCTTTCTATCGGTAAGGAGTCGCAGTGTTCGATACCCAGGTCATCATCATCGGTGCCGGCGCGGCCGGTTTGATGTGCGCCCTGAGCGCCGCCGCGCGCGGGCGCCGGGTCCTGGTGCTCGACCACGCCAACAAGGCCGGCAAGAAGATCCTCATGTCCGGCGGCGGCCGCTGCAACTTCACCAACCTCTATTGCGAGCCCGCCAACTTCCTCTCGCAGAACGCGCATTTCTGCAAGTCGGCCCTGGCCCGCTATACCCAGTGGGACTTTATCGCCCTGGTGGCCAAGCACGGCGTGCCCTATCACGAGAAGAAGCTCGGCCAGCTGTTCTGCGACAACAAGGCCAGCGACATCCTCGCCCTGCTGCTGGACGAATGCGAGCGCGGCGGCGTCGACATCCGCCTGGAGACCTCGGTGCAGGAGATCACCCGCCTCGACCCGGGCGGCTATCAGCTGCAGACCAGCCTGGGCCCGGTGCGCGGCGAATCCCTGGTGATCGCCACCGGTGGCCTGTCGATCCCGACCCTGGGCGCCACCGGCTTCGGTTATCAGGTCGCCCGCCAGTTCGGCCATCAGCTGCTGCCGACCCGTGCCGGCCTGGTGCCCTTCACCATCACCGATCCGCAGCTCAAGGAATTCTGCAGCGCCCTGTCCGGCACGGCGGTGGAAGATTGCCGGATCAGCTGCAACGGCCAGAGCTTCGTCGAGAATCTGCTGTTCACCCACCGCGGCCTCAGCGGTCCGGCGATCCTGCAGATCTCCTCCTACTGGCAACCCGGCGATAGCCTCAGCATCGACCTGCTGCCGCACCTCGACCTGGCCCTATGGCTCGCCGAACAGCGCCAGGCGCGCCCCAACAGCGAACTCAAGACGCTGCTCGGCGAGCTGTTCACCAAGAAGATGGCCACCCTGCTCGCCGACAGCTGGTTCCAGTCCAAGCCCCTGAAGCAGTACACCCCCGACGAACTCAAGGCCATCGCCGCACGGCTGCACGACTGGCAACTGGTTCCGGCGGGCACCGAGGGCTATCGCACCGCCGAGGTCACCCTGGGCGGCGTCGACACTCGCGAGGTCTCGTCCAAGACCCTGGAGTCGCTCAAGTCGCCCGGCCTGTACTTCATCGGCGAGGTGCTGGACGTCACCGGCCACCTGGGCGGTTTCAACTTCCAGTGGGCCTGGGCTTCGGGTTATGCGGCGGCGCAGTACGTCTAGGCCAGGGAAAGCGCCTCGCGACTGGATTCAGGTAGCCGCAGACGGCCAGGTCTGGCTCGCGATGCGCAGGAAATTCCCGCCCAGGATGGCGTCGATGTCAGCGGAGGTGTAGCCCCGACCCGTCAGTTGGCTGACCAGTTCAGGCAGCGCCTCGGGTTGCAGCTGGGTATGACCGTGCGGCTGTCCATAGTGGCGTGCCGGCCACCAGTCTTCAGCGTCGACACCAGCGGGAAGGTCATGGTCGGCCGGGCACAGCTCGGTATCCAGTCCGATGCCGATATGCCGGGTCCCGACCCGCTCCGCCAGGTAGTCGATCTGGCGGACATAGCTGGCCACCGAGGCCGAGGGATCGCCCAGAAAGATGCCTAGCCCGGTCAGGCCGATCACCCCATCCTGGTCGGCACAGGCGCGGATCTGCCGATCACTGATCGTCCGGGGATGGTCGTGGAGAGCCTTGATGTTGGTGTGGGAAAAGACCACTGGCCGCGTCGAGACCGCCATGATCTCCAGGCTGGCGCGCTCGCTGGCGTGGGCGCAGTCGAGGGTGATGCCCGCCGCATTGCCGGCCGCCACCACCGCGCGACCCAGCGCCGTCAGACCGCCGCCTGCGCCGTGGCAACCCCCGGCGCAGGCGTTATCGCGGTTGTAGGCGAGCAGCATCTGGCGCACCCCCAGGGAGGCATAGAGCCCGACCATCGCCGGGTCGTCGAGCAGCATGGTCGAGCCTTCGAGATCGAAGGAAACCGCCAGCTTGCCTTGCTCGCGCGCACGCTGCAGGTCGGCCACCGTGCCGACGGGACAGAAGTGCGCGTCGTGCCGGGCCAGCCAGGCGCGAAAGCCGGCGAGGGTGCGCAGCACCGTCGCGAAAGGCGTCATGTCCATGCCGACGTTGAGCGACACGTGATGGAAGCCGGCCTCGTGGTAGCGACTCAAGCCGGACATATCCTGCCCCGGCACCAGTGGCAGGCAGGCATGCGCCTCCCAGCGTAGCGGCTTGAGTCCCGCTTCCCCGGCTGCGACCGTCTGCATCTTCGTCCCCTCTCCACCCGTCTCGAGGGATTCAACATAGCATGCAGACTGGGCCGCTAGCCGAAGGTCACGCCCCGCAACAGCGCCGGATCGACCGCCCGCGCCTGATAGCGCACCGCGGCCTGGCCATAGGCCTGGGGATCGAGCACCTGATCCCAGCGCGCCGGTGCCTGCTGCTGAACCGCCACGACTTCGGCTTGCGCCGGCTTGGGCTGCAGCGCGGCCTGGGCGCGTCTTTCGTTGATCTCGGCAGCCATGGCGGTGTAGCTGGCGGTGCTGAGCAGGGCGAGTGCGGCCATCTTGTTGAAGACGTTCATGGTGGATTCTCCTGTCTTGAACACGGGGGCTGGCGTCGCCGCGGCAGGCGGTCCGGCGTCAGTCACGGTTCCACCTTGCGCCCAGGCGTCTTAACGCTGTCTTAACCCCTCTGAACCCGACCTGAACGGCTGCGACAACCTGCCCCAGGCGCTGGCCACTGGCCAATTGATCTGGATCAGTTTTGCCCAGGGCCAGCAGGCGCATCCTGCAGGCAGTCGCCACTCCGCCCCGGAGCGGCGCCACGGCTCACGAGGTCGCCATGAACGGACGCCTGGTCAAAGAACTCTTGGTCATCCTGCTGATCAAGCTGGCGCTGCTGATGGTGATCAGGAGCCTCTGGTTCAGCGCCCCCACGGTCCCGCCCGACGCCACCCAGGCGGTCAGCGCCCACCTGCTGGACTAGCACCCCTTCCTTTAGCTTGAGGAGATTGCCGGGATGATCTCGGAATCCGTCGTGGACCTGTCACGCCTGCAATTCGGCATGACCGCGCTGTATCACTTCATCTTCGTGCCCCTGACCCTGGGGCTGGTGGTGATCCTGGGGATCATGGAGTCGGTCTATGTGATGACCGGCAGACAGGTCTACAAGGACATGACCCAGTTCTGGGGCAAGCTGTTCGGCATCAACTTCGCCCTGGGCGTCACCACCGGCCTGACCATGGAGTTCCAGTTCGGCACCAACTGGGCCTACTACTCCCACTACGTCGGCGACATCTTCGGCGCGCCCCTGGCGATCGAGGGCCTGATGGCCTTCTTTCTGGAATCCACCCTGATCGGGCTGTTCTTCTTTGGCTGGGATCGCCTGTCCAAGGGTCAGCACTTGCTGGTCACCTGGCTGGTGGCCCTGGGCTCGAATCTATCCGCCCTGTGGATCCTGGTGGCCAACGGCTGGATGCAGAATCCGGTCGGCGCCGAATTCAACTACGTGACCATGCGCATGGAGCTGGTCGACTTCGGCGCCCTGCTGCTCAACCCCGTGGCCCAGGTGAAGTTCGTCCACACCGTGGCCTCGGGCTACGTCACCGGCGCCATCTTCGTGCTGGCGATCTCCAGCTACTACCTGCTCAAGGGTCGCGACATCGGCTTTGCCCGGCGCTCCTTTGCCGTGGCCGCCGCCTTCGGTACTGCCGCGGTCATCTCGGTGATCGTGCTGGGCGACGAATCCGGCTATCGCGTGGGCGAGGTCCAGAAGGTCAAGCTGGCCGCCATCGAAGCCGAGTGGAACACCGAGGCAGCCCCGGCCTCCTTCACCCTGTTCGGCATCCCCAATCAACAGGAGATGCGCACCGACTATGCGGTGAAGATCCCCTATCTGATGGGCCTGATCGCCACCCGCTCCACCACCGAACAGGTCACCGGCATCAAGGACCTGGTCACTCAATACGAGGCCCGCGTCCGCAATGGCGCCCAGGCCTACGCCCTGCTGGAGCGACTGCGCGCCGGCGATGACTCCGCCGCCACCCGCGCCGCCTTCGACGCGCGCAGGCACGACCTGGGCTATGGCCTGCTGTTGAAGAAATACGTCAACGATCCCGTCACCGCCACCCCCGACCAGGTCCGCCAGGCCGCGCGGGACACCATTCCCGGCGTCGCCAGCCTGTTCTGGACCTTTCGCCTCATGGTCGCCAGCGGCGTGCTGATGCTGGCGCTGTTCATCTGCGCCTTCTGGGCCTCGACCCGGCGCAACGAGCTGAAGAAGCCCTGGCTGCTGAAGTGGGCCCTGTTCAGCCTGCCGCTGCCCTGGATCGCCACCCAGACCGGCTGGTGGGTCGCCGAGCATGGCCGCCAGCCCTGGACCATCAGCGAGGTGCTGCCTACCCATCTGTCGGCCTCGACCCTGGCCGCGGGCGATCTGCTCGGTTCCATCGGCGCCCTGGTGATCTTCTACACCCTGCTGCTGATCGTGGAGATGTACCTGATGATCCGCTTCGCCCGCCTCGGCCCGAGCAGCCTGCACAGTGGTCGCTACTACCACGAACGCGCTGCCCAGGTCGGCGACGCCCTGCGCCAGGCCGCCGTGGCCAGGCCCGCCGCTCCGGCCAACGTCTGAGGAGACCGCCATGTTCGACTATGAAGTGCTCAAGCTCACCTGGTGGGTGCTGATCGGCGTGCTGCTGATCGGCTTCGCCCTCACCGACGGTTTCGACATGGGTGCCATGATCCTGATGCCCCTGATCGGCAAGACCGACAAGGAGCGCCGCGCCGCCATCAACAGCATCGCGCCGCACTGGGACGGCAACCAGGTCTGGTTCATCACCGCCGGTGGCGCCCTCTTCGCCGCCTGGCCGCTGGTCTATGCCACGGCCTTCTCCGGCCTCTACTGGGCGCTGCTGCTGGTGCTCTTCGCGCTGTTCCTGCGCCCGGTGGGCTTCGACTACCGCAGCAAGCTGGACAACACCCGCTGGCGCAGCGCCTGGGACTGGGGCCTGTTCACCGGCAGCCTGGTCCCGGCACTGGTGTTCGGCGTGGCCTTCGGCAACCTCTTCCAGGGTGTACCCTTCCAGCTCGACGACACCCTGAGATCCACCTACAGCGGCAGCTTCTTCGCCCTGCTCAACCCCTTCGCCCTGCTCAGCGGCCTGGTCAGCCTGGCCATGCTCTGCGCCCATGGCGGCAGTTGGCTGATGCTGCGCACCCACCAGGCGCTGGGCGAGCGCGCCCGTCGCGCCACCGGCCTGAGCGCCCTGCTCCACCTCGTCACCTTCGGTCTGGCCGGTGTCTGGCTGGCCTATGGCTTCGACGGCTACGTGCTGGTCAGCCAGGGTGATCCGGGCAGCGCCCTGAATCCCCTGCACAAGGTGGTGACCGCCGGCAATCCGGGCTGGCTGGCCAACTACCATACCCAGCCGCTGACCCTGCTCGCCCCGGTGCTGGCGGCGCTCGGCAGCGTCCTGGCCCTGCTCGGCAGCAGCTGGCGCCAGGCCGGCCTGGCCTTCACCGGCACGTCCCTGGCCATCGTCGGTACCCTCGCCACCGCCGGCTGCGCGCTGTTTCCCTTCGTGCTGCCGTCGAGCCTGCACCCGGCCTCCAGCCTGACGGTCTGGGACGCCGTCTCCAGCCACAAGACCTTGGGCATCATGTTCGTCGCCGCGGCCATTTTCGTGCCGCTCATCCTGGCCTACACCCTGTGGAGCTACGTGCGCATGTGGGGCAAGGTCGATGACCGCTTCATCGACGCCAACCCCCACGGCCTCTACTGATCACCGATCTCAAGGAGACTCCTTCATGTGGTACTTCACCTGGATCCTCGGTGTCCTGCTCGCCGCGAGCTTCGGCATCATCAACGCCCTCTGGCTGGAAAGCACCCGGGAGCTCGATGTCCATGACGATGCCGAGTGCTGAGGCCCTGCCCCGCGTCCACCCACTAGGACGGACGCTGTCCCTGCTGCTGGCGGCGCCCCTGGCGCTGCTGCTGATGATTCACCCGGGCTTGATGCTCGACGCCAGCGGCCACTACAGCCATCCACTGCTGATGGGGGTCATGCTGGGTGTCTCCGCCGGCCTGGTCCATGGCGTCGGTTTCGTGCCGCGGCTCTGGCTGTGGCGCCTGGTGTTCGGGCCGGTGCTGGGCTGGCCGCTGCTGATGCTCGGCTACGTTCTGCTCTTCCAGGCGCAACTGGGCTGATTGACGTCTGACGATAGCGCCCGGCCTTCCCGGGCGCCTTCTTCATCAGCCGCCGTACCGCCTGGCCGCGCTACTCGCGCCGCCTCACTCCCGTGGATGAATAATCTGACTATCAAGGTTCGTCTGCGGGTGCCGACATAACCGGAATCGATCTTGCCCGTGCCGGCTCCTCGCTTGCCGCCGGCGTACCCGCTGAACGCCTCAGAGAATGCCACGATGCTCAGGAATGCCCCCTTAAGTACCAAGCTGCTGCTGATCCTGCTCCTGCCGCTGGCTGGATTCCTGGTGATCTCCGGACTCTACACCGCCGACCGCTACGAAACCTTCAAGGATATGGAGCACACCGTTACCGCCAGCGCCACGGCGCAGCGCATCAGCGCCGTGGTCACCAGCCTGCAGCGTGAGCGGGGCGCCAGCGGCGTCTTCCTGGGCAGCGGCGGCAAGTCGATGCAGGACAAGCTCAAGGCCTTCCGCCAGGACAGCGACCAGGCCCATGGCGCGCTCAAGGCGGTGGCCAGCGGTAGCGATGCCGCTATCCAGAGCCTGCTGCGCGCCCTGGATGGTCTGGCCGATCTGCGCACCAGGGTCGACGCCCTGGCGCTCAACAGCACCCAGTCCGGTGCGGCCTATACCGAGCTGATCAAGACACTGATCGGCTACACCCATTCGCTGGAAGCCGGTGTCGACGATCCGGCCATCCTGCGCGCCCTGGGCGCCCTCAACCTGTTCGTCGAGATGAAGGAACGCGCCGGCCGCGAGCGCGTGCTGCTGGGCCTGGCCTTCAACCAGAATCGCTTCGACGCCGGTCTGCTGTCGCGCTTCGCCCGCAACCTGGGCGAATTCTCCGCCTATGCCGACGCCTTCGAGCGCAAGGCCACGCCCGATTTCATCCGCCAGCTCGACGACACCTTCAAGCAACCCAGCGCCCAGGAAGTCAGCCGCCTCCAGCAACTGGCCTTCACCGTCCCCCTGGGCGACGCCCTGGGCGTCAAGCCGGAAGACTGGTTCAACCTGGCCACCCAGCGCATCGATCTGATGGGCAAGGTCGAGGCGGACCTCGGCGCCAGCGTCGGCGCCCAGGCCGAGCAGGCCCGCGCCAAGGCCAGTCGCGACCTCTGGATCACCCTCGGCCTGGTGCTGCTGGTGCTGGTGGCCGTCTCGGCCCTGGCCTGGGTGATCATCCGCAACATCAAGCAGGCGGTCGAGCAGGTCAACGCGACCCTCACCCGCCTCGCCACCCGCGACCTCACCGCCCGCTGCGCCTATCAGGGCCGGGACGAGTTCGGCACCATCACTGGCAACCTCAACCTGATGAGCCAGGAGCTGGGCCAGGTGATCCAGGAGATCGGCGCGGCTACCGTGCAGATCGCCACCGCCGCGGAAGAGGCCTCGGCGGTCGCCCTCCAGACCAGCCAGAACGTCGCCCAGCAGCGTCTGGGCACCGACCAGGTGGCCACTGCCATCGCCGAGATGAGCGCAACGGTCAAGGACGTCGCCCGCAGCACCACCGAAGCCGCCGAAGGCTCGCGCCAGGTAGAGGGCAACACCAGCCAGGGTCGCCGCGAATTGCAGGCCACCATCGGCCTGGTGCAGGGGCTGTCGGTGCAGGCCGAGCGGACCTCGGAGATCATCGGCGAACTCAAGCACGAGAGCGACGCCATCTCCTCGGTGCTGGACGTGATCCGCGGCATTGCCGAGCAGACCAACCTGCTGGCCCTCAACGCCGCCATCGAAGCCGCCCGCGCCGGTGAAGCCGGTCGAGGCTTCGCCGTGGTGGCCGACGAGGTGCGCTCCCTGGCGCAGAAGACCCAGCAATCCACCGGCAGCATCCAGCAGATGATCAGCAATCTGCAGAGCGGCTCCGACCGCGCCACCCAGGCCATGCAGGAGACCCTCGGCCAGGTACAGACCGGTGCCAGCAACGTGGTCCGCGCCGGCGAGCTGCTGGGTGAGATCGCCGAGGGCGTGACCCTGATCAACGACCGCAACATCCAGGTCGCCTCGGCCGCCGAGCAGCAGAGCCAGGTCGCCGAAGAGATCAGCCGCAACGTCAACGACATCAATGACCTGGTGATCCAGGTCAGCGCCGGTGCCGAGCAGACCGCCGTCACCAGTCGCGAACTGGCGCGTCTCGCCGAACAGCAGCAGGCGCTGGTCGGCCGCTTCCGGGTGGCCTGAACCCCCTCCCGGCGCTCGACCGCCAGAGCGGAGGACCGATCCAGGTCCTCCCCGCCATCCCTGCGCTGCAGCCGGCCGTTCCCGTTCTGCGACATCCTCTCCGCGCAGCCCAGTCGCCTGCCGCTGGGCGTCCGCTGCCTTCCTGCCCGTCACTGCCCCGCCTCGCTCACCGCGACCCATCCGGACGTCAGTCGTCTGCGGCGGCCCAGCAGCCGTTCGCGCCGGCACCCGAAGCCTTCTACCGCTCTAGCACGCTACTTGCAGGCGTTTTGAGTGGACCTCCGCAGGCCGCTGCGACCCGGGTATTTCTGCCGTCGATAGCCCACCTTGATCACCTGATCCTTTCGGCCGGCGATGCCTGCGTGGTGACCGCTTCTAGAACTGAACCGTCGCGTCCCAGCAGGCGCGATGGTCCTCTCTCAAAGGACTGACCGATGCTGAAGAACGCCGCCCTGAGTACCAAGCTGCTGCTGATCCTGCTCCTGCCCCTGACGGGTTTCCTGCTGATCTGCGGTCTCTTCCTAACGGAGCGCTACCAGATACTGGAGAACCTGGATCACACCGTGACCGCCAGCGCCACGGCGCAAGGCGTCAGCGCCCTGATCACCCGCCTGCAGCGTGAACGGGGTGCCAGCGGCATCTTTCTCAGCAGTGGCGGCACGGCCCTGCGCGACGACCTGCGGACCTATCGCCAGGACAGCGACCAGGCCCAAGGCGCCTTGCGCGCACTCGCGGCCGGCGACGATGCCGCCCTGCAACCCGTGCTGAAGCTCCTCGACGGCCTGCCCGGTGTGCGCACCACCGTGGACGGCCTGACGATCAGCGGGACCCAGTCCAGTGCCGCCTATACCGAGATGATCCAGGCATTGATCGGCTACAACAGCAAGCTCGAAGCCGAGGTGGCGGATCCGGCGATCAAGCGCGCCCTGAATGCCCTGAATCTGTTCGTCGAGATGAAGGAACGGGCTGGCCGCGAGCGCGCGCTGCTGGGCATAGCCTTCAGCAGGAATCGGCTGGATTTGCCGATACTGGTGCAGATCGCGCGCACGCTCGGCGAATTCACCGCCTATGCCGACGCCTTCAGGCAGAGGTCCGCACCCGAGGTCGTCCAGCGGTTCGACAACATCCTCCAGCAGCCCGCTGCCCTGGAGCTGGCGCAATTGCAGCGGCGTGCGCTCTACACGACGCCGGGCAGACCGCTGAATGTGCAGCCGGACAGCTGGTTCGACCTGGCCACCCGGCGCATCGATCAGTTGGGCACGCTGGAAACGCAACTGGGCGCAGACATCATCGCCACCACCGAGCTGACACGCGCCGGCGCCAGCCGCGATCTCCGCACCACCCTCGGCCTGATGCTGGTATTGCTGCTGGCCGTCTCGGTGCTGGCGTGGTTGGTCATCCGCACCATCAGGCAGGCGGTCGAACAGGTCAACGGCACCCTCACCCGCCTGGCGACCCGCGACCTCAGCGCCCGTTGCGGCTACCAGGGCCGGGACGAATTCGGCACCATCACCGGCAACCTCAATCTGATGAGCCAGGAACTCGGCCAGCTCATCCAGGAGATCGGGGCGGCAACCCTGCAGGTTGCCACCGCCGCCGAAGAGGCCTCGACCGTGGCCATCCAGACCAGCCAGAACGTCGCCCAGCAGCGCCTGGGCACCGATCAGGTGGTCACCGCCATCGCCGAGATGAGCGCCACGGTCAAGGACGTCGCCCGCAGTACCAGCGAAGCCGCCGAGGGCTCGCGCCAGGTCGAGGCCAACGCCCGTCAGGGTCGCCGCGAATTGCAGGCCACCATCGGCCTGGTGCAGGGACTGTCGAGCCAGGCCGAGCGCACCGCGCAGATCATCGTCCAACTCAAGCAGGAGAGCGACGCCATTTCCCTGGTGCTGGACGTGATCAATGGCATCGCCGGGCAGACCAATCTGCTCGCTTTGAACGCGGCCATCGAGGCGGCGCGCGCCGGTGAGACCGGTCGCGGCTTTGCCGTGGTGGCCGACGAGGTGCGCTCCCTGGCGCAAAAGACCCAGCAATCCACCGGCAGCATCCAGCAGATGATCAGCCACCTGCAGAGCGGCGCCGACCGCGCCGCCGAGGCCATGCAGGAGACCCTGGGCCTGGTGCAGACCGGCGCCGGCAACATGCTCCGCGCCGGTGAGTTGCTGAGCGAGATCGCCGAGGGCGTGACCCTGATCAACGACCGCACCATCCAGGTCGCCTCGGCCACCGAGCAGCAGAGCCAGGTCGCCGAAGACATCAGCCGCAACGTCAGCGACATCCATGAACGGGTCATCCAGGTCAGCGCCGGCGCCGAGCAGACCGCCGTCACCAGCCGCGAACTGGCCCGCCTGGCCGAACAGCAGCAAGCACTGGTGGGTCGCTTTCACGTGACCTGATGCAGCCAGCGAGCGGCAGGCCGGGACGCGCTCGCCAGAACCTGGCTCGCTGCGGTCGGCCGCTGCCGGACTTCAGCGTCCTGGCCGGAAATCCGCCGGATTCAAGGCGTAGCGGCGCAGCTTCACATAAAGCCCGGCGCGCGAGATCCCGAGCCGGGTCGCGGTTTGACGAAGGTTGCCGCGGGTCTGCTGCAAGGTGGCACGGATCAGGTCCCGCTGCCCCGTTTCAAGGGGGGTGAGGCGCTCGCCCTCGGTATCCGTGGACAGCGTGTTGGCGACCAACGAAGGAGGCAGGTCTCCCGGCTGTATGAGCGGCCCCTGGGCCAGATTGACCGCCCGCTCGATGACGTTCTCCAGCTCCCGCACGTTGCCGGGCCAGCTATGGGCCAGCAGCAACGTCAGCGCTTCGTCTGCGATGGCCGGCGGCGGCCGTTCCAGATGACGGCTCAGCGCCTTGAGCAGAGTAGCCACCAGCAGCGGAATGTCTTCGCGGCGCTCCCGCAATGGCGGTACCTGCAAGGGAAGCACATTGAGGCGGTAGAAGACATCCCCACGGAAGCTCCCGCCGGTCACGGCCTGGGCCAGGTCGCGATGGGTCGCGGCGATGACGCGGACGTCCACCGCCTGGGCCTTCTTGGCACCGATCCGGGTCACCTCGCCCTCCTGCAGCACCCGGAGCAGGCTCGCCTGGGCCTCAAGGGGCATATCGCCGATCTCGTCGAGAAACAGCGTGCCGCCATCGGCCAGCTCGAACTTTCCCGCCGCACCGCCACGAGCAGCCCCGGTGAAGGCCCCCTCGACATGGCCGAACAGCTCGCTCTGCACCAGGTCGCGTGGAATGGCGCCACAGTTCACCGCAACGAAGGGGCCATGGCGACGGACACTGGCGTTGTGGATCGCCTGGGCGAATAGCTCCTTGCCTACCCCGCTTTCTCCCAGTACCAGCACCGTGGCTTCGCTGTGGCTGGCTGCCTGAGCCACGCGCAAGGCGTTCTGCAAGGCTGGCGAGCGACCCTGGATATCGTTGAAGCTGTAACGCGCCCGGGTGCCCAGCAGTTGGCGGGTGATCTCGCGGATGCGGCGGTTCTCTCGCAGCGACAGCACCCAGCCGCCCTGGGCGATGGGCGCGGCGGAGGCCAGGCACGGCAAACCGCTGCCGTCTGGTAGCAACAGGGTGAGGTCGCGGTCCTGGCGTTCCCAGCGACGATCCAGCCAGAGGTCGAGGTCAGTGTCCTGGGTGATGAGGCTGGCGAAGGGGCGCCCCCGCTGTGGATCGTCGAGCTGCAGCAGGCGCCGCGCATAGCCGTTCAGGCTACGGATGCAGCGGTCGTCGTCGAGCAGGATGACGCCTTCGTTGAGGACCTCCAGCACCCGCTGCTGCTCGTCCAGCAGCGCGGTGAGCGCCAGCTGGCGGGAGATCGCATCGGCCGCGGCCTGGACCGTGCCCAGGGTATGGCAGTGGAAGTTGCCCACCGCCGCGGTGAGGGTCAGGGCGCCGAGCAGCCGTCCCTGGGTGTCGCGGACCGGTGCCGAGGCGCAGTGCATCCGCCGTTCGCGCAGCCCGCGCTTGAAATTCTCGCCCGCCAGGACGAACACCAGCCGCTGCTCGCGCAGGGCCAGGCCGGTGCAGTTGGTGCCCTGCACCGACTCCAGCAGACGACTGCCCAGCGGGGTGAGATCCAGCCCGCAGGCGGCCAGGGTCACGCCCTCGGCATCTGCCAGGTTGAGGTGCCCGTCCGGGTTGTAGCGCAACAGCTCGGCCATGACCGGCGCGGCGATGTCCAGCAGCTCGCGCTGCCGCTGCAGCCGGCGGGCCAGTTCCTGCGACTCGACGAATTCGTAGTGGAATTCCTCCGCGACGATGCCCGCCGCGCGGCTGCGCAGCCAGGACGCCCGGATCACCGGCCGCACCGGGACCAGTTCCGTGGCCCCCGCCAGGCAGTCGGTCCAGGCGGCATCCAGCTCGCGCTGGACACCTTCGGCGACCGACGACCGCTGCAGCTCGCTGACGAACTGCAATTCCCGCGTCAGCTCGCTCGGGGCGACCTTCTCCTGCATCTTCGGCTCCTCGTCCAATCTTTGGACATGTCCAGCTGGACATGTCTTTTTTATAGACATAAAGGCGGACTGGCAAGTCCCGTAGGCCGCGACCTGGCTGCCTTTCCTGCCCTGGCATGGCGGTTGCTCCCTCCGCGTCGGGTACATCGCCCACGCCTATAACAACCACAAGAGAACGCCTCATGCCCCAGACGAACACCCCCCTCGCCCTCGGCCTCATCGGTACCGGTCGCATGGGTACCTTCCATGCCACCGCCCTCGCCCGGCACCTGCATGGCGCGCGGCTGGTCGCCCTGGCCGATCCGGCGCCCGGCGCCGCTGCCCGGCTTGGCGAGACCCTGGACGTCGCCCATATCCACACCGACCCCCAGGCGTTGATCGAAGACCCCGCCGTCGAGGCCGTGGTCATCGTCGCCCCGGCCCGCAGCCATGCCGAGCTGGTGGTGGCCGCCGCCCGCGCCGGCAAGCCGGTGTTCTGCGAAAAACCCATGGCCGTGACCCTGGAAGAGGCCGATCGGGCCATCGCCGCCTGCGCGGAGGCCGGCGTGGCCCTGCAGGTAGGCTTCAACCGGCGTTTCGCCACCAGCTTCCGCAGCGCTCGGGAGCTGATCGTCCAGGGGCGGATCGGCACACCGCATCTGCTGCGCTCCCTCACCCGCGATCCGGCGCTGCACGATCCAGCGGCGGTGAAACCCTGGACCATCTTCCTCGAGACCCTGATCCACGACTTCGACACCCTCAACTTCTTCAATCCGGGCGCCCGCGCCGTGCAGGTCTACGCGGTGGCCGACGCCCTGGTGCGCCCCGATTTCCGTGACCGCGGCCTACTGGACACCGCCGTGGTGACCATTCGCTACGACAACGGCGCCATCGCCACCGCCGAGGCCAACTTCCAGGCGGTGTACGGCTACGACGTGCGCGGCGAGGTGTTCGGCAGCGCGGGCATGCTGACCGCCGGGGACGCCCGGACCAGCGAGCTGGTCTGCTACGGCGCCGACGGCATCAGCCAGACCACCCAGCGCTCCGACGCCGAATTGCTGCGCGACGCCTACCTGGCCGAGCTGCGCGCCTTCGTCGATGCCGTGCGCGAGGGCACCCCGGTGCCGGTGGGCGGCCACGATGCCCGGGCGGCGCTGGCCATCGCCCTGGCCGCCATCGAATCGGTGCAGACCGGCCAGCCGGTCGCCGTCGCGGAGTGAAGCCCATGACCTCATCGCCCTTCATCCTCGCCGTCAGCGCCGAAATGGTCTTTCTCGACCTGCCCTTCGTCGAGCGGGTCCGCCGCCTGCACGCCCTGGGCTTCGCCGTGGAGATCTGGGACTGGACGCGCCACGACATCGACGCCCTGGCCGCCACCGGCGCGCGCTTCACCTCCATGACCGGCTATGTCGCAGGCGACCTGGTGAGTGCCGAAGGCCGTGCCGCCCTGCTCGCCAGTGCCCGGGAGTCCCTGGCCGTGGCCGAGCGCCTGGCCTGCCCTTCGCTCAACCTGCACGGCACCGGCCTGGACCCGCGCGGCCTGCCGGTCAAGCCGCTGGCCGAGGTGAGCGGCCATCACTGGCTGGCGGCGCGTGACACCCTCGCCGAGATCGCCCGCCTGGGCGAGTCCGCCGGCCGGGTCTTCCTGCTGGAGAACCTCAATACCGCGGTGGACCATCCCGGCGTGCCCTTCGCCCGCGCCGAAGACACCCTGGCCCTGATCGAGGCGGTGGCCAGTCCCTACCTGCGGCTCAACCTGGACCTCTACCATGCCCAGATCGGCGAAGGGAATTTGATCGAGCTGATCCGTCGGGCCGGGTCGGCGATCGGGGAAATCCAGGTAGCCGATGTCCCAGGGCGCTGTGAGCCGGGGACCGGCGAGATTCACTACCCGGCCATTGCCCGGGCCCTCGCCAGGCTCGGCTATCGTGGTGTGGTCGGCCTCGAAGGCTGGGCTGCCGAAGGTGATACCGAGCGTGCGCTGGAGCGCTTCAGAACGGCCTTCACCCTGTAGTCCCCGCTAGATGTTTCCGCTCGCATAACAACAAGAGGAACTGAACATGCTGCTTCGCAACCTGCTGTGCGCCGCCTTCGCCTTCGCCCTGACGCCCCTGGCCCTCGCCGACTACCGTATCGGGGTGAGCATCGCCAAGGTCGACGACAACTTCATGACCTATGTCCGCCGCAATCTGGAAGAGGCGGGCAAAGCGGAAAAGATCAGCCTGCAATTCGAGGATGCCCAGGGCGACGTCGTTCGCCAGCTGAACCAGGTGCAGAGCTTCCTGGCGCAGAACGTGGACGCCGTGATCGTACTGCCGGTGGACACCGCCGCCACCGTCAACATTACCCGCGCCGCCACCTCGGCCAAGGTTCCGCTGGTGTACGTCAACCGGCGCCCGGACGATCCCAAGCTGCCCGCCGGGGTGGTCGCGGTGGCCTCGGACGACTTGCAGGCCGGGCAGTTGCAGGGGCAGTTCATCGCCAAGCAGCTGAACGGCAAGGGCAGCATCGCCCTGATCATGGGCGAGCTGACCCAGAACGCCACCCGTGGTCGCTCCGAAGGTCTCAAGGAAGCGCTCAAGGCCTATCCCGACATCAAGGTGATCGCCCAGCAGAACGCGGACTGGGACCGCAGCAAGGGCATGGACCTGACCAGCAACTGGCTGACCGCCGGGACCCATTTCGACGCCATTGTCGCCAACAACGACGAGATGGCCATCGGCGCCGCCATGGCGCTGCAACAGGCCGGAATGGGCAAGGGTCAGGTTCCGGTGGTGGGGGTGGATGGTCTGCCCGATGGGCAGGCGGCCATCAAGCGCGGACTGCTGGCCGCCTCGGTGTTCCAGGACCCCCGCGGCCAGGCCGTGCAGGCGGTGCAATCCGCGCTCAAGATGATCCGCAAGGAACCGGTCCAGGCGGATGTCTGGGTGCCGTACGAGCTGATCACGCCCGGTAACCTGGCGGATTACACCGCTCGTTTCAAGTAGCGGCCGGGAGCGCACCGGCCTGAACGGGGTAGCGTCCCCTCGAAGGCTGAAAACCAACGCCCGGGACAGCTCAGTACCCCGCCCAGCGGGAGCAAGGCGTCAGTGCCGGTCCCTTGCTCCGCTGGCGCGCCGCTCGTCCACCGTCAGGGCCAGTCTTTCACCAGCGACCTGAAGTAGAGGGTGAAGATCAGCCGTACATCCATGAGCGGCGCGAAGATGTCCTGGTCACGAAGGATGCCAGCCAGCGTGCCGCAAAACAGGCTATGCAGCTGTAGGCTGGCACTTCTCGGCGTCACCGCGACCTGCAGGCGCTGCCGTTGGCCATCGAAGAGGCGCTCGACGAGCGCCACGAATTCGCGGGTCAGGGCATTTTCCCGCTGTTCGACTTCCTGCAGTTCCTGAGTGAACTCGCAACGGTGCATCAGGATGGTCATGACACGACGCTCCCGTCCCGGCTGAACGAATTTCTCCATGCACTCGACGCACAGTTCGTACAGCCTCATCAGGCAATCGCCCTCCCCATCCATACTCAGCTGCTGGGTGACTTCGTCAAGCGGAATGCGGATGCGATTGAGCATCTCGTGGACCAGCTGCGCCTTGTCCCTGAAGTGCCAATACACCGCTCCTCGCGTGAGCCCGCACTCTCTGGCGATCATTTCGAGGCTGGTGCGTGAAACACCATTGGTGAGAAACAACGCCTCGGCTGCATCCAGAATGGTCTGGCGTGTCTGCTCAGCGTCTTCTTTAGTACGGCGCATGGCTATCTCGTTTCAAAGGCGTCTGTTTTGACAGTCTAACGTTTAGCCTGTCTTTTACAAACATTCTTGCATGTATGCTTACCTAGCGCATCTCTTCGGCACTTACACCGATGCGCACTCGTCTTTCCTGGGAGCTACGTGGGTGCCGGCTGCCCAGTCAGGTTTTGGACAGCGGCTGGAGAAAAACAGGAAGAGAGCCTTCTCTTCCTGGTGGACTCATTTCTTATCTGAAACGACGCAGGGAAACGCCGTTCCTACCGCTACGCGAGTCCAGAAATCATGTGCACCGCCGCGCGCGTGGCCGGCCGGGCCACCCGTGCAAGCGCGTTCAGCAACTATCAGCTCCCCATCCAACGCCTGAACAGCACGCTGGCATTCACCCCACCGAAACCGAAGCCATTTGACAGCGCGTACTCAATCGGTAGTTGCCGTGCCTGCAGGGCAACGAGGTTCAGGCCTTCCGCGGCCGGATCGGGGTGGTGCAGGTTCAAGGTCGGCGGCACGATCTGGTCGCGCAGCGCGAGCACGGTGAAGATGGCTTCCACGCCCCCCGCGGCGCCCAACAGGTGCCCGGTGCTCGACTTGGTCGAGGTGATGGCGACTGAGGACGCGTCGCCAAACACCGCACGGATGGCCGCCAGCTCGCCCTTGTCGCCCACCTGGGTGGAGGTGGCGTGGGCATTGATGTGCTGAACCTGGGCAGCATTGATGCCGGCCTGGCGCAGGGCCTGCGCCATGGCGCGACGGGCACCGCTGCCGTCCTCCGGGCCGGCGGTGAGGTGATAGGCATCGGCGCTGGTACCGTAGCCCACCAGCTCGGCCAGGGGTGTGGCGCCCCGTGCCAGTGCATGCTCCAGGGTCTCGATCACCAGCAGCCCGGCGCCTTCGGCCATGACGAAGCCGTCACGCTCCCGGTCGAAGGGGCGCGAGGCCTCCTGCGGACGCTCGTTGGATCCCGTGGACAGCGCCCGGGCGACGGCGAAGCTGCCCAGGCTCACACGATTGATCGCCGCCTCCGCCCCGCCGCAGAGGGCGATGTCGGCCTCGCCGCTACGGATCAGCCGGGCGGCGTCGCCGATGGCCTGGACACCGGCGGCGCAGGCGGTGATGGGCGCACCCAGCGGACCGCGGAAGCCGTATTGGATGGAGACGTTGCCCGCCGCCATGTTGGCGAGGAACGACGGTGCGGTAAAGGGCGAGAGCCGCCGCGGGCCGCGGGCATCGGTGGTCCGCACCGCCTCGGCGATGGCGCCGAAGCCGCCCACCCCGGAGGCGATGATGGCCGCCGTGCGCTCGCGCTGCGCCTCGCAGGTCGGTTGCCAGCCGGCCTGGCCGAGGGCTTCCTGGGCCGCCACCAGAGCGAACTCGATGAAGCGATCCATCTTCTTCAGATCCTTGGCGGCGATGGCCACCAGGGGGTCGTAGCCCGCCTCCGGATCTTCGGCGCGGTCGGGGACCTGACCGGCGATGAGACTGCCCACCCCGTCGCTGACCGCGGGCGGCAGCGGACTTATGCCCGAGCGCCCCGCCAGCAGCCGAGACCAGACCCGGTCGGTGCCACAGCCCAGCGGACTGACCGTGCCCAGGCCGGTCACCACGATGCGTGTTCTGTCGTTGCCTTGCATTGCCTTACCTCTTCTCTCGATGGACGAGGCGCCCGCGGGCGACCTCGTGTCTTGTCCGCGCCCGATCAAGGCGCAATTGGCAGATCGGAGGACAGGGAATCACCGCGGACGGGTGGCCTGATCCTGAACCAGATGGCATACATGGCCGGCAGGAATACGAGGGTGAGCACGGTGCCCGCGAGGGTGCCGCCGATGAGGGTGTAGGCCAGGGTGCCCCAGAACACCGAATGGGTAAGGGGGATGAAGGCCAGCACCGCCGCCAGCGCCGTGAGGATCACCGGTCTTGCGCGCTGCACGGTCGCCTCGACCACCGCCTGGAAGGGGGGCAGGCCGTCCTGCTCGTTCTGGTGGATCTGCCCGATCAGGATCAGGGTGTTGCGCATCAGGATGCCCGACAGCGCGATCAACCCGACCAGGGCATTGATGCCGAAGGGTTGCTGAAACAGGATCAGGGTCGGTACCACCCCGATCAGCCCCAGGGGACTGGTCAGGAAGACCATGATCATCGCGGCCATGGAACGCACCTGCAGGATGATGATGAGCAGCGTCAAGGCGATCATCAGCGGGAAGATCGGCAGCATCGCCGCCATCGCCTTGCCCGACTCCTCGATGGCGCCCGCCTGTACGATCCGATAGCCCGCCGGCAAGCGCTGGATGATCGGCTGCAGCTGCTGGAGCACGGCGGTGGAAACGTCCGGCGGTTGCAGCTCTTCGGCGATATCGCCGCGCACGGTGATCGTCGGCACCCGATCGCGTCGCCGCATGAGCGGCTCTTCCAGCTGCACCTCCAGGTCGCCGATCTGCGACAGCGGAATGCGCTGGCCCTGGGCGCCGACCAGGGTGAGATCGCCCAACCGCGCCGGATCGAGGCGAACATCACCGGCCGCGCGCGCCACCACCTGGACGGTGCGAATGTCTTCGCGCACCGCCGTAACCGGCACGCCGCTGAGCAGGAATTGCAGCTGCTGCGCGACGGCGCTGGAGCTCAGGCCCATGGCCTGCAGGCGATCCTGCTGCAACCTGAAGCGCAGCACCGGCGTGCGCGTGCCCCAATCGCTGTTGACGGTACGCATCAGCGGACTGGCACGCATCACCTGCTCCACCTCCGCGGCCACCCGCCGCAGCACCTGCGGATCGGGACCGCTCACGCGAAAGGCGACCGGGAACGGCGAATAGGGCCCGAACACCAGTTGGGTGACCCGCAGCCGTGCCTCCGGCGCGAGTCCGGCGGCAATGGCGTCACGCAGCCGCATCTTGAGAGCTTCACGGGCCTCGGGGTTGTCGGTGCGGACGATGATCTTGGCGAACGACGGATCCGGCAGCTCCGGACTCATGGCGAGAAAGAAGCGCGGCGCACCCTGCCCGATGTACGAGGTCACGATCCGGGCATCATCCTGCTGGGCAAGCCAGGCCTCGACCTTGGCGGTCGCCCGTTCGGTCTCGCTGATCGAGGTGCCATAGGGCATCTGCACCTCCACCATCACCTCGGGGCGATCGGAGATGGGAAAGAACTGCTTCTTGACGACAGCCATGCCCAGGATGGCGGCCACGAACAGGCCGATCACCAGCAGCGCGACCAGCCACTTGCGCGCGATCACCTGGCCGAGAACGCGGCGGAAGCGGTGGTAGCGCGGCGTGTCGTAAAGCGCGGTGTGGCCACCCTCGACGGTCTTGGTCTCCGGCAGCAGCTTGACGCCCAGGTAGGGCGTGAACACCACTGCCACGACCCAGGAGGTGATCAGCGCGATGCCGACGATCCAGAACATGTTGCTGGTGTATTCACCCGCCGCGGACTGGGCAAAGCCATTGGGCATGAAGCCCACGGCGGTCACCAGGGTACCGGCCAGCATGGGAGCGGCGGTGTGGCTCCAGGCATAGGCGGAGGCTTTGCCGCGGCTATAGCCCTCCTCCATCTTCACCACCATCATCTCGATGGCGATGATGGCATCGTCCACCAGCAGCCCCAGGGCCAGGATCAGCGAGCCCAGGGTAATGCGATCGAAATTCTTGCCGGTGGCGGCCATGACGAGAAACACCGCCGCCAGCGTCAGGGGGACCGCGGCCGCCACGACGATGCCCACCCGCCAGCCCATGCTGACGAAGCACACCACCATCACCACCAGCAGGGCGACAAAGAACTTGATCATGAATTCGTCGACCGACGAGGCGATGTTGACCGCCTGGTCGGTCACCTTGGTCAGACTCATGCCCAGGGGCATCTCAGCGTTTATGTTGCCGACTTCGCCTTCAAGTGACTTGCCGAGATCCAGGCCATTCCAGCCGTCGCGCATGACGATGCCCAGCAGCAGCGCCGGCTCGCCACCGCTGCGGATGACGAAGGTGGCCGGGTCTTCATAGCCACGCGTCACCGTCGCGACGTCGGCCAGTTTGAAGGTGCGGCCCTTGACGATCACCGGGGTGTCGCGGATGGCATCGAGCTGTTCGAAGGCGCCATCCAGACGGACGAAGACCTCGGGGCCGCGGGTTTCGATGGAGCCCGCGGGCGTCAGGACATTCTGGGCATTGAGCGCGGCGAAGATGTCTTGCGGTGCCACGCCCAGGGTCGCCAGGCGATCGTGGGAAAACTCCACATAGATGCGCTCGGTCTGCTCACCCAGGATATTGACCTTCTTGACCCCCGGTACATGCAGCAGACGCTGGCGCAGCGTTTCCGCCTCGCGTGCCAGCAGCCGTTGCGACTCGCCCCGGGCCTTGAGTGCGAAGAGCGCGAAGGTGACGTCGGCGTATTCATCGTTGACCATTGGCCCGCTCACCCCGGCGGGCAGGACCTTGGCTTCGTCACTGATCTTCTTGCGCGCCTGGTAGAACTCCTCGGGCACCTCGGCCGGCGGTGTGCTGTCGAGCAGCGTCAGGGTGGTAAAGGCCAGGCCCGGACGGGTATAGGTCTCCGAGCGCTCGTACCAGCGCAATTCCTGCAGGCGCTTTTCCAGTTTCTCGGCGACCTGATCCTGCATCTCGTGCGCCGTGGCCCCCGGCCAGGCCGTGATGATGGTCATGACCTTGACCGTGAAGGCCGGATCTTCCGCCCGGCCCAGCTTGAAGAACGACAGTACCCCGCCGACCGAGATCAGCAGGATCAGAAACAGGGTGATGGAGCGCTCGCGGACGGCCAGCGCCGACAGATTGAATCGGCTGTCGCTCACGGCTGCTTCCCTTCCAGGGCACTGTTGGCAGTGGTGGCCAGGCGGATCGCCTGGCCCTCGTGAAGGAGATGAACGCCGAGGGCCACGACCCTGTCACCCGGCAGGAGGGGGCCGTCCACCAGGGCGGTGTCATCCGACACCTGACGAATCTGCACGGGTACCCAGGCGACCTGCCCGGGCGAGCCCTGGATACGCCAGACCCCCGCGCCTTTGCCCGCGTCGTACAGGGCGCCCAGCGGCACCTGCAAGGCATTCGCCCGATGCCCGGACTCTTCCGGAATGCGCAGTCTCACGGTGGTGCCCAGGGGCGCACTGGCCAGCGTCCCTTCGAGCACATAGCGCGCCTCGAAGGTACGCGTCTCGCGGTCGGTGCTGTCCGATAACTGCCGCAACCGAGCCGATCCCGGCTGTTCCGCAGCGCCCAGACGGCTGGCTTGGGCCAGGGAGCCAAGCTTCGGACGCAAGGTCTCCGGCAGCTGGACGACGACCTCCCGGGCGCCTGCACGAGCCAGGCGCACCACGCTCTGTCCAGCGGCTACGACCTGCCCGGGCTCGGCCAGGGTATCGACCACGGTGCCATCCGCATCGGCCACCAGGACGGTATAACGGCTGGCGTTGAAGGCGACTTCCGCCTGGGCTTCGGCAGCCTTGAGCTGGGCCCTGGCCGTATCCGCAGCAGCCTTGATCTGATCGTAGCCGGAGACCGAGATCGCCCCCGTGCCCCGTAGATCCCGGTAGCGCGCCTCATCGTCCGCCGCCTGGCGGGCTCGCGCCTGGGCAGCGGCCACGGCCTCGCGCTGCGCCTGCAGGGCCAGTTGCAGATCGATGGGATCAAGCTTCAGCAGCGGCTGCCCGCGCTTGACGGTTTCACCGATGTCCACCAGCCGTTCGGCGACCTTGCCTGTCACGCGGAAGCCCAGATCGCTCTGGATTCGCGCGGCGACGATACCGGTAAAGGTACGACCAGCGCGCTCGGCGGGCTCCGCCACCGCAGCTCGCACCAAAGGCGCCTGCGTGCGGGGATCGCCCTGGGAAGGGGCGTTGCAACCGCCAAGGGACAGCGAAAGGACGGTAGCACCCACAGCGGTGGAAAGCAGACGGCGCGCGAACATGGAAGCTCCGAGAGGATGCCAGCAGAGCGCGCAATTTGATACTAGTGACCATTTTAGTCAATAGTCACAAGACAATTTAGGGCGAGAGGCTACGCAGCACCAGGTTGGACAGCTGGGCAAGAGCGACATCGAAATGCTCGAAGCTGTGCTGGAGCATCAGCGGATTCAGATAGGGTCGCAACACGAGATAGGTCGCCATCGTCACGTCGTCAATCGGCGTCTTGCGCTCGAACTGTCCTTCCCCGCGGCCCTGCACCAGGATCTCCTTGAGCAGCTCCTGCATCCGCGCTTCGTAGCTGATCGTGGCCGGCCAGCGGCCCGACGCCGCAGAAATGGCGATTTCGTAAAGCTTTCGATCGTCTGAAAACAGCCGCAGGGTTGCCGCCGGAAGGCTCTGAAACAGCCTTCTCAACTTTTCGGGGGCTTGGGTAGCCGAGGCCACCGCGGCCCTGGCCTCGGCCTCGATTCCGCTCAGGCAATCCGCACAGATGGCCTCGCCAATCGCCTGCTTCGAATCGAAGAACTTGTAAATGTAGGCCTTGGAAAACCCGATGCTCCGGGCGAGTTCGGACACCGTGGTTTTCTCGTAGCCGTAGTGGCTGAAGTGTTCTTTCGCTGCCACCATGATCTGGTGGCGAACGTCGTGCTCGGCCGGTCCACGAGCCTGGCCAGGGGAAACGGATTCGGTAGTCATGGGGCTGGGTGTTCCGGCAGTTGCAAAATGATGCGGAAGGTGACCAATATACACTTTAGTCACTAAAACCGTTCAGGCGTTGCTCAGGATAAAAGCCCATGCGCTCCAGACTCCAGATTATTCTGCTCACCAGCGCCACCCTGGCGAGCGGCTGCACAGTCGGGCCTGACTACCGCGCCCCTGAAGGTGCGTTACCGGCAACCTTCCAGCAGCAGCCGGTGGCAGCGACCCTGGCCGATCGGGCGCTCGCGGGTTGGTGGGACCGTTTCAACGATCCACTCCTGAGCCGCCTGGTAGAACAGGCGCTTGCGCAAAATCTCGATCTGGTCCAGGCCGACGCACGCATTACCCAGGCTCGCGCCGGCCTTAGGGCGGCCGATGCCGCGCTATTGCCGGCAGGCGATCTCGGTGGCCAAGCCGGTCGTGCCTATCAGTCGCTGGAAACACCGCTTGGACGGGTGCTCGATTCAGCGCCCGGCTACGCCAGGAGCGGTTCTTCCTATGAGGCCAATCTTGACTCAAGCTGGGAGCTGGATGTGTTTGGCGGTCTGCGCCGAGGTCGTGAAGCCGCCCGGGCCGACTACCAGGCCAGCGTGGCGGGTGCCCGTGCCGTGCGCCTTGCCGTGGCTGCCCAGACCGCCGATCTCTATGTCGACATCCGCGGACTGCAGACACGCCTGGCGATCGCTCGCCATCAGGTGGACACCCAGCAGGGCTTGCTGTCGATGGTCAGGCTACTGAACGGCAAGGACCTGGCGACCGACCGGGAGCTACGCCAGGCCGAAGGAGGCTTGGCCGAGGTCCAGGCCTCGATACCCGGCCTGGAGTTCTCGCTGGAGCGGGCCATGAATGCACTGGACGTGATGCTGGCGGCGCCACCTGGCACCTGGCGTACCCAACTGGCTGGCGCCGCGTCCATTCCCGACGCCCCCCGCATCGAAACGGCAGGCACGCCCGCCGACCTGCTCCGTCGACGTCCGGACCTGATCGCGGCCGAGCGCCGCCTGGCCGCCGCCAATGCCCGGATCGGCACCGCAATGGCCGAGTACTATCCCAAGATCTCCCTGAGCGCTCTGCTCGGCAGCGCCACCACGATTTCCAGTGGCAATCTCTTCAGCCACGACGCCAATCAGGCGCTCGGTGCCCTGGGCGTACGCTGGCGGCTGTTCGACTTCGGCCGGATCGATGCGCAGATCCAGGCGGCCGAGGGACAGCGCGCAGAATCGCTGGCGGCCTATCGGCTGGCGGCATTGCGCGCCACCGAAGACGTGGAAGATGCCCTGACCGGCCAGTTGAAGCGCGAAGAGCAGGTCACTCTGCTGACGGCGGGCGAGGCTTCGCTCAGCCAAGCCCGCCAGGCCGCCGCCCTCGCCTACCAGAAGGGTGTGCTGCCCCTGGTCGACGTTCTGCAGGCCGATGAGCGCCTGCTCCGCACGGCCGATGCGCGTGCCCAGGCGCAAACGGCAGCCGCACAGGCGGCAATAAGCACCTTCAAGGCGCTGGGTGGAGGCTGGCAACCCGCTTCCCCCGCCGCCCTAAGCCTGAGATAGCAGAAGACGGCACCTGCTGCACCGGGCCAGCCCGAGCGGCTGTCCGGTACAAAAGCCGGGATTCTGCATCGCGACCCCTGCAAGCCGGCCGGCCATACTGGGTACCCATGGCCGGCACCGGTCAGCTCCCCAGGTAGACAGCCATTCCGGTCGTCCCATGCCAGCAGGTTAAGACACGTCAATGCAACACTTCGCCCTCTACCGCCTGCTGTGCGGCCTCACCATCGCCAGCCCCGGCCCGGGCGTACTGCTCACGATCACCAATGCGCTGCAGCTGCGGCTACGCGGCGCCCTGCCGGGCATCCTCGGGGTGGTGCTGGGCATACTACTGGTCGCCATCCTGGCCAGCACCGCGCTCGGCGCCCTGGTAAGCAGCTCGCCGCGGACCCTGCAGGGATTGCAGCTGGTCGGCGCGCTCTACCTGGGTTGGCTGGGGCTGCGGCGTCTGCGCAGTCCCGCGGCCCAAGGCCGGCAGCCTGCCGCCACTCGGCCTTCGGTCAGCGGTGGCAGACACCTCCTGCAGGGCTTGCTGGTGTCCCTCACCAACCCCAAGCCGATCCTCTTCTTTCTGGCGCTGTTTCCGCCCTTCATCCAGGTGGATCGCCCGGTGTTGCCGCAGCTGGTGCTGCTGGTGGCGACCTTCAGCCTGATGAGTTTCATCATCCATTGCAGCTACGCCGGGGCGGCGACAGTCCTGAGTGCCCGCCTGACCTCGGATACCGCCCTCGCCCGGCTGCAGCGGGCGGCTGGCGCGCTCTTCCTGGTGTTCGCCACGCTGTTGCTGGGGGCGGCCCTGGGGTCCCCAGGCGGCTAGTGCGCGACCAGGGTCCGGCTGGCGTCGCTCGACGCTTCCCGCGGCTGAGACTGCTCCTGCCGCAAGGCCGCAAAACGCGCCGGGGACAGCGGTCGCTGCAGATGGAAGCCCTGCGCCTGGTCGCATTTGAGGTCGGCGATGCGCGCCAGCTGGCCGGCGGTCTCGATGCCCTCGGCCACCACCGTCAACGACAGGGCCCGCCCCATGCTGACAATCGCCTCGACAATGGCGGCATTGCTCTCGCTCACCTCGATGTTGGAGACGAAGCTGCGATCGATCTTCAGGCAGTCGAAGGGATAGGTGCGCAGATAGCTCAGGGAGGAATAGCCGGTGCCGAAGTCGTCCATGGACAGCCGCACGCCCAGGGCCTTGAGCTTCTTCATCAATTCCAGGGCACCGGCGGCGTCGTCCAGCAGGACGTTCTCGGTCAGCTCCAGCTCGACCCGCGCCGGGTCGATACCGGTGCGCAGGAGGACCTTGCTGATCCGCGCGATCAGGTCATCGCGCTGGAACTCCAGCGGTGACAGGTTGATGGACACGATCAACTCCGGCGCCCACTCCAGCGCCTGACTGCAGGCTTCCTGCAGCACCCAGTCGCTCAGCCCCAGGATCAGCCCGGTTTCCTCCGCCACCCCGATGAATTCGGCGGGCGCCAGTCGACCGCGGGCGGGATGATTCCAGCGCACCAGCGCCTCGGCGCCCAGCAAGCGCTGGCCATTGGCGGCGAAGCGCGGCTGGAAGTCCAGCTCGAATTCCAGTCGCTGCAACCCCAGGCGCAACTCGGTCTCCAGCTGGCGCCGCTCGAGGATGCGCTGATTCATGGTGGGCTCATAGAACCTCAGGGTGTTACGCCCCGCCGCCTTGGCTTCGTACAGGGCGATGTCGGCATAGCGCAGCAGATCCTCGGCGCCATGGCCATCCTGGGGCGCCCGGGCGATGCCGATACTCGCCCCGATGTTGATGTCGTGCTCGTCGATGCGCATGGTCCGGCCGATGCCCTCCAGCATCCGGTTGCACAGCACGCTCACCTGCTCGGCGCTCAGGCAGCCATTCACCGCGATGACGAATTCATCGCCGCCGATGCGCGTGACCAGATCGCCTTCGCGCACGCTGGCGCGCAACTCCCGGGCGACCTGACAGAGCACCTGGTCGCCGGCGCCATGGCCGAGGGCGTCGTTGACCGGCTTGAAGCGGTCCAGATCGAGGGCCAGCAGATGCAGCGGCTGACTGGCGTTGACGCCCTCGGCGAAGCGCTGCGCCAGGTAGCGGTGCAGTTGATGACGGTTGGCCAGTCCGGTCAGGGCATCGTGCTGGCTGATGTGTTCGATGCGCGCCTTGGCCTCGATCTCCTCGGTCACGTCGCACACGGTGCCGCGAAAGCCGGCCAGCAGGCCACCGCTGATGATGGGTTGCGCCGTCAGCTGGCAGTACCTGAGCTTGGCCTGGGCGTCGCGCATCTCGCAGCGCAGGGGGCGCCGGGTCCGGCCGGCCGCCAGCGGCGTCCTCGCCACCTCTTCCACCTGGCTCGGCGGATAGCCGAGCAGTTCGTGCAGCGGGCGGCCCAGCCAGTCCTCGCGACTGAAGCCGGTCACCGCCACGAAGCGCTCCGAAAGATAGACCAACCGCTGCTCGGCGTCGCTCTCCCAGATCCAGTCGGACGAGGCCTCGGAAACGGTGCGGAAGCGCTGCTCGCTGTGCCTCAGGGCATCTTCGGCCACATCCGTCTGCCGTGCCGCCAGGCCGATCCGGCGGCGCAGGTACCAGACCAGCAGCAGCGCCAGACCACACATCGCCGCCAGCAACGGCAGGAACTGCGCCAGCAGACCTTGCCCCATGCCATGCACCCGCCAGTGCAAGGTCACGGCGATACCCGGATCGGACTTCACCACCAGGGTCGGCCGCTCCGCCACGGCGGGCAGTTCCCCTGGCTCCGCGGTCAGCCCGGGCAATTCGAAGGTCTGGCCGAGCTGGGCAAGCTTGTCCGGCGTGAGGATGTCGACGAAGACCATGTAGGACAGCCGCTTGAAGTCCTGGTAGGTGGCATCCGGGCGGATGACCGCGGCCAGCACGCTGGCCGGCTTGCCCTCGATCAGGAAATAGCCCTGGGCATAGCCATCCTTGAGCGAGCGCTCCCGGGCCTGAGCCAGCAACGACGCCTGGTCGTCGCCCAGCCAGGTATCCAATTGCAGCTTGCTGCGACCGCCGCCGACCACGGCATAGCGCGTGACACCAGAGGGCGCCAGGATGAAGGCGCCATTCACGCCATAGCCGCTGTAGAGGGATGGCCCGACGTTATCTTCTTCGTAGGCCCAGTTGACGTCGACCTTCTTGCCGGTCCGCGCATAGGCCTCGATCCAGAAGGAGTAATCGGTCAGCACCCGGCCCAGCTTGTCCAGCCGCGTCTCCAGCGCCCGCTGGGCATCCGCCTCGCTGTGATGGCGTTGCTGCTCGTCAATGCGCGCGCACAGGTCGAACAGCATCCATCCGGCCAGAGTGAAGATGAGGGTGACCAGTGCGAAGAAACCCAGGGAGGCCTGACGAGCGACGCGATTGAGTTGAGTAGGCACGATAGCGACCTGTGGCAACGGTTGTACGATGATGTTGACGGCAGGCGGCCAGGCCGTAATCGTCTGCCTTTATATCGGCACTGCTGTGACGGCCTTGAAGCGCCAGCATAAATATTCCGCAGAAACGCAGCCTAGAGCGCTTGTTTTGCACCATTGGCGTGCAACACGGTACTGGGCGCGCCAGGACGGCGCGGCCTTGGCCAGGCCGCTTGCCCAAAAACGACAGCAGCGCTCCACTCGACCGGGCAATTGTTGACCTACCGGTCAGCTTTACCCACCATCGAGACATTCGAGACCAGGTGGAGAGCGGCCGTGATCAGGTTTCTGCTGGACCAGGAGCTGCGCAGCGAAGAGCAGCTCGACCCCAACCTCACCGTGCTGCAGTACTTGCGCGAGCGCTGTGGCAAGACCGGCACCAAGGAAGGCTGCGCCTCGGGCGACTGCGGCGCCTGCACCGTGGTGCTGGCCGAGCCCGATGGCGACCGGTTGCGCTATCGCACCGTCAACAGTTGCCTGACCTTTGTAGCGGCGCTGGACGGCCGGCAGCTGATCAGTGTGGAGGACCTCAAGCACCGGGGCCGTCTGCATCAGGTGCAGCAAGCCATGGTCGACTGCCACGGTTCCCAGTGCGGCTACTGCACCCCGGGCTTCGTCATGTCGCTGTTCGCCCTGCAGAAGAACGTGGCCACGCCGGATGACGCCGCGACCCACGAAGCCCTGGCCGGCAATCTCTGTCGCTGCACCGGCTACCGGCCGATCCTGGCCGCGGCCGAACAGGCCTGTGCCGGCCGGCAGCCGGATCAGTTCGATGCCCGCGAGCAGCAGACCCTGGAGCGTCTCCAGGCCCTGGCGCCGGCGCCCGCTACGCGCCTGGAGGGAGACGGTCGACGCTGCCACAGCCCCACCAGCCTGAGCGAACTGGCCAGTCTCTACCTGACCTACCTCGAGGCGCGCCTGCTGGCCGGCGGCACCGACCTGGCCCTGGAGGTCACCCAGCACCATCGCCGCCTGGAGACCCTGATCTACCTGGGCAACCTGCCCGAATTGCGCGGCGTTACCCTGAGCGACGAGGTCATCGAGATCGGCGCCGCCACCCCGCTGGCCGATTGCGCCGCCGCCCTGGCCGCCGACTACCCGGACTTCGGCGCCCTGCTGCAGCGCTTCGCCTCCCTGCAGATCCGCAACCAGGGGACCCTGGGCGGCAATATCGGCAATGCCTCACCCATCGGCGACAGTCCGCCCCTGCTCCTGGCGCTGGGCGCCAGCGTGCTGCTGCGCCAGGGCGAACGGCTGCGCGAACTGGCCCTCGACGACTTCTTCCTCGACTATCGCCAGACCGCCCTGGAGCCGGGCGAATTCATCCAGGCGGTACGGGTGCCGCGGTCACGCGATGGCCTGGTGTTCCGCGCCTTCAAGGTGTCCAAGCGACTGGATGACGACATCTCCGCGGTCTGCGCCGCCTTCGCCCTGGAGCTGGAGCAGGGCCGCGTCGCCAGCGTGCGCATCGCCTATGGCGGCATGGCGGCCACGCCCAGGCGGGCAGCGCGCTGCGAACAGGCGCTGCTCGGCCAGCCCTGGAACGCCGCGTCCATCGAGCGCGCCGTCCAGGCCCTGGCCGAGGATTTCGCCCCGCTGTCGGATTTCCGCGCCAGTCGCGAATACCGTCTGCTGACGGCGCAGAACCTGCTGCGCAAATGTCACCTGGAAACCACCCAGCCCGCGCTCGCCACGAGGGTCACCGCCCATGCCTAGCACCCTGCCCGCCCGTACCCCCGAGGAAATGGCCGCGGCCTTCGCCGCCGGCCTGGCCACCGGCGTCGGCAAGCCGCTCAAGCACGAGAGCGCCGACAAGCATGTCAGCGGCGAGGCCCTGTACATCGACGACCGCCTGGAGTTTCCCAACCAGCTGCACGTCTATGCGCGGATGAGCGAGCACGCCCATGCGCGGATCAAACACATCGATCTCGCGCCCTGCTACCAGATCCCCGGTGTGGCCCTGGCCATCACCGCCGCCGACGTACCCGGCCAACTCGACATCGGCGCCGTCTTGCCCGGCGATCCGCTGCTGGCCCATGGCGAGGTGCAGTACCTGGGCCAGCCGGTGCTGGCGGTGGCCGCGACCAGCCTCGACGCCGCCCGCCGCGCCGCCCAGGCCGCCCTCGTCGAATACGAGCCGCTGGAGGCCATCCTTGACGTCAAGGAAGCGCTGCGCCGCGAACACTTCATCTCGCCCAGCCACAGCCATCAAATCGGTGACGCGGCCGCCGCCCTGGCCGCCGCGCCCCATCGCCTGCAGGGCGAACTGGCCATTGGCGGCCAGGAGCACTTATACCTGGAAACACAGGTAGCCTCGGTGATGCCCACCGAAGACGGCGGCATGCTGGTCTATTCCTCCACCCAGAATCCCACCGAGGTGCAGAAGCAGGTGGCCGAGGTGCTGGGGGTGTCGATGAACAGGGTCACCGTCGACATGAGACGCATGGGTGGCGGCTTCGGCGGCAAGGAAAGCCAGGCCGGCATGCCGGCGGCGCTCTGCGCGGTGTTCGCCCATCTCACCGGGCGCCCGGTGAAGATGCGCCTGCCGCGATTCGAAGACATGCACATGACCGGCAAGCGCCATCCCTTCCACGTCGACTACGACGTCGGCTTCGACGACGATGGCCGACTGCTGGGCATCCGCTTCGAACTGGCGGGCAACTGCGGCTATTCGCCCGACCTGTCCAACGCCATCATCGATCGCGCCATGTTCCATGCCGACAATGCCTATTTCCTCGGCAACGCCCAGATCACCGGCCACCGCTGCAAGACCCACCTGGCGTCCAACACCGCCTACCGCGGCTTCGGCGGCCCCCAGGGCATGCTGGCCATCGAGAACGTCATGGACGCCATCGCCCGCCATCGCGGCCTCGACCCGCTGGAGGTACGGCGGCGCAACTACTATGGCAAGGAGACGCGCAACCTCACCCACTATCACCAGGTGGTGGAAGACAACCTGCTCGACGAGATGACCACGGACCTGGCGGCCAGCAGTGACTACCAGGCGCGGCGCGAGGTCATCCGCGACTTCAACCGGAACAGTCCGGTACTGAAGAAGGGCCTGGCGCTGACTCCGGTGAAATTCGGCATCTCCTTCACCTCCTCCTTCCTCAACCAGGGCGGCGCCTTGGTCAACGTCTACACCGATGGCAGCATCCACCTGAACCATGGCGGCACCGAGATGGGCCAGGGGCTCAACACCAAGGTCGCCCAGGTGGTGGCCGAGGTCTTCCAGGTCGACATAGCCCGCATCCAGATCACCGCCACCAACACCGACAAGGTGCCCAACACCTCGCCCACCGCGGCCTCCAGCGGCACCGACCTCAACGGCAAGGCCGCGCAGAACGCCGCCCAGACCATCAAGGACCGCCTGATCGACTTCGCCAGCCGCCACTTCCACGTCGGGCCTGAAGAGGTCGACTTCCGCAACGGCCACGTCAGGGTGCGCGACCGGCTGCTGAGCTTCGAAGAGCTGATCCAGCTGGCCTATGTCGGCCAGGTATCGCTGTCCAGCACCGGCTACTACCGCACACCGAAGATTCACTACGACCGCGACCAGGCCCGCGGGCGGCCCTTCTACTACTACGCCTTCGGCGCCGCCTGCTCCGAGGTGCTGATCGACACCCTCACCGGCGAATACCGCCTGCTGCGCACCGACATCCTCCATGACGTCGGCGCCTCCCTGAATCCGGCCATCGACATCGGCCAGGTCGAAGGCGGCTTCGTCCAGGGTCTGGGTTGGCTGACCATGGAAGAACTGGTGTGGAACGATGCCGGCAAGCTGCTCACCGCCGGCCCCTCCACCTACAAGATCCCGGCGGTGAGTGACGTACCTCCGGACCTGCGGGTGCGGCTGGTGGAGAATCGGCAGAATCCCGAGGCCACGGTGTTCCACTCCAAGGCCGTGGGCGAACCGCCCTTCATGCTTGGCATCTCGGTGTGGTGCGCCCTGCAGGACGCCGTGGCCAGCGTGGCGGATTACCGCTTCCATCCGGCGCTGGACGCGCCGGCCACCCCGGAACGGGTGCTCTGGGGCGTGGAGCGCATGCGCCGCCTGGCCGCCGAGCTGCAGACCGCCCCGGTCTCCGCCACGGAGGAGCCCGCATGAACAGCAAACGCGGCTGGCTGGCCTTGCTGGCCGATTTCGAAGCGCGGGGCGAGCCCTGCGTGCTGATCACCGTGGCCGACGAGCAGGGCTCCACGCCCCGCGAGGCCGGCACCAAGATGCTGGTGGGCCGGGAAGCGCAGCACCTGACCATCGGCGGCGGCCACCTGGAATACCGCGCGGTGGAGATCGCCCGGGAAATGCTCGCCGCCGGTACGCGCCAGCCGCGCCTGGAGCGTTTCTCCCTGGCCGCCAGCCTCGGCCAGTGCTGCGGGGGCGTCACTACCCTGCTGTTCGAACCCCAGCTGGCACAGGACGTCCCGGTGATCGTCTTTGGCGCCGGCCATGTCGCCCGCGCCCTGGTGCCGCTGCTGGCCGGACTGCCTTGCGCGGTGCGCTGGGTGGATTCGCGCGCCCAGGAATTTCCCGCCGTCCTGCCCGCCGGCGTGGAAAAGTGCCTGACCGACGAGCCGGTCGACGAGATCGCCCGGATGCCGGCGGGTGCCTACTACATCGTCATGACCCATAATCACCCCCTGGACCTGGAGTTGACCGACGCCATCCTCGCCCGCGGCGACCATGGCTATTTCGGTCTGATCGGCTCCCGGACCAAGTGGGCCAAGTTCCGCCACCGTCTCGCGGCGCGCGGCCACGGCGCCGACCGCCTGGGCACGGTGCGCTGCCCGCTGGGCCTGCCTGAGGTCCAGGGCAAGCTGCCGCTGGAGATCGCCATCGCCGTGGCCGGCGAGGTCATCGCCCACTACGGTCGCCAGGCCGAGCAGGCGGATCTGCCCCTGCGCCTGGTCACCGCTACCCCCAAGTAGCTCCATCCTTCATCCGAGATCGTTATGACCGCCATCGCCCATCGCGCCGCCCTGCTCCACAGCCTCGCCGACCCGGCCGAGGTGGGGCTGGACGCCTCCTACGAATACCATGCCGACGGCCTGCTGCTGGTCGCGGACGGCCGCATCCAGGCCATGGGCCCGGCCACCGAGCTGCTGCCCACCCTGCCCGCCGGCACCCAGGTCATCGAGCATCCCGACGCCCTGATCACCCCCGGCTTCATCGACACCCATATCCACTATCCGCAGACCGGCATGATCGCCAGCTACGCCGAACAGTTGCTGGACTGGCTGGACACCTACACCTTTCCCACCGAGGGCGCCTTCGTCGATCCGGCCAAGGCCGCCGAGGTGGCCGAGGTCTTCGTCGGTGAACTGCTGCGCAACGGCACCACCACCGCCCTGGTGTTCGGCAGTGTCCATCCGCAGTCGGTGGATGCCTTTTTCGAGGTCGCCGAACGCCTCGACCTGCGCATGATCGCCGGCAAGGTGCTGATGGATCGCAATGCCCCGGACTATCTGCAGGACACCGCCGAATCCGCCTATGCCGACAGCAAGGCGCTGATCCAGCGCTGGCACGGCAAGGGCCGCCTGCACTATGCCGTCACCCCGCGCTTCGCCCCCACCAGCACCCCGGAGCAACTGGAAGCCGCCGGCCGCCTGCTGGCCGAATACCCGGACGTCTACCTGCACACCCACCTCTCCGAGAATCTCAAGGAGATCGACTGGGTGAAGGCGCTGTTCCCGGAGCGCAGCCACTACCTGGACGTCTACGATCACTTCCAGCTGCTCGGTCCGCGCTCGGTGTTCGCCCACGGCATCCACCTCTGCGACGCCGAGTGCCAGCGCCTGCACGACACCGGATCAGCGGTGGCGCACTGCCCCACCTCCAACCTCTTCCTCGGTAGCGGACTGTTCGATCTCGAACGGATGGAAGCCTTCAAGGTCAACGTCGGCCTGGGTACCGACGTTGGCGCCGGCACCAGTTTCTCGCTGCTGCAGACCCTCGGCGAAGCCTACAAGGTGCAGCAACTGCGTGGCCATCGCCTGCATCCCTTCAAGTCGCTGTACCTGGCCACGCTGGGCGGCGCCCGCGCCCTGCGCCTGGACGAGCGCATCGGCAGCCTGGCCCCCGGCCACGACGCCGACTTCGTGGTGCTCGACCTCAAGGCCACCCCGCTGCTCGACTACCGCCTGCAACAGTCCAGGAGCCTGGAAGAAACCCTCTTCGTCCTCACCACCCTGGGCGACGACCGGGTGATACGGGAAACCCATGCCGCCGGTCGCCGGGTACACAGTCGCGACGCCTGATACCCTCACCCCGTAGCGTGGAAAACCGCGCAGCGTTTTCCACGGGTGGAGCAAAACGGCACTGTTGGGCTTTGGCGATGAAGCCCCCACAACCCAACCTACCCATTACCGTAGGTTGGGCTGAGCGCAGCGAAGCCCAACAAAACCCACCCCCATCCCATACGCACAAAAAACCGCCCCGAGGGGCGGTTTTCATGTTCAGCCTAGACCGACTCAACTGGTGCGATAGCGCTCCAGCCAGTGGGCGTAGGGCGCCGGCAGCACCCAGGACGGCTGGTCGACGCCCAGAGCCTTGGCCGCATAGTAGGGCCAGTGCGGATCGGCCAGGTGAGCGCGACCTACCATCACCAGATCCAGTTGCCCATCGGCCACCACCTGGTTGGCCAGCGCCGGGGTGTCGATGTTCCAGGCCGAGGCCACCTTGAGGCCGGTCGCCTTGCGTACCTGTTCGGTGACGGGTGCCAGCAGACCCGGTCCCCAGGGGATGTTGGCGGTCGGGGTGGAGAAGCCGATGCTGACACTCAGCAGGTCGAGGCCTTCGCGCTTGAAGCCCTGGGCCAGCTCGATGGATTCGGCCAGGGTCTCTTCGTCGCGACCGTCGTATTCGATCACGCCGAAACGCGCGGTCAGCGGCAGGTGCTCCGGCCAGACTTGGCGCACCGCGGCCAGGGTTTCCAGCAGGAAGCGGCTGCGGCCGGCGAGGTCGCCACCGTACTGGTCGTCGCGCTGGTTGGAATGCACCGAGAAGAAGCTCTGCGCCAGGTAGCCGTGGGCGAAGTGCAACTCCAGCCACTCGAAGCCGGCCTCATAGGCACGCTTGGCGGCATCGACGAAGTCCTGGCGGACCCGGGCGATGTCGTCCAGGGTCATGGCCTTGGGCACCTTGGGCAGATTGGCGCCAAAGGCCACCGCGGACGGGGCGATGGTGTCCCAGCCACGGGCGTCGTTGGCGGCGATGTGGTCATCGCCTTCCCAGGGACGGTTGGCGCTGGCCTTGCGACCGGCGTGGGCGATCTGGATGCCCGGTACCGAACCGGCGGCCTTGATCGCCTGGACCACCGGCACGAAGGCCTGGGCGTGCGCGTCCGACCAGATGCCGGTGCAACCGGGGGTGATCCGGCCTTCCGGCGAGACCGCCGTGGCCTCGACGACCACCAGGCCCGCACCACCGCGGGCCAGGCCGGCATAGTGCACCTGGTGCCAGTCATTGATCACGCCATCGACGGCGCTGTACTGGCACATGGGCGGGATGGCGATGCGGTTGCGCAACGTCACGTCCTTCAGGGTAAAGGGTTGGAACAATGCGGACATCTGAGCGGTCTCCAATGAGGCGGATGTTGTTTCGTTATTTCGATATTAATCGAACATAACATAATCGCCAACCCCCGGTGTATGATTAGCGCATGCGCCCTTTCAAACATCCCAGTCCCGACGAATTCTCCCTTGAGCGCCTGTTCCATGCGCTCAGCGATCCCGTACGTCTGGACATCGTCCGCTACCTGGCGCGGGTCGCCGAGGCCACCTGTGGCGAACTTGACGGGGGCCGTCCGAAATCCAGCATGTCGCACCACTTCCGCGTCCTGCGCGACGCCGGCCTGGTACACACCCGCAACGCTGGTACCACGCACATGAACCAGTTGCGGCGCGACGACCTGGATCAGCGTTTCCCCGGGCTGATGGCAGCCATCCTGGCGCAGTCTTCCGATCCCGTGATCAAGCCGGACTAGCTCGCTCGTGGTGCAGCCTTAGCTGCGAAACCTCGGACTTGCCCATCGCTCTTGCCATCCCGTGCTGGTCGTCGGCTGCCGCTTCGCCTGGTCCGGGCGCCGGGAACTCCGACCTTGCTTTTCCGCTCTTCCCGGTATGAAGGTTGCAAAAGATAAAGGCAGCACCGACGCTGGACGCTGCCGGGAGGTAGACGATGGGCAAGCACTGGGGATTGGCGACCGCACTCGCAGGTGTCGCCACGTTGCTCGCCCTCGTACCCAGCCCTGAGCCCATCGCCGAGGCGCGGGGCATCCAGAGGGTCATCGCCTTTGGCGACAGCCTGATGGACTGCGGCACCTTCGGCCACATCTACGCAACCAACCCGGGGCGCACCTATCCCCAGGAAATTGCCGACGCCTACGGTATCGAACTGGGCCCCAATCGTCAGGTGGAAGGCTATGGTCACGAGGGTCCGAGCGATCCCGACGGCCTCTGCTACGCCGAGGGCGGCGCCGTAACCGGCAGCTTCACCGAGCCAGGCTTCGACCACAACGAGGCGCCGCTGGCGTTTTCCCAGCAGATCCGCAATTTCGAGATGCAGCATGGCCGCTTCCGCCAGCAGGACCTGGTGCTGGTGCAGATCGGCGGCAATGACATCATCGGCCCCTTCTACGACAAGACGCTCAAGGCCGCGCTGATGGCTGATGCCCCGCTGACTCCGGAGGTACGCACGCAGGTCGAGGCCCGGATCCGCCATACGGCCCTGAACGAGGTCAAGCTGCTGCGCTACCTGCTGAGCCTGGGTGCCCAGCGGCTGGTCGTGCTCAACAACACCGACTACGGCAAGGCGCCCTATCTCGAGCCCTGGACCGAGCAGGTGGCGCAGCGCAATCATGATCTGGTGAAGCTCTACAACGACACCCTGCAGGCCAACCTGCCGGCCGGAGACCGCCTGCTGCTGGTGGATGCATACCGGGTGATGGAAGAGGTCTTCGCCCACTACGGCAACTATGGATTCACCCATGCCGAAGGCGATGCCTGCCTGCCCGGTCGCGAATTCTGCGATCCGGACAGCTACGTCGAACCGGGCGCTGACCAGGCCTATATCTTCGGCGCCCGGGGTCATTTCGCCAGCCGTACCCACAGCATGCTGGCCCAGGTGGTGCTGGAACGTATCGCCCAGACCTGGCCAGACAGTGCCGTGCCGGACCGACCGCTGCTGGCCAGCGCCCGGTTGGCCAGCGAGCCGACCTTCCACTAGCCTGAGCGGATCCACGCCCCAGGCTGGTGCCGGCTCACCCCTGCGCGCACCGCCGCAGAGCAGTCTTTCCTAACTGCCGCGATAGGTCGAATAGCTGTAGGGCGAAACCAGTAGCGGCACATGGTAGTGCGCCGCCTCATCGGCGATACCGAAGCGCAGGACCACGGTGTCGAGAAATGCCGGTTCCTCCAGCGTCGTCCCCCGTCGCCGATAGTAGTCACCCACCGCGAATTCCAGCTCGTAAGTACCCGCCGTAAAGGCTTCGCCCTGCAACAGCGGTACATCGCCGCGGCCATCGGCATTGGTCCGCACTTCACCCAGCGCCTGCCGCGACACCCCATCCAGGCGGTACAGACGGACGGCGATGTCCGCGCCGGGGCAGCCGCCGGTGGTGTCCAGCACATGGGTAGTCAGGTAACCGCCAGGGGATGAAACGGACATGGGAGAACTCCTGCAAGGGGGATGATCCAGCCTAGCAGTTTTCTACCCGCCGATTGTATACAGCTCCTTGCCCCGCCCTAACCTAGGGATCATCGTCCTCTAGCGCACCAAAGTCTTCAGACCGGTCAGACCAGTTGGGCAGGATTCTTGCTGGGACTCGGCAAAGGCCGCCAAACATTGTATACAAAACATCTCGACTGCCAGGATGCCCTTCCCATGACCTATCCCCGCGATCTCATCGGCTACGGCGCCAAGCCGCCCCACCCGCGCTGGCCGGGTGACGCCCGCATCGCCCTGTCCTTCGTGCTCAACTACGAAGAGGGTGGCGAACGCAACATCCTGCACGGCGACAAGGAATCCGAGGCCTTTCTTTCCGAGATGGTCGCCGCCCAGCCGCTGCAGGGCGTACGGAACATGTCCATGGAGTCGCTCTACGAATACGGCAGTCGCGCCGGCGTCTGGCGCATCCTGGAATTGTTCGCCAAGCACCAGGTACCCCTGACCATCTTTGCCGTGGCCATGGCCGCCGAGCGCCACCCCGAGGTCATCCGCGCCATGGTCCAGGCCGGCCACGAAATCTGCAGCCACGGCTATCGCTGGATCGACTACCAGTACCTGGACGAAGCCGAGGAGCGCGCCCATCTGCAGCGCGCCATCGAGATCCTCACCCGGTTGACCGGCGAGCGTCCGCTGGGCTGGTACACCGGCCGGACCGGTCCCAACACCCGGCGCCTGGTCATGGAGGAAGGCGGCTTTCTCTACGACAGCGACACCTACGACGACGACCTGCCCTATTGGGAGCCCGATACGCCAACCGGCAAGCCGCACCTGGTGATCCCCTACACCCTGGACACCAACGACATGAGATTCACCCAGGTCCAGGGCTTCCATACCGCCGAGCAATTCTTCCAGTACCTCAAGGACGCCTTCGACACCCTCTACGCGGAAGGTGCCAGCGCGCCCAAGATGCTCTCCATCGGCCTGCACTGCCGGCTGATCGGTCGCCCAGGTCGCCTGGTGGGTCTCAAGCGCTTCCTCGAATACGCCCAGAGCCATGAGCGCGTCTGGTTCGCCCGCCGGGTGGACATCGCCCGTCACTGGCACAGGGAGCATCCGCCGGCATGAGCGCCTTCCACACCGTCACGCCCAGCCAGCTGGATCGCGCCGCCTTCGTCGCGGCCTTCGGCGGCATCTACGAGCACTCCGCCTGGGTCGCCGAGCGCGCCTTCGACGAGGGCCAGCCGCTGCCGGACAGCGTCGACGCCCTGCATCAGCGCCTCGCCGCCCAGGTCGCCCGAGCCAGTCACGCCGAGCAACTGGCGCTGATCCAGGCACATCCGGATCTTGCCGGTCGCGCGGCCCTGGCCGGCGAGCTGACCGCCGCCAGCAGTGGCGAACAGGCCGGTGCCGGCCTCGATCAATGCACCCCGGACGAGCTCGAGCGCTTCACCCGCCACAACGACGCCTACCGCGCCAAATTCGGCTTCCCCTTCATCATGGCGGTGAAGGGCAGCAACCGGCATCTTATCCTGGCGGCCTTCGAAGAGCGCCTGCCCAACAGCCCGGAGCAGGAATTCCAGCGCGCCCTGGCCGAGATCGATCGCATCGCCCTCTTCCGCCTGCAGACCCTCTGACCCTTCCCCGACAAGAGCACTCCATGAAACGCACCTATGCCGCGCCCTTCGAGAAGTACCTCAACCTCGCCGACGCCCGTCTCGGCACCCGCGTCATCAGCGTCACCGACGACTGGTTCGCCGCCGCCGACCGCATGCTCCAGCCCCACGAGCCGGAGTGGAAGGAAGGCGTCTACGACGACAACGGCAAATGGATGGACGGCTGGGAATCGCGACGCAAGCGTTTCGAAGGCTACGACCACGCGGTGATCCGCCTGGGCGTGCCCGGCTCGATCAAGGGCGTCGACATCGACACCCGCTGGTTCACCGGCAACTATCCGCCCTCAGCCTCCCTGGAAGCCTGCTTCTGCGCCGAGGGCGATCCGGCCGAAGACGCTGCCTGGACCGAGGTGCTGCCGGCCATCGAGATGCAGGGCAATAGCCACCACTACCATGCCATCGCCGATGACCGCCCCTGGACCCACCTGCGGCTGAACATCTTTCCGGACGGCGGTGTGGCGCGCCTGCGCGTCTATGGCATTCCCCATCGCGACTGGTCGGCCCAGGCCGAAGACGAGGTACTGGACCTGGCTGCCGCGCTCAATGGCGGGCGCGCCCTGGCCTGCAATGACGAGCACTACGGCCGCATGAGCAACATCCTCAACCCCGGTCGCGCCGACAGCATGGCCGATGGCTGGGAAACCGCGCGCCGTCGCACCCCCGGCAATGACTGGGTGATCATCGCCCTGGGCCATGCCGGCACCGTCGAGGAGATCCTGGTGGACACCCTGCACTTCAAGGGCAACTACCCGGACAGCTGCCAGATCCAGGGCGCCTTCGTCCGCGGCGGTACCGATGGCCAGATCGAGACCCAGAGTCTGTTCTGGAAGGAGCTGCTGCCGCCGCAAAAGCTGCAGATGCACCAGGAGCACAGCTTCCGGGAGCAGGTCCGCGACCTTGGCCCCATCACTCACGTGCGCCTGAACATCTTTCCGGACGGCGGTGTCAGCCGGCTGCGACTGTTCGGCAAGGTGGCACGGGGCCAGGCATGAGTCGGCCACTGCGCATCGAGCCGCTGACTGCCGAGGGCTTCGCGCCCTTCGGCGAGGTCATCGAGACGGCGGGCCGGGACTGGTATCCGATCAACAACGGCTCGACCCGGAGATACCACGCGCTGGCCCGGGTCGCGACGGGGCCGGCGGACGGCGCGGCGATCATCAGCATCTTTCGCGCCCAGCGCCTGGACTATCCGCTGACCATCGCCATGCTCGAACGCCATCCCCACGGCAGCCAGGCCTTCGTGCCGCTGCGCGGCGAACCCTTTCTGGTAGTGGTGGCGCCACCCGCAACGGAGCCGGATGCCCGCGCCATCCGCGTCTTTCGCGCCGATGGCCAGCAGGGCATCAACTACCACGCCGGGGTCTGGCACCATCCGGTGCTGGCGCTGCGCGACGAAGATGAATTCCTCATCGTTGATCGCGCCGGCAGCCTGCCCAACTGCGACGAGTTCTTTTTCGCCGCGCAGGAATGCCCGATCCTGGCGCTCTAGGGCGCCACCGGCGCGCGCCTGAGCTGCTTGCGCAGCAGGCGCGCACTGTCCAGGCAGACCCAGGCCACCGCCAACCAGATGGGACCATAGGTCCAGATCGCGCCCTCCGGCAGCTGCTCGCCGAGCACATAGAGGGCGACGAACACCAGCAGCGCCGGCTCCACATAGCTGAGGATGCCGAACAGACTCAGCGGCAGCATGCGACTGGACGCCAGCATGGCGGCGAAGGCGATGGCACTGAGCAGGCCCAGGCCCGGCAGGAGCGCCCACAGCCAGGGCGTCTGCTGCAGGATGGCGCCGGGCGAGAACCAGTGCAGGGCGAGCAGCGCGAAGGGTAGCAGGCAGCACATCTCCAGCACGAAGCCCGACAGCGCATCCACCGCCATCCAGCGGCGCAGGACGAAATACGGCGGATAACCCACCACCGGCAGCAGGCTGACCCAGGACAGCGCCCCGGTCACCCAGACCTCGTTGACCACCCCCAGCAGCGCGCACACCACCGCTACCTGCTGCAGCGGCCGCAGGCGCTCGCCATAGACCAGGCGTCCGGTCAGCACGATCGCCAGGGGCAGCAGGAAGTAGCCCAGCGACATGGCCATGGCCTCGCCATTCATGGTCGCCCAGACGAACACCCACCACTGGATGCCCATCAGCAGCGCCGCCGCCGGGATGGCCAGGCACAGGCGGGGCTCGCGCACCAGCCGTTTGAGCGTGGCCCACAGGGCCCTGCCCTCCCGCAGCACCACCACCAGCAGCAGCACCATCGGCAACGACCAGACCACCCGCAGGGCCACGACCTGCAGGCCATCCAGCGGCGCCAGCCAGGCGAAGTACACCGGCATCAGCGCGAACAGTACCGATGACAGCACCGAAAGGCCCAGGCCCTTGCCGGACAGCACATTCATGACGGGCGCCCCAGACGATTGATGAACAGTGACAGCAGGATGATCCCGCCGCCCAGCAACAGCCTAGGCAGATCGGCCGGGTGCTGCCAGATCAGCAGGCTGACCAGCAGACCGGCCGGCACATGGGCCTCGTTCATGATCGCCAGGGTGCCGCCGTTGACCCGCAACGAACCCAGCGTCCACCAGTACAGGCCGAGCGCCGTGGCAAACACGCCCATCCACACCAGCACGCCCCATTGCAGGCCCGTGCTGGGCAGCCGCGCCGGATTGCCGAACAGCAGAAAGGAAAGCGCCGCCACCAGCAGGGCACCGAGAAAGAACAGGCCGAAGTAGCGATGCAGGGCGCCCTGTCCGGCATAGGCATGGCCCAGGTGCTTGCACAGCACCTGGCCGGCGGCAAAGGTCAGGTTGGCCACCTGCAGCAGCAGAAAACCCAGCAGGTAGTCACCGGTCAGTGGCTGGAAACGGATCAGCGCCGCGCCGCCCACCGCCACCACCGCCGCCAGCAGCGACCAGAGGCGCAAGCGCCGCTGCCAGGCATCGTCCAGCAGGGTCACGTAGATCGGCGTGAGCACGGTGAACAGCAGCACCTCGGGCACCGTCAACACCGCGAAGCTGCGGTACAGGCACAGATAGGTGATGCCGAACTGCAGCGCGCCCGCCGCCATCAGCCCCAGGGCGAAGCGTCCCGGCACCCCGCGCCAGCGGGTGAACGGCAGGAACAGCACGACGGCGATGGCCACGCGGACCAGCACGGCGAAGTCGCTGTCGACCCGACCGGCGAGGTACTCGCCGATCAGGCTGAAGGAAAACGCCCAGATGAGGGTGACGAGCAGGAGATAAGGCATGGCGGCGACGCACGAAAAAGGTGCGCGACCTTAACGTGCCCGTCGCCGGAGGGAAACCCCCGGCTCGTCGCCGGCTAGCGGGTGGCGTTGAGGCCCGAGGGCTCGCCGCCGCTGAGCGCCGCTACCGACTGATTGGCCTGCAGCACATTGTCGCTGCCCGAGACCAGGGTCTTGGGTTCGGCCACGCCCGCGGCGCGCGACCAGTAGACCTGCTGATTGGAACCGCCCACGGCGATGTCGGCCTGGCTGAGCAGGGTCAGGCGCGCCTTGGCGCCGTAGCCATAGGCATCGACCTTGGCCAGGCCGTCGCTGGCGCGCACGTTGGCCTGCACCTGCTGGTAGCCACCGCCGATGCTCAGGCTGGCCACCGCGCCCTTGACCGTGGTGACGCTGCCCAGGCCATGGATGGTCAGCGCCTGGGCGCCGTCGAGCACCAGCCGATGATGACTGCCGTAGACGGTCACCGTGCCGCACTGACCTTTCAACGTCAGGGTATTGCCTTCGCCGGACAGGGACACGTTCCGGCCCTCGCAGTCGAGGGTCCGACTGATGTTCATGCCGTCGATATCGATCGGCTCGGCCGCCACCGCGCGGGATTCCTCGGCCTGGACCAGCAGCGGCGCGATGACCAGACAGCAACCCAGCAATGCCTTGAATGACGACATGGAGACTCCTTGTCTTGCCTAGAGTGGGAAACTCATCGGCTGGCTTGGAGGGTGGCGCCGACGAGACATTTGCTCCTGCGGGCGGAATTTTTTCGTGCCGTGATGGACGCCGCGTTTTGCCATTGCCACCCTAGGCACTAACATGCGCCCTTTCGTGGCTCCAGAGCGCTCGATGAAGACTCCTCGCGTTTCCCTCGATCAGTGGCGAACCCTGCAGGCGGTGGTGGACCACGGTGGCTACGCCCAGGCCGCCGAGGTGCTGCATCGCTCCCAGTCGTCGGTCAGCTATACCGTCGCCCGCATGCAGGAGCAGCTCGGCGTGCCGCTGTTGCGTCTGGAAGGTCGCCGCGCCGTGCTGACCGATGCCGGCGCCGTGCTCCTGCGCCGTTCACGGCGCCTGGTGCAGCAGGCCAGCCAGCTGGAGGAACTGGCCTACCACATGGAACAGGGCTGGGAATCCGAGGTGCGCCTGGTGGTGGACGCCGCCTACCCGACCCGTCCGCTGCTGCTCTGCCTGCGCGAATTCATGCCCCAGAGTCGTGGTTGCCGCATACGCCTGCGCGAGGAGGTCCTGTCCGGGGTGGAGGAAGCCCTGCTCGACGGTTCGGCGGACCTGGCGATCACCGGCCTGGTGATCGCCGCCCATCTGGGCGCCTCCCTGGGCAACGTGGAATTCGTCGCCGTCGCCCATCCCGAGCATCCGCTGCACCTGCTGCAGCGCACCCTGGTGACCGCCGATCTGGAAGAGCAGCTGCAGATCGTCATCCGCGACAGCGGCCGCGCCCAGCCCCGGGATGCCGGCTGGCTGGCCGCCGAACAACGCTGGACGGTGGGCAGCATCAGCACCGCCGCCACCTTCCTGCGCGACGGCCTGGGCTTCGCCTGGCTGCCGCGGGACGCCATCCAGACCGATCTCGACGCCGGCCTGCTCAAGCCGCTGCCGCTGGAACAGGGCGCCCAGCGCTTCCATCCCTTCCAGCTCTACAAGACCCGCCAGCACGAACTGGGCCCGGCGTCGCAGATCCTCATGAACCTGCTGCGCAAGCATGCCCTGCCACGCTGACCGTGGCGGGGTGCCAGCCGGGTTGCTATCGTTCGCCAGTCGTCTCTGCCACTCAAGGATCCATCATGTTCAAAGCCCTGCTTGCCGCCTGCGCCCTGTTCGTCGCCTCCACCACCTGGGCCGCGGACAATCCGCACGTGCTCATCAGCACCAACAAGGGTGACATCGAGGTCGAGCTGGATGCGGCCAAGGCACCGGTCAGCACCGAGAACTTCCTGGGCTACGTCGACAGCGGCTTCTACAAGGGCACACTGTTCCATCGCGTCATCCCCGGCTTCATGATCCAGGGCGGTGGCTACACCCGCGACATGCAGGAAAAACGCACCAAGGCGCCGATCAAGAACGAAGCCGACAACGGCCTGAAGAATCTGCGCGGCACCCTGGCCATGGCGCGGACCTCGGACGTCAACTCCGCCACCAGTCAGTTCTTCATCAACGTCGAGAACAATGCCTTCCTGGACCACGGCTCGCGCGACTTCGGCTACGCGGTATTCGGCAAGGTCGTGCGCGGCATGGAAGTCGTCGACCAGATCGCCGGGGTGCAGACCACCCGCCAGGGCATGCTGCGCGACATTCCCCGTGAACCGGTGATGATTCTCGCTGCCAAACGGCTGTAGCCGACCCGTCCTGCCGGACGATCCGCTGGCGGTCGTCCGGTTAACCAGGCGAGGCCCCAGTGCGAGACGCCGTCTCCCCCCACAAGGACCCCGCATGATCTTTCGCCGCTTCGAACGCATCATCGATGCGTTTCGGGAAGCCCCCGATGAAATGCCGCCCACTGGGATCGGCGCCTTCTATCTCCACTTTCTCAAGCAAGCCTGGCCGGCCTTCGCCCTGCTACTGGCAGTGGGTCTCATCGGCGCCCTCGTCGAAGTCGCCCTGTTCAACTTCATCGGCCAGATCGTCGACCTCGCGGGCAGTGCGCCCAACAGCACGGTGTTCTTCCAGGAGCACGGTGGCACCCTGATCTGGATGGCGGTGGTCACCCTGGTCATCCGGCCCCTGTTCATCAGCCTGCACGACCTGCTGGTGCACCAGACCATCACCCCCAGCCTCACCACCCTGATCCGCTGGCAGAACCATCGCTATGTGCTCAAGCAGAGCCTGGGCTTCTTCCACAGCGACTTCGCCGGGCGCATTTCCAGCCGCATCATGCAGACCGGTGTCTCCCTGCGCGATTCGGCGGTGCAGGCGGTGGATGCCATCTGGCACGTGCTGATCTTCGCCGTCACCTCGCTGATCCTGTTCGCCCAGGCCGACGTCTGGCTGATGGTCCCGCTGATCCTCTGGATCATCGGCTATGTCATCGCCCTCTGGTATTTCGTGCCCCAGACCAAGGAGCGTTCGGCCATTGCCTCCGAAGCCCGCTCGCAGCTCTCCGGGCGCATCGTCGACGGCTACACCAACATCTCCACGCTCAAGCTGTTCTCCCACTCGGCCCAGGAGGAGCAATACGCCCGCCAGGCCATGGAAGAGCAGACCGAAAAGGCCGAGAGCGCCGCTCGCCTGATCACCGCCATGGGCGTGACCATCGCCATCCTCAGCGGCTTCCTCATCGCCGGCACCACGGGCCTGGCCCTCTGGCTCTGGCACCAGGGCGTCATCTCCGTCGGGGCCATCGCCCTGGCCACCGGCCTGGTGATCCGCATCAACAGCATGTCCGGCTGGATCATGTGGGTGGTCAACGGCATCTTCGAGAACATCGGCATGGTGCAGGACGGCATGAGCACCATCGCCAAGCCGCGCCAGGTTGGCGACGCCCCGGACGCCAAGCCGTTGCAGGTGACCCGCGGCGCGGTGCTGTTCGAGGAAATCGCCTTCCACTACGGCAAGGGCGCCGGCATCATCGAAGGCCTGACCCTCGATGTCGCTCCGGGCGAGAAGATCGGCCTGGTCGGCCCTTCGGGCGCCGGCAAGTCGACGCTGATCAACGTGCTCCTGCGCCTCTATGACCTGGAAGGCGGTCGCATCCTGGTCGACGGCCAGGACATCGCCCATGTCACCCAGGAAAGCCTGAGATGCCAGATCGGCGTGGTCACCCAGGACACTTCCCTGCTGCACCGCTCGATCCGCGAGAATCTGCTCTACGGCCGTCCCGAGGCTACTGATGAAGAGCTGCATGCCGCTCTGCGCAAGGCCAAGGCGGACGACTTCATTGCCCGCATCACCGACGCCCATGGCCGTACCGGGCTGGATGCCCAGGTGGGTGAACGCGGGGTCAAGCTCTCCGGCGGTCAGCGCCAGCGCATCGCCATCGCCCGTACCCTGCTCAAGGACGCGCCGATCCTGCTGCTGGACGAAGCCACCTCCGCCCTCGACTCCGAGGTGGAAGCGGCGATCCAGGAAAGCCTGGAAACCCTGATGGAAGGCAAGACGGTGATCGCCATCGCCCACCGGCTGTCGACCATCTCGCGCATGGATCGCCTGGTGGTCATGGAGCGCGGCCAGATCGTCGAGATGGGCTCCCACGACGAGCTGATCGCCTACAACGGCCTCTATGCCCGTCTATGGCGCCACCAGACCGGCGGCTTCGTCGGTCATGGCGTGCCGGGCAGGCAGCGGGTGCGCAGCAGCTCCAGCTGATGCTGCTGGTCCAGGCCCGGATAGAAGCCTTCGATCTTCTGCAGCCCACCCAGCCAGCTGCGCTTCTCCACCACGCACTCGAACACCGGGCAGGCGGCCTGCCCGGTCTTGCCGCAGTCCTGATAGTAGCCGAGGCGCTGGCTCTTCTGCGCCGTACCCTGGAACGGACCCTGGCGTTCCTGCAGCACATAGAAGTCGATATCCGCGGCGCTGCGATGATTCTCCCATTGGAACGCCAGGGTGCTGGGATAGAAGAGCACCAGCAGGCCCGCCAGCAGCACCCAGAGGATGCCGGCCGTCACCGGCAGCGGCAGCCGTGAACGGAAGCGGCGGCCACCGCGGATGATCAGCGCGGTCACCACCGTGACCAGCGCCAGGGCGATGCACAGCGACGGCAGGCCGATGATGACCTGCCCCGCTACGCCAATGTCCAGGCCGCTGGGCGACGGTACCGTCCGATAGCCGATCTCCACACGCTCCCAGCCCACCTGATTGCCGATCAGACCAACGAGACCGAAGACGGCGGCCAGGCCAAGGAGCACCCAGAAGGTACGGGGATTGCTGCTGCGCATAGGGATTCTCGTCCGGACAAAGACCGGGAGACTGCCTAAGCCCGCCGGCGAAGGCAAATCGGAATTCCGCCGGTTCCGGCGCCCGCGGCCGCAGGTTCGGCAAGCCGCTGTCGAGCTGATAGACTGCCGTCCCGCAGCCGTCACATACCGTGGCCCAACGCGAGTGGTTATCGTGGAAATTTTCAAAGAATTCGTTTTCGAAGCCGCACACTTCCTGCCCAATGTTCCGGCCGGGCACAAGTGCGGTCGTCTCCATGGGCATTCCTTCAAGGTAGGCCTGCACGTCGAGGGTCCCATCGATCCCCATACCGGCTGGGTGCGGGATTTCGCCGACATCAAGGCCGTCTTCAAACCCCTGTACGAGCGTCTCGACCATCATTATCTGAACGACATCCCGGGCCTCGAGAATCCCACCAGCGAAGTGCTCGCGCGCTGGATCTGGCAACAGCTCAAGCCTCTGCTACCCGAGCTCAGCCAGGTTCGCGTCCACGAGACCTGCACCTGCGGCTGCATCTACCGCGGCGACTAATTCGCCCCTCCCATTCAAGGTGGCGATGGCGGCAGTCATTTTTCTGCCATAATTCGCGCCTGCCAACTGTCGACGTATCCCCATGTTCGAACTTTTCAGCGGACTCCATGCCTGGGTCGCCATCAGCCTCGTCTTGGCCCTGGCCTTTGTGCTGGCCTTTGAATTCATCAACGGCTTTCACGACACCGCCAACGCCGTCGCCACGGTGATCTACACCAAGGCGATGCCACCGCACCTCGCGGTGTTCTTCTCCGGCATCTTCAATTTCCTCGGTGTGCTGCTCGGTGGTGTCGGCGTCGCCTACGCCATCGTCCACCTGCTGCCGGTCGAACTGCTGATCAACGTCAACACCGGCCATGGTCTGGCCATGGTGTTTTCGCTGCTCGCCGCGGCCATTACCTGGAACCTGGGCACCTGGTACTTCGGTATCCCCGCCTCCAGCTCCCATACCCTGATCGGCTCCATCCTCGGTGTCGGCGTGACCAACGCCCTGCTGACCGGCCTGCCGGTGAGCGAAGGCGTGAACTGGCAGAAGGCGATCGACATCGGCCTGTCGCTGATCTTTTCGCCGCTGGCCGGCTTCGCCGTCGCCGGCCTGCTGCTGCTCGCCCTCAAGCGCTGGCGGCCGCTGTCGAAGATGCACAAGACCCCGGAACAGCGCCGCGAAGTGGATGCCAAGAAGCACCCGCCCTTCTGGAATCGCCTGATGCTGGTCCTCTCGGCCATGGGCATGAGCTTCGTGCACGGCTCCAACGACGGCCAGAAAGGCATCGGCCTGATCATGCTGGTGCTGATCGGCATCGTCCCGGCCAAGTTCGTGCTGGACCTTGACAGCACCACCTACCAGATCGAGCGCACCCGCGATGCGGCCATCCACCTGGGCCAGTTCTACGAGCGCCAGGGCGACAACCTCAAGGACTTCCTCGCCGAAGTGCCCGGCAATCGCGACCTGCCCCAGGAATTCCGCTGCGCCCCGCACATGACCGTGCCGACCCTGCAGGCACTGCTGGCCGATCTGGAAGGCATCACCGACTACCGCGCCATGAGCGACGACCATCGCCAGCAGGTGCGCCGCTACCTGCTGTGCCTGGACGACACCGCCAAGAAGGTGAGCAAGCTGCCGGTGCTGACCGCGCGCGATCGCGACGACCTCAGCCGCCTGCGCAAGGACCTCACCAGCACCACCGAATACGCGCCCTTCTGGGTCATCATCGCGGTCGCCCTGGCGCTGGGCATCGGCACCATGGTCGGCTGGCGCCGCGTGGTGCTCACCGTGGGCGAGAAGATCGGTCGCCAGGGCATGACCTATGCGCAGGGCGTTAGCGCCCAGGTGACGGCCGTGGCCGCCATCGGCATGGCCAACGTCTTCGCCCTGCCCGTCTCCACCACCCACGTGCTGTCCTCGGGCGTCGCCGGCACCATGGTCGCCAACCGCAGCGGCCTGCAGGGCAGCACGGTGCGCAATATCCTCATGGCCTGGGTCCTGACCCTGCCAGCCTCCATGGCTCTCTCCGCCGGTCTGTTCTGGCTGGCCCACCTGTTCCTGTGACCCGTACCGACCGAGCGCCGCGCGAGCGGCGCCCGGTCGGACCCCTCGTCGGGAAAGCCCGAACAGGATAGCTATTGACGAGTCTACTGAAATGTGTCCCAGCAGAGACACCTTTCCGAGACAGCCGTACGGTGAACGTCAATGACTCCTGCGACCTACATCCTTCTCCTGGTACTTGGCTGGCTAGCCCTGGCGCTGGCCATACTCTGGGCCATGCTGCGTCTGGCACGCCGCGCCAGACCCGTGGCGACGTCCGCGCCCAGGGCGCTGCCCACGGCCATTCCCACCTCCCCCGTGAGTCCAGGCAAACACCTGGTCTGCTAGCACTGCGGACGTGACGAGGCCACCTCGACACCTGGGCAGTGCGTGGGGAAAAAGGAAGATTCTTATTGTTTGAAAGGAAGGGATTCGAACCGACGCGAATCAGGTGAGCAGGGTATTTTCCTGAGCGCTGCGGCTCATCTGCTCGAGGATCTGGTCTTGCTGCTGCGGGGTCAGGGTATCCCAGCAGTGATGCTTGACGAACAGCCCGGTGCCAAAGGCGACGTACAGCGACAGGGCGACGATGACGAGCGTTTCCAGCCCGACGATGGCCCAGGAACGACTCTTGGACGTGTTGTCCTTGGTTTTCATAACGACCTCATCAAATTAAGAGGGGCAATAGTTTAGTCCCTTAAGCAACTGCCGTGCAGCGCCAGCCGTCGAATGGTCAAGCCTCTTGACCTGAATCCCCAATGCGGCTGTGCGCTTCTGTCGGATTGATCGCGCCGGCAACATTTCCCCATGGCCCAGCCACGGCGGTGCGAATGCACGCCAGGCGCCGCGCTGGTATACTCCGCCGACTGACGGGTCGCTGCAGGCCCTGCCGGTTCCGCTGGCTGTATCGGCCGATCCCGCAATTTCCGCAGCGACGCTTTGTCGCATCGCACGTCCATCGCCGCCGCGCCTGTCGCGCGGCCCGATAACGCCTTCTTGGGGCGTCTATCGACTCAAGGGTCGATCCTCGCTCGCCCGGCTTCGCGCCACAGCTGTGATAAAGAGGAGTTAAAGCAAGACATGTCCACCACGTCGAAGATCATCTACACCCTGACCGACGAAGCGCCCGCCCTCGCGACCTATTCGCTGCTACCCATCGTCGAGGCCATCACCGCCTCCTCCGGCGTCGCCCTCGAAACCCGTGACATCTCCCTTGCCGGCCGCATCATCGCCCTCTTCCCCGAGTACCTGAAGGAAGAGCAGCGCATCTCCGACCACCTCGCCGAACTCGGCGAACTGGCCACCACTCCCGAAGCCAACATCATCAAGCTGCCCAACATCAGCGCCTCGGTACCGCAGCTCAAGGCCGCGATCAAGGAACTGCAGGGCCAGGGTTACGCCCTGCCGGACTATCCGGACGAGCCCAAGGACGACCAGGAAAAGGACGTCAAGGCGCGCTACGACAAGGTCAAGGGCAGCGCCGTGAACCCGGTCCTGCGCGAAGGCAACTCCGACCGCCGCGCACCGTTGTCGGTCAAGAACTACGCCCGCAAGCACCCCCATCGCATGGGTGCCTGGAGCGCCGACTCCAAGTCCCACGTCGCCCACATGGACGCCCATGACTTCTATGGCAGCGAGCGCTCGGCCACGATCGAGAATGCCGGCAGCCTGAAGATCGAACTGATCGGCAAGGACGGCAGCAGCAAGGTCCTGAAAGAGAAGACCGCGGTCAAGGCCGGCGAGATCGTCGATGCCTCGACCATGAGCCGCAAGGCCCTGCAGAGCTTCATCGCCGCCCAGATCGAAGACGCCAAGGCCAAGGGCGTGCTGTTCTCCGTGCACCTGAAGGCCACCATGATGAAGGTCTCCGACCCCATCATGTTCGGCATCATCGTCGGCGAGTTCTACAAGGACGTGCTGGCCAAGCACGAAGCCGCCCTGAAAGAAGCCGGCTTCGATCGCAACAACGGCATCGGCGACCTCTACGCCCGCCTGTCCAGCCTGCCGGAAGCCACCCAGGCCGCCATCAAGGCCGATTTCGACGCCCAGTACGCCCAGCGTCCGGCGCTGGCCATGGTCAACTCCGACAAGGGCATCACCAACCTGCACGTGCCGAGCGACGTCATCGTCGACGCCTCCATGCCGGCCATGATTCGTGACTCCGGCAAGATGTGGAACACCGAAGGCAACCTGCAGGACACCAAGGCCATCATCCCCGACCGCTGCTATGCCGGCGTCTACCAGGTGGTGATCGAGGACTGCAAGCAGCACGGCGCCTTCAATCCCAGCACCATGGGCAGCGTACCCAACGTCGGTCTGATGGCGCAGAAGGCCGAGGAATACGGTTCCCACGACAAGACCTTCCAGATCCCCACCGACGGCACCGTGCGCGTGACCGACGACCAGGGCAAGGTGGTCTTCGAGCATCCGGTCGAGGCCGGTGACATCTGGCGCATGTGCCAGACCAAGGACGCGCCGATCCAGGATTGGGTCAAGCTCGCCGTCAACCGTGCCCGCGCCAGCGGCACCCCGGCGATCTTCTGGCTGGACCAGAACCGCGCCCATGATGCTCAGGTCATCGCCAAGGTCGAGCGCTACCTCAAGGACCATGACACCAACGGCCTGGACATCCGCGTCCTGTCGCCCGAGGAAGCCACCCGCGTGTCCCTGGAGCGCATCCGCAAGGGCGAGGACACCATCTCGGTGACCGGCAACGTCCTGCGCGACTACCTGACCGACCTCTTCCCCATCATGGAACTGGGTACCAGCGCCAAGATGCTGTCCATCGTCCCGCTGATGAACGGCGGCGGCCTGTTCGAGACCGGTGCTGGCGGCTCCGCGCCCAAGCACGTCCAGCAGTTGGTGCAGGAAAACCACCTGCGCTGGGATTCCCTGGGCGAATTCCTGGCCCTGGCCGAATCCCTGAACCACCTGGGCGAAACCACCGGTAACGCCAAGGCCAAGATCCTCGCCAAGACTCTGGACCAGGCCAACGGCCAGTTCCTCGACAGCAACAAGTCGCCGTCGCGCAAGACCGGTGAACTGGACAACCGCGGCAGCCACTTCTACCTGGCGCTGTACTGGATCCAGGCCCTGGCCGAGCAGAGCGAAGACGCCGAGCTCAAGGCCCAGTTCGCGCCAGTGGCCAAGTCGCTGACCGCCGACGAAGCCAAGGTGGTCGCCGAGCTGAACGGCGTCCAGGGCCAGGCTGTGGACATCGGTGGCTACTACCACCCCGACCAGACCAAGACCAGCCAGGCCATGCGTCCGAGCGCCACGCTCAACGCCGCCCTGGCCCAGCTCAAGGGCTGAACCTGAGGGCTGCGCCCGCAGCCTGAATGGGTGATCACAGCGAACCCCGGCCCTGGCCGGGGTTCGCTGCATTTGGGACCGGCAAAGCTTAAGGCGTATACTGCGCGATTACCGATAGCGGAGTCCGAGATGGATTGGCACGCCCACGTCACCGTGGCCACCGTGGTGGAAGACGCCGGTCGCTTCCTGCTGGTGGAAGAAGAGAAGCAGGGTCGCCTGGTGCTCAACCAGCCGGCCGGGCACCTGGAGCCGGGCGAGAGCCTGATCGAGGCGGCGCACCGCGCGACCCTGGAAGAAACCGCCTGGCAGGTGGAGATCCAGGGCGTGATCGGCATCGGCCTCTATGTGGCGCCAGCCAATGGCGTCACCTACTACCGCACGGCCTTCCATGCCCGCCCCCTGGCCCACGAACCCGGGCGCGCCCTGGACGCCGACATCACCCGCGCGGTGTGGCTGACGCTCGACGAGATCCGCGCCGAACAGGCACGGCTGCGCAGCCCCCTGGTCCTGGACGCCATCGAGAAATATCTGGACGGCCACCGCTATCCCCTGTCGATGATCGTAGATATGAGAGGTTTTTGAAGTGAACGGCACCCGCGTCATCGTCGGCATGTCCGGCGGAGTGGATTCCTCGGTCTCGGCCCTCTTGCTCAAGGAGCAGGGCTATCAGGTCGAGGGCCTGTTCATGAAGAACTGGGACGAGGATGACGGCACCGAGTACTGCACCGCCAAGGAAGACCTGGCCGACGCCCAGGCGGTCTGCGACCGCATCGGCATCAAGTTGCACACGGCCAACTTCGCCGCCGAGTACTGGGACCACGTCTTCGAGCACTTCCTCGCCGAATACAAGGCTGGCCGGACGCCGAATCCGGACATCCTCTGCAACCGCGAGATCAAGTTCAAGGCCTTCCTCGACTACGCCCTGGCCCTGGGCGCCGAGCTGATCGCCACCGGCCACTATGTGCGTCGTCGCGATGTCGACGGCCAGACCCTGCTGCTCAAGGGCCTGGATGCCAACAAGGACCAGAGCTATTTCCTCCACGCCGTGGGCGGCGAGCAGCTGGCGCGCACCCTCTTCCCGGTGGGCGAACTGGAAAAGCCCGAGGTCCGCGCCATCGCCGAGCTGCATGGCCTGGCCACCGCGCGCAAGAAGGACTCCACCGGCATCTGCTTCATCGGCGAGCGCCGCTTCAGCGACTTCCTCAAGCAGTACCTGCCGGCTCAGCCGGGCGACATCGAGACCACCTCCGGCGAGGTCATCGGCCGCCACCACGGCCTGATGTACCACACCATCGGCCAGCGCCAGGGCCTGGGCATCGGCGGCATGAAGGACGCCGGCGACGATCCCTGGTACGTACTGAGCAAGGACCTGACCCGCAACGTGCTGATCGTTGGCCAGGGCAATGCCCACCCCTGGCTGTTCGCCGAGTCCCTGACCGTCGGCGAGATGTTCTGGGTCAATGACCTGGAGCTCGCCCAGCCGCGCCGCCTCACCGCCAAGGTTCGCTATCGCCAGCAGGACCAGCCCTGCCGGATCGAGCGCCAGGGCGCCGGCTACCGGGTGGTCTTCGACGAACCCCAGCGCGCCGTGACCCCCGGCCAGTCGGTGGTCTTCTACGACGGCGATGTCTGCCTGGGCGGCGGCGTGATTGAACACTACCAACCCGCTTGCGCCGAGGCGCCCGCCGCATGAATCGTACCCAGGAACAACTCATCGCCCTGGGCGGCGTCTTCCAGGCCGCCCTGCTGGTGGACCAGCTGGCGCGCACCGGCCAGGTCGCCGAAGAACCCCTGGCCTGCCTGCTTGGCAGCCTGCTGGTACGGGATCCGGGCAGCACGCTGGACGTCTATGGCGGCAGCGTCGCCCCCCTGCGCGAGGGCCTGGGTGCCCTCTCCAGCACCCTGGAGCGCAATCCCAACAGCCTGCAGCGCGAGCCCCTGCGCTATGCCCTGGCGATGACCGCCCTGGAACGCAAGCTGGAGAAGCGCGGCGACCTGCTCGACCTCATCGGCCGGCGCCTCACCCAGATCCAGTCCCAGGTCGAACACTTCGGCGTGGCGCACGAGAACGTCATCGCCGCCTGCGGTGGCCTCTACGAGGACACCCTGAGCACCTTCAAGCAGCGCATCCAGGTGCACGGCGAGATGCGCTACCTGCAGCAGTCCGCCACCGCCTCGCGGGTGCGCGCCCTGCTGCTGGCCGGCATCCGTTCCGCCCGCCTGTGGCGCCAGCTCGGCGGCCATCGCTGGCAGCTGGTGCTCAATCGCCGCAAGCTGCTCGACAACCTCTATCCACTGCGCAACGGCTGATCCCGGACTGGCCGGCGGCGGTACTACAGCCCCGGCCTTTGCGTGTAGAATTCCGGCCCTTTCTCCCCCGCTACCAAGAGAATGCCCATGCAGCTCTCCTCGCTCACCGCCGTATCGCCCATCGACGGCCGTTACGCCGGCAAGACCGCCGCCCTGCGCCCCATCTTCAGCGAATTCGGCCTGATCCGTTTCCGCGCCCAAGTCGAGGTCCGCTGGTTGCAGCGCCTGGCCGCCCACGCCGGCATTCCCGAGGTCGCCCCCTTCTCCGCCGAGGCCAATGCCCTGCTGGACAAGCTGGCCACCGAGTTCAGCGTCGAGCAGGCGCAGCGGGTCAAGGACATCGAGCGCACCACCAACCACGACGTCAAGGCCATCGAGTACCTGCTCAAGGAAGAGGTCGCCGACCTGCCGGAACTGGCTGCGGTGAGTGAATTCATCCACTTCGCCTGCACCTCCGAGGACATCAACAACCTGTCCCATGCGCTGATGCTGCGCGAAGGTCGTGACCAGGTGCTGCTGCCGCTGATGCGCCAGATCGCCGGCGAGATCCGTGCGCTGGCCCACCGCTTCGCCGACGTGCCCATGCTTTCGCGCACCCATGGCCAGCCCGCCTCCCCCACCAGCCTGGGCAAGGAACTGGCCAACGTGGTCTATCGCCTGGAGCGCCAGATCGAGCAGATCGCCGCCGTCCGCCCGCTGGGCAAGATCAACGGCGCCGTGGGCAACTACAACGCCCACCTGTCCGCCTACCCGGACGTCGACTGGGAAGCCAATGCGCGCACCTTTATCGAAGGCGATCTCGGCCTGACCCTGAATCCCTACACCACCCAGATCGAGCCGCACGACTACATCGCCGAGCTGTTCGACGCCATCGCCCGTTTCAACACCATCCTGATCGACTTCGACAGGGACATCTGGGGCTACATCTCCCTCGGCTACTTCAAGCAGAAGACCGTGGCCGGCGAGATCGGCTCCTCGACCATGCCGCACAAGGTCAATCCCATCGACTTCGAGAATTCCGAAGGCAACCTGGGTATCGCCAACGCCATCCTCCAGCACCTGGCCAGCAAGCTGCCGATCTCCCGCTGGCAGCGCGACCTGACCGACTCCACCGTGCTGCGCAACCTGGGCACCGGCCTGGCCCACGGCGTGATCGCCTACGAAGCCACCCTCAAGGGCATCAGCAAGCTGGAACTCAACGCCGCCCGCATCGCCGAAGACCTGGACGCCTGCTGGGAAGTCCTGGCCGAGCCGGTGCAGACCGTGATGCGCCGCTATGGCGTGGCCAACCCCTACGAGAAGCTCAAGGAGCTGACCCGTGGCAAGGGCATCAGCGCCAGCGCCCTGCAGGATTTCATCGACGGCCTGGAGATCCCCGAGGCCGCCAAGGCCGAACTGCGCCAGCTGACCCCGGCCGGCTATATCGGCAACGCTGCCGAACAGGCCCGCCGGGTCTGAAGATCATCCTTTTTCTACGCCCGGCCTCGCCGGGCGTTTTTCATTGCGCGAGGTGTGCATGAACCCGGATCAACCCCTGCAACTGCTCGGCGGCCTGACCGCCCGAGAATTCCTCCGCGACTACTGGCAGCAGAAACCCCTGCTGATCCGCCAGGCCCTCCCGGACTTCCAGAATCCCCTGGAGCCCGACGAACTGGCCGGCCTGTCGCTGGAAGAGGAAATCGAATCCCGCCTGATCATCGGCCAGGACCAGACCTGGGAGCTGCGCCGCGGCCCGCTGCCGGAAGACACCTTCGCCGGCCTGCCCGAGCGGGACTGGACCCTGCTGGTGCAATCGGTCGACCAGTTCGTGCCCGAGGTGGCGGAGGTGCTGGAATCCTTCCGCTTCCTGCCAAACTGGCGCGTCGACGACATCATGGTCAGCTATGCCGCCCCCGGTGGCGGTGTCGGCCCCCACTACGATCACTATGACGTCTTCCTGCTGCAGGGCCATGGCCGCCGCCGCTGGCGCATCGGCCAGCAATGCACCGCCGACAGCCCGCTGATCGACGGCCTGGAGCTGAAGATCCTCGCCGATTTCCAGCAGACCGACGAATGGGTCCTGGAACCGGGTGACATGCTCTACCTGCCGCCGGGCCTGGCCCATGATGGCATCGCCGAAGACGAGTGCATGACCTACTCCATTGGCTTCCGCGCGCCCAGTGCCGGCGAAGTGCTTACCCACTTCACCGACTTCCTCGCCCAGTTCATCCCCGAGGACGAGCGCTACAGCGACGCCGGTTGCGCGCCGGCCAGCGAGCATCCGGCGGAGATCCCGCCCGAGGCCATCAAGCGCCTGCGCGGCCTGATGGAACGCCACCTGAGCGATGATCGCCTGCTGCTGGCCTGGTTCGGCCAGCACATGACCGAGCCGCGGTACCCGGAGCGGGTCGCCGGGGAAAACCTCAGCGCCAAGCAGCTGCGCAAGGAACTCGACGAAGGCGCACTGCTGATGCGCAACCCCAGTGGCCGCATCGCCTGGAGCCGCCTGGAAGACGAGGTGATGGTCTTTGCCAGCGGTCAGAGCCGCCTGCTGCCCATGCGACTGCAACCGCTGCTCGACCTGCTATGCTCGGCGGAGGTCCTGCACGAGGCCAATCTCGCGCCCTGGCTGCAGGACGACGATGCCATGCGCCTGATCCGCGAACTGCTCCAGCAGGGCAGTCTGATCTTCGCCGGAGAAGACGACGACGAGTGAGAGGGAGCCGCCGTGGACGAGTCCTTTGCCGATCTGACCCTGGGCATCCTGCCCGAACCCCAGCTCGGCCAGGACCTCGCCCTGCGCCTCGAAGGCCTGGACGCCCTGCGTGAGCACAGCGTCCGTCTCATCGCGCAAGCCAGTCGCCAGCTGTGCCTCCAGACGCCCGATCTGGAAGCGCCCCTCTACGACAACCTCGACGTCGAGGCGGCGATCAAGCACTTGCTGCTGGGCCATCCGCGGCATCAGGTACGCATCCTGATCAACGACAGCGCCAGTGCCCTGCGCCAGGGGCATCGACTCATCGCCCTGGCGCAGCGCCTGACCAGCAATCTGCTGATCCGGCGACCATCGGCCGATCGGCAACCGGAAGGCAGCTGCCTGATCGTCGACGACCAGGCCCTGCTGCGCCGCACGGGCAGCGCCCCAACTGGCTTCGTCCGCTATGGTGACCGTGCCGCCGTCAAGGTCCAGCAACAGGTCTTCGATCGTCTCTGGGCCATCAGCCAGCCGGATCAGGAATTGCGGAGGATGGTGCTGTGAAGGGCTTGCTGGCGCTCTTGCTGCTGTTGACGGCCACCGCCTGGGCCACGCCTCGTACCGAGGTCATTCCCCTGCAGTACCGCACCGCCGACGATCTCCTGCCCACCCTGCAAGCCGTCCTCGGCGGCGAAGGCAAGGTCAATGTCTATGGCAACCAGCTGATCGTCAACGCCGAGCCGGCCAAGCTCGCCGAGCTCAAGAATCTGCTGGCCCAGCTGGATATCCAGCCGCGGCGCCTGCTCATCACCCTGGCTACCCGCGCCGGCAGTTCGGGTGCCAGTCAGGGATACTCGGTAAACGGCAACGGACGCTCGCCCCAGGTGCGCATCATCGAGGACAGCACCGACCAGCGAGAGGATGGCGCCCAGCGCGTCCAGGTCACCGAGGGCTATCCTGCCTTCATTCGCTTCGGCGAAGACGTCCCGGTCACCACCTACCAGACCTCCCCCTATGGGCAGAGCTCCGCTCAGACCGATTACCGCCGTCTCGAACGGGGGTTTCAGGTCACCGCCCGTCTGAGCGGCAACCTGGTGCATCTGGACATCAGCAGCGTCGATGATCGCGCCGCGGCCATGCGCCCGGGCGCGGTGCAGACCCAGAGCGCTGCCACCCGCATCAGCGGTCCACTTGGACAATGGCTGGATCTAGGGGGCTTCCGGCAGCAGGTCGAGGGCGACCAGAACGGCCTTACGCGCTACTACTCGACCGAGGGTCATGATGACCGCCAGTTGACCATTCGCGCCGACCTCATCGACTAACCAACCGGCGAACGGGAGAACTCTCGCGGCGCCTGGCAATCTAGGCTTCAGCAGAACATGAAAGTTTATTTGAGAATAATTCCTATATTCATTCTCAAATGAATCTGAAGTTCTGTTTAGTTTGATTCAAAGCAGTCCAATAGAATCTTTTTGGACCAATAAATTTACAGAATGAATCGATAGAGCATAAAATCTGTCTGTCTTGCGACACCGTGTCGCACTGATAGCGCCTGATACCCAATAATTAAGGATTCAAAGCATGTCTGAGTCGATCAGCCTACTGACCCACAACTGGAGCTTCGCGGTATTTCTCCTGGGCGTGGTTGGTCTGATCGCCTTCATGCTCGGAGTCTCGAGCCTGCTCGGCAGCAAAGCCGTGGGCCGTAGCAAGAACGATCCCTTCGAGTCCGGCATCGTCCCCACCGGGGGTGCCCGTCTCCGTCTCTCTGCCAAGTTCTACCTGGTCGCGATGCTCTTCGTGATCTTCGACGTCGAAGCCCTCTTTCTCTTCGCCTGGTCGGTGTCCATCCGTGAATCGGGATGGGCCGGCTTCGTGGAAGCCTCCATTTTCATAGCAATTCTGTTGGCGGGTCTTGTCTACCTGTGGCGAATCGGAGCGCTCGATTGGGCGCCTGCGAGCCGTCGCGAGCGGCAGGCGAAGTCGAAACAATGAGGCTTTGGCAATGCAATACAATCTCACCCGGATCGATCCCGATGCGGCAGTAGACCGCTATCCGGCCGGCCAACGGGAAACCGTTGCCGACCCTATGGAAAGTCAGGTCAACCGCAGCATCTTCATGGGCAAACTTGAGGATGTCCTGCGGGGCGCGGTCAATTGGGGGCGCAAGAATTCCCTCTGGCCCTACAACTTCGGCCTGTCCTGCTGCTATGTGGAAATGACCACCGCCTTCACGGCGCCCCACGACATCGCGCGCTTCGGCGCCGAAGTCATCCGGGCATCGCCGCGTCAGGCCGACTTCATGGTCATCGCCGGCACACCCTTCATGAAGATGGCCCCGGTCATCCAGCGCCTGTACGAGCAGATGCTGGAACCCAAGTGGGTGATCTCCATGGGCGCCTGCGCCAACTCCGGCGGTATGTACGACATCTACTCGGTCGTTCAGGGAGTGGACAAGTTCCTGCCCGTCGACGTCTATGTGCCCGGCTGCCCGCCTCGCCCCGAAGCCTTCCTGCAGGGACTGATGCTCCTGCAGGACTCCATCGGTGAAGAGCGCCGCCCCCTTTCCTGGGTGGTGGGCGACCAGGGTATCTATCGCGCCGAGATGCCTTCGCAGCGCGAGCAGAACCGCGAGCGCCGCATCCAGGTCACCAACCTGCGCAGCCCAGACGAAGTGTAAGTCCCCTTCGGGACCTGCACGCTGACGACGATCGATTAGCGACGGAACATCATGACCGCAGACACCGCTCTGTCCGCCTCTGCGCTCGCCCCTGCCGGCGATGCGTCGGTGGTTGGCGAACTCCAGGGCCAATTCGGCGCCGACGCCCTGACCCTGCAAGACACCCGTACCGGCATGCCGGTGATCTGGGTGGCGCGCGAAAGAATCATCGAAGTACTGCGCTTCCTGCGCAACCTGCCCCGCCCCTACGTCATGCTCTATGACCTGCATGGCGTGGACGAGCGCCTGCGGACTCACCGCCGCGGCCTGCCCAACGCGGACTTCACCGTCTTCTACCACCTGCTGTCCATCGACCGAAACAGCGATGTGATGCTCAAGGTGGCCCTGTCCGCCAATGACCTGCGCCTGCCCACCGCCACCGGCATCTACCCCAATGCCAACTGGTACGAGCGGGAAGTGTTGGACATGTACGGCATCCATTTCGACGGCCACCCGCTGCCCAAGCGCATGCTGATGGCCGACAACTGGCAGGGGCATCCACTGCGCAAGGACTATCCGGCGCGGGCCACCGAATTCGATCCCTATGCGCTGAACGCCGCCAAGCAGGACCTCGAACAGGAGACCCTGAGATTCAAGCCCGAAGAGTGGGGCATGAAGGAACATGCGGAGAATTCCGACTACATGTTCCTCAACCTGGGGCCGAACCACCCTTCCGCCCACGGTGCCTTCCGCATCATCCTGCAGCTGGACGGCGAAGAGATCGTCGACTGCGTGCCGGAGATCGGCTACCACCACCGGGGCGCCGAGAAGATGGCCGAGCGCCAGTCCTGGCACAGCTACATCCCCTACACCGACCGGATCGATTATCTGGGTGGGGTGATGAACAACCTGCCCTACGTCCTTTCGGTGGAAAAGCTCGCCGGCATCAAGGTGCCGTCGCGGGTCGACTTCATCCGCGTGATGATGGCCGAGTTCTTCCGCATCAACAGCCACCTGCTGTACCTGGGCACCTATATCCAGGACGTCGGTGCCATGACCCCGGTGTTCTTTACCTTCACCGACCGTCAGCGTGCCTACAAGGTGATCGAGGCCATCACCGGCTTCCGCATGCATCCGGCCTGGTTCCGTATCGGTGGCGTCGCCCACGACCTGCCGCGTGGCTGGGACAAGCTGGTCCGCGAATTCCTCGACTGGATGCCCAAGCGCCTGGACGAGTACGAAAAGGCCGCGATGAAGAACAGCATCCTCATCGGCCGGACCAAGAACGTCGCCGTCTACAACACCAAGGAAGCCCTGGAGTGGGGTGTCACCGGCCCCAACCTGCGCGCCACCGGTCTCGATTTCGACCTGCGCAAGGCCCGTCCCTACTCCGGCTACGAGAACTTCGAATTCGAAGTGCCCATCGCCCACAACGGCGACTGCTACGACCGCGGCATGCTGCGCGTCGAGGAGATGCGCCAGAGTCTGCGCATCATCGAGCAGTGCCTGCAGCACATGCCCGAAGGCCCGTACAAGGCGGATCACCCGCTGACCACGCCGCCGCCCAAGGAGCGCACCCTGCAGCACATCGAGACCCTGATCACCCACTTCCTGCAAGTGTCCTGGGGTCCGGTGATGCCGGCCGGCGAAGCCTTCCAGATGATCGAGGCGACCAAGGGCGCCAACAGCTATTACCTGACGAGCGATGGCAGCACCATGAGCTACCGCACCCGCATCCGGACGCCGAGCTTCCCGCACCTGCAGCAGATCCCGGCCGTCATTCGCGGCAGCATGGTGTCCGACCTGATTGCCTACCTGGGCAGTATCGACTTCGTCATGGCCGACGTGGACCGCTGAGTATGAGCACCGAAACCCTGATCCAAACCGACCGTTTCGTCCTGAGCGAAACCGAGCGCTCGGCCATCGAGCACGAGATGCATCACTACGAGGACCCGCGCGCGGCGTCCATCGAAGCCCTGAAGATCGTCCAGAAGGAACGTGGCTGGGTGCCGGATGGCGCCATCTATGCCATCGGCGAGGTGCTGGGCATTCCCGCCAGCGACGTCGAGGGCGTGGCGACCTTCTACAGCCAGATCTTCCGCGTGCCGGTCGGTCGCCACATCATCCGCGTGTGCGACAGCATGACCTGCTACATCGGCGGCCACGAATCCGTGGTCGGCGAGATCCAGCGCCAGCTGGGCATCGGCCTGGGCCAGACCACCACCGACAGCCGCTTCACCCTGCTGCCGGTCTGCTGCCTGGGCAATTGCGACAAGGCCCCGGCGCTGATGATCGACGACGACACCCATGGCGATGTCCAACCTGCGGGCGTGGCCAAACTGCTGGAGGGATACGCATGAGACTGACCTCCTTCGGGCCTGCCAACAGCATCGCCCGTACTCCCGAGACCCATCCCCTGACCTGGCGCCTGCGTGAAGACGGCGCCCCGGTCTGGCTGGAGGAATACCAGGCGAAGGACGGCTACGCCGCGGCGCGCAAGGCGCTGACCGAGCTGGCGCCGGACGCCATCGTCCAGGAAGTCAAGGACTCCGGCCTCAAGGGCCGCGGCGGTGCGGGCTTCCCCACCGGCGTGAAGTGGGGCCTGATGCCCAAGGACGAATCCCTCGATATCCGCTACCTGCTGTGCAACGCGGACGAGATGGAGCCCAACACCTGGAAGGACCGCCTGCTCATGGAGCAGCTGCCCCACCTGCTGGTGGAAGGCATGCTGATCAGCGCCCGGGCGCTCAAGGCCTACCGTGGCTACATCTTCCTGCGTGGCGAATACGTCGACGCCGCCGCCAACCTGCGGCGGGCGGTGGAAGAAGCCAAGGCCGCCGGTCTGCTCGGCAAGAACATCCTGGGCAGCGGCTTCGACTTCGAGCTGTTCGTCCACACCGGCGCCGGTCGCTACATCTGTGGCGAAGAGACCGCGCTGATCAACTCCCTGGAAGGCCGCCGCGCCAACCCGCGCTCCAAGCCGCCCTTCCCCGCCGCCGTCGGCGTCTGGGGCAAGCCCACCTGCGTCAACAACGTCGAGACCCTGTGCAACGTGCCGGGCATCGTCGCGGGTGGCGTGGACTGGTACAAGAGCCTGGCCTGCGAAGGCAGCGAAGACATGGGCACCAAGCTCATGGGCTTCTCCGGCAAGGTGAAGAACCCCGGCGTCTGGGAACTGCCCTTCGGCATCACCGCCCAGGAGCTGTTCGAAGACTATGCCGGCGGCATGCGCGACGGCTTCACGCTGAAATGCTGGCAGCCCGGTGGCGCCGGTACCGGCTTCCTGCTGCCCGAGCACCTCTCGGCGCAGATGTACGCCGGCGGCATCGGCAAGGTCGGCACCCGCATGGGCACCGGCCTAGCCCTGGCCGTAGACGACAGCGTCAACATGGTCTCGCTGCTGCGCAACATGGAAGAGTTCTTCGCTCGCGAATCCTGCGGCTGGTGCACCCCCTGCCGCGACGGCCTGCCCTGGAGCGTCAAACTCCTGCGCAGCCTGGAGAAGGGCGAAGGCCAGCAGGGCGATCTCGATACCCTGCTGCAACTGGTCAACTTCCTCGGCCCGGGCAAGACCTTCTGTGCCCACGCACCGGGCGCCGTCGAGCCCCTGGGTAGTGCCATCAAGTATTTCCGCGAGGAGTTCGAGGCCGGTGTGCGCAAGGCGCCCAGCGAGCCTCGTCCGACTGCTTCCGCGACCGTGATCTGAGGACCGGTCCCCCGGGACCGCTCCCATCGCTTTCTGGCCGGGCTCGACCCGGCCGGCGCTGCCACTGGCGACCGCCAGGGCAGCGCGAACGTTTTCCCATTAGCCAGACCCGCCCTGCGCGGGTGAGAAGAAAACCCTATGGCCACTATCCATGTAGACGGCAAGACGTACGAGGTCGACGGGGCGGACAACCTCCTCGAAGCCTGCCTGTCCCTGGGGCTCGACATCCCCTATTTCTGCTGGCACCCGGCGCTGGGCAGCGTCGGCGCCTGCCGCCAGTGCGCGGTAAAGCAGTTCGCCGACGAGAATGACACCCGCGGGCGCCTGGTCATGTCCTGCATGACCCCGTCCAGCGACAAGACCTACATCTCCATCGAAGACGCCGAAGCCAAGGAATTCCGCAGCTCGGTCATCGAATGGCTGATGACCAACCATCCCCACGACTGTCCGGTCTGCGAAGAAGGCGGCCACTGCCACCTGCAGGACATGACGGTGATGACCGGTCACAACAAGCGCCGTTATCGCTTCACCAAGCGTACCCACCAGAACCAGGACCTCGGCCCGTTCGTCGCTCACGAGATGAACCGCTGCATCGCCTGCTATCGCTGCGTGCGCTACTACAAGGACTACGCCGGCGGAACCGACCTGGGCGTCTACGGTGCCCACGACAACGTCTATTTCGGCCGCGTCGAGGACGGTACCCTGGAGAGCGAATTCTCCGGCAACCTGACCGAGGTCTGCCCCACCGGGGTGTTCACCGACAAGACCCACTCCGAGCGCTACAACCGCAAGTGGGACATGCAGTTTGCCCCGAGCATCTGCCATGGCTGCTCCTCGGGCTGCAACATCAGCCCCGGCGAGCGCTATGGCGAACTGCGCCGCATCGAGAACCGCTTCAACGGCTCGGTCAACCAGTACTTCCTCTGCGACCGTGGCCGCTTCGGCTATGGCTATGTCAATCGCAAGGATCGTCCGCGCCAGGCCCTGCTGAAGGACGGCAGCCTGGAGACCGGTATCGACGCCGCCCTGGATCGTGCCGCCTTGCTGCTGCGCGGCAAGAAGGTGATCGGCATCGGTTCGCCGCGTGCCAGCCTGGAAAGCAACCACGCCCTGCGCGAGTTGGTCGGCGCCGACAACTTCTCCAGTGGCATGAGCACCCGTGACCTGGCCAACGTCCGCCTGGTGCTGCAGGTGCTCAAGGACAGCCCCCTGCCCGTCCCCACCCTGCGCGCCATGGAGAAGCACGATGCCGTCTTCGTCCTCGGCGAAGATCTGACCCAGACCGCGGCCCGTCTGGCGCTATCCCTGCGGCAGTCGGTCAAGGGCAAGCCCGAGGCCATGGCCGCGGCGCAGAAGATCCAGCCCTGGCTGAACGCCGCCGTGCAGAACATCGGCCAGAGCGAGCGCAATCCGCTGTTCATCGCCAGCGTCGCCGCCACCCGCCTGGACGACGTCGCCGACGCCCGCCTGCATGGTTCGCCGCTGGAACTGGCCCGCTTCGGCCATGCCGTGGCCCATGCCATCGACGCCAGCGCCCCGGCCGTCGACGGCCTGAGCGACGAAGTCGCCGAGCAGGCGCGCCTGCTGGCCGAAACCCTGCTGGCGGCCGAACGCCCGCTGGTGGTGTCCGGTACCTCCCTGGGTGAACCGGCGCTGATCGAGGCCGCCGCCAACCTGGCCAAGGCCCTGGCCGCCAAGGGCAAGGCCGGCTCCCTGAGCCTGGTGGTGCCCGAAGCCAACAGCCTGGGCCTGGCGCTCTACGGCGGCGAGTCCGTCGAAGACGCCTTCGCCGCCCTGGAAAACGGCCAGGCCGACGCCCTGGTGGTGCTGGAGAACGACCTCTATCGCCGCGCCCCTGCCGAGCAGGTGGATCAGGCCCTGGCCCGCGCCCAGGTGCTGGTGGTGCTGGATCACCAGCGTACCGCCACCGCCCAGCGCGCCGACCTGGTGCTGCCGGCGGCTAGCTTCGCCGAAGGCGACGGTACCCTGGTCAGCCAGGAAGGTCGCGCCCAGCGCTTCTTCCAGGTCTATGAGCCGAGCTACTACGACCCCTCCAGCCTGATCCGCGAGGGCTGGCGCTGGCTGCACGCCCTGCGCAACACCCTGGACAACCGTCCGGTGGACTGGACCCAGCTGGACCACGTCACCGACGCCGTGGCCACCGCTGCGCCGCAGCTGGACGGTATCCGCGATGCTGCGCCCAACGCCAGCTTCCGGGTGAAGGGTCTCAAGCTCGCCCGCGAACCGCATCGCTACAGCGGCCGCACCTCCATGCGCGCCAACCTCAGCGTGCACGAGCCGCGTGCGCCCCAGGATGCCGACACCGCCTTCGCCTTCTCCATGGAAGGCTATGCCGGCAGCGTCGAACCGCGTCAGCAGATTCCCTTCGCCTGGTCCCCGGGCTGGAACTCGCCCCAGGCCTGGAACAAGTTCCAGGACGAGGTGGGTGGTCACCTGCGCGCCGGCGATCCGGGCGTGCGTCTGATCGAGTCCCAGGGCGATCGCCTGACCTGGTTCGCCGTGCCGACCGCTGCCGTACGCAGTGCCGAGTCCGGCTTCCAGGCCGTGCCGCTGTACCACCTGTTCGGTAGCGAAGAGACCTCTTCCCGTGCCGAACCGGTACGCGAGCGCATCCCGGCCGCCTATGTGGCGCTGGCCAAGGCTGATGCCGACCGCCTGGGCGTCAACGAAGGCGCCCTGCTGCGCCTGCAGGTCGCTGGTCAGGAATTGCGCCTGCCGCTGCAGATCAAGCCCGAGCTGTCGGCGGGTCTGGTCGGCCTGCCCGCCGGCTTCGAAGGGATTCCGGTGGACTTCGCCGGCCTCAGCGTGGAAGGACTGCAGGAGGCCGCGGCATGACCTGGCTCACCCCCACCCTCATCGCCGTGGTGATCGGCATCCTCAAGGCCATCGTCATCCTCCTGGCGGTGGTCATCTGCGGGGCGCTGCTGAGCTTCGTCGAACGGCGTCTGCTGGGACTCTGGCAGGACCGTCACGGCCCCAACCGGGTCGGTCCCTTCGGCGCCTTCCAGCTTGGCGCCGACATGCTGAAGATGTTCTTCAAGGAGGACTGGACGCCGCCGTTCGCCGACAAGATGATCTTCGCCCTGGCGCCGGTGATCGCCATGGGCTCGCTGCTGGTGGCCTTCTCGGTCATTCCGATCACCCCCACCTGGGGCGTGGCTGACCTGAACGTCGGCCTGCTGTTCTTCTTCGCCATGGCCGGCGTCAACGTCTATGCGGTGCTCTTCGCCGGCTGGGCGAGCAACAACAAGTTCTCGCTGCTGGGCGCCATGCGCGCCTCGGCCCAGACCCTCTCCTACGAGGTGTTCATGGGTCTGTCGGTGATGGGCATCGTCGCGGTGACCGGTTCCTTCAACATGAGGGATATCGTCGAGGCGCAGCATCAGGGCTGGTGGTTCATCATTCCCCAGTTCTTCGGCTTCTGCACCTTCTTCATCGCCGGCATCGCCGTTACCCACCGTCACCCCTTCGATCAGCCGGAGGCCGAGCAGGAGCTCGCTGACGGTTACCACATCGAATACGCGGGCATGAAGTGGGGCATGTTCTTCGTCGGCGAGTACATCGGCATCGTGCTGATCTCGGCGCTGCTGGTGACCCTGTTCTTCGGCGGCTGGCACGGTCCCTTCCTGGACACCTTGCCCTGGCTGTCGTTTTTCTGGTTCGCCCTGAAGACCGCCTTCTTCATCATGATCTTCATCCTGCTGCGCGCGTCCATTCCGCGTCCGCGCTACGACCAGGTAATGGCCTTCAGCTGGAAGTTCTGCCTGCCCCTGACCCTGATCAACCTGCTGGTGACCGGCGCGGTGGTGCTCTATAGCGCCTCGCCGGCCATCGGCCAGTGAGGTATTCGTCATGATCAAGGAAATCTTGCACGTCCTGCATGGCACCTACACCCAGTTGCGCAGCATCGTGATGGTCTTCGGCCACGCCTTCCGCAAGCGCGACACCCTGCAATACCCCGAGGAACCCGTGTACCTGCCGCCGCGCTACCGGGGCCGCATCGTGCTCACCCGTGACCCCGACGGCCAGGAGCGCTGCGTGGCGTGCAACCTGTGCGCCGTGGCCTGCCCGGTCGGCTGCATCTCCCTGCAGAAGACCGAAGCCGAAGACGGTCGCTGGTACCCGGAGTTCTTCCGCATCAACTTCTCGCGTTGCATCTTCTGCGGCATGTGCGAGGAGGCCTGCCCCACCACCGCCATCCAGCTGACTCCGGATTTCGAAATGTCCGAATTCAAGCGCCAGGAGCTGGTGTACGAGAAGCAGGACCTGCTGATCTCGGGTCCGGGCAAGTATCCGGAATACAACTTCTACCGCGTGGCCGGCATGGCCATCGCGGGCAAGCCCAAGGGTGCCGCGCAGAGCGAGGCAGAGCCGATCAACGTGAAGAGCCTGCTGCCCTAAGGAGCTGTCGTGGAATTCGCCTTCTATTTCTCCGCCGGGGTGGCCGTCCTGGCCACCTTCCGGGTGATCACCAACACCAATCCGGTGCATGCGCTGCTGTACCTGATCATCTCGCTGCTGGCCGTGTCCATGGTGTTCTTCGCCCTGGGCGCGCCCTTCGCCGGCGCCCTGGAGATCATCGTCTACGCCGGCGCCATCATGGTGCTGTTCGTCTTCGTGGTGATGATGCTCAACCTCGGGCCGGTCGTCGCCGAGCAGGAACGCAAGTGGCTGACCCCCAAGATCTGGATAGCTCCGTCGATCCTCGCCGGTGCGCTGCTGGTGGAACTGCTGGTGGTGCTCGCGCGCACCCCGGGCGGCGCTGCCATCGGTCATACCTCGGTGGAAGCCAAGGCCGTGGGCATCAGCCTGTTCGGACCCTATCTGCTGGCGGTCGAACTGGCCTCCATGCTGCTCTTGGGTGCCCTGGTCGCGGCCTATCACCTGGGTCGCAGCGACGTCAAAGACGGGATCGGCGAGTGAGTCGCCAAGGACTGGAGAACAGCCAATGAACGCCATACCTCTGGAACACGGCCTGGCCCTCGCCGGCGCCCTGTTCGCCCTTGGCCTGGTGGGCCTGATGGTCCGCCGCAACATTCTCTTCGTGCTCATGAGTCTGGAAATCATGATGAACGCCGCCGCCCTGGCCTTCGTGGTCGCGGGTAGCCGTTGGGGCGCCCCCGACGGCCAGGTGATGTTCATCCTGGTGCTGAGCCTGGCCGCCGCCGAGGCCAGTATCGGCCTGGCGATCCTGCTGCAGCTCTATCGCCGCTTCCACACCCTCGACGTCGATGCCGCCAGCGAGATGCACGGATGAACCTGCTACCCCTCACCTTCGCCTTTCCCCTGGTCGGCTATTTCCTGCTGGCCTTCTCCCGCGGTCGGCTGTCGGAGAATCTTTCCGCGCTGATCGGCGTGGGTTCGGTGGGCCTGGCGGCGCTGGTCGCCGCCTGGGTCGGCTGGAACTTCCACGTCGCCCCGCCCGCCGACGGCCACCTGACCATCGTCCTCTGGCAGTGGATGAACGTGGAGGGCTTCGCGCCCAACATGGCTCTCTACCTGGATGGCCTGTCGCTGACCATGCTCGGTGTGGTCACCGGCGTCGGCTTCCTGATCCACCTGTTCGCGTCCTGGTACATGCGCGGTGAAGAGGGCTATTCGCGCTTCTTCGCCTACACCAACCTGTTCATCTTCAGCATGTTGCTGCTGGTTCTCGGCGACAACCTGCTGCTGCTGTACTTCGGTTGGGAAGGCGTAGGCCTGTGCAGCTACCTGCTGATCGGCTTCTACTACAGCGAGCGCGCCAACGGCAACGCGGCGTTGAAGGCGTTCATCGTCACCCGCGTCGGCGACGTCTTCATGGCCTTCGGTCTGTTCATCCTGTTCATGACCCTCGGCACCCTGGACATCCAGGAGCTGCTGCAGAAGGCCCCTGACGTCTTCGCCAGCGGTGATCCGCTGATCGTCCTGGCCACCCTGGCGCTGCTTGGCGGCGCGGTCGGCAAGTCGGCCCAGCTGCCGCTGCAGACCTGGCTGGCCGACGCCATGGCCGGCCCCACCCCGGTCTCCGCCCTGATCCACGCGGCGACCATGGTGACCGCGGGCGTCTACCTGATCGCCCGGACCCACGGCCTGTTCCTGCTGGCGCCGGAAATCCTTCACCTAGTCGGCATCATCGGTGCCGTGACCCTGGTGCTGGCCGGTTTCGCCGCCCTGGTGCAGACCGACATCAAGCGCATCCTGGCCTATTCGACCATGAGCCAGATCGGCTACATGTTCCTGGCCCTGGGGGTCGGCGCCTGGCAGCCGGCGATCTTCCACCTGATGATCCACGCCTTCTTCAAGGCGCTGCTGTTCCTCGCCTCGGGTTCGGTGATCCTGGCCTGCCACCACGAGCAGAACATCTTCAAGATGGGCGGCCTGTGGAAGAAGATCCCCCTGGCCTACGCCAGCTTCGTGGTGGGTGGTTCGGCCCTGGCGGCGCTGCCGCTGGTGACCGCCGGTTTCTACTCCAAGGATGAGATCCTCTGGGAAGCCATGGCCAGCGGTCATACCTACCTGCTCTACGCAGGCCTGGCCGGTGCCTTCCTGACCTCGATCTACACCTTCCGCCTGATCTTCATCACCTTCCATGGCGAGGCGCACACCGAGGCCCATGCCGGCCACGGCATCGCCCACAACCTGCCGCTGGCGGTACTGCTGGTGCTCTCGACCTTTGTCGGCGCGATGATCGTGCCGCCGCTGGCCGGGGTGCTGCCGGAATCCATCGGCCACGCCGGTGGCGAAGCCAAGCACTCCCTGGAGATCACCTCGGGGGCCATCGCCATCGCCGGTATCCTGCTGGCCGCCCTGCTCTTCCTCGGCAAGCGTTCCTTCGTGAACGGCCTGGCCAGGAGTGCGCCGGGTCGCTTCTTCGGGACCTGGTGGTACCACGCCTGGGGCTTCGACTGGCTGTACGACCTGATCTTCGTCAAGCCGTACCTGCTGCTGACCCGTCTGCTGCGTCGCGATCCCTTCGACCAGGCCATTGGCCTGATCCCGATGCTGGCGCGTGGCGGCAACTTGGCACTGAGCATCACCGAGAACGGCCGTCTGCGCTGGTACGCGGCTTCCATCGTGGGAGGCGCCGTGCTGCTGCTCGGCGCGCTGCTGCTGGCCTGACCCCCTGACTAAGGATAAGTACACGTCATGCTTCTGCCCTGGCTAATCCTGATCCCCTTCATCGGCGGCCTGCTCTGTTTCCTCACGGAAAAGACCGGCCCGCTGGTGCCCCGCTGGATCGCCCTGTTCACCATGCTGCTGGAGCTGGTACTCGGCCTCTGGCTGTGGGCCCACGGCGACTACAGCCTGGCTCCGGCCCCTGGCGCCGAAACCGCCTGGACCGCGGAATTCCAGATGAACTGGATTCCACGCTTCGGCATCAGCCTGCACTTCGGCCTCGATGGCCTGTCGCTGCTGATGATCCTGCTCACCGGCCTGCTCGGTGTGCTGGCAGTCACCTGCTCCTGGCGCGAAGTGCAGCGCCACGTCGGCTTCTTCCACCTCAACCTGCTGTGGATCATCGGCGGCGTGGTGGGGGTGTTCCTGGCCCTGGACCTGTTCCTGTTCTTCTTCTTCTGGGAGATGATGCTGGTGCCGATGTACTTCCTGATCGCGCTGTGGGGCCATAGCTCCGCGGACGGCAAGAAGAGCCGCATCACCGCTGCCACCAAGTTCTTCATCTTCACCCAGGCCAGCGGCCTGATCATGCTGGTGGCGATCGTCGCCCTGGTGCTGGTGAACTACGGTGCCACCGGCGTCCTGACCTTCGACTACGAAGACCTGCTGCAACTGCAGCTGGATCCCAAGCTGGAATACCTGCTGATGCTGGGCTTCTTCATCGCCTTCGCGGTGAAGCTGCCGGTGGTGCCGCTGCACTCCTGGCTACCCGATGCCCACGCCCAGGCGCCGACCGCCGGTTCCGTCGACCTCGCCGGCATCCTGCTCAAGACCGCCGCCTACGGCCTGCTGCGCTTCGCCATCCCGCTGTTCCCCAACGCCTCGGCGGAATTCGCGCCGATCGCCATGTGGCTGGGCATCATCGGCATCTTCTACGGCGCCATCCTGTCGTTCGCCCAGACCGACATCAAGCGCCTGGTCGCCTACTCCAGCGTCTCGCACATGGGCTTCGTGCTGATCGGCATCTACTCCGGCAGCCCCCAGGCGCTGCAGGGCGTGGTGGTGCAGATGATTGCCCACGGCCTCTCCGCCGCCGGTCTGTTCATCCTCTGCGGCCAGCTCTATGAGCGCATGCACACCCGTGACATGCGCCAGATGGGCGGGCTCTGGGCGCGGCTGCCCTACCTGCCGGCCCTGAGTCTGTTCTTCGCCTCGGCCTCGCTGGGTCTGCCGGGTACTGGCAACTTCGTCGGCGAATTCCTGATCCTGCTGGGCGCCTTCCCGGTGGTGCCGATGATCACCGTCATCGCTACCTTCGGCCTGGTGTTCGCCTCGGTCTATTCGCTGATCATGATCCACCGCGCCTACTTCGGTCCGGCCAAGGCCGAAGGCGCCCTGCCGGGTCTGAACGCACGGGAACTGTCGATGCTGCTGTTGCTTGGCGTGCTGCTGGTGCTGCTCGGCGTCTATCCGCAGCCGGTGCTGGATACCTCGGCCGCGAGCATGGCCGGTGTCCAGCAGTGGCTCGGCGAAGCCTTCTCCTCTCTCGTTTCCGCCCGGTAAGAGCGCCATGACCTTTACCTACGAACACTTCATCGCCCTCCTGCCGATCATCATCACCGGCTTCACCGCCGTGGTGGTGATGCTGGGCATCGCCTGGCGGCGGGATCACACCATCATCCCGACCCTGGGCGTGATCGGTCTCAACCTGGCCCTGCTGTCCTGCATCCCGGCCCTCGGCGTCGGTGCCATCGACGTCACCCCTCTGCTGCGCATCGACGGCTTCACCTGCTTCTACATGGCGCTGATCCTGATCGCCACCCTGGCCTGCATGACCCTGTCGCATGCCTACATGGAAGGCTATCCGGGCAACCGCGAAGAGCTGTACCTGCTGCTGCTGATCTCCGCCACCGGGGGTCTGGTGCTGGTGGCGGCGCAGAACGTCGCCGGCCTGTTCATCGGCCTGGAACTGCTGTCGGTACCGGTCTACGGCCTGGTGGCCTACAGCTACTTCAATCGCCGTTCCCTGGAAGCCGGCATGAAGTATCTGGTGCTGTCCGCCGCCGGCTCGGCCATCCTGCTGTTCGGCATGGCCCTGCTCTACGCCCAGTCCGGCAGCCTGAACTTCGCCGACATCGGCATGCAGATGGACGCCCCGGCGAGCACCGGCCTGCTGATGGAAATCGGCCTCGGCATGCTGATCGTCGGCCTTGGCTTCAAGCTGTCGCTGGTGCCCTTCCACCTCTGGACCCCGGACGTCTACGAAGGCTCCCCGGCTCCGGTCGGTGCCTTCCTGGCCACCGCCAGCAAGGTTGCCGTCTTCGCCGTGCTGGTGCGGGTGTTCCAGACCATGCCCATGGCCACCGAAGACGGCTGGCTGCACGATGCCATCGCCTTCATCGCCATCGCCTCCATGCTGGTGGGCAACCTGCTGGCACTGATGCAGAGCAACCTCAAGCGTCTGCTGGGTTATTCCTCCATCTCCCACTTCGGCTACCTGCTGGTGGCGGTGGCGTCGGGCGAAGGCCTGTCGATGGAGGCCGTGGCGGTCTACCTGGTGACCTATGTCTTCACCAGCCTGGGCGCTTTCGGCGTGATTACCCTGATGTCCAGCCCGAGCAACGGCCAGCGTGACGCCGATGCCCTGTTCGAGTACCGCGGCCTGTTCTGGCGCCGTCCGTACCTGACCGCGGCGCTGACGGTGATGATGCTGTCCCTGGCCGGCATCCCGCTCACCGCCGGCTTCATCGGCAAGTTCTACGTCATCACCGTGGGCGTGGAAGCAGGCATGTGGTGGCAGACCGCGGCCATCGTGCTGGGCAGTGCCATCGGCCTGTTCTACTACCTGCGCGTGATGGTCACCCTGTACCTGACCGAGCAGGGCCTGCAGCGCCACGATGCGCCGATGAACTGGGGTCAGCGCGCCGGTGGCGTGATGCTGATCGCCATTTCCATCGCGACCTTCATCCTCGGCGTCTATCCGCAGCCGCTGCTGCAACTGGCGCAGCTGACGGTGTTCTGATCCAGAGCGTCGCCCACGATCCCCGCCTCGGCGGGGATCGTCGTTTCTGAAGCCTGTGAAATACCTGCCCTTGGCAGGGTCGCGCCCCGACCGCTACCCTCGACGCCCCACCCTGCTTTCCTGTCCTTTCCTGGAGACCCTTTTCTCCCATGCCTGCGTTGAAACCCCTCACCCTCGCCATCGGCCTGCTGCTCGGCAGCCAGGCCTTCGCCGCCCCGGTCTTCGACGTCACCGAACTGGGTGACCCCGCCACCGCCTGTAGCGACCTCGACACCTTCGTCAATGAAAAATGGGTCGCGGCCAATCCGATCCCGCCGGACAAGTCACGCTGGGGTTCCTTCATGGCCCTGGGGGAGAAATCGCTCAACGACCAGCACACCATCCTGCAGCGCGCCGCCCGCACGGCGGACCGCGCGCAAGCAGGCTCGGTAGAACAGAAGGTCGGCTGGCTGTATCGCTCGGGCATGGACGAGGCCGCCATCGAGCGCGCCGGCTATCGGCCGATCCAGGCGCAACTGGCGGCCATCGACGGGTTGCGCACCACGGCTGATGTCGTGAAGTACCTGCAACAGAGCTTCGCCCGTGGCGACATGCAGGTGTTCTCCTTCGGCTCCGGCGCCGATTATCAGAATGCCAAGCAGCAGATCGCCTACGCCTACCAGGGCGGCCTGGGCCTGCCCACGCCCGACTATTACACCGAAGCCGACTACGCCAAGCTGCGCCAGGCCTATCTCGGCCATATCGCCCGGCTGCTGGTGCTGACCGGAGTGCCCAAGGCCAAGGCGGCCGCCCAGGCCGAACTGGTGCTGGCCTTCGAAAGTCGCCTGGCGCGGGCCTCGGTCAAGCCGGTGGAGCTGCGCAATCCGGAGAACCAGTATCACTACCTGAGCTTCGCCGAAGCCAACAAGGTCACGCCGCACTTCGACTGGCAGGCCTTCTTCGCCAGCCAGGGCGTCACCGGCCAGCAGGGCTTTTCGCTGTCCCAGCCGGGCTTCTTCGCCGAATTCGACCGGATGCTGGCCGAGACCCCCGTCGAGCAGTGGCAGGCCTATCTGCGTGCCCATGTGATCGACGACGCCGCGCCGCTGCTGTCCAGGCCTTTCCAGCAGGAAAGCTTCGAATTCAACCAGAAGACCCTGAGTGGCCAGCAGCAGCAGAGCGAACGCTGGAAGCGGGTGCTGCGCGCGGTCAACGGCGCCATGGGCGAAGGTCTCGGCCAGCTCTATGTGCAGGAGCACTTCTCCCCCCAGGCCAAGGCGCGGGCCCAGGAACTGGTGGATAACGTGATGCTGGCGCTCAAGGCGCGCATCGAGCAGCTCGACTGGATGAGTCCGGAGACCAAGCAGAAGGCGCTGGCCAAGTGGGACAGCTTCCTGCCCAAGATCGGCTATCCCGAGCGCTGGCGCGACTGGAGCGGCCTGACCCTCAAGCCGCAGGGCTTCTATGCCAACCTGGAAGCCGCCTCGCGCTTCAACTATCGCCATGACCTGGACAAGATCGGCAAGCCCACCGACCGCCAGGAATGGGGCATGTACCCGCAGACGGTCAATGCCTACTACAGCCCCACCGACAACACCATCAACTTCCCCGCCGCCATCCTGCAGCCGCCGTTCTTCTATCCGGACGGCGACGATGCCATCAACTACGGCGGTATCGGCGCAGTGATCGGTCACGAGGCCAGCCATGGTTTCGACGACCAGGGCAGCAAGTTCGACGGCGCCGGCAACCAGGTGGACTGGTGGACCCCGGCCGATCGCAAGGCCTTCGAAGCCCGCACCGGCAAACTGGTGGAGCAGTTCGACAACTACCAGCCGCTGCCGGATCATCCGGAGCTGCACGTCAACGGCAAGCTCACCCTGGGCGAGAACATCGGCGATCTCGGCGGCATCAATGCGGCCTACGACGCCCTGCAACTGGCCCTGGCGAAAAAGCCGGAGGAAGCCAACCGGAAGATCGATGGCTATACCCAGCAGCAGCGCTTCTTCCTCAACTGGGCGCGGGTCTGGCGCGGTTCGATCCGTGAAGAGCAGGCGCGCCTGTTCCTCAACACCGACCCCCATGCGCCCATGAGATTCCGCGCGCTTGGCGCGCCGTCCAACATGCCGTCCTTCGCCAAGGCGTTCAGCTGCAAGGCGGGTGATGCCATGGTCCGGCCGGACGAGAAACGCGTGGAAATCTGGTGAGGGATCAGGGGCGTCCGGTGGTCGGGTATCGCTTTTGCATCGCCGGTCTCCTCTCCTCTCTGGCGCCCCCTACATGCCTCTAGAACTCGCCTTCGCCGAAGCCACTGCGACCGGTCCGCGCAAGGAAAACCAGGACGCCTTGCGCAGTGTCCAGCCCAGCGCGGCGCTGGCGGCGACCAAGGGGCATCTGTTCGCCCTCGCCGATGGCGTCAGCGGCTGTCCCGACGGTGGCCTGGCCGCCCGCGCCACCCTCCAGGCCCTGGCCCAGGATTACTATTCCACGCCGGAGACCTGGCCGGTGGCCCAGGCCCTGGAGCGGTTGCTGCTGGCGCAGAATCGCTGGCTGCAGGCTGCGGGCAATGGCCAGCCACTGCTGACCACCCTCACCGCCCTGGTGATCCGCGGGCGGCGCTATACCCTGGCCCACGTCGGCGACTGCCGCGCCTATCGCTGGCACGGCAACCGGCTGAGCTGCCTCACCGTCGACCACGTCTGGCAGCAGGCCGGCATGCAGCATGTGCTGACCCGCGCCCTGGGCCTGGAGAACCACCTGGTGGTGGACTTTCGCGAAGGCGAGCTGGAAGCCGGCGAAACCCTGCTCCTGGTGAGCGACGGCGTCTGGGCCGCGCTGGGTGAAGACAGCATGAGGCGCATCCTGGTCGATGGCGTCGCGGAGCTGGAGGCCACTGCCCAGGCCCTGGTGGCCGGCGCCCTGCATGCCGGTGGTCAGGACAACGCCAGCGCCCTGCTGGTACGGGTCGACCGCCTCCCTGACGTGTCCCTGGCCGATACCCTGGCCAGCGCCGATACCTGGCCGCCGTTGCCGGCGCTCAAGCCCGGCCAGCACTTCGAAGGCTGGACGGTGGTGGAGCGTCTGGCCGAGTCGCGGCAATCGCTGCTCTACCGGGTCAAGGACGAGGGCGGCCGTCCCTGGCTGCTCAAGACCCTGCCCGCGGCGCTGCAATTCGACACCCTGGCCGGTCATGCCCTGCTCATGGAGGAGTGGTTCCTGCGCCGGGTCGCCGGGCGCGCCTTCGTCGAGGTCCATCCGTTGCCGCGGCGGGCGCATCTCTACTTCGTGCAACGGGAATATGCCGGTCGTACCCTGGCGCAGCAGCTACGCAGCGAAGGCCCCCTGGCCCTGGCCGACTGGCTGGACGTCGCCTCCCGCCTGCTGCGGGCCCTCGGCCAGCTGCACAGGCGCAACATCCTTCACCGCGACGTCAAGCCGGACAACCTGCATCGCGGCCAGGATGGCGAATTGCGCCTGCTGGACTTCGGCCTGGCCTACTGTCCGCAGCTGTCCGAGGATCTGCATGACAGCCCGGGCACTCCCAGCTACCGGGCGCCGGAGTCCTTCGAGGGCGCCGAGCCCAGTCCGGCCCAGGATCTCTATGCGACCGGGGTGACCCTCTATCAGCTGCTCACCGGTGGCTATCCCTACGGCGAGGTCGAGCCCTTCCAGCGGCCACGTTTCGGTGCGCCGGCCAGTGCCCTGCGCCGGCGTCCGGATGTACCGGCCTGGCTCGACGACTGGCTGCAGCGCGCCGTGGCGGTCGACCCCGCCGACCGCTTCGAAACCGCCGAGGAAGCCCTGCTGCTGCTGGAGCAGGGCGAGCGCCAACCCCTGGCCCGCCCGCTGCCGCTGCTGCAGCGCGATCCCCTGCGCACCTGGCAGATCGTGGCCGCCTGTTCGCTGCTGCTGAATCTGCTGCTGGTGCTGCTCTGGCTCTATCGGCACTGAAGACCTCGCGGCGTCATGCCCTCCTTTGCAGCACGCTGCGCCCAAAAGGGGCAGCCCGCTGCCCCCTTTCCAGCGGTAAACCGCCGGAAAGAACGGATCTGCGCCTTGGCATGAAGTCTGCAATTCCACAATACACATAGGTCTTTCTTCAACGGCGAGGAAAGACCCTCCGGACAAAGGCGTCCCAGCTGCTTGCAGCGGGACGCCTTTTTTTTGCGTTACAGTCGCCACCCTGGAAACGAGAGGTCACTACATGAGCGGGAAAGTCTGGTTGATCGGTGCCGGCCCCGGCGATCCCGAGCTGCTGACCCTCAAGGCGGTGCGCGCCCTGGGCGAGGCCGAGGTGGTGATGATCGATGACCTGGTCAATCCGGCGGTGCTCGAACACTGCCCTACCGCCCGGGTGATCCGCGTCGGCAAGCGCGGCGGCTGCCGCTCCACGCCCCAGGCATTCATCCACCGGCTGATGCTGCGCTATGCCCGCCAGGGCCGTTGCGTGGCCCGGCTCAAGGGCGGCGATCCCTGCATCTTCGGTCGTGCCGGCGAGGAGGCCGAATGGCTGGCCGCCCGTGGCGTCGCCAGCGAGATCGTCAACGGCATCACCGCCGGCCTGGCCGGTGCCACCGCCTGCGGCATCTCCCTCACCCTGAGGGGCGTGGCCCGCGGCGTAACCCTGGTCACCGCCCACACCCAGGACGACACGGCGCCCAACTGGGCCGCCCTGGCCGCCACTGGTACCACGCTGGTGGTCTACATGGGCGTGGCCCGCCTGGCCGAAATCCAGCAGGGCCTGCTGGACGGCGGTCTCGCGCTGACCACACCGGTGGCCATGATCGAGAACGCCTCCCTGCCGGACCAGCGCGAGTGCCGCTCGACCCTGCAGGACCTGCAGGTGGACGCCGCCCTCTTCCAGCTGCGCAGCCCGGCGATCCTGGTGATCGGCGAGGTGGTCGGCCAGGCCGCCCTGCAACAGGCCCTGAGCTTCGCCGCCCAGGCCTGAGCGGCGAACTCCGGAGCCCGGCCGCCGTTCCTATGGGTATTCCCCAGCAGAGCGGCGCCCATGGACCTCGTCATCGCCCGACCGGACGGCCTCTATTGCCCGCCCGGCGACTTCTACATCGATCCCTGGCATCCGGTGGAACGTTCGGTCATCACCCACGGCCACGGCGACCATGCCCGGGTGGGCAACGGCCACTATCTCGCCACCTCCGGCAGCGCCGGCATCCTGCGCGCCCGGCTGGGTGCCGACATCAACCTCCAGACCCTGGAATACGGCGAGGTCATCGATCACCACGGGGTCAGGCTGAGCTTCCACCCGGCCGGCCATGTGCTGGGCTCGGCCCAGGTACGCCTGGAATACCGTGGCGAGGTCTGGGTGGCCTCGGGTGACTACAAGGTCGAACCCGATGGCACCTGCACCCCCTTCGAGCCGGTGCGCTGCCACACCTTCATCACCGAATCCACCTTTGGCCTGCCGATCTATCGCTGGCGCCCCCAGGCGGAGATCTTTGCCGAGGTCAACGCCTGGTGGCGCGCCAACCAGGCCCGGGGGTTGGCCAGCATGCTCTACAGCTATGCCTTCGGCAAGGCGCAACGGCTCCTGCACGGCCTGGATCCGGAGATCGGTCCCATCCTCGCCCATGGTGCGGTGGAGCCTCTGAACCGGGTCTACCGCGAAGCCGGCATCCGCATCCCGGAAACCCACTATGCCGGCGACTTCAAGAAGAGCGACCCGACGTTGCGCCAGGCGCTGATCATCGCGCCGCCCTCGGCCGGCGGCAGCACCTGGATCCGCCGCTTCGGCGAGCACAGCGACGCCTTCGCCAGCGGCTGGATGATGCTGCGCGGTACCCGCCGCCGGCGCGGCGTGGATCGCGGCTTCGTGCTTTCCGACCACGCCGACTGGCCGGGCCTGCTGTGGGCCATCGAGCAGACCGGCGCCGAGCGGGTGATGGTCACCCATGGCTCGGTCGCCACCCTGGTGCGCTACCTGCGCGACCAGGGCCTGGACGCCCAGGGCTTCACCACCGAATACGGTGAGGAAGACGATACCCCCGTCACCGCGGAGGCCCAGGCATGAAGGCCTTCGCCGAACTCTATGGGCGTCTCGACGCCACCACCTCCAGCAATGCCAAGCTCGCGGCGCTGGTGGACTATTTCGGCAGCGCCCCGGCGGCGGATGCCGCCTGGGCGGTGTACTTCCTCGCCGGCGGCCGCCCCCGCCGGCTAGTGCCGACCCGGCAGCTGCGTGAATTGACCATGACCCTCTCCGGGCTGCCCGAGTGGCTGTTCGAAGAAAGCTACCAGGCGGTGGGCGATCTGGCCGAAACCATGGCACTGCTGATTCCCACCGCCGATGCCGCCAATGCCGAGGGCCTGGCCTTCTGGCTGGAGGAGTACCTGCTGCCCCTGCGCGGCCTACCACCGGAGGAGCTGGCCGAGCGCCTGCCGCCGCTCTGGGGCCAGCTGGATCGGCAGAGCCTGATGGTCTGCATCAAGTTGATCACCGGCGAGTTCCGCGTCGGTGTCTCCAAGCTGCTGGTGACCCGCGCCCTGGCCACTCTGGCGGACCTGGACCCCAAGCGCGTCGCCCAGCGCCTGGTGGGCTACACCGATCTGTCCCACCGCCCCACCGCCGACGGCTATGCCCGCCTGGTCGCCCCGGAAAGTCCGGACGAGCATGCCCAGCGTGGCGGCCAGCCCTATCCCTTCTTTCTGGCCCACGCCCTGCAATTGCCGGTTGAGCAGTTCGAGGCGCAACTGGGGCCGGCCGAGGACTGGCAGGTGGAATGGAAGTGGGACGGCATCCGCGCCCAGCTGGTCAAGCGCGACGGTCGCCTGTGGATCTGGTCGCGAGGCGAAGACCTGGTCACCGATCGCTTTCCCGAACTGCATCCCCTCGCGGAATCGCTACCCGATGGCACCGTCATCGACGGCGAGATCGTGGTCTGGAAGGAAGACGCCGCGCCCGACGCCCTGCTCAGCAGCGAGGAAGTGAGCGAGCAGCAGGACGGCCGCGATCCGGCCGCGCCCATCCCCTTCGGCGTGCAGCCCTTCGCGCTGCTGCAGCAACGCATCGGGCGCAAGACCCTGGGCAAGAAGATCCTCGAAGACGTACCGGTCATCCTGCTCGCCTACGACCTGCTGGAATGGCATGGCCATGACCTGCGCAGCCACCCGCAACGCGAGCGTCGCGCCGAACTGGAAGGGGTAGTGGCGCGCTGCGCCAGTCCGCTGCTGCGCCCCTCGCCGCTGCTGCACGGCAAAGACTGGCAGGACCTTGCCCGCCAGCGCGAGGCTTCGCGCACCCTGGGGGTCGAAGGGATGATGCTCAAGGCCAAGGGTTCGCTGTATGGCGTCGGCCGCACCAAGGACATGGGCACCTGGTGGAAATGGAAGGTCGATCCCTTCTCGGTGGATGCGGTGCTCATCTACGCCCAGCGCGGCCATGGGCGGCGTGCCAGTCTCTATTCCGACTACACCTTCGCCGTCTGGGACGGTCCGCCGGAGAGTAGCGAACGCACCCTGGTGCCCTTCGCCAAGGCCTACTCCGGCCTCACCGACGAAGAGATGCGCAAGGTGGACGCCATCGTCCGGCGCACCACCGTGGAGAAATTTGGTCCGGTACGCAGCGTCGAGCCGACCCTGGTGTTCGAGCTGGGTTTCGAGGGCATCGCCCTGTCCAAGCGCCACAAGAGCGGTGTCGCCGTGCGCTTTCCACGGATGCTGCGCTGGCGCCACGACAAGCCGGTGGCCGAAGCGGACACCCTCGACATCCTGCAGAATCTGCTGGCCTAGCCATGGCCGGCCAGACCGCGCCGCCGGTGACCGATGGCGCCCTGGGCGCGCCGCGGGAACCGCGCTGGGCCCTGGCGCTCGCCTGCCTGCCAGCCCTGGCGGCGATCCTGCTCACCGGCGGGTGGACCGGGGCCTGGCTCCCCTGCGTGGTGGCCCTGGGTGGCGCCTATACCGTCGGCTTCGGCGCCTACAAGAGCTTTGCCGCCGAGCCCCTGGCGCCCATGCTGGTGGCGGCGCTGGGCATGGCCTTTTCCGCCGTGGTTGGCTCCCTGCTGGGTCATCAGCTGCCGGCGCTGGTCCTGGCCGGCGCCCTGTGGGCGGCCTGCTGCGCCTGGCTGTTCGCCGTGGGCAATGGACCCTGGTGGATCACCCAGCAGTGGACGGTGGCCCTGCTGGTAGCCGGCGGCTTTCCCGGTGATCTCCACCAGGCCCTGCTGCGGGGTGGCCTGGTGCTCGGCGGCGGACTGCTGCAACTGCTGTTCTTCGCCCTCGTACAAAAGGCCCTCTATCGCTCCCAATGGCGGCTGCGCACCGGTTCCCTCAAGGCCCATCTCAGGGAGGTGGTGGTGCTGTTCGAAGACAGATTTCGGCTCGGCCGCTACGGCTTCTATGCCGCCGCCGTGGTCGCCCTCTGCCAGACCCTGACCAGCCTGCTCGATTACGGCCACGGCTACTGGGCGCCGATGACCGCCCTGCTGGTGCTCAAGCCGCGGCTGGGCGATACCTGGCGGCGTGGCCTGGGTCGGCTGGGCGGCACCCTGGCCGGTTGCCTGCTGGCGGGCGCGGTGGTCTGGCTCGACAACACGCCTGCCGTCCTGGCCGCTGCCTGCCTGCTGTGTGCGGCGGGCGCCTATCTGCTGCAGGACGGTCGCTATTCGCTGCAGACGCTGTTCATCACCGGCACCACGGTGCTGATGGTCGCCCTGGCCGGCGCCCCCGAGGCGAGCATCGCCCGTGAGCGGATCGGCAGCACCCTGCTCGGCGGTACGGTCGCCCTGCTCTTTCTGGCGCTGGAAGCCGGCGTCGCGCGAATCCTCGCGCGGTTTCAGCGGCGCAGCCGGTTGCGCCAGGCAAACACCAGCAAAGCCAGCAGGGCGCCCAGGTAGCTGCCATCGTGCATCCAGGCCGCCAGCAGGAAACCTCTGCGGTCCTGCACGCAGTCCGGCACCCGCAGGACGCTGCCCAGCTCCAGGGCAAGCCAACCCAGGCCCAGGCCCAGCACGGCGCAACCCAGCGCCCCGAGCAGCACGGCCGCGCTGCCGCGCCAGAGATAACGGTCACCGACAGGACGTCCACGCGCCAACCAGAGCAGCGCCAGGCCCAGGGGCAGTCCTGCCGCCGCGCCAGCCTGGAGACCCACCCGGGCCACTCGCCAGCGGGGCGCCAGGTCGCTATCGAGCAGCCCGAATTGCGAAAATTTCAGGCAATCGAAGTAATCCGGACCCAGGCCGTAGCTGAGCTGGTCATGCAGCGCCCCATAGAGCGCGGCCAGGAAGACCAGCGCCAGCAACCTGCCCAGGCTCCGCGCCACCGGCTAGCCCAGTGCCTTATGGCAGCCGGGCAGGCCGCTTACGCTTACCCACGCGCGGACAATGCGGCATCGGTAGCCGCTCGGCGCCGGAATCCTGCGGGGGATCACCTTCTTTTCGCCATCGCTCATCCGGCTTCACTCCCGTTTCCTTTGCACACAGCTGAACTCCGTGATTGCTACCGAACAGATACGATGTCTTAGCGAAGCGGGTCTTCTGCTACCTTTCTGCCCACCTTTGGCGCATGCGTATTTTTTTAGACCCAAAGCGGTGCGTTCGTCCGCACCAGGCAGGAAAGCCGCGCCTTTCCGGTGCATAATGCGCGCCGCTCGGCGGGGTCGGCTGCTACAGGATGTAACCAACGCGGCAACCGCGTACAGATTTGGGACGATCTTCGCCGACTGGTAAGCTTATTGCTCCCGCGAGGGCACGGGCGTCGTACTGGCGCCATGATTTCATCCACATTCGCACTAGGATCCGACATGAAAAAAAGCTGGCTGACTCTCTCTGCGCTCGCCCTGTGTCTGGCCGCCGGTTCGGCGATGGCCAAGGAATGGAAAGAGATCCGCTTCGGTGTGGATACCACCTATCCGCCCTTCGAATCCCAGGCCGCCGATGGCAGCTTCGTCGGCTTCGACATCGAACTGGGCAACGCCATCTGCGAAAAGCTGGAAGTGAAGTGCAAGTGGGTGGTGAGTGACTTCGACGGCCTGATTCCCGGCCTGCGCGCGCGCAAGTTCGACGGCATCCTGTCCTCGCTGACCAAGACCCCGGCACGTGCCGAACAGATCGACTTCTCCGACCTGCTCTGGTCGGGCCCCTCCTCCATGGTCACCAAGGAAGGCGCCAACCTGCAGGCCACCGCGGAAAGCCTGAAGGGCAAGACCGTTGGCGTGCAGCAGGGCACCATCCAGGAGACCTTCGCCAAGCAGAAACTGGCGCCCAACGGCGTCAACGTCCAGAGCTACCAGAACCAGGATCAGGTCTATGCCGACCTGGTGTCCGGTCGTATCGACGTCGCCATGCAGGACATGCTGCAGGCCGAAGGTGGCTTCATGAAGTCGCCCCAGGGCAAGGGCTACACCAACACCGCCATCCATGACGAGTTGCTGCCGGCCGATACCGCCATCGGTATCCGCAAGGGCAACGACGAGTTCAAGACCTTCGTCAACAAGGGTATCGCGGCCATCCACGCCGACGGCACCTACGACAAGATCCAGAAGAAGTACTTCGGCGACCTGAACCTCTACGATCCCAAGTAAGGTCGGTTCGGCAAACGCCTCCGGTGCCACCGGGGGCGTTTTACGTATGACCGCCGGCGCCCACCGCGCCGGCGGCCTCACCAGGCGATTTTCCCAAGACGCATGCAGCAGAATTCCTTCGACTCCTTCTTGCAGTCCATCGGACTGGGCACGCTCAGCCTGCATGGCTACGGCCCGCTGATCCTGGAAGGCACCCTGACGACCCTCAAGCTCGCCGGCTTCGCGCTGATCGTGGCGGTCATCCTCGGCCTGCTCGGCGCCTCGGCCAAGCTGTCGCGCCTCGCGCCCCTGCGCTTCATTGCCCAGAGCTACACCACCCTGATCCGTGGCGTGCCCGATCTGGTGCTGATGCTGCTGATCTTCTACAGCCTGCAGAACTGGCTGGGCGCCCTCACCGACTACATGGGCTGGGATTACATCGACATCGATCCCATGGCCGCCGGTATCGCCACCCTCGGCTTCATCTACGGCGCCTACTTCACCGAGACCTTTCGCGGCGCCATCCTCGCCGTGCCGCGCGGTCAGGGCGAAGCCGCCCTGGCCTACGGGCTGAGCCGCTGGCAGACCTTCACCCTGATCACCTTTCCGCAGATGATGAGATTCGCCCTGCCCGGCATCGGCAACAACTGGCAGGTGCTGCTCAAGGCCACCGCACTGGTCTCCATCATCGGCCTGGCGGATCTGGTCCGTGCCTCCCAGGAGGCCGGCAAGGGCACCTTCAAGCTGTTCTACTTCCTGATCGTCGCCGGCGTCATCTATCTGCTCATCACCGCCGTGACCAACGCCATCCTCGGGGCCCTGGAACGGCGCTATCACGTCGGCGTGCGGGAGGCCAAGCGATGATCGAACTCCTGCAGCAATACTGGAAACCCCTGCTGTGGACCGATGGCTACCACATCACCGGCCTGGCCATGACCCTCTGGCTGCTGGTGGCCTCGGTGGTGATCGGCTTCATCGTCTCGGTGCCGCTGTCGGTGGCCCGGGTCTCGGAGCGCCGCTGGCTGCGCTGGCCGATCGGCTTCTATACCTACGTCTTCCGTGGCACCCCGCTCTATCTGCAGCTGCTGATCTGCTACACCGGCATCTACAGCCTGGGCTTCGTGCGCGACCAGCCGATGCTGGGCAGCTTCTTCCGCGACGGCCTGAACTGCACCATCCTGGCCTTCGCCCTGAATACCTGCGCCTACACCACCGAGATCTTCGCCGGGGCCATCCGCAACACCCCCCACGGCGAGGTCGAGGCGGCCAAGGCCTACGGCCTGGATGGCTGGCGCCTGTACGTGCACGTCATCCTGCCCTCGGCGCTGCGCCGCTCGCTGCCCTTCTACAGCAACGAAGTCATCATGATGCTGCACTCCACCACCCTGGCCTTCACCGCCACGGTGCCGGACCTGCTCAAGATCGCCCGCGACGCCAACACCGCCACCTTCCTGACCTTCCAGGCCTTCGGCCTGGCCGCGTTGCTGTACCTGGCGGTGTCCTTCATCCTGATCGGCCTGTTCCGCCTGGCGGAGCGCCGCTGGCTGGCCTTCCTCGGCCCGACCCACTGACCCAAGCGGCCGCGCCCGGCGCGGCCCCGGAGTTGTCATGCGCCATCTCACCCATCCGCTGGTCGCCCCGGTCCCGGGCACCGAGCGCTGCATCCACAGCTTCCACTTCGGTCCCGCCGACAGTGGCCGCAAGGTCTATATCCAGGCCTCGCTGCATGCCGACGAACTGCCCGGCATGCTCACCGCCTGGCACCTCAAGCAGCGCCTCCGGGCGCTGGAAGCCGCCGGTGAACTCCTGGCGGAGGTGGTCCTGGTACCGGTGGCCAACCCCATCGGCCAGGATCAGCAGGTCGCCGACGTCCACCTCGGTCGCTACGAGCTGGAAAGCGGGCAGAACTTCAATCGCCGCTTCCGCGACATGACCGCCCAGGTCGAAGCCGCCATCGCCGAACGCCTCGGTGACGACGTGAGCGCCAACCAGGCCTTGGTGCGCGAGGCCTTCCGCACCGCCCTGGCCGGGGAAGCCGCCACCACCCAGCTCGACAGTCAGCGCCTGACCCTGCAGCGCCTGGCCTGCGACGCCGAGGTGGTGCTCGATCTGCACTGCGATTTCGACGCGGTCGCCCACCTCTACACCACGCCGGAAGCCTGGCCCCAGGTCGAGCCGCTGGCGCGCTACTTCGGTTCCGAAGCCAGCCTGCTCGCCACCGATTCGGGCGGCCAGTCCTTCGACGAATGCTTCACCCTGCTCTGGTGGAACCTCAACCAGCGCTTTGGCGAGCGCCTGCCCCTGGGCAGCCTGTCGGTGACCCTGGAGCTGCGCGGCCAGCTGGACGTGCGTGACGAACTCGCCGCGGCGGATGCCGAGGCCATCGTCAACTACCTGCGCCACCAGGGCTTTCTGAGCGGCGCCGCCGCCCCCCTGCCGCCGCTGCTGCAACCGGCCACGCCGCTGGCGGCCGTGGAGCCCGTGGCGACCACCCAGGGTGGCGTGCTGGTGCTCAAGGCCCAGGTGGGCGAGCGCATCGCGGTCGGCCAGGTGCTGGCGCAGGTCGTGGACCCCATCAGCGACCGCGTCGAAGAGGTCCGCAGCGCGGTCGCCGGCACCCTCTATGCGCGTTCCAATCGCCGCATGGCCACGGCCGGCATGGTGATCGCCCATGTGGCGGGCACCGAGGCCTATCGCAGCGGCTACCTGCTCTCGCCGTGACCCCTACCCCTTTTCAGCTGTGGAATTCCTATCCATGTACAAACTGACCGTCGAAGGCCTGCACAAGCGTTACGGCGACCACGAAGTGCTCAAGGGCGTCTCGCTCAAGGCCAAGACCGGCGATGTGGTCAGCCTGATCGGCGCCAGTGGCTCGGGCAAGAGCACCTTCCTGCGCTGCATCAACTTCCTCGAGCAGCCCAATGCCGTGACCATGACCCTGGATGGCGAGACCATCCGCATGGCCGAGGATCGCGGCGCCGTCCGGGTGGCCGACGCGGCCCAGCTGCAGAATCTGCGCACCCGCCTGGCCATGGTCTTCCAGCACTTCAATCTATGGAGTCACCTGAGCGTGCTGGACAACATCACCCTGGCGCCGCGCAAGGCGCTGGGCATCAGCAAGGCGGAAGCCGAAGAACGCGCGCGCAAGTACCTGGACAAGGTCGGTCTGCAAGCGCGGGTCGCTGATCAGTATCCGGCCTTCCTCTCCGGTGGCCAGCAGCAGCGGGTGGCCATCGCCCGCGCCCTGGCCATGGAGCCGGAAATCATGCTGTTCGACGAGCCCACCTCGGCGCTCGACCCGGAGCTGGTCGGCGAGGTGCTGAAGGTGATTCGCGCCTTGGCGGAAGAGGGACGTACCATGCTCATGGTGACCCACGAGATGGCGTTCGCCCGCGAGGTGTCTTCTCAGGTGCTATTCCTGCACCAGGGGGTGGTGGAGGAAGAAGGTCCGCCGAGCGAAGTGCTGGTGAGCCCGCGTAGCGAGCGCCTGCGCCAGTTCCTCAGCGGCAACCTCAAGTAAGCCTGGGTCCCCGCTCGGGGGACCGCGCGCGAACCGGGCGGCTCCAGCCGACCGGCTTCGCGCCCGTCAAGGCCGGTAACGCTTAGCGGCGCTGCTGCTGGCGACGACGCTGGGCAGCCAGCTGCTCGCGTTCACGGCTGGGAATCGGGATGGCCTTGACCAGACCGAGTCGCGCGAGCAGGTCCAGCATCAGAGCTTGTATACGGTCGTTCATGGAAACTCCTCGAGCCAGCGCTCAATCAGGGACAGCCATAGCGGGCAGACCTTGCTGCCCTCCTCTACAATATTGAGTCTTTCCTGGTCGATTCAATCCACCCACGTGCGGTTGTTCGTCGCAACAGGGCGGCGCTTTGTCAAAAAGTGTGTCTTTTACCCGAAGACAGTGCCGGTGCCGCTCCGACGCTCGCCTGGTCAGGCGCTGCCGATTGTTATCGGAACCCATATCAAATCTGTCGGTCTTGATATTGCTATCGAGTTCAATTCTCGACCTGGAAACTGACGAATGGTGAAAATATGCCACCGTCGTTGGTTATCATCGCCGGACGATAACGGGTTAGCCGCGGTTTCTCATCCAATAACAACGATGTCATCAGGGTGCTCGCACCTCGATGTTCTCCCTGCTTGTTGTTATCCCCATCACATTCTTTCTCCAGTTAGCGTGACCGGCACGGCAGGAGTGCTCCCATGACCAGATCCTTACCTCTCTTCATCGCGCTCGGGCTGCTGGCCAGTCCGGCGCTGGCGGCCACCTGGGGCATGCAGCGCGAGGTAGGGGATTTCGATCTGAAGATGGGCACGGCGCCGTCACGCAGCATGGCTCAGGGTCTGGTCGCGCCCAACTCCGCCGGCATGGGCGGGGGCTTCGATCTCACCCACGACAGCGGGCTGTATTTCGGCCAGTGGACGACCAACAATGCTTCGTCCGCGGATGCGCCGTTGCTAGAGATGGACACCTACGCGGGCTACAAGCACCGCTTCGCCCCTGGCTATGGCTATGAGCTGGGCGTGATCAACTACAGCAACCTGATCCAGAACGTCGATCCCAGCCGCGAGTTGTATTCCGGGATGACCGTCTATGGCAAGCGCCTGGGCGCGGCCTTCGCCAATGACCCGGGGCGCCACAACGCTTCGCTCTATGCCGATCTGGGGACGTTGCCGCTGATCAAGACCGGGGTCTCGCTAAAGTACACCAACTATGTGCTGGATGTGCCCTCGACCCTCGACAGCGGCGGCATGGTGCGCAGTTTCAACGACTGGTCGGTGAATCTGAGTCGCAAGTGGGTGAATACCCTGTTCAACCTGACCTACAGCGGCACCAGCCTGAGAGGGGCCGACTGCTCGGTGTATTCGGGCCACAACACCTACTGCGACAGCGCCCTGATGCTCAAGGCCTCGCACCCCTTCTTCTAGTCTTTACTGCCGCAGCAGGCTGCGCCCGATGCCGACCTGGGGTCGTTCCCGCCCCAGTTGCTGCAGGGCCTGCCGCGCCCGCACCTGTTCCCCGGCTTCCAGCTCCACCAGCCAGCTGACCCTGGTTCCCACCCGCGCGGCGATGGGCACGCCGTCGCGATAGAGCAGGCGATTGCCGGCCACGGCGGGTATCTTGGCGCCGGGCAGCAGGGTACCGACCAGGTTGAGCGGATCCAGCGCCGAGACGCACACCCACAGGTCTTCCGCCGGGCGCTGGCGCCACTCGCGCAGGGGGGCGATGGCGGCCGGATCGGCGAATTGCTCGCCGGAGAGCCCAGCAATGAAGCGACCACCGCGGATCTCGCCGCGGGCTTCCAGGCGATGGCAGGCACGCAGGAGATCGCGCCAGGGCGGCAAGACGGCGCTCTCCCGCTGCAGCAGCTGCCAGCAGAGCACGCCATAGCGACGCAGCAGCAGCCCGACCAGGCGCTCCAGCAGCGCATCTGGCAGCCGCGCATCGTCCGGCGCCTCGGCCGGCCGCAAGGCGACCCAGCGGCCGGCATCCTCCATCCCGCCATAGAGTGCCATGCGCCCGCGGCGCAAACCGCTGCGACCGCTGCCGCGCTTGGCCGCCGGCTGCAGCAGGGCGCGCAGACCAGCGAAGCTGTCGGCGTTGACCGCACCGACTCCCACCAGCTCGCCCAGGGCCGTCTCCAGTTCGCTGCGCAGCAGGCGCGCCGCGCCGAGCAGCTCATCGAAGAAGGAGGCACCGCGTTGCGTCAGCACCTCCAGCACCCGCTGCGCCTTGGGTGACAGCATCTCGCTGCCGGTGGGCTCGGTCAGGCCGTTCCAGTCGGCCAAGTGTCGCCGCGGCAGCAGGACGATGGGCGAACCCTTGACCGGTCCGCTACCGCCCCGCCCCGCCTGGGGCAGGCGCAGCCAGACCACGCGACCGGCGCGGCAGAGGTCATCGAGGTAGGTGAACTGATAGTCCGGCAGGCGACTGGGCAGGATCTCGCCTTCCCAGCCGGCGGCGGCGACCTCGAAGCCTTCCAGCAGGCCGATCACCTGCTCCAGGCCCTCGTTGCCTCTCAGGCTCGCCGGACCGGCCAGCTGCTGGTGCTCCAGCAGGAATCTCAGGTAGTCGGCCAGGGCCACCGGCTCGATGGCCTTGCGTAGCCGCCCCAGGGTGTAGCGATGAATCCGCGCCAGCAGGTGCCGCTCGCACCATTCCACAGCCTTGCCTGCCGTGGTGAAGCGCCCCTGCAGGACATAGCCCTCGCCCTCCAGGGCCAGCAGCGCCGGCGTGAGCTGCGCTGCTGGCAACCCGAGGCTGGCGGCCAGCTCCTCCTGGCCTACCGGACCCAGCGCGGTGAGGCGCCCGCGCAGCACCTCGACCAGGGCCGCCTCGGCATCCGCGGGCGCCGCGAAACCTGGCGGCGCACTGAGCACCGGCTCCGTGGCGGCGCCTGGAAACAGCACCTGGAACAACGGCAGTCGCTCGGCCGCGATCCAGAGGGTCGCCGCCGGCAGCCGCAACCGCCCTGCCCGCCCGGCCTTGACCAACTGGCGAGCCTGGGTCTGGTGGGGGGCCAGCTCCGCCTCGGTGAGAAAGCCGACGCCGAGCAGGGCTTCGTGCAGGTCATCGGCGCTCTCCAGCCGCGGCCAGGCCTCCGCCCGAACCAGGTCGATGGCCGCCGGATCCAGGGCGCCCAGCTCGTCCGGATCGGCGCCGCCGAAACGGCGATTCTGCACCGCCAGGGTCCGCCGCTCTTCGACGGGAGCGTCGTCCAGATAGGCATAGGGTTTGGCCGTGAGCACCTCGGCAGCCAGTGGCGAAGGTCCGGGCAGGTCGCGGCTCAGCAGGGTCAGTTGGCCACCGGTGATACGTTCCAGCAGGGCCAGCCAGCCACGGCTGTCGAGGGATTCGTGCAGGCAGTCGTCGAGGGTCTGGCGGACCAGCGGATGATCCGGCACCTGGCGCTCGCCGGCGAGATTTTCCAGGCAGGCGACCTGCTCGGGAAAGACCGTGGCCAGGAGGTCTTCGCTGCGCATGCGCTGCACCTGGGTGGCCACCTTGCGCCCGGCGCTGAAGCGCGGCAGGGCCAGGGCCGTGGTGGCATTCCAGCGCCAGCGCACGGCGAACAGCGGGGCGTCGAGCAGCGCCTGGATCAGCACGGTCTCGGCGGTGGCCGGATGCAGGTAGCGCCAGACCTCGTCGAGCATGAAGCTGTGGCTGGTTGCCAGCGAGAGAATCAGGGCGTTCTCGGTGGCTGCCGCCTGCAGCTCGACATTGAAATTGCGGCAGAATCTCTTGCGCAGGGCCAGGCCCCAGGCGCGGTTGATACGGCTGCCGAAGGGCGCATGGATGATCAGCTGCATACCGCCGGCCTGGTCGAAAAAACGCTCCATCACCAGGGTCTGCTGGGTCGGCAAGGCGCCCAGCGCCTGGCGTGCCCGACCGAGATAGTCCACCAGCTGGCGCGCCGCGCCCTCCTCCAGCGCATAGGCCGCGCCGAGGCGGGCGATGGCCGGTTCCGGAGGTTCGCCGGCCGCGGGCAGCAGGGGTTGGAGTTCCGCGCGCAACCGCGCCAGGCCGGCCGACAGCTCATCGCTGCGCCCCGGCGCCTCGCCGTGCCAGAAGGGGATATTGGGCGGCTGTCCCCTGGCATCCTCCACCCGCACCTTGCTGCCTTCGATCTTGACGATGCGGTAGGCGGTGTTGCCCAGCTGGAAGACGTCGCCCACCAGGCTTTCGAAGGCGAAGTCCTCGTTGACGCTGCCGACGGTATGGCCCTGGGGTTCGAGCAGCACGCTGAAATCGCCGCTCTCCGGGATGGTACCGCCGCTCATCACCGCAGTCGCCTTGCCGCCCCGGCGGCCACGCAGGAGACCGTTGACCGCGTCCCGATGAACATAGGCGGCGCGCGGACCGCGGCGATCCGTATAGCCCTGGCTGAGCATCTCCACCACGGCCCGATAATCGGCCTCGCTCAGCGCCGCATAGGGCTCGGCCTGGCGCAGCACGGCCAGCAGGCCCGCTTCCGACCACTCCTGGCAGGCGACCTCGGCCACCAGCTGCTGGGCCAGGACGTCCAGGGGCGCCACGGGGATGTGCAGGGTATCCAGCTCACCGCGACGCACGCAGTCGAGCAGCGCCACGCACTCCACCAGGTCGTCCCGCGAGGTGGGAAACAGCCGTCCCTTGGGCAGGCCGCCGACCTGGTGGTTGGCCCGACCGACCCGTTGCAGAAAGGCGGCGATGGAACCCGGCGAGCCGATCTGGCAGACCAGGTCGACCTCGCCGATGTCGATGCCCAGCTCCAGGGAAGCGGTCGCCAGCAGCAGGCGCAATTCGCCGCGCTTGAGGCGCTGCTCGGCGTCCAGTCGCTGCTCCCGGGCCAGGCTGCCGTGGTGGGCGGCGACCTGGGTGCTGCCGAGGCGATCCGACAGCTGGCGCGCCATGCGCTCGGCCAGGCGACGGGTGTTGACGAACACCAGGGTGGTGCGGTGCGCCTCGGCCAGTTCGGCCAGGCGGTCGCAGACCAGCTCCCAGGCCTGGGTGGACAGCAGGGCCTCCAGGGGAATGGGCGGCACTTCCAGCGCCAGGTCGCGGGCGCGCTGGTGGCCGATGTCGATCACCGTACAGGGGCGGGGCTGGCCCTGGGCATCGCGCCCGACCAGAAAGGCGGCCACGGCGGCCAGCGGCTTCTGGGTGGCGGACAGACCGATGCGCTGCAGCGGCTGCCCGGTGAGGGCTTCCAGGCGCGCCAGGCTCAGGGTCAGGTGGCTGCCGCGCTTGCCATCGGCGATGGCATGGATCTCGTCGACGATGACGCCGCGCACGCTGGCCAGCATTCGTCGCCCGGAATCCGAACCCAGCAGCACATAGAGGGATTCGGGCGTGGTGACCAGCAGGTGCGGCGGCCGCCGGCGCATGGCCGCCCGCTCCTTTTGCGGGGTATCGCCGGTACGCACCGCCGTGCGCAATGCCAGCGGCGGCAACCCCCGCGCGTCCAGCGCCGCGCCGATGCCGGCCAGGGGTTCTTCGAGATTGAGGCGGATGTCGTTGGACAGGGCCTTGAGCGGGGACACATAGAGCCAGAGACAGGCCTCGGGCAGGCCGTCTGCCTGCAACGCCTCCTGGACCAGGCCATCCAGCACGGCGAAGAAGGCGGTCAGCGTCTTGCCCGAGCCGGTGGGGGCCGCCACCAGCACCGAGGCGCCGGCGCGAATGGCCGGCCAGGCCTGCAGCTGCGCCTCGGTCGGGGCGGGAAAGCGCGTCGTGAACCAGCTGCGCGGCGCGTCGTGAAAGTCCGCCAGGACGGCGGCAGGCGAGTTCGAGGTCATGCGCTCAATATGGGAGTGGCTAGCAGGGGCCACAACCCAAGCCGACCGGTGGCGAACAAGAGCCTGTTTGAAGTCTAGCGAGCTAGAGCCAAACAAGACGAAGAGACCTGAGGAAGCGGACCGAGCTCGCGTGCGAGTTTACGAGTGGTAAATGAGCATTCCGACCGGGCTGGCGATCCAGGGTGTATTCAACGCCGTTTGGCCGACGCGCAGCAGACTTTCAACAGGCTCTCAGGCGATGCGATTGCGCAATTCGCCCCCCTCCAGCATGGCTTCGAGGTTGGCCAGCATCACCTGTTGCTGGGCCTGCTGGGCCGAGGCCGCATTGGCCGCGACATGGGGGCTGAGCACCAGGTTGGGCTGCTGGCGCAGGCGTTCGGGCACATCGGGTTCGCGGGCGAAGACATCCAGCGCCGCGCCGGCGATCACTCCCTGCTCCAGGGCCTCGGCCAGGGCCTCTTCGTCGACCACGCTGCCGCGAGAGATATTGACCAGATGGCCCTCCGCACCAAGCGCGGCCAGGACCCCGGCATCCACCGCGCCCACGGTCTCGGCGCTGGCGCGGACCGCCACCACCAGCACATCGCTCCAGCGCGCCAGCTCCAGCAGACTGCCGTGATAGGCATAGTCCAGCCCCTCCCGCGGCGAGCGATTGAAGTAGCCGATCTCCATGTCGAAGGCCTCACCGCGGCGGGCGATGCGCCGACCGATCTCGCCCAGGCCATAGATGCCCAGGCGCCGCCCGGCCAGGCCCGGGACCTGGGGCATGCGCTCGACGGCATTGCCCTGCCAGCGACCGCTGCGGACGAAGGCATCGCCCTGCAACAGGCGACGGGCGCTGGCCAGGATCAGGCCAAAGGTGAATTCCGCCACGGCGGTGGCGTTGGCGTCACCGGCGGTGGTCACGGCGATGCCGCGCTCGCGACAGGCCGCCAGCTCCACGCCCTCGTAGCCGGTGCCATAGCAGGCCACCAGGCGCAACGCCGGGAGCGCGTCGAGCAAGGCCGCGCGAGTCGGCAGGCCGCCAATGGTCAGCAGGGCCACCGCCTCCTCGGCACCGACAGGCAAGGCCGCAGGATCGGCTGAAGGAAAGGGACCCAGTACCCGGTAGTGAGCCTCGAGTTGGTCAACCAGTCCCTGGGGCAATTGCGAGGCCATCAGCAGCGTCGGTTTCATCTTGTAATACTTTCCCTGGCCAAAAACCCCAGCGTCGCCAGCGGGAGGCCTGGTCGTCAACCATTCTCTTTAGGCCGCCGCTCTCGACCCTGTTCGCCCAGGTCTCGATCTCGATCCAAGTCCTTGATAGGACGAGGTTTTCGCGCAACTTGTCGACCTGGCATCAGGTCCGATCGGCGTTCGCCAAACCACAGAGGGATTTTTGGGTATGAGTAGAGTTTTTCGCCAGGCCGGCACCGCCGCCTGCCTCGCCCTGCTTGCCGGCAGCCTGCCACTGAACGCCGTGGCGCTGGAATTCAGCGGCTACGGCCGGGTAGGTGTCGGTGGCGCTGCGGAAGGCGGCAAGCAGAGCTGCTTCCAGCTGCCCGGGGCACCCGCCAAGTACCGCCTGGGTAATGAATGCGAGACCTACTGGGAACTCGAACTGCACCAGACCCTGTACAAGGGCGCCGATGGCACCGAACTCAAGGTGCACGGCATGGCCAGCCTTTACAACGTCTATGACCAGACCCCCACCTTCAGTGGCGACAACGGCAACGTCCGCCTGCCGCAGATCTGGACCAGTCTCAGCCTGCCGGCGCTCAATGGCGGCGGACTTTGGGCCGGTCGCCGCTACTACAAGCGTCACGACATCCATATCAACGACTTCTACTACTGGAATCCGAGCGGCACCGGTTTCGGCGTGGAGGACTACGGCCTGGGCGACAGCGGGCTGCGACTGAGCTACGCCTTCAGTCGCGAAGACAACGTCGACCAGCCGGACAAGGCCAATCGCCACGACCTGAACCTGGGCGGCATCAAGACCAATCCCGGTGGCGAGATCGAACTGGGGCTGTCCTATATCCAGCGCGCCGGCCAGGTGCAGAACGCCCACAGCGGCTGGTCGGCCACCGCCGAGCACAAGCAGTCGCAGTTCCTTGGCGGGGTCAATGTCTTCACCGTGCAATACGGCCGCGGTCCGGGCACCGGTCTGGGCGCCACCGGCAGCCTGACCGCCGACCGGGATTACGAAAGCCTGCGCGTACTCGAATCGCCGCGCTGGCAGCTCACCCCGCGCTTCGGCGGCCAGTTGCTGGCGCTCTACCAGCGCGACCGGGCGCCGGGCGATGGCGGCCAGACCTGGTATTCCTTTGGCGTGCGGCCCAGCTATGCCTTCACCCGGCTGTTCAAGCTGCAGGTGGAGTTCGGCCACGACCAGATCCACCCCGACAGTGGTGCAACCCGCACGCTGAACAAGGTCACCGTGGCGCCGACCCTGGCGCTGGGCGGCATGGGGCTGATGGACCGGCCGGAGATCCGCCTCTACTGGACCTACGCCAGTTGGAACCGCGGCGCCCAGGACGCTGCCGTGGCCGGCACGGCGCTGTCCGACAGCGGTGCCTTCGGCGATGCCCGCCACGGCAACAACTTCGGTGTGCAGCTGGAAACCTGGTGGTAGAGAGCGGCAAGCGAGACCGCCCGTCATAACCGGGCGAACTAAACTTATGGCGTCCGGTCGGTTTCCTGACAACCAAAAGGCCGACCAGGGAGAACGCCATGAATCCTCTCGCCCGCGAGCTGCCCGCAGCGAGTGACACCGCCACCACCCTGCTCGACCGCTTCCAGCGCGTGCGCAGGGCCAGCGAGGCCCTGTGCGCCCCGCTCACCGTCGAGGATTACGTCATCCAGAGCATGGCCGACGTCAGTCCGCCGAAATGGCACCTGGCCCACGTCACCTGGTTCTTCGAGGCTTTCATCCTCAAGCCCTTCCTCAAGGGTTACCAGACGCCCAATCCGGCTTACGACTACCTGTTCAACTCCTATTACGAGACCCATGGCAAGCCCTTTCCCCGGGCGGCCCGCGGGCACCTGTCGCGACCGGGCGTGGACGACGTCTATCGCTTTCGTGCGGCGGTGGACACCGCCATGGCCGAACTGCTCAGCGCGCCGCCCGCCGAACACGCCGTCGAGATCGCCCGACGCCTGGAGCTGGGTCTGCACCACGAGCAGCAGCACCAGGAATTGCTGCTCATGGACATCAAGCACATCCTCGCGCAGAACCCGCTGCACCCGGTCTATCGCGCCGACCTGGCCAAGGGGCCCACAGCGCCGATAGCGCCCCTGGGCTGGGAAAGCCATCCAGGCGGCGTCCGGCATGTCGGCCATGGCGGCGACGGCTTCGCCTTCGATTGCGAGACGCCGGTCCACCGCCAGTTCGTCGATGACTTCCAGCTGGCCGATCGGCTGGTCACCAATGGCGAATACCTGGCCTTCATCGAAGACAATGGCTACGGCCGCAGCGATCTCTGGCTGTCCGACGGCGCCGCGGCCATCCGCAGCCTCGGCTGGCAGGCGCCGCTGTACTGGCAGAAGCTCGATGGCGTCTGGCATCACTTCACCCTGGGCGGCCTGACTCCGGTGGATCAGGCTGCACCGGTCTGCCACCTGAGCTTCTACGAAGCCGATGCCTACGCCAGCTGGGCCGGCGCCCGGCTGCCCACCGAGGCGGAATGGGAGACCGTGGCGGCGCGCCAGCCGATCCAGGGAAACTTCGTCGAGCAGGATCACCTGCAGCCGGTCGCCAACGCGGGCCAGGGCATGCGCCAGCTGTTCGGCGATGTCTGGGAATGGACCGGCAGCGCTTTCCGCCCCTACCCTGGCTTCAAACCGCTGCCGGGCAGCCTGGGCGAATACAACGGCAAGTTCATGTCCGGCCAGATGGTCCTGCGCGGTGGCTGCTGCGCCACGCCCCAGGACCATGTGCGCGCCTCCTATCGCAACTTCTTCTATCCCACCATGCGCTGGCAGTTTTCCGGCCTGCGCCTGGCCAGAGAGGTCTGACCCATGGCCCTAGCCGTGCGCTTCTTCGATCAGCAACCGGTGAGCGTCGCCGACAGCTCGCTGCGGGACGATGTGCTCCAGGGCTTTGCCCAGACCCCGAAGGCGTTGTCGCCGAAATATTTCTACGATCAGCGCGGCTCCGAGCTGTTCGAGGCCATCACCCGGCAGCCCGAGTACTATCCCACCCGTACCGAAGAGGCCATCCTCGCCACGGCGGCCGGTGAGATCGCGCGCCTGGCCGGACGCGACGCCGCCCTGGTCGAACTGGGCAGCGGAGCCAGTCGCAAGGTGCGCCTGCTGCTGGAAGCCATGCACCCGGCCGGCTATCTGGGCATCGACATCTCCCGGGACTTCCTGCTCAGCAGCACCCAGCGGCTGGCAGCCGACTACCCTTGGCTGGACGTCAGCGCCGCCTGCGCCGACTTCAGTCGACCCATGACCCTGCCCGACAGTCTCGACGGCCTGCGTCCCATCGCCTTCTTTCCGGGCTCGAGCATCGGCAACTTCACCCCGGAAGAAGCCGGCGTCTTCCTGCGCAACCTGCACCGGATGCTGCCGGCCACCGGGGGCCTGCTGATCGGGGTGGACCTGATCAAGGACCGGGCGCGGCTGGATGCGGCTTACAACGACGCCGCCGGGGTGACCGCCGATTTCAATCTCAACCTGCTGGAACGCATCCGCCGCGAGCTGGACACCGATCTCGATCCGCAGCGCTTCCGGCACCTGGCCTTCTTCAACGAAGAACAGGCGCGCATCGAGATGCACCTGGTCAGCACCCGCGACCAGACCGTACGTCTCGAAGGTCGCCGCTTCGCCTTCCGTGAAGGCGAACGTCTGCATACCGAGAATTCCTACAAGTACAGCCTGGAGAGTTTTCGTGCGCTGGCCGAAGACGCCGGTTTCAGACAGGTGCGGGTGTGGACCGACCCCCAGGCGCTGTTCGCCGTCTTCTACTTCGCGGCCTGAGCCTTTCGACAGATAAATGACGACTGACAGAGTGTGAGGCGAGTGGTGAGGGAACTCTCGACCCGATCACGCTCTAAGTAGCAATCTGCTACTACAGCGCACCGAGACGTTGCTATGGAGCCTGCTCCACTCACTGCGGCCAATGAACGCCAGCGTCTTGCACTGCTGCGCGATCTCGCCTTGATCGACCGTCCCTCCGACCGTGCCTTCCAGGATCTCACCGAGCTCTGCGCGCGGCTGTTCGATGTCCCCTACGCCATGATCTGCTTTCTGGACGGCCAGCAGGTTCATTGTCGAGCCACCGTGGGCTGCGCGCCCCTGACCGTGCCGCGCACCCAGTCGTTCTGCCAGCACCTGCAGGAAACCAGCCTGCCGCTGCAGGTGGAAGACGCGCGCAACGACGCCCGCTTCGCCGACCTCCAGGTGGTCACCAGCGCGCCCCATATCCGCTATTACCTGGGCGCACCGCTGCGCACGACCGAAGGGCTGATGCTCGGCAGCCTCTGCCTGTTCGATTCGGCACCCCGTGCCGCCCTGCCCCAGGATCGGCTGATCGCGCTGCAGCAACTGGCGGCCCTTGCCAGCCAGCACATCGAACTGCTGCGCACCGAAGCCTTCTGGGACCCGGTCACCCAGTTGCCGAATGGCCAGCGCTTCATCGAGGATGCCGAAGCCCTAACCCGCGCCGGCACCCGCGTGGTGGCCGTGGCGGCCGATCTGTTCGCCCAGAGCTATCTCAACGACTTCATCAAGGCCATGGGCCAGGCCCACTTCGATGGCCTGCAACGCGCCATCAAGCAGCACTTGCGCCGTCTGCTGCCGGTCGAGCTACCCCTGTATCGCCTGGGGCCGGCCCGCTTCGGCTTTCTGCTGCACGACGCCGACGAGGCCGCGCAACAGGCGCTGCTCGAACGCCTGCAGGAGGAATTGACCGGGGTGCTCGACTACAACGGCATTCCCATCCAGACCCGCCTGGGCCTGGGGATCATGTCCCTGACCGACGATCATCCGGCCGACTGGCTGCGCGCCCTGATCGCCACCGCCGACGATGCCCGCGCCGAGATGCGCGGCTGCCGGCATTTCGATCCGCAGCACGATGCCGCCTACCGCCGCGCCTTCGCCCTGCTCAGCGCCCTGCCCCAGGCGCTGCGCGCCGAGGATCAGCTGAGCCTGGTCTACCAGCCGCGCATCGATCTGGCCACCGGTCGCTGCCACAGCGTCGAGGCACTGCTGCGCTGGCAGCATCCGCACCTGGGGTCGGTCAGTCCGGCGGAATTCATTCCACTGGCGGAAAAGACCGCGCTGATCACCGCCCTGAGTCGCTGGGTGATGCAGCAGGCCATCAGCCAGGCCTATACCTGGCAGCGGGAAGGTCGGAGTCTGGGCGTGGCGATCAACATCTCCGCCCATGACCTGAACGATCCGGACTTCACCGAGCAGACCACCGAGTTGCTGCAGCGCTATCCGGTCAATCCCAGGCGCCTGGAACTGGAGGTCACCGAGAATGCCCTGCTGGGTGACGTGGCGCTGATCCATCGCCAGCTGGCCGCCCTGCGCGAGCTGGGCATCGGCATCGCCATCGACGACTTCGGTACCGGCTACAACAACCTCTCGCACCTGCGCGAGTTGCCGGCCGACACCATCAAGATCGATCGCAGCTTCGTGCGCGAACTGACCCATCGCACCAAGGACCGGCTGATCGTCAGTTCGCTGATCGAACTGTCCCACCAGCTGGGCTTTCGCATCACCGCCGAAGGCATCGAGACCGCCGAGGCCCTGGCCAGCCTGCTGGCCATGGGCTGCGACGAAGGCCAGGGCTTCTGGATCGGCAAGCCCATGCCCGAACCGGAGTTGCAGGCCTGGCTGCTGATCCAGCAACCGGATCTGCAACGCTCGACCCGTCGCGCACCGGTCTTCCAGCTGTTCGACAACACCGCCAAGCACTGAGCCCGCCCTGCCCCGCGGTCTCGCCGCGGGGTGGCGCCTCAGGCCCGGCGCGGGATCACTCCTGGGTGCGCTTGCGCGGCGGCGCGAAGCCGTCGGCCGAAGTCGGCACCAGGGCGCCGGGGCGGCGCTCGGACTTGGGTTTGGCCTTGGTCTTGGCCTTGCCGTCCTTCTTGCCCTCGGTCTTTTTCTTCTTCACGCCGGCAGCCTTGCCCGACGCCTTGAGCTTTTTCGGGCCGTTGTAGCTGGCCTTGAGACCCGGCAGGTGACGGCGCTCGAATCTCAGCTTGAGATAGCGCTCGATGCTGGACATCAGATTCCAGTCGCCATGGGTGACGAAGGAGATCGCCGTACCCGCCTCGCCGGCGCGCCCGGTGCGGCCGATGCGGTGGACGTATTCGTCGCCACTGCGCGGCAGGTCGTAGTTGATCACCAGGTCGAGGCCTTCGACGTCCAGGCCGCGGGCAGCCACGTCGGTGGCGATCAGCACCTTGACCGCGCCGCTCTGCAGCCGCTCCACGGCCAGCTTGCGGTCCTTGGTGTCCTTGTCGCCGTGCAGCACGAAGACCTTGAGGCCCTCGGCCACCAGGCGGCCGGTGAGGCGATCGGCCTGCACCTTGGTGTTGGTGAAGACGATGGCCTTGCGATAGGTCTCGTTGGCCAGCAGCCACTGCAGCAGGCGTTCCTTGTGCGGGGGCTCGTCGGCCAGGATCACCTGCTGCACCACGGCTTCGTTCAGTTCGCCGGTGCGGTCCAGCATGAGATTCTGCGGCTCGCGCAGGACCTGCTCGACCACCTGACGCAGGCTGTTGCCACCGCTGGTCGCGGAGAACAGCAGGGTCTGGCGACCCTCCCGCTCGCAGCTCGCGGCGATCTGCAGCACGTCCTCGGAAAAGCCCATGTCGAGCATGCGGTCGGCTTCGTCGAGCACCAGCATCTCGATGTCTTTCAGGTTCACGTTGCCGGCGTTACGCTGCTCCAGCAGGCGACCGGGGGTGGCCACCAGGATCTCCGGATTCTTGCGCAGGCCGGCGGCCTGGACCCGGAAGTCCTCGCCGCCGATCACCAGGCCGGCCTTGAGAAAGGTGAACTGGCCGAAGCGTTCGATTTCCTTGGCGGTCTGCTGGGCCAGCTCGCGGGTCGGCAGCAGGATCAGCGCGCGGGCGCCGGAACGCGGCTTGGGGTCCTTGAGCAGGCGATCCAGCAGCGGCAGCAGGAAGGCGGCGGTCTTGCCGCTGCCGGTGCGGGCGGTGACGCGCAGGTCATGACCTGCCAGGGCCGGGCCCACGGCAGCGGCCTGGACCGGAGTGGGCGTCTTGAAGCCCAGGGTATCGAGGGCCTTGAGCAGGCGCTCGTGCAGAGCGAGTTCGGTAAACACGGGTAGACCTCGGTAAAGAAAGGGCGGCCGCCGCGGGCGACCGCGGGTGATCAGGGGACCAGACGGCTGCGGAACAGCGCCTGGTGCTCGCGGCACTGGGCGGCGGCCAGCAGGAAGACGCCATGGCCGCCGCGCTCGAATTCGAGCCAGGTGAAATCGACTTCCGGATAGAGCGCCTCGACGTGGACCTGGCTGTTGCCCACCTCCACGACGAGGATGCCCTGCTCGGTGAGGTGATCGGCGGCCTCGGCCAGCATCCGCCGCACCAGGTCCAGGCCGTCGTCGCCACAGGCCAGGCCCAGGGCCGGTTCGTGCTGGTATTCGGCCGGCATGTCGGCGAAGTCCTCGGCATCCACATAGGGCGGATTGCTGACGATCAGGTCGAAACGCTGCCCTGGCAGTCCGGCGAAGCCGTCGCCCTGGACGGTATAGACGCGATCCTCCAGGTCGTGGCGCTCGATGTTCTGCCAGGCCACTTCGAGGGCGTCGTAGGACAGATCGCCCAGGGCCACCTCGGCCTCGGGGAAGGCATAGGCGCAGGCGATGCCGATGCAGCCCGAGCCGGTACAGAGATCGAGGATGCGCGCCGGCGCGGCCGGCAGCCAGGGCGCGAATTGCGCGTCGATCAGCTCGCCGATGGGCGAGCGCGGCACCAGCACCCGCTCGTCGACGGTGAACGGCAGGCCGCAGAACCAGGCTTCGCCGAGCAGATAGGCGGTCGGCACACGCTCCTGGATGCGCTTGTGCAGGAGCACCCCGAGTGCGTAGCGCTCGTCGTCTTCCAGGGCGCAGTCCAGGTAGCGATCGGCGGTGTCCCAGGGCAGGTGCACGGCGCCCAGCACCAGGGCGCGGGCCTCGTCCCAGGCGTTGTCGTGGCCATGGCCGAAGAACAGCTCTTCGGCATGGAAGCGGCTGACGGCCCAGCGGATGTGGTCGCGCAAGGTGCGCAGGCGGGATTCGCTCATGAAAGGCTCCGGATGATCAGCCGCGCATTCTAACCCGCGCCCGGTCCGGCTGCAGGAACTTAACGTCCGGGCCCTTCTTCCTAAGCCTAGACCTTCAACGAGGAGAACGTCATGAGCAAGACCGTAGCCGATCATCTCTGGGAGCGCCTCGGCCAGTGGCACGTCGAGCGCATCTTCGGTTACCCCGGCGATGGCATCAACGGCATCATGGGCGCCCTGGGTCGGGTAGCCGACCAGTTCGACTACGTGCGGGTGCGCCACGAGGAGATGGCCGCCTTCATGGCCTGCGCCCATGCCAAGTTCACCGGCGAGGTGGGCGTCTGCCTGGCCACCTCCGGGCCCGGGGCCATCCATCTGCTCAACGGCCTGTACGACGCCAAGATGGACCATATGCCGGTAGTGGCCCTGGTGGGCCAGCAGGCCGCCTCTTCACTGGGCAGCGACTATCAGCAGGAGGTCGACCTGCACACCCTGTTCAAGGACGTCTCCGCCTATGTGGAGACGGTGGTGCATCCGGCGCAGCTGCGCCATGTCATCGACCGCGCCTTCCGCGTGGCCATCGCCGAGCGCCAGGTGGCGACGGTGATCATCCCCAACGACATCCAGCAGCTGCCGGCGGTGGAAAGTCCGCCGCACCAGCACGCCAATGTCCTCTCCGGTGCCGGTGCCATCCCGCCGCGACCCTATGCCCAGGAAGACGACCTGCAGGCCGCGGCAGACATCCTCAATGCCGGCAAGAAGGTTGCCCTGCTGGTGGGCGCCGGCGCCCTGCAGGCGCGCAGCGAGGTGATGGCGGTGGCCGAGAAGCTCAGCGCCGGGGTGGCCAAGGCGCTGCTGGGCAAGGGCGTACTCTCCAACGAACTGCCCTATGTCACCGGCGCCATCGGTCTGCTCGGCACCGAGGCCAGCGATCTGCTGATGAAGGAATGCGACACCCTGCTGATCGTCGGCTCGACCTTCCCCTATACCGAATTCCTGCCTCAGGAAGGCCAGGCGCGAGCGGTGCAGATCGACCTGCATGCGCGCAACATCAGCATGAGATATCCCATCGAGCAGCCGTTGCTGGGCGATGCCGCCGAGACCCTGAGACGCCTGCTGCCACTGCTGGAGAGCAAACCCCACGATAAATGGCGCGCGCGCATCGAAAAGAGCGTGGCCGCTTCCTGGCACTCCATCGAGCAGCGCGCCCTGGCGCCCGCCGAGCCGATCAATCCGCAGCGGGTGTTCCACGAACTTTCCAGCCAGTTGCCGCAGGATGCCATCCTCTGCGGCGACAGCGGCTCCCACACCAACTGGTATGCCCGCGACATCCGCATGCGCGGGCAGATGCTGGGGTCGCTGTCGGGCAAGCTGGCGACCATGGGCTGCGGCATTCCCTATGCCATCGCGGCCAAGTTCGCTCATCCGGATCGTCCGGTGATCGCCCTGGTGGGCGATGGCGCCATGCAGATGAACGGCAACGCCGAACTGGTCACCCTGCAGCAGTACTGGAAGAGATTCAGCAATCCGACCTTCATCGTCATGGTGCTCAACAACGGCGATCTCAATCAGGTGACCTGGGAGCAGCGTGCCCTGGCTGGAGACCCCAAGTTCGCCCCGGCCCAGGATGTACTCGACTTCCCCTATGCCCGCTATGGCGAATTGCTCGGCTTCAAGGGTCTGCGCATCCATCGCCCGGACGAGGTGGCCGATGCCTGGCAGCAGGCCTTCGAGGCGGATCGCCCGGTGGTGCTGGAATTCGTCACCGACCCCAGTGTGCCGCCGCTGCCGCCGCATATCAGCTTCGAGCAGGCCAGGGCCTTCCTCGGCGCTATCGCCAGTGGCGATCCGAATCGCTGGGACATGCTCAAGCAGGGAGCCCGGCAGCTGCTGCGCTAGCCCGCGCCGCTCAGGCTCGCCAAGCAACGCCGAGGCGTATAACCTCGGCGGCCTTACAGAGCCTGGGGTATGAGCATGCAGTTGCCCGAGCACGACCGTTTCGATCCACCGCCGCTGCGCCTGCGGCGGCCCTTCCTGACCTCCCTCGCCGCCGGCCTCGGCACCCTCTCGGTGCTGACCGGCCTGGCCGCGCTGCTGGCGGGCGGTGCGGCCCTGCTGCAGTGGCCGCAGCTGACGGCCTATCTGAGCCTGACCCGCGAGACCGCCCAGGGCTGCCTGGGCGGCGGTGCGCTGCTCTTGCTCATGGGGCGCTGGTTGCGTCGCCGCAGCCAGCGGCGCTGGCGCTATCGCAACGCCTTGAGCCTTTCTCCCGAGCTCAAGCGGCGACGCTAGCTAGCGCTGCCGCAGGCGGGCCAGGCCACCGCCCAGCAGTCCGGTGAGGCAACCCAGCACCAGGCCGCCGACATGGGCGCCATTGGCGATGGAGCCGAAGCCGAGCAGATCGAAGACCCCGGTCAGGCAGATCACCAGCCAGATCAGCATCATGGCCACCACGCCACGGGGCATGCGATAGGCCGGATTGGGCGCCAGCCACTGGAACAGCCAGCAATGGCCGAGCAGGCCATAGAGCACGCCGGACAGACCGCCGAACAGCGCCGGCCCGGTCCAGGCGTACTGCACCAGGTTGGAGCCGGCGGCGAACACCAGTGTCAGGAGCAGCAGCAGCAGGCCGCCCTGGCGGAATTCGATGCGGCGACCCAGCTCCCAGTACCAGAGGGCGTTCATCGCCAGATGCAGCAGGCCGAAGTGCAGGAAGATCGGGGTGACCAGTCGCCACCATTCGCCGCGGGCCAGGCTGGCGTCGAGATCGAGAAAGGCGATGTGCTCCGCGTCGATCAGGCGGAATTCCTGCAGCGTCAGGTAGTGGATCAACGCCAGGTTGTCGCCCAGTTCGGTGGCCAGGCCCAGCAGCAGGGTGACGGCGAGAAAGACGGCGCTGACCGGACTGGCCTTGAGTTGCGCCAGCAGCCCGAAGCCCCGCGGTCCACGCGTCGCCTGGACCTCGCCGCGCGGATCGCCGTCGGGATAGCGTTCATAGAGGCTGCGGGTCTCTTCGATCCGCGCCGGGTCCAGCACCCAGAGCACCTGGCTGTCGCCCTCTTCCACCACCCGGTGGCGGATCTGCAGGCGCCGCAGCAGGCGCGTGAAGCCCAGCAGGTCACGGCCCAGGGGCACGCGCAGCACGGGTTGCGGCTGGTTCATCGCCCCTCCTCGCGCTGCACGTCGATCCAGACGAACTTGGCCGGGTCGATCTGGCGTTCGTCGTCGAGGCGGTAGGCCACCAGCTTGCCGTACTTGACCGCACTGTAGTCCAGGCAGGCGAGGTTCGGCCGCAGAGGTTCGGGATGGCCATCGCGCCAGTAGTGACCGACGAACAGCATCGGCTCATCCTCGCCATAGCAGAGCAGCCCGGCCTTTTCCTCGTCGCTCAAGGGTTCGCAGGCGATTTCCGCCGGCAAGGCATCGGGCTGGAAGACCACGTCGCCATAGGTCTGGGGATCGCTTTCCCAGAACTTGGTGCGAAAGCGCGCCCGCACATAGCCATCGCTGCCGGTGAGGCGCAGGCCATGGGGCAAGGGCAGCGACACGCCGTTGAGCAGGCGCGAGGCGACCCGACTGGCCAGGCTGCCGCCGACGATGGACTGGCGCACGAAGTCCTCGTCGATGCAGGCATCCGGATAGTGGTGGAGGAATTCGTCGATCAGCCGCTGATCCCAGCAGGCATGGACGATGCGGAAGTGCCCGAAGTCCTTGCACAGCGGCAGCCGGTAGAGCCAGCGCAGATGGTCCTGCCACTCGCCGGGATGGTCGGCGAAGGCCGCCAGGGTCTCCTGGATCAGCTGGCGATGGCGCGGCGTGTGTTCGCGTACCCAGGTCTGGCCGGTGCCGGGCAGCGCCGGGGTGTGCCAGGCCAGGGCATTGAGTTCGTGATTGCCGAGGATGCAGTGGGCATGGCCGCCTTCGACCATGGCCCGCACCCGGCGCAGGGAGCCGCGGATGCGCGGGCCGCGATCGACCAGGTCACCGAGAAAGATCGCCTGGCGCTCGGGGTGCTGCCAGACGCCGTCCACCTGCTGATAATCAAGACGCGCCAGCAGCAGGTCCAGGGTATGGGCGCAGCCGTGGAGATCGCCGATCAGATCGTAGCCCAGGGGCATCAGTCGTCTCCCAGCCGACTGCCCCAGCCGAGCTTGGTCCGGCAGATCTCGTAGTAGTTGTGATCCAGCGGATGGATCAGCCTGAGTTTGTGCGGCTTCTTCTGAATGGTCACGGTATCGCCGGGTGCGCAGGTGAAATGATTCTGGCCATCACATGAGACCTGCGGATAGATCGTCATGTTCGGCGACACCAGGATCGACAGGGTGCTGTCGCCGGACACCACGATGGGCCGGCTGGACAGGGTGTGGGGATACATGGGCACCACCACGATAGCATCCAGCTTGGGATGCATGATGGGGCCACCGGCCGACAGCGAGTAGGCGGTGGAGCCGGTGGGGGTGGCGACGATCAGGCCGTCGGCGCGCTGGCTGCAGACGAACTGGCCGTCGATGTACAACTCGAATTCGATCATCCGGGTGGACTTGCCCGGATGCAGCACCACGTCGTTGAGGGCATCGCCCTGGCCGATGATCTCGCCGCCACGCTCGACGAAGGCATCGAGCAGGAAGCGCGTCTCCATCAGGTACTGACCGTCGAGCACCTCGGCGACCTTGGTCTCCAGTTCATCGGGACGGATATCGGTGAGAAAGCCCAGCTTGCCGCGGTTGATGCCCAGCACCGGCACCCGCGGGCGCACCAGGGCGCGGGCGGCACCGAGCAGGCTGCCGTCGCCGCCGACCACGATCACCAGGTCGCAGATCTCGCCCATGAGCTTGCGCGACACCGTCTGCAGGCCATGCCCGGGCAGCACCTCGGCGATGGTGTTTTCCAGGATGACGTTGCGCCCGCGTTGCAGCAGAAAGGTCTTGAGCCGGCGGATGGTGTCCAGCACCTGGGTGCTGCCGAGTCGACCGATGATGCCGATGTTACGAAAGGAGTCCATGACGCGCCGGCGGCCCCGTTGGCTGGAAAGTGCGGAAAGTATGGGCGAAAGGCCGTGGCAGCGGCAAACCGCCCTCATCCGACCGCGGGTCGCCGCCGGTGATCCGCAGCGGTCCGGCTTGGCCTATGCTGGCACCATGACGCCCTTCGCCGAGCTGCACGCCCTGCCCCGCCGCCTGAGCCAGCCCCAGGTGCGTGACCTCGCCTGGACGCTGATCGCCACGCCGCTGCTGGAAGCCGCCGACACCCGCCATCCGCTGGTCGCCAGCGACTGGGCGAATCATCCCGGCAGACTGGCAGACTGGCTGCGGCAACAGGACGCGGCGCCCGCGGCCCTAACAGCCTGGCTTGCCCAGGGCAGCGACCGCCGGCTGGGGCGCCAGTACGAAAGACTCTGGCAATTCGCCCTGGAACGGGCACCGGGGCTCAGATTGCGCGCGGCCAACCTGCCCCTGCGCGAGGGCGACCGTACCCTGGGCGAACTGGACCTGCTGGTGGAAGACGCCGAGGGGGTCCATCACCTGGAACTGGCGGTGAAGTTCTACCTGGGCGAAGGCCCACCGGAGGCACCGCTCTGGCTGGGTCCGGGTGGCGAAGACCAGCTGGCGCGCAAACTCTCACACCTGCGCCAGCGCCAGCTGCCGCTGTCGGCCACGCCCCTGGCCCAGGCCAGCCTGGCGGCGCTGGACATCGCCCCGCCGCGGGCGGCGCTGTGGCTGGGCGGCTATCTGTTCCAGCCACTCGACCGCCCCCTGCCCTGGCCGGTTGGCGCCCTGCTACCCCGCCAACCCCAGCTGTGGTGCGCGCGGCAGCTGCTGCCGGTCGGCCCCTGGGAAGTGCTACCCAAGGGCCACTGGCTGGCGCCCGCGGTCGCCGATACGCCCTGCCTGCCCCTGCCGGACGGCGAGCCGAGCTGGCCGCAATTGCTGGTGCGGCGCGATGCACGCGGCGACGAAGAGGCGCGGCTGTTCCTGGTGCCTGCGGGCTGGCCGGTTCAGCCGCCGGCCAACGCCGCCAGCTGAGTTTCCAGCGCGCGGCGGCCCTGGAGACCACCGCTGTGGACCAGCACCAGGCGACTGCCCGGCGCCAGCGCGCCGCCCTCGATTGCCTGGCGCAGCGCCAGCCAGAGCTTGCCGGTATAGAGCGGCTCCAGGCCGATCCCGGTCTGCGCCTCGAATTCCGCCATGGCCCGCGCCAGCTCGGCATCGAGGCGGCCGAAGCCGCCGCGGCTGGCGTCCAGCAGGCGCCAATCGGCGCCGGTGTGCTGCGCGAGCAGCCGGTCGAGCGTGGCTTCGACGCCATGCCCGGGTGGCACCGCCAGGCCGCCCACCACCTGCCAGGCGGGGTCGGCGGCGCGGATCACCCCGGCCAGGGTGGTACCGGTGCCGGCGGCCAGCCAGAGCTGCTGGCAATCGGGCCAGCCCAGGGCGGCGAGTCCCTGTCGCAGTTCCGTGACGATGGTTGCGCAGGCCGCGGCGGCCTGCGCGTCGCAGCCGCCTTCGGGAATGGGTAGCAACTCGGGATAGCGCGCCTGCCAGGGCTGCCAGAAGTCGCTGTCGTGGCGGCGGCGATAGCCGCCATAGCCGAGCCAGTGCAGGGTCATGCCATTGGCCTGCAGATCCTCTACCGTGGGCGTCAGGCAGGGCTCGCCACGCAAGAGGCCGACGGTGGCGAAGCCTTCCTCCCGGCCCAGGGCGGCCAGCGCATGCAGATGATTGGAGTGGGCACCACCCAGGCTGATGAGCCCGCGGCCTTCGCCCCGGGCCAGGCGTTCGCGCCAGGGCCGCAGCTTGTAGGCCTTGTTGCCGTTATGCGCAGCCGGGCGCTGATCCAGGCGCAGCACCGCCAGGCGCAGGTCCCGCGCCGCCAGGATGGCGAGTTGCACCTCCTGGAGCACGGCGGGCGAAGGAAAGATCATCAACCAGGGAGTCAGAGATTGGCGACGTCACCATCGCTGTCATCGCCGCGGTGCTCGGCGCACAGGGTCGAGCGCAACGGATCGAACTGGGCGGGGTGTTCCACCCGCACCACCGGCCGTCCGCAGCGCTCGCCCTCCACCTCGGCCTGGCAGACCGGCTGCTGGTGATGCTCCAGCCAGCGCTGATACTGCTCCCGGCTGACCTTGCAGTGCTCGGCGACGTAACCCAGGGGATCGGCGCTGAAGCGAGGGACGTCCTGCCGGCTGAGGATCAGATGACCGGCGCCGGGCTGGAAGGTGACGAAGAGAATGCCCTGGCGCGCCAGGCGCTCCAGCTGGCCTTCGTTGCTGTCGCCGATCAGCTGGGCGCAGCGCTCGCGCAGCTGGCGGATGTCTTCCTGCAACTGGCCGTCCAGCTCGTCGCGGTACTTGAGTTCCACCTCGCGGATGGTCAGCTGGTTCTTCAGCTCACCCACGGCGGCGGCCACCCGGGCCTCGCTTTCGGCTTCGGACTGGATGCGCAGCGCCTCGATCTTGTAGAGGGCGTTGCGCTCCAGGGTGCGCATCTGCTCGTTGAGCTCTTCGCGCTGCTGGCGAGTTTGCTCGTGCTGCTGCTCCAGGTGCTGGGCCAGGGCGGCATAGCGCACCTCCAGCTCGGCCTTGGCCGCGCGTACCTCGTCGGCGTCGCGCTGCAGACGCGCCAGGTCTTCCTGGTGCTGGCGGGTCAGGGTCAGCAGCCGGGTACGCTGACCGGCGATCAGCTTGTCCAGCGCCTCCTGGTGTTCCTGGGCGAGGATGCGGCGGACCCGTTCGAGACGGGCCTCGACATCGATGCCGTCGGCGGCGCTAGGGTGGTATTCCCCGGCCAGCTCCACCTCGCCATCGCGCGGCGCGACCAGGCCCAGGCAATCGCGGATCGCCTGCCAGTCGTCGTGCTCGGTCTCGCTGCGGGGATCCCAGAGATCGCCCTGGTGCCAGGAAATCGGGCAATGGCTGCGACTGGCCAGGCGGATCGGTCCGGCGCCCAGGTCGGGGCCGACATCGCCGCGCTCGGCCAGCTCGCCCAGCGGCAGGTCCCATTCCGGCAGCGGTTTGCCCTGGGCATCGAAGGCCAGCAGGAAGAACACCGCGGCCTTGACCCTGCGGTGCTCGTCCAGCAGCAGATAGACGAAGCGATGGCGCCGTCCGGCGCAGTCGAGCAGCGTCTGGTCGCCCTGCCAGAGCGCCTGAAAATCGGGGAACAGCAAGGCGCGATTCACACCCTGGTCGCCGAACCCCAGCACCACCGGGGTCAGTACCGTCTCTACGTTCAACGTCTCTGCCATCTCTCGCCGCGTGCTCTGTCGATCCCACATGAATACCGAGGCCGGCGTCTCGCCAATTGGCGACCGGACCTGCGTCCGCCCGCCGACCTCTGGCGGCGACACGGTAGACCCGCGTCGCCGCCCAACTCCTTCGACGCGCCGGGCCCCCACCCGACGCATCAGGACGGCAGCTTAGCCAATCCTGGTCGGCGGGATGGAAGAGAGGCCAGACATTGGGACGAGGGTCGGTCCGGAACCGATGTTATGCGGAGTGGATCACAGAAATCATCCCTGATCGCAACGAAGAGTTACAGCTGGGCGGCAAGGCGAGTGGCCTGATCGATGGCGCGCTTGGCGTCCAGCTCGGCGGCGACATCCGCGCCGCCGACCCGGTGCACCGCCACGCCGGCGCCGAGCAACTCGTCTTCCAGCTCGCGCAGGGACTCCTGGCCCGCGCAGAGCACGACGTTGTCGACGTCCAGCACCTGCTCGCTGCCATCGGGCAGGCGCAGGCGCAGGCCGGCGTCGTCGATACCCAGGTATTCCACCCCGCCGAACGCCTGGACACCACGCTGCTGCAGGCGCGAGCGGTGGATCCAGCCAGTGGTCTTGCCCAGGCCCTTGCCGGGTTTGCCCGGCTTGCGCTGCAGCAGCCAGACTTCGCGTGGCACGGCCGGCGGCGTCGCCGGGGCCAGCCCGCCGCGGCTGCTGAAACTGGGATCTATGCCCCACTCGCGGTAGAAGGCGGTGATGGGCTCCGCGTCCTGATGGCCGTGGGTGAGGAAATCCGCCACGTCGAAACCGATGCCGCCGGCGCCGATCAGGGCCACCCGCCGCCCTACCGGCTTGCGTTCAAGCAGGACGTCCAGGTAGCCCAGCACCTTGGGATGGTCGACCCCCGGAATGGGCGGCACCCGCGGCGTCACCCCGGTGGCCAGGATCACCCCGGCGAAGCCCTCGGCCTGCAAGTCGGCGGCGCTGACGCGCTGGTTGAGGCGGACATCCACTGCCAGTCGCTCCAGACGCCGCTGGAAATACCTCAGGGTCTCGCCGAATTCTTCCTTGCCGGGAATACGCTTGGCGACATTGAACTGGCCACCGATGCGCTCGCTGGCCTCGAACAGCACCACCTGGTGGCCGCGCTCGGCCAGGGTGCAGGCGGCGGCCAGGCCGGCCGGCCCGGCGCCGACCACGGCAAAGTGGCGTGATTCGGCGGCGGGCAGGATCTGCAACTCGGTCTCGTGGCAGGCGCGCGGATTGACCAGGCAGCTGGTCAGCTTGCCGGCGAAGGTGTGGTCCAGGCAGGCCTGGTTGCAGGCGATGCAGGTGTTGATCTCGTCGGCGCGGCCGGCGGCGGCCTTGGCGACGAAGTCCGGGTCGGCCAGCAGCGGCCGGGCCATGGACACCAGGTCGGCCTGGCCGGCGGCGAGGATGGCCTCGGCCACCTCCGGGGTGTTGATGCGGTTGGTGGCGATCAGCGGCACCCGCACCCGGCCCTTGAGCTGGGCGGTGACGGCGGCGAAGGCGCCGCGTGGCACCAGGGTGGCGATGGTGGGGATGCGCGCCTCGTGCCAGCCGATGCCGGTGTTGATCAGGCTGACCCCGGCGTCTTCCAGCCAGAGCGCCAGTTGCAGGCATTCCTCGGGGGTGCTGCCCTGTTCCACCAGATCCAGCAGCGAGAGGCGGAAGATGATCAGGAAATCCGGGCCGGTCGCCCTACGGATGCCTGCGACGATGGCCAACGGCAAGCGGCAGCGACTGGCGAAGTCGCCGCCCCAGCGATCCGTGCGGTGGTTGGTCCGCGCGGCGATGAACTGGTTGATGAAGTAGCCTTCGGAACCCATCACCTCGACGCCGTCGTAGCCGGCCTGCTGCGCCAGCGTGGCACAGCGGACGAAGGCGGCGATCTGCCCCTCCACCTCGGCCTCGTCCAGCTCGCGTGGGGTGAAGGGATTGATCGGTGCCTGCAGCGCCGAGGGCGCCACCAGCTGGGGGTTATAGGCATAGCGACCGGCGTGCAGGATCTGCAGGCAGATACGGCCGCCGGCGGCGTGCACCGCGTCCGTGACCGGCCGATGGTGCTCGGCTTCCTCGGGAGTGGTCAGCTTGGCCGCGCCCTTGGCCACCGCCCCCTCTTCGTTCGGCGCTATGCCCCCGGTGACGATCAGCCCCACCCCGCCCCGCGCTCGCTCGGCGAAGAAGGCCGCCATCCGCGCGAAGCCGCCGGGCCGCTCTTCCAGCCCCGTGTGCATGGACCCCATCACCACCCGGTTGCGCAAGGTGATCGACCCCACGGGCAGAGGTTCGAGCAGATGCGGATAGCGATCAATAGGGGTGGTATTACGGGGGGCAAGCTCGATCATGGCGGTCTCCGGTGGTTGGCCTTTCTGGGAAAGCCTGGCGCCACGATAGGAGCAGCGCGGGCTGGCCTCAATCACCGGAAATGACAACCTCTTTACCCAAATGTACAGCCGCCCCTTGGCAGTGGCGGTCTGGTCTCCTACCCTGAGCACCTTTATCTCGCCCGGCCCGGGAGGCCGGGACCGCTCTGGAGTGCCGATGCGCAAGCTCGTGTTCCTGGTGCTGATCGCCCTGTTCGCCGTGCTGGCGGGCTGGGTGGCCCAGCGGCCAGCCTTCCATTACCTGTCGGATCTGCGCAGCAGCCTGGCGGTGGACCTGACCACCACGCCAGCGGCGGCCACCACCGGCAACCTGCTGGGGATCGAGCCCGAACTGGTCGCCCTGGACTATGGCAATCCCGAGCGATTGCGCCTCAAGCTCGCTGCCTATCTGACCAATGCACGGCGCCTGGGCCTGATCGGCGCCCAGACCACCGTGGTGCTGCCCGAGCACCTGGGCACGCCCCTGGCGCTGATGGGCGAGAAGCCCGAGGTCTATGCCGCGGCACGCAGCGAAGAGGCCATCCAGTGGCTGCTGCTGGGCAATCCGTTGCGCGTGGCTCGCGCCTGGTTCCAGGCCGAGGGTGACCGGCGCCTGGCCGACAGCCTGTTGCGCATGAAGGCCTGGGACATGGCCAGCGCCTACCAGCAGCTCTTCGGCGGCCTCGCCCGCCAGTACGGCGTCACCCTGGTGGCCGGCTCCATCGTCCTGCCCGGTCCGACCCTGGTGGACGGCGAATTGCAGGTGGGTACGGGACCTTTGCGCAATGTCACCCTGGTCTTCGGACCCGACGGCAAGGTGCTCGGCCAACCGCTGGTGCGACCGCTGACGGCCAGGGACAGCGGCGACGATCTCAGCCCGCCCCTGCTGCGACTGGAGACGCCGCTGGGCCGTCTCGGCGTCATCCAGGGCAGCGACACCGGTCGCGCCGGCGTGCTGGACGCTCCCCAGGTGGACTTGCTGGCGATTCCCGCCCTCGCCTCGGGCGCCACCCCGGCACCGGCACCCTTCGACATCCAGCGCCTGCGCGCCGCCGGCATCCGCGCCGCCCTGGAAGTGCAGCTGCGCGGCCGCCTCTGGGAATGGCAGGCCGGCGGCGGCAGCCAGGCCTTCACCCCGGATGCGACAGCGGCCACCGATGCTGCCCAGGCCGGGAGCAAGCTGATCAATCTGCGGCTATGAGCGCGCCGGCGCTGCGCCTGGGCGACCTCTCCACCGGCTTCGTGCTGGCGCTGGCGGCAGCCGTCGCCCAGCGGGGTGCCGATGCCGCCGGCCTGCTGGCACGCTTCGGCCTGACCGCGGCGCGGCTGGCCGAACCTGGCGGACGGCTGTCGATCCCCCACTACATGCGCCTGGGCCATGCGGCCCTGGAACTGACTGGTGATTCGGCGCTGGGCCTGGCCATGGGCCGGGCGATGCGGCCGGCCTTTCTCGGTCTCGCCGGCGTCACCGTGGGCCAGGCGCCGGACGTGCGTCACGCCGCCGAGACGCTGCTCGAACTGGAACCGCTCTATGGCCGCAACTACCGGGGCCGGTCGCGCTATGCCGCCCAGGGCCGCGACGCCTGGCTGCACTTCTATAGCATCAGCCCCTACAACGGTTACAACCGCTTCGTGGTTGACGTGGTGCTCAGCGCCTGGCTGGCGCTGTTGAGCGCCGTCGCCGGGCGCCCGCTACAACCGCGCCGCGTCCTCATCGAATACCCCGCACCGGCGGACGTGGCGCCCTACGAGGCCGCCTTCGGCTGCGCGGTGGAATTCGGCGCCGCCGAGAATGCGCTGCTGCTCGATGCCGCGACCCTGGCCCGGACCGGGTCCGAGCATTGCCCGGCCACCTGGCGCCAGCTGCTGGCCCTGAGCGAATCCGAACACGGCCGCCTGACCCGCACCCGCGGCCTCACCGAGCGGGTGGTCGAAGTCATGGGGCCCTTGCTGCGGCACGGCGAGCCGACCCTGGAGCAGATCGCCAGCCGGCTGCGTCTGCCGTCCTGGACGCTGAGGCGCAAGCTGGCCGAAGAAGGTACCCAGTACCGTACCCTGCTCAACCTGACCCGCCGCGACCTGGCGCTGGCCTATATCCGCGATACCGAGGCCAGCTTCGGCGAGATCGCCTATCTGCTTGGCTTCGCCTCCCCCGCCGCCTTCCAGCGCGCCTTCAAGCGCTGGACCGAGCAGACGCCGGGTGACTGGCGGCGTCTCCAGCGGCAGGGAGTGGCCAACTGAAGGGAGCATAGGCGAGGATCGCGGGTCCTAACTGGCTGATCCTTCATCAGGACCGCTATCGCCCCATGCCGAACTTCCTGCTCGCCCTGTTGCTGCTGTGCCTGGCGTTGCCCCTGCGCGCCGCCGAAACCCCTGGCCCGCCCCCGACCGGTCTCGATCCTCAGCAGGCGCGCCAGGTCGCGGCCCTGCTGCAGGATCCGCAGCGCCGCCAGGAGCTGATCCTGACCTTGCAGGCCATCGCCAGCCAGCCGGCGAGCGCGACCGGGACGAAGGCGGCACCGGCGGCTACGGCAACCGCCGCCACTGCACCAGCGGCAGCTGCCCCGGCGCCAGGCGAGGAAAAGGCGCTGGTACCGCTGGAAGCCAATGGCCTGATCGCCCAGACCCTCAGTCGCGTCGGTCGCTGGGCCGACAACCTAAGCAGCGAGCTGAACCAGGTGCAGCGGGCCGTGCGTACCCTGCCCGACTGGTCGCGCGCCAGCTTCACGTCCGAAGCGGGTCGCCGCGCCCTGCTGCAGGCCTTGCTGACCCTGGCCACCCTCTTTGCCGCCGGCCTGGTGGGCGAGTGGCTGATCCATCGGGCGCTCCGGCGCCCGCGGCAACGGCTGCAGCGCCATGCCGATCTGGCCGACACCCGGGCCCGGCGCCAGGCCCAGCACCAGGCGGCCCAGCAGTCCCCTGCTGAAGCGTCGGCACCGGCGGTCGAGGAGGCAGCTACCCGCCCGGCCGAAGCCGCGGTGGCCCTGGTCAAGACTCAGCGTGATGGCGTGGATCAACTCGAAGAGGTGCCCATCGCCCCGTCCGACAGCGCCGCACCTGCGCCAGCCGCACCGGCGACCGAGTCCACTGCCACCGATCCCGCATCCGCCAACCGCGCCCGACCCAGCGCAGAGGAGCACTGGACCACCCTGCGGCACCTGCCCTTCGCCCTGGGACTGCTATTGCTGGAACTGCTGCCGCTACTGGCCTTCTGGGCCACGGCGGCGCTGCTGATCCACTATCTGGTGGGCGCGGATGCCAATCAGCGCGAGCTGGTCGGTGGCTTCCTCGGTGCCTATCTCACCACCCGCCTGGCGCTGATCGTCATCCGCCTGCTGATCGATCCCGTCGCCCACGGCATCCGCCTGCTCAAGGTCAGGACCGGCCTCGCCTGTACCCTGCTGCGCTGGCTTCACGCCTTCGTGGCCCTGATCACCTTCGGCCTGGCGCTGGCCCAGGCCGCGGACATCCTGGGTGCCAACGAAGAGGGCCGCGAAGCCATCGTCAAGCTGGTCTCGCTGCTGGCCCATCTGTTGGTGGTGGGACTGATCTTTCATGTCCGCCGGCCGGTGGCCGCCCGTATCGCCGGGCGCCAGGATGGCAGTGGCGCCCTGACCGTGCTGCGCGCCTGGCTGGGTCAGGTCTGGGCCGTATTCGCCGCCGTGTTCGTCATGGGTGGCTGGACCATGTGGGCACTGGACATCGAGAACGGGCTGCCGCGGCTGATGAATTTCGTCGCGCTGTCCGCCGGCATCGTGATCCTCGGGCGCCTGGCGGCGGTATTCCTGCTCGGCCTGCTGGGTCGCTTGTTCCAGCCCGCAACCACCGAAGGCGGCAGCGCTACCGATCTGCACCTGCAGCGCTACTATCCGCTGGCACGCTGGCTGGTGGGGGTGATCGTCACCCTGATCACCGTCCTGGCCCTGTTCCAGTCCTGGGGCTGGAGCGTGCTGGACTGGTTCGGTGACGGCAGCATCGGGCGCAGTCTGCTGTCCGCCTTTCTCACCATCCTCATCGCCGCCGTCATCGCCGTGGTGGTCTGGGAAGGCGCCAACGCCACCGTGAATCGTCGACTGAGCAGTTGGAACGAACGCGGAGACACGGTGCGGGCCGCCCGCTTGCGTACCCTGCTGCCCATGCTACGCACCGGGCTGTTCATCCTGGTCGCGCTGATCGTCGGCCTGACCGCGCTGAGCGAACTGGGCATCAACACCACACCGCTACTGGCCAGCGCCAGCATCATCGGCGTGGCCCTGGGCTTCGGCTCGCAGAAGCTGGTGCAGGACTTCATCACCGGTATCTTCCTGCTGCTGGAAAACGCCATGCAGGTGGGCGACTGGGTCACCGTGGCCGGGGTCTCGGGCACCGTGGAGTACCTCTCGATCCGCACCGTGCGCCTGCGCGCCGGCGACGGCTCCCTGCACATCGTGCCCTTCAGCTCGGTGTCGGCGGTCAACAACATCAACCGTGGGCTGGGCAACGCCGCCCTGCGCATCAGCGTGGGCTACGCAGAGGACATCGAGCGCGTCATCGCCGAACTCAAGGACATCGGCGCCGGCATGCGCGCCGATGAGGCCTTCAAGGAGCTGATCCTCGCCGATCTGGAGATCTGGGGCGTGGACGCCGTCGACGGCTCCATGGTGACCATCGCCGGGCAGATGAGATGCCTAGACAAGGGCCGCTGGGGCGTGCAGCGCGAACTCAACCGCCGCATCCTCGAACGCTTCCGCGAACGCGGTATCGAGATCGCCAATCCGCGTGCCAGTCTGCTGCTGCCCAGCGAAGCCGGTATCGTGCCCTCCTCGCCCATCCAGCCACGGCCTGCGGAGTAACAGCTGTGCAATACCGTCAAGACGCCTTCAACGGCCTGATCATCGACGCCGCCTCGCTGCCGTCCACCCGCGAGGCCTTTGCCCCGGCGCTGGCGGAGTTGCTCGACAGCGCCCGCCGCGACGGACGCAATCTGATCTGGCTGACCCTGCCGCTGGCCCTTGGCGAGCTGGTCGGGGTGGCCACCCGCGCCGGTTTCGTCTTTCACAACTGCCTGGAACAGGAACTCACGCTGGTCTGGCGCGGTACGCCCACCGCCTTCGCGCCCTTCGTCCCGACCCACAGCCTGGGCGTCGGCGGCCTGGTGCTCAATGCCCATGGTGAACTGCTGGCGATCCGCGAACGCGGCAGCCAGGGCTACAAGCTGCCGGGGGGCCATGTCGAGCTGGGCGAAGACCTGGGGCCGGCGGTGATCCGCGAGGTCTGGGAGGAAACCGGCATCCACAGCGCCTTTCGCAGCGTGGTCGGCCTGGTGACCACCCACCCCTACCGCTTCGGCAAATCCAATCTCTATGTGGTCTGCCGCCTCGATCCCCTGAGTGCCGACATCGCCATCCAGGATCCGGACGAGATCGCGGACGCCCGCTGGCTGGCGCTGCCCGACTACCTGGCGGATCCGGGCAACAGTGCCTTCAACCGCGAGTTGGTACGCAGCCTGGCGCAGGCGGAGGGCCTGCGGTCGAGCGCGCTGAACAGCGAGCGCTATCCCAAGGCCGAGGTCTTTCTGGCTCAGCCGTCGAAGGACTGATCCATGCTTTCGGCCGGATGGGCATCGCGCGGACGCCCTACCGGGCGAGCGGGAATACCCACCACCGTGGTGTGGGGCGCCACCGGATGCAGGACCACGCTGTTGGCGCCGATCTTGGCGCCCTCGCCGATCTCCAGATTGCCGAGGATCTTGACCCCGGCGCCGATCATCACCCCGCGCCGCACCTTGGGATGGCGATCGCCCTGCTCCTTGCCGGTGCCGCCCAGGGTCACCTGCTGCAGGATGGAGACGTCGTCCTCCACCACCGCGGTTTCGCCGATGACGATGCCGGTACCGTGGTCGAGCATGATGCCGCGCCCCAGCCGCGCCGCCGGGTGGATGTCGATGGCCAGCAGCCGATTGCAGCGCGCCTGCAGGTGCAGGGCCAGCAGCCGCTCGCCGTTGTGCCAGAGGGCATGGCTCAGGCGCTGGCTCTGCAGCGCCAGGAAGCCCTTGGAGAACAGGAAGATCTCCAGCAGGCTGGCATAGGCCGGATCCCGTGCCAGCACCGCTTCCAGGTCCGCGCAGGCCGCCAGGGTCAGCGCCGGCCACTCGGCGTGCAGGGCAGCGAAGCGTTCGCCGAGTGACTCGGCCTGCCCTGGATCCTCCGCCAGGGCCTCGGCGCAGCGCCGGACCAGGGCGGCGGCCAGATCCACCGGCTGCAGCAGCGCTCGCGTCAGCCCCTCGGCCAGGGCCGGGGCGTCGCGGCGCCCGGCCTCGGCTTGGGCGCGCAGGAGTTGCCAGAGTTCGGGAGCGGAGCGAAGCGGCATGGCGGGACAGGGTCCTTAACTGGGAGCGCCCAGCTTAGCGGGCGCGGCCGGTAACGTCTTGTACATCAGGGTGGTGCTGTCACGGCGTTCGGGTTGGCGGGCATCCAGGGCATAGCCGGGAATCCTGCCGACCACCTGATAGCCGAGGGACAGATAGAGCGGCTCGGCATGGTCGTTGCTGCGGGTGTCCAGGGTCAGCAATTCCCGCCCCTGGGCCTGGGCGGCCGCTTCCACCGCCTGCATCAGCCGACGCGCCAGGCCCTGGCGACGGCAGTCCGGATGCACCAGCAACTTGACCACGTCAGCGCGGTGCGGCTGATTGGCCGGGGTATCCAGCACCAGTTGCACGCTGCCGACCACGCGGCCGTCCTGCAGCGCGGCGAACAAGAGCCGGATGCCCCGGGCCAGGCCCGGGGCCACGGCTTCGGTCCAGAAGCGCCGGTTCACCACGTCGGCCAGCGGCAGGATGAAGCCGATGCTGGCGCCCTGCTCGACACAGGCGGCTAGTAGTTGCTGGAATTCATTCAGATGCCTCGTGAAAGCGGCGGCGTCGAGCTGTTCGATACGCAGGGAAGTACTCATGGACACACCTCAGATCATGAACAGGAGATAACGGGCGCCCGCCGGGCCACTCAGGAAGCGACTGCTACCCCAGAGGCGATAGCGCAGGCAGTCGCCGACGCCCAGTTGATAGGGCTGCTCTTCGATCCACAGCTGCAAGTCGCCTTCGAGCAGGAGCAGATGGTGTTCGAGGCCTGGCCGGGGCGATGCCTGATAGCGGATGTCCACGCCCGGCCCCAGCTGGCTCTCGATGACTTCACCCGCCAGGGCCTGGGCCGGCGGCGAGACCGAACGGCGGGTGAAGGCCTGCTCGGGATCGGCCCAGATCTGCTGCGCCTGGCGCTCGACCTGGGCCGGATAGGCGCTTTCCACGCTATGCAGCAGGCGCGTCAGGGTCAGGCCGTAGGCCGAACAGAGCTGCCCGAGGACCGCCGTGGTCGGACTGACCTCGGCATTTTCCAGCCGAGACAGCGTCGCGCGACTGACCCCGCTCAGGGTTGCCAACTGCTCCAGTGACAGCTCGCGCTCCAGGCGCAGGGCCTTCAGCCGGACGGCAAGACGTTGATCGAGCATGGCCATCTCCCAATTTAGGGATTTTTTCTCACATTCGGGAAAATTTGGAAAGGGCTTTTTTGCAAGACCTGCCTTATCAGACGTATCAACGAACTTCCTATCGCATTAAACTTTATCGGAAGAACTTATATCACCGACTGTCCAGCAACCTGACTGATCGACTTGATTACTTGGTCGAGCGCTCTAGCTTGGCTGTTCGCCCTCATTTTATCGTCAGGCGAACAGCGTTACCCTGTAACAGCGCGAGAAATGGCGCTATCGAATCGGCGATAAATTTACCCATGAAGAAAGAACAAGCTCTAGGCCAAGGCGTCTGAGTCAGACTGCGGCAAAGCTCAACCCGGATACGCCCTGCAGCCAGATGCATCAAGACATTTCGGCACATGACAGATAGCCTGCTGGATTACTGTCGCTCCGCTCGCCGATTCTTCTACAGCCCCTGTACAACCTTTGGCCTGACGGCTCTGGCCAGGCCATCGTCAAATAAAAGTCTATATTTAACTTTCACCTCGTATAACAAAATATCCCTTTATCACCTCGCTCGAACTCGCCTTCCGCCCCCTACTCTCAATAACCGAAACGCCTAGCCTTTGGGGAGCGCAGCGTTCGACTCTTCAATAATTGAAAGTGGGAGAAGTTCTTATGGCCAACAAGAGCAGCAATCCAGGCAACTTCGCCAACAACCGCGATCGCGCCGCCGAGGCTGGTCGCAAGGGTGGACGTGCCAGCGGCGGCAATTTCGCCAACAATCCGACCCGGGCTTCCGAAGCCGGGCGCAAGGGTGGTCAGAACAGCCATGGCACTCGCCGACCCGAAGCGGCGAACGACGTCGAGGCGACCTGACCCGCGTTCCTCGATGCCGCCCGGCAGCCCTCCAGGCATGGCAAGACCTGGCAGGCTGCCCTTTCTGTTATTGCTGTTCCATCGCTGCTGGCACCTCAGGCGCCTGAGCCCCCAAGTGCGTTACAACTCACACAAATGCATGACCGTGCTACTTTTATCGGACAACCCGAGTGCTCCCCAGGGCTCACTCTTTCTGCCTCTGTCCGTCTGCACCGGTGCCCATGCTCAACAACATTCGCATCCAGAACAAACTCTTCGCCGGCTTCGCCGCCATCATCGCCCTGGTGGTCCTGCTGCTCTGGCTGACCTATGCCGCGTTGCAGAGCCTGGTGGACGCCAATCGCTGGGACAGGCACACCGCCGAGGTGCTGCTGTCGGTCACCACGCTGGACAACAATCTGCTCGAGACCCGGGCCAAGTTGCGCAACTACTGGTATTCCGGCTCAACCGCGGATGCCGACGCTGCGCGGCAGGCGCTGGCGCCACTGGCCGCAGCCGTGCGCGTGCCGCAGCAGCTGACCCAGGATAATGCTGAGCAACAGCAGCGCTTCGCTCGCCTTGCCGCGGACCTCGACACCTGGCGCCAGCAGACCTTCGAACCCCTGTTGCGCCTGCGTGATACCGGCAATCTGTCAGCGGTGCAGCTGGCCAACGAGCCCCTGATCACCACCCTGACCAATCAGGTCGCGGCCATGCGTCAGCAGATCCAGACCATCGCCGATGAAGAACGCCGCCTGTACGCGCAACGCGCGGGTCATACCGAGCAGGTACGCGACCAGCTGACCTGGACCCTGGTCGCCGGCGGCGCCCTCTGCGTGGTGCTGGCCGCCCTCATCGCCTGGCTGCTGTCCCATAATCTGCTGCGTTCGGTGCGCCGGCTGACCGATACCGTGGCGCGCATTTCCGCGGGCGACAGCAGCGCGCGCGTGGCGGTCCAGGGCCGTGACGAACTCGCCCAGGTCGGTCTGGCCTTCAATCAGATGGCGCAGCAGATCCAGGACGACCACGCCCGCGAACAGGCGCTGATGCAGCGCCTGCGCGCCGATGTCGACGACCTGCTCGGGCTGGTCAACAAGGCCGCCGCCGGTGACCTCACCGGACGGACCGCGGTCAGCGGCGACGACGCCATCGGCCAACTGGCCCGCGGCCTGAGCAAGATGATCGAGGACCTGCGCGGCATGCTCGCCAAGGTGCAGCGCGCCGGCATCCAGGTGACCTCCTCCACCACCGAGATCGCCGCCTCCTCGCGCCAGCAGGAGGCCACCAGCATCGAGCAGGCGCAGACCAGCGTCGAGGTGCTGAGCACCACGCGCGAGATCGCCGCCAACGCCAATGCCCTGGTACGCACCATGGAAGAAGCCGTGCAGGTGGCGGACGAGACCACCGAGGGCGCGGAGCAGGCGCGCAGCAGCCTGGCGAGCATGGACGGCACCATGCAGCGCATGGTGGCGGCGACCGATTCGATCAACGCCAAGCTCGCCGCCCTGTCGGAGAAGTCCAGCCACATCAACAAGGTGCTGACCACCATCACCAAGGTGGCCGACCAGACCAATCTGCTGTCGCTCAACGCCGCCATCGAGGCGGAAAAGGCCGGTGAAGCGGGCCGCGGCTTCTCGGTGGTGGCCACCGAGATCCGTCGCCTGTCCGACCAGACCACCGCGGCCACCGACGACATCGAGCAGATGCTCAAGGACATGAACTCCGCGGTTTCCGCCAGCGTCATGGGCATGGACAAGTTTTCCGAGGAGATCCGCCGCAGCGTGCAGGAGGTGGCCAGCGTCAGCGATCAGCTGGCCGGGGTGATCGAGGACGTGCAGAAGTTGCCGGCGCGGTTCGATATCGTCCTGGAGGGCATGCAGTCCCAGGCGGTGGGTGCCGGCCAGATCGCCGAGACCATCACCCAGCTCAACGACAGCACCCAGCAGACCACCGAGGCGCTCAAGGCCACCAGCGAGGCGGTCCAGTATCTGCAACAGGCGGCCCAGGACCTGCAGAGCAGCGTCGCCACCTTCTCGGTCACCCGTTGACCATGCAGATCCTGATCTTCCAGCTGGCCGATGCCGCGGCGGCCCTGCCGACGACGGCGATCCGCCAGGTGCTGCCCCTGTTGCAGCTCACCCGCTTCCCTGCTGCGCCGGCGGGCGTCGCCGGCCTGATGAACCTGCACGGCGCGGCGATCCCGGTGGTCGATGTCACCGCCATGAGCGGCGGCCTGGGTGCCCGGGCGCGCCAGGACACCCGCATCCTGCTGGTGGACTTCACCCTGCCCGATGGCCGCAGCCGGCCGCTCGGACTGGTAGTGGAAGGCGTCGCCGGCGTGCGTCGGATCTCCGCCAGCGTGCCGCGACCGGCAGGTGTCCGACTACCCGACTATCCCTGGCTCGGCGAGGTGCTGGAGACGCCCGAGGGCCTCTGGATGTGGCTGGAACCGGATCGCCTGCTCTCACCGGCCCTGGCCGCCCTGCTGTTCCAGGAGGCCGCGTGAAGCTTGATCCCCGGCTGGCGCCCCTGGTACGGGCGCGCACCGGCCTGGCCATCGCCGACGACATGCTCGGTCGCGCCATCCGCCAGCGCCTGCGCGAGCGCCAGGAGGGCGATGCGGAGGACTACATGGCGCGCGTCCTCGACGACGAAGCGGAATTCGCCGATCTGCTGGACCTGCTGGTCATTCCCGAGACCTGGTTCTTTCGCGATCCCCAGGCCATCGCCCATGCCGCCCGCTTCGCCCAGGAACGCCATGCCCGCAGCGGCGCACCGGTGCGGCTGCTCAGCCTGCCCTGCTCCACCGGGGAAGAGCCCTATACCCTGGCCATGGCGCTGTTCGACACCGGCCTGCCGGCCCAGGCCTTCGAGGTGACCGCGGTGGATATCAACGAGCCGTCCCTGGAGCGCGCCCGCCGCGGCCTCTATGGGCGCAATTCCTTTCGCGCTCGCGACCTGAGCTTTCGCGATCGCTATTTCGCACCCGAGGGCGATCGCCATCGCCTGGCCGAACGGGTGCGCAACCAAGTGCGTTTTCGCCAGGGCAACATCCTGCAGCTGGGCAGCCTGCGCGACGGCACCGCCTTCGACGTGGTGCTCTGCCGCAACCTGCTGATCTATTTCGACGACCAGACCCAGGGCCGCGCCCTCAGTCACCTGGCCGCGCTCATGCACGACGACGGCCTGCTCTGCGTCGGCAGTTCGGAGATGGTCAGCGCCATGCGCCACGGCTTCGCCAGCCTGGGCGTGGCCCACGCCTCCGCCCTGGTCAAACGTCAGGCCGTCGCCCCCGAACAACCGCGCCCGCCCACACCGGCTGCGCCGCCACGGCGCAAGGCCGCGCCGCGCCCACCCGCGGCGGCGAACCTGCCTGCGCGCCTGCGCGCCAGAAGCACGCCTTCACCTGCCCCGGCTACCCCCGTCTCCGCCGCCCCTGCGCCGCTCGAAGAAGCCCGGCGCCTGGCCGATGCCGGGCGCGGCACCGAAGCCGAGGCGCTGTTGCGCAACCTGCTCGAGACGGATCGCAGCCAGGCCGGTGCCCACTTCCTGCTGGCGCTGATCCTGCCCGACGCCCGCGCCGCCGAAGCCGAGCGGGCGCTGCGCCAGGCACTTTATCTGGAGCCAGGCCACTACCCCGCCCTCTGTCGCCTGGCGCTGATCTGTGAAAGAGCCGGCCGACTCGACGAAGCCGGACGCCTGCGCGAACGTGCCGCGCGCATCCAGACCCGCGCCGGTGACGAGGCATGAGCCTGAACCGTGAACTCAGCGCCCTGGAGCGCGCCGCCTGGGCCGAGCACTATGCCGAGCCGCTGGACGATCGCCAGGCGCGCTCGGCCAGTGCGCTGGTCTTTCGCCTCGGCGCGGAATGGCTGGGGCTGCCGGGCAGTTGCCTGGTGACCGCCACCGAACCCACCGCCGTGCACCGCGTCCCGCACCGGCGCTCGCCACTGCTGCGCGGCATCGTCCCGGTGCGCGGTCAGCTGCAGCCCTGCATCGCCCTGGAGCTGCTGCTGGCGGTGGCGCCGGCTGAACAGACCCGCGGCTTTCCGCGCCTGTTGCTGCTGCATGTCGGGCGCCGCGACTGGGCGGTGCAGGTAGACGAGGTGCTGGGCCTGCAGCGCTATGCCCCGGGCGAGGTGCAGCCGCCGCCAGCCACCCTGGGCGGCGAGTTGCTCAGCTACCTGGGCGGCGTCTATCGCGAAGGCGCGCACCAGGTCGGCCTGCTCGAGCTGACGCGCCTGGAGCGGGCCCTGGAAGAGGCGCTGCGATGAGTCAGCCGCCGCGCGATGTGCGCGAGATGTCGCTCTACGATCTCTTCGCCAGCGAGGTGCAGAGTCATCTGCAGGCGCTGGATGCCGGTCTGTTGCGCCTGGAGCGCGACCCCAGCGACACCGGGGTGATCGAGCCGATGATGCGCGCGGCCCATTCCATCAAGGGCGCGGCGCGCATCGTCGACCTCGACGGCCTGGTGGAGCTGGCCCACGCCATGGAGGACTGCCTGGTCGCGGTCCAGGCCGGACGTCGCCAGCTCGGCCCGGCGGACCTCGATCGGCTGTTTCGCTGCGTCGACGTCCTCGGCGAGGTCAGTCGCCTGGACGAGGCCGCCAGCCAGCGCTGGCAGCGCGAACAGCGCGATAGCCAGCGGGCGCTGGCGCAGGCGCTGAGCGCTGGCGCGGGCGATCCGCCGCCAGCGGCCGCAGGCGCCCCCCGTGAGTCGGCGCCGGCGCCCGTCGTACCCGAAGAACCAGCCCCCGACGTCGAGCGCGGCCGGGACCCGCTGCGGGTGGACAGCGGTCGCTTCAACCAGATTCTCGCCCTCACCAGCGAAGCCCGGGTCATGGGCCTCGGCCTGCATGGCCTGGTCCAGGGTTTCCAGGGCTATCGCGCGGAATTGCAGGGCCTGTTCGGCCAGGCCCAGGCGGTCAGCAGCGAAGTGCGTCAGCGCCAGGAAGGGTTGCTCGATCGCTATCAGCAGCAGCTGCAGGCGCTGGAAGCCTACGAGCGGCGCCTGCTCGGGGTCTGCCAGGGTCTGCTGGACGAGGTGCTGGGGGTGCGCATGCGCCCGCTGCGCGATGCCGTCCAGGGCTTTCCGCGGCTGGTGCGCGACCTGGCCCGGGGCCTGGACAAGGACGCCATGCTGCAGGTGGACGGCGCCGACACCCTGATCGATCGGGAGGTGCTGGCGCGACTGGAAAGCCCGCTCAATCACCTCTTGCGCAACGCCGTCGACCATGGCCTGGAAACCCCGGCCGAACGCCGCGCCCTGGGCAAGCCCGAGTGCGGCCAGATCCGCCTGGAGGCCCGCCATGTCGCCGGCCGCCTGCAGGTCAGCCTGCACGACGACGGCCGCGGCCTGGACCTGGAGCGCATCCGCGCCGCGGTCATCGCCCGGCGCCTTAGTCCGGCGCCGGTGGCCGCCGAGCTGAGCCCGGCGGAGTTGCTGGAGTTTCTGCTGCTGCCCGGCTTCAGTCTCAAGGAGACGGTGACCGAGCTGTCCGGTCGCGGGGTGGGCCTGGACGTGGTGGCCGACGCCATTCGCGCCCTGGATGGCGAGGTGCGCCTGGAAACCCGGCCGGGGCTGGGCTTCAGTACCCACCTGCTGGTACCGGTCAGTCGCTCCATCGTCCGGGCGCTGATCGTCGACATCGCCGGCGAGGCCTATGCCCTGCCGGTCAATCGCATCGAACGGGTGCTGCGCCTGGATCCGGCCGAGGTGCACTCGCTGGAGGGCAAGGCCTTCTTCCTGCTCGGCGAGGGTCGCCTGGGGCTGGTCGCGGCGCATCAGCTGCTGGAGCTGGATGGCGCGCCGCCCAGCGGCGATCTCGCCGTGCTGGTGATCGGTGGTGGTGACCGGCGCTACGGGCTGGTGGTGGATCGCCTGCGCGGCGAACAGGGCCTGGCGCTCAAGCCGCTGGACGAGATCTTCGGCAAGTTGCGCTCGGTCATCGCCGGGGCGCTGCTCGACGACGGCAGCCCGGTGCTCCTGCTGGACGTGGCCGACCTGCTCACCGGCATCGAGCGACTGCTCGGCGAGGGCCGCCTGCGGCAGGTGCAGAGCGGCGCGGCCACGGACAACCGCAGGGTCAAGCGAGTCCTGGTGGTGGACGACTCCCTCACCGTGCGCGAGATGGAGCGCAAGCTCCTGGAAGGCCAGGGTTATCAGGTGGAGGTGGCGGTGGACGGCATGGACGGCTGGAACGCCGTGCGCGCCGGTGAATTCGACATGCTGCTGTCGGATATCGACATGCCGCGCATGAACGGTATCGAGCTGGTGGAACTGGTGCGCCGCGATCCGCGTCTGCATGCCCTGCCGGTGATGATCGTCTCCTACAAGGATCGCCCGGAGGATCGGCTCAAGGGCATGCAGGCCGGTGCCGACTACTATCTGACCAAGGGCAGCTTCCACGACGACGCCCTGATCACCGCCGTGCAGGACCTCATCGGAGCCCCATGAGAATCGCCATCGTCAACGATCTGCTGCTCGCCACCGAGGCCTTGCGTCGCCTGCTGATCGGCGACGGGCGCCATACGGTCGCCTGGATCGCCCATGACGGCGAGGAAGCCGTGGCGCGCTGCGCCGAGGACCGCCCGGATCTGATCCTCATGGACCTGCAGATGCCCCGCCTGGACGGCATCGAGGCAACGCGCCGGATCATGGCGCAGTCGCCCTGCGCCATCCTCATGGTCACCGCCACCCCCGACGACTGCGAAGGGGTGTTTCGCGCCATGGGCGCCGGCGCCCTCGACGTAACCGCTACCCCGGCCTTGAGCGGCGGTGCCGATGGTGGCGCCCTGCTGCGCAAGATCGCCCGTATCGAACCCCTGGTGCGGCTGCCCGAACGACCCGCGCGCCCGCCCCAGGCCACCGCTGCCACGCCGAGCACCGCGGCCGACGCCACCCGCGATAGCCTGGTGGCCATCGGTGCCTCCACGGGTGGACCGGCGGCCCTGGTCAGCCTGTTCGAGACCTGGGCGCCCACCAAGGAGGCCAGCGTGGTGCTGGTGCAGCATATCGACCGCCGCTTCGCCCCCAGTTTCATCGGTTGGCTCGGCACCCAGATCGCCTGGCCGGTCACCGCCGCCATGCCCGGCGCCCTGCCGGAGCCCGGCCACGTCGCCGTGGCCCTGGGTGACGATCACCTGCTGCTGGATGAGCGCGGCCGCTTCGCCTATACCGCCGAGCCGGTGGACTACCCCTATCGTCCCTCGGTGGATGTGTTCTTTACCCAGCTCGCCAGCCACCCGCTGCGAGCCAGCAAGGCCCTGGGCATCCTGCTGACCGGCATGGGCCGCGATGGCGCCAGCGGCCTCTATGCCCTGCGCCAGAGCGGCTGCCCGACCCTGGCCCAGGACGAGGCCAGCTGTGCCGTATACGGCATGCCCGCGGCTGCGGTTAGAATGGGCGCCGCGGAGCGCATTCTCAGCCCCGCGCAGATCGGCGCCTGGCTGCAAAGACGCTTCGGCAACGGCTCGCGTAACATGACATGAAAGGTCGCCAACAGGAGCGTTGGACGGCGCAGTGGCAGGGATTGGCCAAGAAGAGACGCGGGACGCCCGACCCCGCCCGCACAAGGACTCGCAGTAATGGCCACGCATGAGGGTAACGCCCAGGATAGCCTGACCGCACCCAAGGTGCGCCTGCTGCTGGTGGACGATCAGCTGATCATCATCGAAGCCTTGCGGCGGATGATCGCCGATCAGCCCGACATCGAGCTGCATTACTGCCTGGACGCTCACCAGGCGGTCAACATGGCCCTGCAACTCAAACCCACGGTGGTCCTGCAGGACCTGATCATGCCCGAGATCGACGGTCTGGAAACGGTCAGGCGCTTCCGCGCCGAACCGGCCCTGCGCGACGTGCCCATCGTGGTGCTCTCCTCCAAGGAGGATCCCCAGGTCAAGGCGCAGAGCTTCGCGACCGGTGCCAACGACTATCTGGTCAAGCTGCCCGACAAGCTGGAACTGCTGGCGCGGGTGCGCTACCACTCCGAGGCCCACGTCCTGCGCGCCCAGCGCGACGAGGCCTTTCGCTTCCTGCGCGAGAGCCAGCGCCAGCTCGCCGAAGCCAATATCCAGTTGCAGAAGCTGGTGGCCATCGACAGCCTCACCGGCATCAACAACCGCCGTCATTTCGACCAGACCTACGAGGGCGAATGGCTGCGCGCCCGGCGCAATCGCCAGCCGCTGGCGCTGCTGCTGTGCGATGTCGACCACTTCAAGCGCTACAACGACACCTATGGCCATCTCAGCGGCGATCTCTGCCTGAAGAAGGTGGCGGCGGTGCTCACCGAGCAACTCAAGCGCCCGGCCGATCTGGTGGCCCGCTACGGCGGCGAGGAATTCGCCATGGTGCTGCCGGAGACCGACGCCGAGGGTGCGCTCAAGGTCGCCGAAGCCTGCCGTGCCGGGGTGGAACGGCTGCAGGTGGCGCATTCCGGCAGCGACCTCGGTTTCGTCACCATCTCCATCGGCGTCGGCAGCATCCAGCCGCAGAGCGGCGACGATCACGAAGCCTTCATCGAATGCACCGACCAGGCCCTGTACCAGGCCAAGGCCGAAGGCCGCAACCGGGTGCATCTGGTCAAGGGCGGCAAGGAGCTGGCGTCCCAGGGCGTTTCGCCAACCGGCTAGAAGCTGCGACTGACCAGGCGATTACGCCCTTCGGCCTTGGCCTGGTAGAGCAGGTTGTCGGCGGCCTTGAGCAGCCCGTCGGGAGTCTGTTCGGGGGTCGGATTGCAGCAGGCCAGGCCCATGCTCATGGTTAGCCAGAGGCGGTCCTCCGCCAGCGGATGAGCGATGCGCAACTCGGCGATGCCCTGCCGGCAGCGCTCCAGCACCGCTTCCGCCGCCGTGCGCGTGGCGCCCGGTAGCAGGAGCACGAATTCCTCCCCGCCATAGCGCGCCAGGCAGTCCCGCTCGCGGATGCGCTGCTCCAGCACCTGGGCGACCCGCGCCAGCGCCTGATCCCCGGCGCCGTGGCCGTGGGTATCGTTGTACTGCTTGAAGTAATCGATATCGAGCATGGCGATGGCCAGCGAACCCCGCCGGCTGACCGCCAGCTGCCACTCGATCGTCAGCTGCTCGTCGAAGCGACGGCGATTGCCCACCGCAGTCAGCGGATCCATGTGCGCCAATTCCTCCAGCAGCCGCCGCTGACGGGCCAGTTGCAGGTGCAGCCGCACCCGCGCCAGCACGGCCAGTGGATTGAAGGGCTTCTGGATGAAGTCGCTGGCGCCCAGCTCGAAGCACTCCACCTCGCGGTGCAGGTCGTTGGCCGCGGTGATGAAGATCACCGGGATGGCGCTGGTCTCGGCGCGGCGCTTGAACAGCTGGATCAGCTGCAGGCCGTCGATGCCGGGCATCACCACGTCCAGCAGGATCAGATCCGGGTGTTCGCGGGCGGCCTTGGTCAGTGCCTGGACCCCGCTCTTGGCCAGCATGATGCGCGCCTCGTTGCGCAACAGATCGCCGAGGACGCGCAGATTGCTCTTCTGATCGTCGACGATAAGGATCAACGGCAGCTCGGGACGACGCCCCTCCATCGGCAACTATCCCGACCGTTGTCCGGCCTGCCGCACTCGCCGCAGCAGATCCGCGGCGGCATCGGCGGCATGTTCGAACTCGACGTCGTTCACCCACTCGCGGATCCGTACCACGTCGGCGCTGTGCGGGGTGCTCACGCAGGCGCGCAACAGGGTGTCGAGCACCTCCTCGGCAGCGAAATCCGACGTCTGCAGGAGTCCGACCAGGCGTTCGAGCAGGGCTTCCAGTTCCTCGACGGCGGCCTCCTCGCCGCCGGCGACCTCGACCAGGATCTCGTCGAGCGACGCCAGGCACCGCTCGGCCTCGGCCTGCAGGCGGCGCACCTCCTCACCAATGGGCTGGGCCAGCCGGATCCGGGTGGTCAGGCGTTGCGCCGCTTCCTGCAAGTCCAAGGCGCCGACATAGGCGGCGGTGGCCTGCAGGCCGTGGGCGCATTCGAACAGCGCGGTGACATCGTCGGCCGCGCGCCAGGCGGCGATCCGCCCAGGCAATTCGGCCTGCTGCACGCGGAAATCCCGCATCAGCTGCTCATAGAGCTCGGCGCTGCCGCGCAGCAGGCGCAGCGCCGACTCGGGTTCGAGCACCGCACTGGCCCGCGCGCGTGCCAGCACGCCGACCTCCTTCACATCCCCCCCCTCTTCCACTGCCTTACGCTCGGCGCGCTGCAGCTGCTCGAGATTGGCCCAGGCGGCGATGATACGGAACAGCTCGGCGGGATCGAGCGGCTTGACCAGGTGATCGTTCATGCCCGCATCCAGGCACCGCTCGCGATCGCCGGGCAGGCCGTTGGCGGTCATGGCGATGACCGGCAGCGCGGCCAGCGCCGGGCGGGTGCGCAATTCGCGGGTGGCCGACAGGCCGTCCAGGCGCGGCATATGGACGTCCATCAGCACCAGGTCGTAGCGCTGCCGCTCCAGCTGGTCCAGCGCCGCCTGGCCATCTTCGGCCACGTCGATCAGGATGCCGCTGCCCTGCAGGAAGCCGATGACCACCTGGCGGTTGATGGCGTTGTCGTCCACCAGCAGCAGGCGAATGCCCTGCAGATCCACCACGCTTTGGCCCACCGTCGGCGCGGTCACCGGTGTCAGGCCCAGCCCGGACAGCAGTCGCTGCACGGCGGGACCGGTGACCGGTTTGTCGAGGAGTTCCAGACCTGGCAGATCCTCGCCCAGGCTGCGCACCTCTTCCGCCTCGTAGGGCGAGGCCAGCAGGGTCAGCGCCAGCTCCGGCTGACGGAAGCGCAACTGGCGCGCCAGCGCCAGGCCGTCCTCGGCGCCCAGGCGCCAATCGACGATGGCCAGTTCGAAGACCGCCGTGGCCATGGCCGCCAGGGCCTGCTCGGTGGATTCCGCTTCCACCACCTGCATGCCCAGTTCGCGCAGGCGTTGCCCCAGGGTGCGCCGGGCCAGGCCGTGGTCGTCCACCAGCAGGACCTGCCGCGGCGTCTGGCTGGGCAGCCGCTCCGGCTCGCCCACCACCGGCAGGGTCAGACGCAGGGTAAAGCAGGAGCCGCGCCCGGCTTCGCTATGGACCTCGAGGGTGCCGCCCATGAGTTCGGTGAGCTGGCGGGAGATCGCCAGGCCCAGGCCGGTACCGCCATAGCGACGGCTGATGGAGCCATCCGCCTGGGTGAAGGGCTGGAAGAGTTGCGCCTGCTGCGCCTCGGCCAGGCCGATGCCGGTGTCTTCCACCGCCAGGCTGAAATGGGCACGACCCGCTTCGCAGACGGCACCGACGCGGATCAGCACATGGCCCCGCTCGGTGAACTTGACCGCATTGCTCAGCAGATTGACCAGCACCTGCTGCAGGCGCAGCGGATCGCCTTCCAGCGCCAGGGGAATGTCCGGACCGCAATCCAGCACCAGTTCGACGCCCTTCTCGTGGGCCTTGATGGCGCAGAGATTGAGCGTGCGTTCGAGCACCTTGGCCAGGTTGAAGCCCAGTTGTTCGAGCTGGGTACCGCCGGCTTCGTTGCGCGAATAGTCGAGCACGTCGTTGATCACCCCCAGCAGGGTCTCGCCGGAGTCGAGGATCTTGCCGACGTGGCCACGCTGCTCGCCAGACAGCCGGGTGCCCAGGGTCAGGCGGCTGAGGCCGATCACCGCATTGAGCGGGGTGCGAATCTCGTGGCTCATGGTCGCCAGGAACAGCGACTTGGCCGCTGCCGCTTCCTCGGCCCGGATGCGCGCCTGGTCCAGCTCGAGGGTCCGTTCGCCGACGCGCTGCTCCAGGGTTTCGTAGATCTGCGCGTGCTCCAGGGAGATCGCCGCCTGGGTGGCCAGGATGCCCAGCACCTGCAGCCGACCCGGGGTGAAGGCCTGGGCCAGCAGGTTGTTTTCCAGATAGAGGATGCCGATCAGGCGGCCCTGGCGCAGCACCGGCAGGCAGCAGACCGAGCGCGGACGCCGCGCGCGGATGTAGACGTCGCGCACGAAGCGGCCGGCGCGGGCGGCGTCATCGAGGATCACCGGTTCGCGGTGACGGATCACGTGGGACACCAGGGTCAGGGGCACCAGGCCCTCGCCGGAGTCCTGTTCGTTCAGCGCCAGTGGCAGCCCCTGCAGCACCTTGGGCTCGGCCGAGCTGCTGCAGATCGAGGCCTGCACCAGCCAGCGACCGCCCTCGGGCAACAGCAGCAGGCCATGCTGGGCGCCGCCCTCCTCCAGGATGATGCGCATCATCCGCGCCAGCAACTGATCCAGCGCCAGCTCGTTGGAGATGGTCTGCAGCGACTTGAGCACCGACAGCCAGTCCAGCCGCATCATCTCACTGGTGGCCTGACTATGGGTCCGCTGCACCGTCAGGGCAGTGGCCTCGGCGGCGCGCAGCCATTGCGGGAATTCGTTTTCCAGCGCCTGGGCCTTGGCCGCGGCGCCCCAGTGCAAATAGCTGCGCTGGGCGTCCTGCAGGTAGGTCCGGGCGATCCGCGGACGCTGCTGTTCCAGCCAGAAGCGCCCATAGAGTTCCTCGGTCAGCGCCGCGCCCTGGCGAAAGCCGTGCAACCGCGCGGATTCCAGGGCCTGTTCGTAGAGATCCATGGCCGCTTCGACCCGGCCCTCGCGGCGGGCCCGCTCGGCCGCCACCAGGTCACGCTTGTGGGCGAAGTTTTCCGGGCAGTGCGCGGCCCAGCCGTTCAGCCGTTCCTGGGCGATCTCGACCTTGGCCAGCGCCTCACCCGCCAGTTCGCCCTCGGCCAGCAGGATCAGCGCCTGATAGAAGGCGTGCTCGGCGATGCTGAACCAGCCGAAGCTCGCCGCCAGCGAGGCTTCCATGGCTTCGGCGTGCTGCCGCGCCTGGGGCAGCCGGCGGAACAGCAGCGCCGCCTGCATCTTGTTGAAGTCGTAGTAGTTCAGACAGAGCACATGGCCGCTGTCCTGCATCTGCCGCACCAGCGCCGCTTCGTCCTGACCCTCTTCGTCCCAGCTCTCCTGACCTGGGGTGAGCCCCTGCAGCAGCCGCAGCGACTGGCGCAGGATGGTGAAGATCTCCAGGGTGTTGGGATCGCCGATGCCCAGCAGGATCCGCTCGATCTCCGCGGTTTCGCCGAGGATGTCGTCCAGCGGCGCCCCAGCGTGCTGCAGGTGCTTGAGGATGTGGAAGGCGCTGTAGGCGGTGAAGATGATCTCGCCGGTGCGCTGACCGGCGGCCAGGGCCTCGCGCAGCAGGGCGACGTTGTCCGCGATGGGGCTCGACCAGGGACTGTTGGTCACCGCGAACATGGTGTAGACCTTGCACTTGAGCGGCAGGTTGCCGGTGCGGTCGACCAGGTCGACGGCCAGGCGCCCGACCTGGTAACCCAGTTCGTAGCGACCGTGGAAGGCCGACAGCAGCGAGCCGTAGTTGGCATAGCCGAAGGGCGAGAGATCGCCATTGCCGTACTGGATCGACAGCTTGACGATGCGCATGACCGCCAGCAGGCTCATCGGCAGGTCGACGTTGATCGCCGGCCCCCAGAGCAGGCCCAGCAGGCGGATAAGCAACTGGGCACGCGGATCTTCCATGCGTGGCAGGTCGAGCAGCGCCGCCGGACTGCGCTCGGCGAGCCAGGCCTCGACCTCGGCGCTGTCGGCGCCGATGGCCTGGTTGATGGCGTCCGGCGCTTCCGGCCAGGGTTCGTCCAGCACCTGGAGGCCGGCCTTGGCCACCACCAGGGCTTCGGTGAAGCGCCCGAGGCCGCTGTAGAGGTCGATCTGCAAGGCCCGCACCCCGGCTTCCTCGAAGATGGTGAGCGCCCGCGGCAGCAGCACTTCGCAGATGCGCAGGGCCTCGTTGGCATCGCCACAGAGGTGCGCGACCTCGGCCCATTCCCGATGCAGCTGGAACAGCAGCTCATGACGGCTCTCCCAGGCCGCGTCGTCGATCAGCGCGACCGCCGTGCGCAGAAACTCCTGGGCGGCGGGATAGGCATTGGCCTGGCGCGCCTTGCGCGCGGCGTCCAGATTGAGTTCCAGCAGCTGCAGCCGCTCGGCGGGCGTCTCGATCAGCGCCAGCGCCAGGTTGAGGTGATTGACCGCGTCCAGCCGCGTGGCGCTGCCTTCGGCGAGATAGAGCTGACCGGCGCGCAGGTGGACTCGCTCGCGCTCGGCAGGCGCCAGCAGCGAGTGAGCGGCATGGCGTACCTGATCGTGCAGGAAACTGTAGTGCGTGGGCGTCTGTTCCCCCGCCGGGCCGCCTTCGGGCTCGGTGAGCAGGCCTTCCTGCACCAGCGACTGGCAGAGGCGGCGGATGTCCGCGGGCGATTCCGCCATCAGCGCGGCGAGGCGATCGCTGGAGAAATGGGTGCCCAGACAGGCTGCCCACTGCAGCAGTTGCGAGGTGCTCGCCGGCAGCTCCTTGAGCTTGCCGACCATGAAGTCGACGACATTGTCGTAGACGTCCAGGGCCTGCAGCCGCGCCAGCTCCCAGTGCCACTGGCCCTGCTCGCCGTCGAACTCCAGCAGGCCTTCCTGCTGCAGACTGCGCAGCAACTGCTCGATGAAGAAGGGATTGCCGAGGGTCTTGTCCAGGCAGAGCCCGGCCAGGGCCGCCTGCTCCGCCGCCGGTGCCGGCAGCAGTTCGGCGATCAGGCGCTCGATCTCCACCCGCGACAGCGGACCCAGCGACAGGGTACGGATCAGCGCCGCGCCGAGCAGGCGCTCCAGGGCGCTGCCGGCGAGCTGTTCTTCACGATGGGTCGCCACCAGCAGCAACGGCCCCTGGTCGGTCCGCGCCAGCAGGCGCTCGATCAGGCGCAGCGACGCGCTGTCGGCCCACTGCAGATCGTCCAGCCACAGCAGCAGCGGACGGGTGTCCACGGCGAAGGCCAGCAGCAGCGCGATCACGGCTTCGTCAAAGCGTTGTTCGGCCTGTAGTGGCGGCAGTTCGGCCACCGGTGCCTGGGGCCCGAGCCAGGTGGCCAGCTCGGGCGAGACCTCGGTCAGCACCCCGGCGTTGCCACCCAGAGCCTCGACCAGGCGGTCGGCAAAGGCTTCGCCCAGACTCTGCCCGACCTCGACCAGCTCGCGCACGGCCTGGCGCAGGGCGCCATAGGGCACGCCGCTGCCAAGGGTCTCGAACTTGCCGTGGGCGAGCAGCACCCGCTCGCCCTGGCGACGGACGAAGGACTGCACCAGCGCCGATTTGCCCACCCCGGAACTGCCACTGACGAAGACGGCTTCGATCCGGCCCAGGGTCGCCCGCGCCAGCGCCTCTTCGAGCAAACGCAGGGGCGCGCCGCGCCCCTGCAGGGTGCGTACCGGCATCAGGCGTGCCGGCGGATCCTGTTCGCCCAGGGCGAAGCCCCCCCGCTCGCCGGCCTGATGGGCCGCCTGGCAGCGCTGCAGATCGCGCAGGATGCCATAGCAGCCCTGGTAGCGTTCCTCGGCGGCCTTGGCCATGAGTTTGTCCACCAGCGCCGCCAGCATCGGCGGTACCGTCGGCACCCGCTCGACCAGCGAGGGCGCACGCATCGCCAGGTGCGCATGCACCAGTTCGAGCGGGTCCTGGGCGCGAAACGGTGGCTCGCCCGCGAGCATCTCGTAGAAGGTCACGCCCAGCGCATAGAAGTCGCTGCGATAGTCCTGGTGGCGCCCGGTCCGCCCGCTCTGCTCCGGGGCAAGATAGGTGAGCGAGCCCTCCAGGCGGGCATCGCTGCCCTGGACGGTGCCAAAGGCCGTGGCGATGCCCAGATCGGTCAGCCGCAGGCTGCCCGTGGTGCAGTTGCAGACGATGTTGCGCGGATTGAGGTCGTTGTGGGCGATGCGCAACCGGTGCAGCCGCGCCAGGGCACGGACGATGGCCAGCGCCCAGTCGAAGAAGTCATCCAGCGCCAGCGGCCCGGCGGCGAGCAACCCGGCGAGGTCGGTGCCGCCGATGTCTTCGAGCACCAGCACCTGCCGACCCTGGTATTCCAGCAGTTCCAGGGCAGCGCTCACCGCCCCGCTGGCACTGGCCCGGCGGGTCAGTTCGAATTCATGGCGCAGCCCGGCCTGGGCCTGGGGCGTGGGATAGTCGGCGGCCAGCTGCTTGAGGATCACCGGCTGACCATCGGCCAGGCGCGTGCCGCGGTAGATCAGGGCATGGCGGCTTTCGCTCACCCGCGTCTTGCAGCTGTAGCCTGGAATCCTCAACACCGCGCTCGCCTCGATCCTCGGCCGACCGGGCGATACCGGGCCAGCGCCTCAACTATTTCCGTTGCCTTGCTAAAGTCTCAAGGGAACTTTTCGATAAAGTGATATTACCCTAGCCATCATCTGGCTTACGTCCACTGGCGCAACAATTTGCACACTTCGGAGCAATACGCATGGACGCTGTACCTTCTGTCCGCAAGATCGCCATCTTGGGCGGCGGCGTGTCCGCCGTCACCACCGCCTTTCGTCTTACTAGTGAGCCCAACTGGCAGGACCGTTACCAGATCACCCTGTACCAGCAGGGCTGGCGTCTCGGCGGCAAGGGGGCCAGCGGACGCAAGGCGACCGACCACCAGCGCATCGAGGAACATGGCATCCATGTCTGGTTCGGCTTCTACTACAATGCCTTCCACAGCCTGAGGCAGTGCTACGAGGAACTGGACCGGCCTGCCGGCGCGCCCCTGGCGACCCTCGACGAGGCTTTCTTCCCGCATTCCCATACCGCCTTCGCCGATGCCTTCCAGGGACAGTGGACCAACTGGCCCATCGATACCCTGGCCCTGCCCGGCAAGCCCGGCGAGGGCTGGAATCCCAAGCCCTTCATGGCCGCCCTCGGCGATCTGCTGGAGTGGTTGCTGCGGCTGGGCGAGGTGGACGACACCCCGGCCGCCACCGCGCCAGGCGGCCTGTTCGCCCGGCTGCGCGCTCACTGCCGTGAGGAATTGCAGGAGCTGGCCCTCAAAGAGGCGGAGCACCAGTTGCAGCAGGCCCGCACGGCGCTGCCCGACGGCGTCGACCATCCCGTGCTGCTGGCGTTGCTGCGCAGGCTCCGCGGCCTGCTCGGCGACATCCTGCACGACCGCAGCCAGACCCACGTCAAGGCCCACCGGCTGTGGCTGCTGATGGATTTCGGCCTGACCGTGCTGATCGGCATGCTCGCCGACGAGGTCTATGCCAAGGGCTTCGCAGCGCTCAACGAAGAGACTTTCCAGGCCTGGCTGAGCCGGCACGGCGCCAGCGCCGCGACCCTGGACAGCGCGGTGCTCAAGTCCCTGCACGGCGGCATCTTCGCCTATCGCGACGGCGACCTCGCCCAGCCCGACGTCGAGGCCGGCACCGTGCTGCGTGCCGCCCTGCTGGCCCTGACCACGGCCAAGGGCTCCTTCATCTGGCGCATGCAGGCCGGCATGGGTGATGTGGTCTTCGCGCCCTACTACGAGGTGCTCGCCCGCCGTGGCGTGGACTTCCGCTTCTTCCACCAGGTCACCGCCATCGAAGCCGCCGACGACGGTCAGGGACCACGGGTGACGCGCCTGCAGATCCAGCGCCAGGTCACCCTCAAGGGCGACGCCTACCAACCGCTGGTGGACGTCAAGGGTCTGCCCTGCTGGCCTTCGGCGCCGCTGTACGAGCAGCTCGACGAGCAGATCGCCCGGGAGCTGCAGGACGGCCAGATCAATCTGGAATCCAACTGGAGCGGCTGGCAGGGCGTCGAGCAGCTGGAGCTGCAGGTCGACCGCGACTTCGACGAGGTGGTGCTGGGGATCTCCGTGGCCGGCCTGGCCGACCTCGCCCCCAGCCTCTGCGCCCTGGACCCCGCATTCGCGCACATGACCCGGCAGGTGGCCACTGTCGCCACCCAGGCGGTACAGCTCTGGCAGAACCGCGACGCCTGGCAACTGGGCTGGAGTGGCTCGCCTCAGGGTGGGCAGGCGCCCGAGCTGCTGGGCTTCGCCGCCCAGGCGATGGACTCCTGGGCGGATGTCAGCTACCTGGTGGACCGCGAAGACTGGTCGAGCGGCACGCCGCCGGCGGACATCAGCTATTTCTGCGGGGTTTTCGCTGCCAAGGCTGCCCCGCCCATCGGCAAAAAGGATGACTATCCGCAGCAGGAGGCCGCCAAGGTGAAGCAGGCCTTCCTCGACCTCATGAACGGCAACCTGGGCGCCTACTGGCCGGCAGCCGTGACCCCGGCGGGCTATCGCTGGGACTTCCTGCTGGCGCCCGTCGAGGTCCAGGGACCAGCGCGCTTCGACTATCAATACTGGCGAGCCAACGTCGATCCCAGCGAGCGCTATGTGCAGAGCGTGGCCGGCAGCAGCCGCTATCGCCTGGCCACCGACGGCAGCGTCTGCCGCAACCTCTATCTGACCGGCGACTGGATCGACAACGGCTTCAACATGGGCTGCGTGGAGTCGGCGACCCTATCCGGCCTGCAGACCGCGCGTGCCCTGCTCGGTCACAGCGAGGTCCTGCCCGGCGAGGACGCCTTCCAGTAGCGCCACCGCCTGGACCGCTGCGCGCTCGGCGCAGCGCTCCACGGCAGGCGGATAGCACGGCGCGGTGCCATCCAGATAGTCCAGCAGCTCGGGCGCCTGGTTCCAGACCGCGGCCTCGCTGTAGAGGCGCGGCAATTCCAGCCGAATCCAGCCATCCATGAGGCGTACGCCCAGCTCCTCGATACCCAGCCCGTGGCCCTCGATCACCTCGCGATCCGCATCGGTGAGGGGATAGTGCGGCGGATAGAACTCGGCCAGGCTGACCAGCAACTTGACCGAAAAGCCGCGCGGATCGGCCAACAAGGCCCCCAGCTCGGCGAACAGCGTCGCCTCTTCCACCAGCGCCTGGGCGAACATCAGTCGGTAGAGGGTGATGTTGAGAAACAGCTGACCGACCTCATTCTCCGCGCGCGCGTCCGCCTGATGCAGGGCGAAGCCGGCCAGGATGGAGGCGTTGTGCGCCCGGTACCAGTGCCGCGGGGTGGGATCGGCGATGAAGGTCAGCCAGCAGCGCGTGGGATAGGGCGCCTGGTCGCCGGGCAGCCCATGCTGCGCCAGGCAGCCGGCCAGCTCGGCCAGGTAGATGAAGTGCAGATTGACGTTGCGCCACCAGGCGCTGCCGGTTATGGGATCCAGGACACCGGCCTGGATTTCCCAGTCGAGAAAGGCCAGTTCCGAGTCGCCATAGCTCAGGCCGTCGTTGTCGGTATCGCCAAAACGCTGATAGAAGTCTTCGCGCACCGCCCGCCGCCGGGCCGGGACGTTCTCGATCTGGCGACAGAGCTCGCCGGTCGCCACGACGGCGTCTTCATAGGTGTACATGCCTTCCCTGCCCTGCATATCAAGATTCCGCCCGATCATGGCGCAATGGCATCAGCGGCTTCCATGCGCATTAGGCTGAACGCACTAGAAGAGAGCTCCAGTGGCGGCCCCTCGTGTCGCCAGTCCCCCTTGAGCGGATCGCCGCCCCGGGCGATCACCACGACCGGTCGGATCTGTCGATGGTCGGACAGCTTGCGCTGGGGCAGCATGGCGTCGCGGTCATCCAGCTGCACCCGGCGGGGCAGATCGGCAACACTCAGCCGCCGCACCGCCAGTGGTGGGCCCGGCTGATCCACCGCCAGCGCCAGCACGAAGACACTGTCCTCGGGCCGCACCCGCTGCGCCACCGCGGGCGCCAGACTGACCTCCACGTCCAGCCCCGGCGTGGTCAGCGCCTGACCGGCGGCCCGCGCCGCCGCCTCCGCCCGGGCGACGCCCTGGGCGAGGGTGTCGCGCAGGGGATCCCCTGGTGGCAGCACGGCGACCAGGCGCTGCCAGTAGCCGGCCGCCTTGGCGTAGCCCCCCCGTTCGTAGGCGGCCATGCCCAGCAGACCCAGGGTGGTGGGCTCGCCAGGATTGGCGGCCAGGGCTTCGTCGGCCAGGGCCTGGGTGCGGGCATCCAGCTGGCGCCCCGCGGCGAAGAAACGGGCCTGGGCCAGTTGCCCGAGGACTTCCGCGCGCCGGCCATCGCGCTGGATGACCTGCTCGAAGGCGGCCACGGCATCCTGGTAGCGACCCAGGCCGGCATAGGCCCGTGCCAGCAGATACCAGTTGTCGGTCGCCTGGGGTTGCAGTCGCGTCGCCGCTTGCAGGTCGGCCAGCAGCGCCTGGGGCGAAGCCGGCGCCGCGGCGAGGCGCTGGCTCAGCTGCAGCGCCGGCCAGGCGCCAAGCAGCAGATAGAGCCCCAGGGCCAGGACCGGGCCGCCCAGGGCGACCGCGATACCCAGGCGCCGACCGTGGCGCAGCGGCGAAGAACCCTCGGCCGGACTGTCGGCGAGCAGGCTGCGGCCCGCCTCGGCTTCGGCCAGCGCCAGCGCCTGGGTGTCCAGTTCCCCCCGTGCGGCCCACGCCCTGGCATCGGCCAGGCGTTCCTGATAGAGCGAGCGATTGAGCACCGCCCGCTGGTCCGCCAGGACGCGTCCACCGCACAGCAGCGGCACGAGCAGGATCAGCACCGCCAGGATCAGCAGCAGTCCCGCCAGCCCCCAGAAGGTCAGCATCCTGGCTCCTCCTCGGCCTGCAGCGCGGCCAGTCGCTGGCGTTCGGCGTCGCTCAGCGTCTGCTCCGGGCGGCGGCGGCGCGTCAGGACCAGCAGCAGCCCGGCGCCACCCAGCAGAGCCAGGCCTGGCAGCAGCCAGAGCAGCAGGGTGCGACCCTCGAAAGGCGGCCGATAGCGGATGAATTCGCCATAGCGCTGCTCCAGGTGGGCGACGATCTCGTCATCGTTCTGCCCGGCCGCCATCAGGCGCTGGATCTCGCGGCGCAGATCGCCGGCGATGGGCGCATTGGAATCGGCCAGGTCCTGGTTCTGGCACTTGGGACAGCGCAATTCGCGGGTCAGCGCCTGGAAGCGCGCGCGTTCGGCGTCGTCGCGAAAGCCATAGGGGTCGATGGCCGCGTGGATCTGGGTCGACCAGACCAGCAACAGCAGCAGCCAGCCGACCCTCATGGCGTCACCACCAGGGCCCGGTAGCGCGGCCCGAGGTCGGTGTCCCAGACACGCTGATCGATTATCCCGACATGGCGATAGCGCACCACGCCGCGGGCATCGATGAGAAAGGTCTCCGGCGCGCCATAGACACCCAGGTCCAGCCCCAGCCGGCCTTCGTCGTCACGGATATCGAGCTGGTAGGGATCGTGGAATTCGGCCAGCCAGCGGCGGGCGCTGGCCTGGTCGTCCTTGTAGTTGATGCCATGGATCATCACGCCCTCGGCCTTGAGTCGAGTGAGCACCGGATGCTCTTCCCGGCAGGCCACGCACCAGGTGCCCCAGACATTGACCAGCGCCGGGCGGCCGAGCAGATCCTCCCGGGTGAACAGTCGTTGGTCCTGTACGCCCGGCAGCGAGAACGCCGGAAACGGCTGGCCGACCAGCGCCGAAGGCAGGGCCTGGGGATCGCGATAGAGTCCGCGAAAGAGCAAGCCGGCCAGCACCAGGAAGGCCAGCAGTGGCAGGCAGAGCAACAGGCGACGGCGCATCAGGCGGACTCCGCGACAGCGGCAGGGGAAGAGGATCGCCGGCGGCGATAGCGCGGATCGGCCAGGGCCAGCAGGCCACCCAGGGCGGTGAGCAGGCCACCGAGCCAGATCAGCCGGACGAAGGGCTTGATCTGCAGGCGCACGGCCCAGGCGCCCTGCCCCAGTGGCTCGCCGAGGGCCACATAGAGATCGCGGCTCAGGCCGGCGTCGATGGCGGCTTCGGTCATCACCGCGCCGCTGGCCAGATAGCGGCGTTTTTCCGGGGTCAGCAGGGCGACCACCCGCCCCTCGCGCTCGACCTGCAGCAGGGCGCGTTCGGCGGTGAAGTTGGGCCCCTCGTAATGCTGGGTGCCGGCGAAGCCGAAGCGATAGCCCTGGAGTTCGACGTGCTCGCCCGGCGCCAGGCGCAGATCGCGTTGCACATCCAACTGACTGGCCAGCACCACCCCCAGGGCCAGCACCGCCAGCCCCAGGTGGGCCAGGTGCATGCCCCAGTAGCTGCGTGGCTGACCGCGCAGGCCGCGGCGCCAGCCCAGCGCCACCACCTTGCCCAGCACGTCGCGCAGCGTGGTCAGCAGGATCCAGGCCGCCAGCGCCAGCACCGCCAGGATCGCCGCCCTGGGCCGGTCCAGCCACCAGCCGGCCAGCCCCGCCAGGACGGCGCAAGCCAGCAGGACGGGCGCCAGCAGGCGCACCAGCCAGCGCCCCGGGCTGCTTTTCCAGCGCACCAGCACCCCGACGCCCAGGGCCAGCATCAGCAGCGCCATCAGCGGCACGAACAGCAGGTTGAAATAGGGCGGCCCCACCGACAGCTTGGCCCCGGTCAGGCTGTCGATAATCAAGGGATAGAGAGTACCGAGCAGGACCGTGGCGGCGGCGGTCACCAGGATCAGGTTGTTGACCACCAGCAGCGCCTCGCGGGAGGCCAGGCTGAAGGCCGCCGAGCCGCCGAGCGCCGGCGCGCGCCAGGCGAACAGCGCCAGGGAGCCGCCGACCACCAGCAGCAGGAAGGCCAGGATGAAGACGCCGCGGGTGGGATCGCTGGCGAAGGCATGCACCGAGGTCAGCACCCCCGAGCGCACCAGAAAGGTCCCCAGCAGGCTGAGCGAAAAGGCGGCGATGGCCAGCAGCACCGTCCAGCCCTTGAACAGACCGCGCTTCTCGGTCACCGCCAGGGAGTGCAGGAGCGCCGTGCCCACCAGCCAGGGCATGAAGGAGGCGTTTTCCACCGGATCCCAGAACCACCAGCCGCCCCAGCCCAGCTCGTAGTAGGCCCACCAGGAGCCCAGTACGATGCCGCAGCCGAGCAAGGCCCAGGCCAGCAGCGTCCAGGGCCGGGCCCAGCGCGCCCAGGCGGCGTCCAAGCGTCCTTCCAGCAAAGCCGCCAGGGCGAAGGCGAAGGCCACCGAGAAACCGACATAGCCCATGTAGAGCATGGGCGGATGCAGGATGAGCCCCGGGTCCTGCAGCAGCGGATTGAGGTCGTTGCCCTCCCGCGGAAATTGCGGCAGCAGGCGCGCGAAGGGATTGGAAGTGGCCACCAGGAAGGTCAGGAATCCCGTGGCCACCAGCCCGAGGATGCCCAGCACCCGCGCCAGCAGGGCCTGGGGCAAGGACCGCGAACAGCACGCCACCGCCAGACTCCAGCCCGCCAGGATCAGCGCCCACAGCAGCAGGGACCCCTCGTGGGCACCCCAGGTGGCGCTGACCTTGTAGTACCAGGGCAGGCGACTGTTGGAGTTGGCCGCCACATAGGCCACCGAGAAGTCGTCCTGCAGAAAGGCCCAGGTCAGGGCGGCGAAGGCCAGTGCCAGGAACAGCCACTGGCCGAGGGCGGCCGGGCGCGCCAGGCGCATCCAGTCGGCCTGGCCGCGCCAGGCGCCCAGCAGTGGCAGGGTGCCCTGCACCAGGGCCATGATGAGCGCCAGCAGCAGGCAGAGTTGCCCGAGTTCCGGGATCATGGCGTCGGCCTCGCGCCGTCCAGCGGTCGCCCGGCCTGGCGCAACGCCTGGCTCACCTCGGGCGGCATGTATTTCTCGTCGTGCTTGGCGAGGATCTGATCGGCGACCAGACGCCCCTGGTCGTCGAGGCGGCCCAGGGCCACCACGCCCTGCCCTTCGCGGAACAGATCCGGCAGGATGCCGGCATAGTTCACCCGCACCTCCTGCTGGAAGTCGGTGATGACGAAGGTCACCGCCAGGGAATCCGCGGCGCGCACCAGGCTGCCCTTCTCCACCATGCCGCCGGCGCGGATGCGGGTAGCGGGCGGCGCCTCGCCTCGGGCGATCTGGCTCGGGGTATAGAAGAGGTTGATGTTCTGCTGCAGGGCGCTGAGGGCCAGCGCCGCCGCGCCCCCTACGCCCAGCAACAGCAGCAGGATCCACAGCAGCCGTCGACGGCGGACCGGATTCATGGCCGCCGCTCCCGCCGCCAGCGCTGGCGCAAGGCCCGCTGCAGTCGGCGACGCGCCTGCCAGCCGTGCAGCAGCAGACCGCCGAGGATGACCAGGGTCAGGCCGAAGGCCGGCCAGACATAGAGGCCGTGGCGGCCCATGCCCAGGACCTGCGCCCATTCCACTCCGCTCACGCGCCCTCCTCGCCCAGTTCCAGGCGTACCCAGCGACTGCGCCACTCGCGCCTGAGCACCTCCAGGCGCATCCGCTGCAGCAAGACGCCAGCGAAGAACAGATAGAACGCCAGCACCATCACCAGCAGTGGCAGCCACATGGCGGCGGGCATCGGTGGTCGCGCTACCAGGCTGAAGGTGGCCGGCTGGTGCAGGGTGCTCCACCACTCCACCGAATACTTGATGATCGGCAGATTGACCGAGCCCACCAGGGCCAGGATGGCGCAGGCACGGGCGGCGCTCTCGCGATGCTCGATGGCCTGCCCCAGGGCGATCACCCCCAGATAGAGAAACAGCAGCACCAGCATCGAGGTGAGCCGGGCGTCCCAGATCCACCAGGTGCCCCAGGTGGGAATGCCCCACAGCGACCCCGTGGCCAGGGCGATCACCGTCATCCAGGCGCCGATCGGCGCGGCCGCGCGCAGGGCCACGTCGGCCAGCTTGAGACGCCAGACCAGGCCGATGGCTCCGGCGACCGCCAGCAGCAGATAGCAGGACTGCGCCAGAAAGGCGGCCGGCACATGCACATAGATGATGCGAAAGCTGTCGCCCTGCTGGTAGTCCGGCGGGGCCAGGAACAACCCCCACACCAGACCCACGGCCAGCAGCACCCCGGCCAGCGCCAGGCAGGGTCCCTGCAGGCGGCCGGCCAAACGATAGAAGATGGCGGGAGAGCCCAGGCGGTGCAGCCAGGTCCAGTTCATGTCGTCCTCGTCATTGGGCCGCGCCGATGCGCAGGCCGGCGGCGACCGCCAGGGGCGCCAGGGTCAGGGCCAGCAGAGTCAGGCAACCCAGCCAGAGCAGCAGTCCCGTCACCGGCAGGCCAAGACGCGCCGCGTCCAGGGTGCTGGCGCCCAGGATCAGCACCGGGATCTGCAGCGGTAGGTTGAGCAGCGCCAGCAGCAGCCCGCCACGGGCCAGGCCCACTGTGAGGGCCGCGCCTATGGCACCGATCAGGGTCAGGGCCAGACTGCCCAGGATCAGGGCCGCAAGGGTCGCCGGCAGGGCCGCGGCGGGCAACCCCAGCATCAGCGCCAGCAGCGGCGTCAGGGTCACCAGGCCGAGGCCGGCGAAGCACCAGTGCACCAGCAGCTTGAGCAGCACCAGCAGCGGCAGGGGCTGGGGTGCCAGCAGCCAGAGCTCCAGCGAGCCATCCTGCCAGTCGCTGCGAAACAGGGCTTCCTGGCCGAGCAGCAAGGCCAGCAGCAGTGCTATCCACAGGAGGCCTGGTGCCAGGGCGGCCAGCTGCTGGCTATCGGGGCCCAGCGCCAGGGGAAAGAGGGTCACCACCAGGGCATGGAAGGCCAGGGGCGTGAGCCACAGCGCCGGACGGCGACAGGCCAGGCGCCCTTCGCGCCTGAGGAAGGCCAACCAGGCGCCGCTCATCGGCCACCGTCCAGCCAGAGCAGCCGATGCCCTTCGGGGACGACCTCCAGTTCGCGGTGACTGGTCAGTACCAGGGCGCCGCCTGCTGCGCAATGGGCGCGCAGGCGCGCTTCCAGCTGCGTGCAGGTGCTGGCGTCGAGGGCGGTGAAGGGTTCGTCCAGCAGCCAGAGCCGCGGCGGTTCGGGCAACTGGAGCCGGGCCAGGGCAACGCGCCGACGCTGGCCGGCCGACAACTGCCCACAGGGCTCGTCCGCCCAGTCGGCCAGGCCTACCGTTGCCAGGGCGACCCGGCAGGCCTCACTCGTGGTCGGGCGCCACAGATTGGCCAGACTGTGGAGATTTTCCACCGCCGTCAGCCCCTCGGCGATGCCGGGCGCATGGCCCAGCCAGAGCAGTTCGGCCGCGGCGGGCCGGCGCACCTTACCCGCGTCCGCCGGCAGCAGTCCCGCCAGGATGCGCAGCAGGCTGGTCTTGCCACAGCCGTTGACGCCCCCGATCCGCAGCGACTCGCCCGCCGCCACGCTCAGACTCAGGTCGTCGAACAGCAGGCGACCGCCCCGTTCGCAACGGAGCGCGACGGCGTCGAGCAGGGGCTGATTCAAGACAGGGGATCTCACGGCACTAAAGTCGGTCGGGCGCTGGCCGTTAACCCGGCACACGCCCTTGAAGGCGCGCCATTATACACAGGCGATTCCACCGGACCTGCCCGATGACTTCCATCTCCGCGATCCAACCCAGCGTCGGCGTCACGCCCGCCCTGCCCGTCCGGGCCGCGGCGGCGCAGGCATCGGACGCGGGGGCGCAGATCCTGCAGGCCCTGCAATCCCTCGACGACCTGATTCCGCCCGGCAGCACCGCGACCGCCGAGGTACTCGCTACCCGTCCGGCCGGCCAGAGCTTCCAGTTCCTGCTGCAACTGCAGCTGGCCGAGGGTGGCAGCGTCCTGCTCACCACCCAGAGTCCGACCAACAACCTGCCGGTGGGCAGCCAGTTGCTGGTGAGCACCCTCGGCTCCACCCAGCTGGCGGTGCTGCTGCAGAGCCTGGAGGGCGACGCACCACCGCCGCCGCTGCAGCAGCTGGATCTGCGCCAGCTGCCGGTGGGCACGACCCTGCAATTGCGGGTGCTGAGCAGCCTGCTGCAACAGCCACCCGGCGCGACGCCCACCTACGAGGTGATCGCCAAGGCCCTGAGTTCCAGTCTCGAAGGTCGCCAGCTCAAGCTGGAATCGCCCCGCCCGGTACCGGTGGGCAGTCTGCTGACAGTGGTGATCAAGGACAGCCAGGAGGTCACGGTGCTGCCCATGGCGCAGCGCCTCGACCAGCTCGACATCGATCGCCAGCTGCAGGGCCAGGGGCAGCGCCAGCTGTCGATGAATGCCCTGCTGCAATGGCTGGAGGACGTCCCCGAGGCTGAGCTGCCACCGTCGGTGGGCGCGGCGCTCAAGTCCCTGCTGGCCAATCTGGAAACCACCGAGGCCCTGGGCACGCCCCAGGGCTGGGCCCGCGCCCTGGCGCGCAGTGGCCTGCAACTGGAGCAGCAATTGCTGGATCGCGGCGGTCCCGATCTCCAGGAGGACTTCAAGGCCAACCTGCTGCGCCTGGTGGATCGCCTGCTGGCCAGCGTGCCGGGCGAGGCCCTGCGCAATCCCCAGGTCGCGATCCAGACCGCCCAGCAGAATCTGCCCGATGCCCTGCGCCGGGCGCTGGGGGACGCCGCCACCGCCAGTCGCCAGCCCACCGCCCTGGACTTTCCCCTGGGCGAACGCGATGGTCGCGGCCTCAGTGCCGCCAACGCCGAACTCGACGAATTGCTGCAACTGGCCACGGGCGTCATCGCCCGCCTGCAGACCCACCAGCTGGCCAGCCTGGCCCAGACCCAGGTCCTGCCCGATGGCTACTACCTGTCCACCTGGCAGACCGAGATTCCCTGGCGCGATGGCGAGCGCCTCGGCGCGGTGCAGGTGCGCTTCCAGGAAGAACGACCGCCGCCGGATAACCGTGGTGAAGCCCGCGACAGCCTGTGGAAGGTGGAACTGGCCTTCGACCTGGCGCCGCTGGGCCCGCTGCAGGTGCGGGCGCAATTGGCCAGCGGCCGGCTGTCGAGCGAATTCTGGGCGGAAAAAGGCGCCACCGCGACGCTGATCGATACCGAATTGCCCCATCTGCGCGACCGCCTGCTGGCGGCCGGCTTCGTGGTCGGCGACCTCAGCAGCCGCCAGGGCCGTCCCGCACGCCATCCGCGCACCACCCTCGAACAACGCTGGATCGACGACACCGCATGAGTACAACCGCCGCCCGCCAGGCCATCGCGCTGTCCTATGACGGCAGCAGCGCCCCCATCCTCTCCGCCAAGGGCGATGCCGAACTGGCCGAACTCATCCTGGCCACGGCCCGGGAGCACGAGGTGCCTATCTACGAGAACGCCGACCTGGTGCGCATCCTGGCGCGCCTGGAACTGGGCGCCGAGATCCCCGAGGCGCTCTATCGCACCCTGGCCGAGATCATCGCCTTCGCCTGGCACCTCAAGGGCAAGTGCCCGGCGCACCTGGCCGACCAGCCGGATCTGTCGCCGGGTTGGGAAAGGATGCCGTAGGAATCGGTCCTCACGGCCATGGCGGCCCGCCGATGCGGCCGGGGCCAGTAGGAACGGCCCATGGCCGCGATCTGCCGTGTAGCCTGGATAACGGCGCAGCCTTATCCACCCTTCGAGTCGGCCTACCCGTGGAAAACGCCATGCGGTTTTCCACGGGCAGGCTGATCGCGATCTTGCCGCGGCTGGTGGAGATGAACGCCCACTCGGACAGCCCCCTCTCCCTCCGGGAGAGGGTTGGGGTGAGGGCGCCCCCGGCAGTCACTCCCAGCGAAAAACGCTGCGCGGTTTTCACGCGACGACACTACGAATCGTTTTATCGTGGCCATGGGCCGCTCCTACGGGGAATGATGCGCTTGCAGGGGCGCCCACATCGGTGGACCGCCAGGACCGCGATCAAGCAATCCAGCCAGCGGAATCGACCTACCCCCGCCGCAACGAATGCCCGACGGCGCCCTTCTCGGCCACCTTGGCGGCGTCCCAGAGTGCATCCATCTCTTCCAGGCTGGCCTCCTGGGGCGTTCTGCCCTGAGCGTTCAGGCCTTCCTCGATATAGCGAAAGCGCCGCTCGAACTTGGCGTTGGCCTGGCGCAGGGCGTCCTCGGCGTCAACCTGCAGGTGCCTCGCCAGATTGACCATCACGAACAGCAGATCGCCGATCTCTTCCGCCACCTGGGCAGCCTGGCCGTTGGCCATGGCCTCGCGCACCTCGTCCAGTTCCTCCTGGATCTTGGCCACCACCGGCATGGCGTCGGCCCAGTCGAAGCCGACATTGGCCGCACGCTTCTGCAGCTTGGCCGCGCGACTCAGGGCCGGCAGCGCGGCCGGCACGTCATCCAGCAGCGAGAGCTGCTCCGGCGCCGCGGCCTTTTCCGCGCGCTCCTCGGCCTTGATTTCTTCCCAGCGGCGCTTGATGGTCGCCTCGTCCAGTCGCGGCAGGTCGAGCGGGCCATGCAGGTCGCCGTCGGGAAAGACATGGGGATGGCGCCGCACCAGCTTGCGGGTGATGCCATCCACCACCTGGGCGAAGTCGAAATGGCCATCCTCGCGACCCAGCTGGCTGTAGTAGACGACCTGGAACAGCAGATCGCCCAGCTCGTCGCGCACCTGCGGGAAATCCCGCCGGGCGATGGCGTCGGCGACCTCGTAGGCCTCTTCCAGGGTGTGGGGCACGATGCTGGCGTAGTCCTGGCGCAGATCCCAGGGGCAGCCGTGTTGCGGATCGCGCAACCGGGCCATGAGGTGCAGCAGATCGTCGAGCTGGTACATGGATGAATCCTGTTACTGGAAAAGAACGAGGCGCCAGGAGGCGCCTCGTGGGGTCGTCGTCACATCTCTCAGGCAGCGCGATTGCGCCGGGCTTCGATGATGTTGGGCAGCTGGGAGATGCGCCCGAGCAGGCGGCCGAGCGCGTCCAGGCCGGGGATCTCGATGGTCAGCAGCATGTTGGCGGTGTTTTCCTCGCGATTGGAGCGGGTATTCACCGCCAACACGTTGATCCGCTCGTTGAGCAGGATCTGCGAGACATCGCGCAGCAGACCGGAGCGGTCGAAGGCCTTGATCACGATGTCGACCGGATAGGTCTGCACCGGCACCGGGCCCCAGCTCACCTGGATGGTCCGCTCCGGCTCGCGACTGGCCAGCTGCAGTGCGTTGGCGCAGTCCTGCCGGTGGATGGTCACGCCACGGCCGAGGGTGATGTAGCCGACGATGGCATCACCCGGCACCGGCTGGCAGCAGCCGGCGATCTGGGTGAGCAGGTTGCCCACGCCCTGGATCTGCACATCGCCACGCTTGCCCGGCTTGTTGGTTGGCTTGCGCGGCAAGTGATCGAGGGTATCGAGGCCCTTGTCCGGCTCCACCAGCTGCTGGGCGGCGTGCATCACCTGGGCCAGGCGCAGATCGCCGGCGCCCAGGGCCGCGAGCATGTCCTCGGAGCCCTTGTAGTTGACCTTCTCGGCCAGGGTGTTGAAGTCCACCGGGGGCAGTGCCAGGCGCGACAGCTCGCGCTCGACCATGGCCTTGCCAGCGGCCACGTTCTGGTCGCGCGCCTGGAACTTGAACCAGTGGACGATCTTGGCCCGGGCCCGCGAGGTGTTGACGTAGCCGAGGTTGGGGTTGAGCCAGTCGCGGCTGGGCGAGCCCTGCTTGCCGGTGATGATCTCCACCTGCTCGCCGGTCTGCAGCTGGTAGTTCAGCGGCACGATGCGGCCGTTGATCTTGGCCCCGCGGCAGTTGTGGCCAATCTCGGTGTGCACCCGATAGGCGAAGTCCAGCGGCGTCGCGCCCTTGGGCAGGTCGATGGCGTGGCCGTCGGGGGTGAAGACGTAGACCCGGTCCGGCTCGATGTCGACCCGCAGCTGATCGGCCAGGCCGCCGATGTCGCCCAGCTCCTCGTGCCATTCCAGCACCTGGCGCAGCCAGGAGATCTTTTCTTCGTAGTGGTTGGAGGCCGACTTGACGTCGGTTCCCTTGTAGCGCCAGTGGGCGCAGACGCCCAGTTCGGCCTCTTCGTGCATGGCATGGGTGCGGATCTGCACCTCCAGCACCTTGCCCTCCGGACCGATCACCGCAGTATGCAGGGAACGGTAGCCGTTCTCCTTGGGATTGGCGATATAGTCGTCGAACTCGCGGGCAATATGCCGCCACAAAGTATGTACGATGCCCAGCGCGGTATAGCAGTCACGCACCTCGGGCACCAGCACCCGCACGGCGCGCACGTCGTAGATCTGGCTGAACTCCAGGCCCTTGCGCTGCATCTTCCGCCAGATGGAATAGATGTGCTTGGCGCGCCCGCTGAGGTCGGACTTGATGCCGGTGGCGGTGAGTTCGTCACGCAGCTGCTGCATGACGTCGGCGATGTATTGCTCGCGATCCAGCCGCCGTTCATGCAGCAGGGTCGCGATCTGCTTGTACTGCTGGGGCTCCAGGTAGCGGAAGGACAGGTCCTCCAGCTCCCACTTGATATGGCCGATGCCCAGCCGGTGGGCCAGGGGCGCGTAGATGTCGGCGACCTCGCGGGCCACCCGGTTGCGGCGCTCTTCGGTGGCGTTCTTGACCGCGCGAATGGCGCAGGTGCGCTCGGCCAGCTTGATCAGCGCCACGCGCACGTCGTCGACCATGGCCACCAGCATGCGGCGCAGGTTGTCGACCTGGGTCTGGCTGCCCAGCACCATGGACTTGCGCGGATTGAGACTCTCGCTGATCGCCGCCATGCGCAGCACGCCTTCGATCAGCTTGGCCACCACCGGCCCGAAATGCTCGGCCGCCGACTCCAGGGTCGCCTTGCCCTCGCGCACCGCCCGGTAGACGATGGCGGCGATCAGGCTGTCCTGATCCAGCTTGAGGTCGGCCAGGATCTCCGCCATCTGCAGGCCGGTATGGAAACTGGAGGTCCCCTCCGCCCAGGTGTGCTCGACCTGGCCGGAATTCTCTTCCGCCGTGCGGGCGAAGCCGCAGGCGTCCAGCAAGGCCTCGCGATCGAGATTCGGATCCACGCTCTGGATATGATCCAGCCAGGCGTGGAGGTTGATGCTGCCATCGACGTTGACTGGCTGATGCGCTCTGACCTGTACCATCTACCCCTTCCTCACGGCGTAGCCTTCTCGCCGGATTGGCTCGCATCGGTTGGCGAGCCGTCGTTACCCGGGCATCCTGCCCGCTTCGAACAGCACCATGGCTTCCACATGGGCGGTCTGCGGGAACATGTCGAGAATGCCCGCTCTTGTCATGCGATAGCCCTGTCGGACCAGCTCCCCGGCATCCCGTGCCAGGGTGGCCGGATTGCAGGAGACGTAGACCAGCCGCCCGATACCCAGGCCGCTGAGCTGCCGAACCACTTCCAGCGCACCGTCGCGCGGCGGATCCAGCAGGGCCAGCGAATGGCTGCCCAGATCGGCGGGTAGCGGGTTCGACAGATCCACCTGTAGAAAGTGCGCGTTGCCGATGCCGTTGTCACGTGCATTTTGTATTGCCCGGGATGTCATCGCCGCGACCCCTTCGATACCGGTAACCGCCGCTGCCTGCCGCGCCAGCGGCAGGGCGAAGTTGCCCAGCCCGGAGAACAGATCGAGCACCCGGTCATCCGCCGTCGGCGCCAGCCAGTCCAGCGCCTGGGCGACCATGGCCTCGTTGATGGCGGCATTGACCTGGACGAAGTCGCCCGGCTGATAGGCCAGGGTCAGGTCCCAGGACGCCAGCCGGAAGCCCAGCCTGGCGTCGGCCTGATCCGCCTGCGGCTCGCCCTTGCCCTGCCACCAGAGCTGGACGCCAGCCGCCGCGCAGAAGTCGCGCAGGCGCGCCTGGTCGCCCGGCAGCAGCGCCCGGGTATGGCGCACCATCATGGCCGTTGCCGTGCCCTGGAAGAGCTCCACATGACCGATCGCCTGGGGCTGTTCCAGCCCGCTCAGCAGGTCAGGCAGCGCGCGCAGCAATGGCTGCAGCTCCGGCACCAGTACCAGGCAGTCGTCGGGGGTGACGATGTCCTGGCTGGCCTCGGCGCGAAAGCCCACTTCCAGGCGGCTCTGGCGTTCGTCCCAGCGCACCGCGATGCGGGCGCGGCGGCGATAGCCGAATTCGGGACCGACCATGGGCGCGGCCCAGGCCAGCGGCTGCACCCCGGCCAGACGGCGGAATTGCTCGGCCAGGGCTTCCTGCTTGAGGGTCAGCTGATCGGCATGGGGCAGGTGCTGCAGGGTGCAACCGCCGCAGCGGTCGGCCACGCTGCAGGGCGGTGTACGCCGCAACGGACTGGCCTCCAGCACCCGAAGGGTACGGGCCTCGACCACCTGACTGCGGGCGCCGAGCACCCGCGCCTCGACCCGCTCGCCCGGCAGGGCACCGGCGACGAACCAGGTCCGCCCGCCTTCGCGCGCGATGCCACGCCCGTCATGGGACAGCCGCTCGATGCCCAGCAGCTGCCGCTTGCCGGTCGGTACCCCGGTCGCCTGGGCGCCACCGGCTGGTTGAAAGCGCAGCCCGCCGCCGCCTCGCTTAGCGCGCGTCATAGACGCCGGTCGACAGGTAGCGATCGCCTCGGTCACAGATGATCGCGACGATCACCGCATTGTCCACTTCCCGGGCGATGCGCAGGGCGCCCGCCACCGAACCGCCGGACGACACGCCGCAGAAGATGCCTTCTTCCCGCGCCAGGCGACGCATGGTGTCTTCGGCCTCCTGCTGCCCCATGTCGATGATGCGATCCACGCGGCTGGCCTCGTAGATCTTCGGCAGATAGGCCTCCGGCCAGCGGCGGATGCCGGGGATGGCCGCGCCCTCCTCCGGCTGCAGACCGACGATCTGCACCTTGGGATTCTGCTCCTTGAGGTAGCGCGAGGTGCCCATGATGGTCCCGGTGGTGCCCATGGAGCTGACGAAATGGGTGATGCTGCCATGTGTCTGGCGCCAGATCTCCGGCCCGGTGCCCAGGTAGTGGGCCACCGGATTGTCGCCATTGCCGAATTGGTCGAGCACCTTGCCGCGGCCTTCGGCCTGCATGCGCGTGGCCAGATCCCGCGCGCCTTCCATGCCGTCTTCCCGACTGACCAGGATCAGCTCGGCGCCATAGGCGGTCATGGCCGCCTTGCGCTCGGCGCTGGAGTTGTCGGGCATGATCAGGATCATGCGGTAGCCCATGATGGCGGCGGCCATCGCCAGGGCGATCCCGGTATTGCCGGAGGTGGCCTCGATGAGGGTATCGCCGGGCTGGATGTCGCCACGGGCCTCGGCCTGGCGGATCATCGACAGCGCCGGGCGGTCCTTGACCGAACCCGCCGGGTTGTTGCCTTCCAGCTTGAGCAGCACGGTACTGCGGGTGTCGCCGGCCAGGCGCTGCAGGCGCACCAGCGGCGTGTTACCGATGCAATCGGCGATGGTGGGATAGTGCAGACTCATGAATCAGCTCGTTCCGCCAGGGGTGAAAGCCTTCCATGATACTCCCAAAGCCTCGCCGACCCTACCCATCCGGCGCTTGGCTAGGGCCGGCGGGTGGCGGCGCCGTCGCTGGCCACCTCCAGGGCGGCGGGCAGGCTCAGCGACAGAATGCCCTCCGGCCCCAGGTTGGGCTGCACCTGGGGGGTCACCTGCATCCCCGGCAGTCCACCCAGGCGCTCGGCCAGTCGCTTGGCGGCATCGGGGGCGACCTTGCGGGTCAGGTCCTCGGTACCGGAATACAGCCAGAGCTGTACCGGCCGAGCGCCGCCCACGCCCTGGAATTCCTCTGCCCGCTTGAGGATGTAGCCCTGCTGCCAGCCATAGGCGACATCGCTCGCCACGTAGCGCTGGAAGGCCTGCGGCTGCCGATAGAGGGTGTCGAGCACGAACAGTCCGCCGTAGCCATGGCCCCAGAGGGTCTGGCGATTGGGGTCCACCGGCACGCTCTGGGTCAGCAGCGGCTTGATGCGTTGCTCGATCAGGTCGAGAAAGGCCCGCGAGCCTCCCGCCGGCCAGTCCTTGCGCACGTCGTCGCGCGTGCGGCCATTGCCCACCGCCGGGGTGTAGTCGTAGGTGCGTTCCTGCATGGCGTCCGCGGCATCGGCGTAACCGATGGCCACCAGCACAGGCGCACTCTTCAGTTTATGGGGGGACAACCAGACGTCCTGGAGTTGCGCAAGGGCGGCATCGCCGTCGAGCAGGAACAGCGCGGGATACCCCATCATCGGCGCCGGCTGCTTGGGAATGCCGATATAGACCCGATAGCGACGCTTGCCGTCCGCCGAGTCGAGCAGGTGCGTCTCGAAGCTGTAGTACATCGACCCCCGCTCCACCAGGGTGGTCTTCTTCGGCTCCTGGGCCTGGCTCGACGCCATCCAGCCGGTTCCCAGCAACAGGGCGCCCGCCAGCATCAGACTGCAACTCTTCTTCAAAGGATCTCCTCGAACACGACCGCACCGGAACGACCGGCAGTCCCTACCAGACCGCCGATGGGGTCAATGGTTGTGCACCCCGGCCAGGGACCGTGGCAGCCTTCGCGGATTTTCGCGAATCGGCGCGCCAGGGGGTGCGACCCCTTTCGCAAAGACTCTCTTTACATTTGGTAAAGGGGTTAGACTCGCCAAATTTCCTCGGGGGACGCGCAGTGCTGGACGAATTGGGACTCAAGGGGCGCATCCTGCTGTTGAGCGTCCTCCCGACCTGCTGCATGGCGGCCCTGCTGGGGGTCTACTTCAGCTGGGTGCAGCTGTCCGACATGCGCAGCCAGCTCATCGAGCATGGCCAGCTGGTGGCCCAGCAGATGGCCCCACTCATCGCCCCGGCCATGCGCACCGGCGACAACGACCAGCTCAACCGTATCGCCCAGCGCGCCCTCGACCAGGCCGATGTCCGGGCGATCAGTTTTCTGGATGCCGACGGCAACCTCCTCGCCCACGCCGGCCCCTCAATGACCGTGGAGCTCACCGGGCGCGACTACCAGACCATCAGCATGAGATCCGGGCTGGACATCACCCACTTCAACCTGCCGGTGCAGACCCATGATCTGCGCCTGACCCGCAGCGACGGCAGTCCGGCCACGCCCCAGACCCTGGGCTGGATTCAGCTCGAACTCTCCCATCACGCCACCCTGCTGCGCGGCTATCGCAACCTGGTGGCTGGCCTTCTGCTGATCCTGCTCGGCCTGGCCTTCACCGCCTTCATCGCGGTGCGCATGGGCCGCCGCATCAACCGGCCCCTGCAGGTGATCGCCCACGGCGTCAGCCAGTTGCAGGAGGGTCGCCTGGAGACGCGCCTGCCGACCCAGCTCGGCAGCCCCGAATTCGACGAACTGGCGACCGGCATCAACCGCATGGCCGAAGCCATGGAGAACGCCCAGTTCGAGATGCAGAACAACATCGACCAGGCCACCGAGGACGTCCGCCAGAATCTGGAAACCATCGAGATCCAGAACATCGAGCTGGACCTGGCGCGCAAGGCGGCGCTGGAAGCCAGCCGCATCAAGTCGGAATTCCTGGCCAACATGAGCCACGAGATTCGCACCCCGCTCAACGGCATCATCGGCTTCACCAACCTGATGCAGAAAAGCGAGCTGACCCCGCGCCAGCAGGATTACCTGAGCACCATCCAGAATTCCGCCGAGAGCCTCCTGGGCATCATCAACGAGATCCTCGACTTCTCGAAGATCGAGGCCGGCAAGCTGGTGCTGGAGAATCTGCCGTTCAACCTGCGTGACATGATCCAGGACACCCTGACCATCCTGGCGCCCTCGGCCCATGAAAAGCACCTGGAGCTGGTCTGCCTGGTCTACCGCGACACACCGACCCACCTGGTCGGCGATCCGCAGCGTCTGCGCCAGGTGCTCACCAACCTGGTGAGCAATGCCATCAAGTTCACCCATTCCGGCACCATCGCCGTGCGCGCCATGGTCGAGGAAGAGACCGACGACCATGCCCAGCTGCGCATCAGCGTCCAGGACACCGGGGTCGGCCTCACCGACGAAGACCGGCAGATGCTGTTCCAGGCCTTCTCCCAGGCCGACAACTCCCTGACCCGGCAGGCCGGCGGCACCGGACTCGGCCTAGTCATCTCCAAGCGCCTGATCGAGCAGATGGGGGGCGAGATCGGCCTGGAGAGCATTCCCGGCGAGGGCTCGGAATTCTGGATCACCCTCAACCTGCCCAAGGCCCACGGCAGCGTCGAGAGCCACAAGCGCATCGCCCTGGCCGGTCGCCGCGTCGGCCTGGTGGAGCCCCACCCCCTCACCCGCCAGGCACTGCAGCACCAGCTGGAAGAATGCGGTCTGAGCGTGGAGCCGTTCGAGACCCTGGAGCAGCTCAGCGAAGCGGTCGCCCACCCGGCCTCCGGCAAGCTGCCGGTCAGCCTGGCGGTGCTCGGTGTCAGTGCCCGCAGCATTCCGCCGGATCTGCTCACCGAGCGCATCTGGGAACTGGGTCGCCAGGACTGCAATACCCTGGTCTATTGCCCCACCACCGACCAGGCGGTGTTCCACGCCTCCCTGCCCGATGTCCATTGCCAGCTGCACGCCAAGCCGGCCTGCAGCCGCAAGCTCGAGCAGGCGGTGGCCGAGCTGCTCAACCAGCGCCCGCAACGCAACGAGAGCGGCGGCCTGGGCATCACCGACCGCCCGCCGCGGCTGCTCTGCGTGGACGACAACCCGGCCAACCTGCTGCTGGTGGAAACCCTGCTGACCGATCTCGGCGCCCAGGTCACCGCGGTGGAGAGCGGCTACGCGGCGGTGGAAGCCGTCCAGCAGGAGCGCTTCGATCTGGTGTTCATGGACGTGCAGATGCCCGGCATGGACGGCCGCCAGGCCACCGAGGCGATCCGCGACTGGGAAGCCAGCGAAGGCGGCACCCCGGTGCCCATCGTCGCCCTTACCGCCCACGCCATGGCCAACGAGAAGCGCGCCCTGCTGCAGAGCGGCATGGACGACTACCTCACCAAGCCCATCAGCGATCGGCAGCTGGCCCAGGTCATCCTCAAGTGGACCGGCCTGCGCCTGCTGCACAGCTCGGCGCCCGAGGTCACCAGCCTCAACAGTGGTGGCCAGGACATTTCCACGCTGGCGGTGATGGATGCGGACGAAGGCCTGCGCCTGGCGGCCAACAAGCCGGATCTGGCCAAGGATCTCCTGAGCATGCTGCTCGCCTCCCTGGCGGCGGACCGTCAGGCCATTCGCCAGGCCCGCGAAGACGGTGACCGCATCGCCCTCATCGAGCGCGTCCACCGCCTGCATGGCGCCACCCGCTATTGCGGCGTGCCCCAGCTCCGCGCCGCCTGCCAGCACAGCGAAACCCTGCTCAAGCAGGGCGCGCCGACCTCCAGTCCGGCGCTGGAAGAACTGGACGCGGCCATCGTCAATCTGTCCGCCCAGGCCAAGAGCCCGCTCTAGCGGACTAGTCCTCGAACAGCCTCAGCTGCAGCGCCGCCTCGCGCAGATCCGTCAGGCGCACGCCCACCCCGAGCAGCCGTACCGGCCGATTGCCCCGCCGGTAGGCCTGCTCCAGCAGGCGCCGATAGCTGTCGAGATCACGACCGGCGCCCTGCTGTTCCAGGGTGGTCTGGGTGAAGTCGTGGAACTTGACCTTGATGAAGGGTCGCTCCGGGCGATAACGATCGGCCAGGCGCGTCAGCCGCTCTTCGAGCTTGGCCAGCAACTCGGGCAACTCCTGCGCACAGGCGGCGGCATCGGGCAGATCGCGGTCATAGGTGCGCTCCACGCTGGCCGATTGCCGCTGGCTGTCCACCTTGACCTGGCGCTCGTCGATGCCATGGGCCAGCGACCAGAGGCGCTCGCCGAAGCTGCCGAACTCGCGCAGCAGATCGAAGCGCGACCAGGTCTGCAGGTCGCTGCAGAGGACGATGCCGCGGCGCTTGAGCTTGTCGGCGGTGACCTTGCCCACGCCATGCAGCTTGGCCACCGGCAAGGCGGCGACGAAGTCGTCCACCTCGTGCGGGGCGATGACGAACAACCCGTTGGGCTTCTTCCAGTCGCTGGCGATCTTGGCGAGAAATTTGTTGGGCGCCACCCCGGCGGACACCGTGATGTTCAACTCCTGCCACACCCGCCTGCGGATATCACGGGCGATCAGGGTGGCGCTGCCGTTGAACAGCTCGCACTGGGTGACATCCAGATAGGCTTCGTCGAGTGACAGCGGCTCGATCAGCTCGGTGTAGTCCTGGAAGATGCCGTGGATCTGCCGTGATACCTCCTTGTAGACCTCGAAGCGCGGCTTGACGAACACCAGGTCGGGACAGAGCTTCTGCGCCTGGTGGGACGACATGGCGGAGCGCACGCCGAAGGCCCGGGCCTCGTAGTTGCAGGTGGCGACGACCCCACGACGATCAGGGGTCCCGCCTACCGCCAGCGGCTTGCCGCCCAGGCGCGGATCGTCGCGCATCTCGATGGACGCATAGAAGCAGTCACAGTCGACATGGATGATCTTGCGCTGGCGCTTGGGTGGGAGCTGGGCGGGAGGACTGTCCGGAGCCATGGAGAGAGATGCCGGGCCGGGCTTGGCGGCTGATTATCCGTACAGTAAGCCAAGACCGCCCGGATTTGTCCATGGCGGACGACGAATCGCCCGTTAACCGACGTCTTGCAGCAGGCGTTGTCGATGGACGACCTCTTCGCGCAGCTCATCGACCACCGCCTTGAGGTCATGGGCATGGTGCAGCTGATCGTAATAGAGGTGGCGCTCGGCGATCACGCCGTCGGGCGTGGTGATCATCAACCGCGCGAAATGCTCGCTGCGCTCGAAGAACTCGATGCGACCCAGGCCCTGGAGATGTTGGAGCAAGGTTTCCAGCAGCAGATTCATGGCGGCCCCTTGGACTTTCCTGGTCAAACGGTTCGGTCGCGCTGCCCATCGTCGAAAGGTGCACCCTCGTCGCCGGCGATGACGGTCCGATCTTCTATATGGCCGGAGCGAACATGGCGGGACGTGGTATCCAGCAATTCCTGCGCCGCAGCGCGGAGCGTCTGCATGTCGTCGACGAGCAATTCGACTTTCTCCACGACCTGAAGTGCCATCTCCGACGCACCTTTGGCACTGCTGCCGGTAAGCGCCAGGGAAAGATTGCACAACTGGGCGACCAGTGTCGCTATATCGTGATCCATCACGCGCATGATGCGCTGATCCAGACGACTCGAATCCTGGGTAGGGTGCATGAGGTTCTCCATAACACCCATCGAGGATAGCACATGGCCACCACCTGCCCTGGCCCTTAGCGGCGTTTTGCTATCACCTTCTCACTTGATCGCGCAGGGGCCCTCATCGGGTTTCCGGACCCTTTGCCGGCTAGATGGGTCGACTGAGGACGTACCTCTAGGAGAACCCCCATGAAGCGCCCTCTACTCGTGTCCTCTGCCCTGCTCCTCAGCCTCATGCTGGGTGGCTGCTTCGATCGCGACCAATCGGATCAGCAGAACCGCTCCAGCGGCGAAAAGGCGTCGGTGCAGATGCAGAAAAGCGATGGCGACAAGTAGGCCCGTCCCTGCTTGGTAAATAAGCCTTTGATGAATATTAAATTTTTCCTTGACGAATTTTTTCATGGCCCTATACTGAGCCACATCGGACGCGGGATGGAGCAGTCTGGTAGCTCGTCGGGCTCATAACCCGAAGGTCGTTGGTTCAAATCCAGCTCCCGCAACCAAATTCGAAAAAACCACTCTCTTGAGTGGTTTTTTTTTGCCCTGAATTTGACCCGGTTCAGATCCAGGCGGTGCGAACTCTGTGGCTACAAGAGCTACAAAGGTTGGTATAGAGCTTTTTTTATCTGTACAAGGCTTGGCAAACCGCGCGCGACCAGTAATCTGACGCGCGTTCCTGTCTAGAGGAGTTTGCATGACTGCACCTGATCCAGCCAAAGAGGTCTCCTCGAAGCCGGCATCCCCTGCGGACCACCCTGTTTCGCCCCCTCAGGCGCTGCCCTGGCGCCTCCTGGAGCGCCTGACGGCCTACCGGCAACCCATCGAACTGGGTCTGACGCTGGTGTTGTTCGCCGCCGCCCTGGTGGTCTGCTGGCATCTGCTGAGCAGCATCGATGGCGAAGCTCTCCATGATGCCCTTCACGATATTCCACACTCCTCCCTGATCGGCGCGCTGATCGCCGCAGCCGCCGGCTTCACCATCCTGCTCGGCTACGAGTGGTCGGCCATGCGCTTCGCCGACGTCAAGCTGCCGGCACGCGCCTGGACCATGGGCGGCCTTACCGCCTTCGCCATCGGTAATGCGGTTGGCCTGTCCATGCTGTCCGGCGGGTCGGTGCGCTATCGCCTCTATGCCCGCCAGGGCCTCAGCGCTCTGGAAGTGGCGCAGATGACGGTGTTTTCCAGCCTGGCGCTGGGCACCGCGCTGCCGCCCCTGGCCGCCATCGCCGCCCTGACCAATCTGCCGGCGTCCACCCAGGCCCTGCGCGTTCCGGAAGCGGTGATCATCACCGTGTCCGCCCTGATCCTGCTCGGCTATGCCGTCGGCATCCTGGCCCTGCGCCGCTGGCGGGTGCCCGAGCAGCCCTGCGCCCACGCCCTGCACTTCCGCATCGGCAAGCGTGCCCTGCGCCTGCCGACCCTGCGGCTGTCCGTGCTGCAGCTGGTGATCACCATCCTCGACGTGACCGCCGCCTCGATGGTGCTCTATCTGCTGCTGCCCACAGCGCCGCCCTTCGGTGCCTTCCTGCTGGTCTACCTGCTGGCGCTGGCCGCCGGGGTGCTCAGTCACGTTCCGGGCGGTGTCGGCGTGTTCGAGGCTGTCCTGCTGGCCGCCTTCGCCAACGAGCTGGGCGCCGCCCAGTTGGCCGCGGCACTGGTGGTCTACCGCCTGTTCTATGTGCTGCTGCCCTTCGTGATCGCCTGCCTGGTGCTGCTGTTCAGCGAAGGCCGCCGCCTGCTGTCGAACAGTCCGGCCGTACGGGTCGCCTCCGGCCTGGCGGCACCCATCCTCGCCATCCTGGTTTTTTTTTCTGGGGTGGTACTGCTTTTTTCTGGGGTCACCCCTGAAATAGACACCCGCCTGGAGGGCATGGATTTCCTGCTGCCCCAGCGGTTGATCGATGCCTCCCACCTGGGCGCGAGCCTGATCGGCGTCGTCTGTCTATTGCTGGCGCAGGGATTGCGCCGGCGCCTCTCCGCGGCTTGGGCGGTGACCTTGGTCTTGCTGTTGCTGGGCTGCCTGCTGTCCCTGTTGAAAGGTTTCGACTGGGAGGAAGCCTCCATTCTGGCGATCACGGCCGCGCTGCTCGCCATCTTCCGCAAATCCTTCTATCGCCGCAGCCGGCTGATGGAACAGCCCTTCTCGCCGCTGTACGTGACCGCCAGCATCTGCGTGGTCGCCGCCTCGGTGTGGCTGCTGCTGTTCGCCTATCAGGACGTGCCCTACGACACCCGCCTCTGGTGGCAATTCGCGCTGGATGCCGATGCCCCACGCGGCCTGCGTGCCGCCCTGGGCAGTTCGGTCCTGCTGCTGATCATCGCCCTGGGCTGGCTGCTGCGCGCTGCGCCGCCGCCGATCGAAGCCCCCACCAGCGCCGAGCTCGAGCGGGCCTTCGGCATCGTGCGCAAATCCAGTCAGCCGGATGGCGGCCTGGTGATGACCGGTGACAAGGCCCTGCTCTTCCACGACAGCGACGATGCCTTCCTGATGTACGGACGACGGGGCCGCAGTCTGATCGCCCTCTTCGATCCCATCGGCCGCTCCCAGCCTCGCGCCGAGCTGATCTGGAAATTTCGCGATCTCTGCGACCTGCACCATGCCCGGCCGGTGTTCTATCAGGTACGGGCGGAGAACCTGCCGTTCTACATGGACATCGGTCTCACGGCGCTCAAGCTTGGCGAAGAGGCCCGGGTGGACCTGCATGCCTTCGATCTCGACAGCAAGGGCAAGAAGGACCTGAGATACACCTGGAATCGCGGCCAGCGCGACGGCCTGGCAATCGAATTCCACGCCCCGGGCGAAGCGCCGCTGGACGAGCTCAAGGCCATCTCCGACGTCTGGCTGGAGAGCAAGCAGGTGCGCGAGAAGGGCTTTTCCCTGGGTCGTTTCGATCCGACCTACCTCAAGCACTTTCGTATCGCCGTGGTGCGTTTCCAGGACAAGGCGGTGGCCTTCGCCAATCTGCTGGAAACCGAACGCCCCGACCTGGCCAGCATCGACCTGATGCGGGTCACCGCGGATGCGCCCAAGCAGACCATGGAATTCCTCATGCTGGGGCTGATCCTGCACTTCAAGGCTGCCGGCTTCGCCCGCTTCTCCCTGGGCATGGTCCCGCTGGCCGGTCTGCACCCCCGCCGTGGCGCCCCCATCACCCAGCGCCTGGGGGCCATGGTGTTCAGACGTGGCGAACAGTTCTATAACTTCCAGGGGCTGCGTCGCTTCAAGGACAAGTTCGATCCGGAATGGGAACCGCGCTACATGGCGGTGCCCGCCGGCCTGGATCCCCTGGTCGCCTTCGCCGATACCGCCGCCCTAATCGCCGGGGGTTATACCGGCCTGGTCAAACGTTGAGACTCCTATGCTGAAACGTGCACTCGCAGTACTGCTCGTCATCCTGCTGATCGCTGGAGGTCTGGGCTGGTGGTGGCTCCATCGCTGGCCGTCGGCGCCCCAGGTTAAGGTCCTGGAGCAGCCGGATGGCCGCCTGCTGACCATGGCCGCACCCAAGGGCGAGCCGCATGCCCGCGTGGTCCTGGCCACGCCTTCGGACCTGCAACTGGCGGATGCCGACCTGCTGGGCCTGGCGACCAACACCGGCGCCGAGATCGTCCAGTACGAGGTCAGGGTCGCCAACAGCTGCCAGGCGCAGAACGACGACTTCACCCAGGCGGCCAAGCAGCTGAGTGGCGCCCCGACCTTCGTCGGCGGCATCGGCGCGGGCGCTGCCCGCGCCTGGCGCTGGCTGACGACCCAGGACAACCCGAAGGCGGCGGCCCTGAGCGTGGGCTTCAATCTGGAAACCCTGGATTGCCCCGACGCCCTGCCGGCCAAGGCGGCCGCTGGCCAATGGCACATCGCCTGGAATGATCATCCGACCGACGATTCGGCCATCTTCGTGCGTCAGCAGAGCAATGCCGACCTGACCATCGCCGACTATGGCACTGCCCTGCCGGTGGTGCTGCGCACCCAGCTAAAGAATCGCCTGCTGGGCCAGCACAACGACATCCCGACCATCGAGATGCCGGCCGATCCGGACGTCAAGCCCGGCCATCCCGACGTCGTGACCATTTTCTACTCCGGTGACGGCGGCTGGCGCGATATCGACCGGCTCTCGGCCCAGGCCATGAACGAGGCCGGTTATCCGGTCGTTGGCGTGGACTCCCTACGCTACTTCTGGCAGCACAAGAGTCCCGAGCAGGTCGCCGCCGACCTCGCCAACCTGATGCAGGAATACCGCGAGAAGTGGAACGCCAAGCACTTCGTCCTGGCTGGCTACTCCTTCGGCGCCGACATCCTGCCAGCGGTCTACAACCGCCTGCCCAAGGCGGATCAGGACCAGGTGAGCTCGCTGCTGCTGCTGGCCTTCAGCCGCAAGAGCAACTTCGAGATCGCCGTGGAAGGCTGGCTGGGCAAGCCGGGTGACGAAGCCGATACCCTGCCGGAAACCAGCAAGATTCCCGCCGCCAAGCTGTTCTGCGTCTATGGCGAGGAAGAGAAGGACGACAGCGGCTGCACCCAGGCGGGTCAGCCGGGTGAGAAGCTGGGTCGCCCGGGCGGTCACCATTTCGACGAGAACTACGACAAGCTGGCCGACTTCATGGTCAAGGCCATCGAGGCCCGTACGCCGCAATAGCCACCAGATAGACCGGGCTTTAAGCCTGTTCAAAGGCTAGCGAGCTAGAGCTAAGCAAGGCGAAGATGGCTGAGGAAGCGGAGTTTACGATTGGTAAATGAGCATTCCGAGGCCATCTTCAACGCCGCTTAGCCGACGCGCAGCAGACTTTGGACTGGCTTGGGGCCCGGACGAACGGCCGGAACAAGGGGCCGGTCTCCCGCGGTCTATGGCTGCAACAGCCACGGAGACTCCCGACATGAGCACACCGCTTTCCGCCGATGCCGCCAGCAAGATCCTGGTGGATGCCTTTCAGCCCCTTGGCTGCGTGGTGTCTTCCGGCACGGATGGCCACGACCTGGCCCTGGGCGTGGTCGATGCCCAAGGCAAGACGCTCTACACCGAAGAACGGCTCAGCGAGGGCGACTACAGCGATCCCCTGCGCCTGGCCGGCTACATAGGCACGGTGCGCAGCGAGCTGGAAGGCAGTGGGCAGACCCTCGACAGCTGGCAGATGCCCTTCATCACCGATCCCGACGCCCTGCCGCCGCCGGTGTTCAACTAGGCAAAGAAAAGGCCCCTGCTGGGGCCTTTTTTCTTGCTGCGCCGGACTAGATCTCGACCTGGGTACCCAGTTCGATCACCCGGTTCACCGGCAGTTTGAAGAATCTCAGGTTGCCGTTGGCGTTCTTCATCAGGAAGACGAAGAGATTCTCCCGCCAGGGCGCCATGCCCAGCCGCTTGGAAGCGATCACCGTCTCCCGACTGAGGAAGTAGGTGGTACGCATCGGCGTGAAATCCAGCCCTGGATAGGGGCAGTGGCTGAGCGCCAGGGGGATGTCCGGCTCGTCCATGAAGCCATAGTGCAACACCACCCGATAGAAGCCGTCACCGAAGTCCTCGACCTCGATGCGCTCGCCGCGCGATACCCGCGGACGGTCCTCGTAGCGCACCGTGAGCAGCACCACCTGCTCGTGCAGCACCTGGTTGTGCAGCAGGTTGTGCAGCATGGCGTGTGGGACCACATCGGTGCGGGCGGTGAGGAACACCGCGGTGCCCTTGGCGCGGAACGGTGGCTGGGCGCGAATGCTGCTGATAAAGATCGGCAGCGGCAGAGCACCATCGTCCAGGCGTTCCACCACCAGTTGCCGGCCCCGCTTCCAGGTGGTCAGCAGGATGAAAATGATGACACCGGCGATAACCGGGAAGGACCCGCCGGAGAGGATCTTCGGCGCATTGGCGGAGAAATACAGCACGTCCACCAGCAGGAAGCCGATCAGCAGCGGCACCATGATCCAGCGCGGCCATTTCCACAGCAGCAGGATCACCGCCGACACCAGGCAGCTGGTGATCAGCATGGTCCCCGTCACGGCCACGCCGTAGGCTTCGGCCAGGTTGGCCGAGGACTGGAAGGTCAGGATCAGGAAAATCACCCCCAGCATCAACGCCCAGTTCATCAGCGGGATGTAGATCTGCCCCTGCTCCTGGCTGGAGGTGTGCTGGACCTGCATGCGCGGGATGTAGCCCAGCTGGATGGCCTGGCGGGTCATGGAAAAGGCGCCGGTGATCACCGCCTGGGAGGCGATGACGGTAGCCAGGGTCGCCAGGCCGATCATCGGCAGCAGCAGCCACTCAGGCGCCAGCAGATAGAAGGGATTGCGCACCGCCGCGGGATCGGCGAGCAGCAGCGCGCCCTGGCCGAAGTAGTTCAGCACCAGCCCTGGCAGCACCAGCAGCAGCCAGGCCCGGGCGATGGGCTTGCGCCCGAAGTGGCCCATGTCGGCATAGAGCGCTTCGGCGCCGGTCAGCGCCAGCACCGCCGCACCCAGCACGATGAAGCCCTTCACCGGGTTGTCGACGAAGAATTGCACCGCCCAGTAGGGATTGAAGGCCTTGAGCACCTCGGGTTGCTGGACGATGCCATAGACACCCAGGGCGCCCAGGGTGGTGAACCAGAGCACCATCACCGGCCCGAAGAACTTGCCGATGGTGGCGGTACCGCGCTTCTGGATGGCGAAGATGCCGACCAGGATCACCAGGGCAATGGGTACGACCCAGGCGTCCAGGCCATCGAAGGCCAGCTCCAGGCCCTCCACCGCCGACAGCACCGAGACCGCCGGGGTGATCATGCTGTCGCCGTAGAAGAGCGCGGCGCCGAACAGCCCCAGCAGGACCAGGGTGGTGGCCAGGCGTGGCGAGCCCTGGGCGGCGCGGCGAGCCAGGGCCGTGAGGGCCATGATGCCGCCCTCGCCCTGGTTGTCGGCGCGCATGACGAAGGTGATGTACTTGAGGGTGACGACCCAGATGAGCGACCAGAAGATCAGCGACAGGATGCCGAGCACGCTGTCGTGATTCAGCGGCAGGCCGTAGTGCGGCGAAAAGACTTCCTTGAGGGTATAGAGAGGACTGGTGCCGATGTCGCCGTATACCACGCCGGTGGCGAGCACGATCATTCCCAAGGCCGAAGGGGCTTTACCACCGTGCTCGTGTTCCGGACGGCTCATGCAGGGCTCCTAGAGTCTAAAATCGGCGCATCCTGCGCCGAAGCGGCGTCAGGATCAAGTTGAAAAGGCCGGTAGCGTGGTGCGCGCACCCTCTCGGCGCAGCGCTTCCAGCACCATAGACTCCTTGGTCGGCAAAAAGCTCTGCGCGGTCGCCAGGACCCGCCTGCCCCTTCCAAGCGGCGGCAGAGATGGCTAGAATCGCGCGTTTTTTGATCAAGGCGCCTCCTGAGCGCCCGCCGAGGTTAGCCCATGTCCATCCAAACGTCCGCCCCCAAGGTCGGTTTCGTCAGCCTCGGCTGTCCCAAGGCCACCGTCGATTCCGAACGCATCCTCACCCAGCTGCGCATGGAAGGCTACGAGATCGTGCCGACCTATGAAGACGCCGACGTGGTGGTGGTCAACACCTGCGGCTTCATCGACAGCGCCAAGGCCGAATCCCTGGACGCCATCGGCGAGGCCATCGCCGAGAACGGCAAGGTGATCGTCACCGGGTGCATGGGCGTGGACGAGGGCAACATCCGCGGCGTGCATCCCAGCGTGCTGGCGGTGACCGGGCCGCAGCAGTACGAGCAGGTGGTCAACGCCGTGCACGAGGTGGTGCCGCCGCAGCTGGAGCACAATCCGCTGATCGACCTGGTGCCGCCCCAGGGCATCAAGCTGACCCCGCGCCACTATGCCTATCTGAAGATTTCCGAAGGCTGCAACCACAGCTGCAGCTTCTGCATCATCCCCTCCATGCGCGGCAAGCTGGTCAGCCGCCCGGTGGGTGACGTGCTGTCCGAGGCCGAGCGCCTGGTCAAGGCAGGCGTCAAGGAGCTGCTGGTGATCTCCCAGGACACCAGCGCCTACGGTGTCGACCTCAAGTACCGGCTGGACTTCTGGAACGGCCAGCCGGTCAAGACGCGCATGCTGGAACTGTGCGAGGCGCTGTCGGGCATGGGCGTCTGGGTGCGCCTGCACTATGTCTACCCCTACCCCAATGTCGACGACGTCATTCCGCTGATGGCCGCCGGCAAGCTGCTGCCCTACCTGGACATCCCCTTCCAGCACGCCAGCCCCAAGGTGCTCAAGTCGATGAAGCGCCCGGCGTTCGAGGACAAGACCCTGGCGCGCATCAAGCGCTGGCGCGAGATCTGCCCGGAGCTGACCATCCGCTCCACCTTCATCGTCGGCTTCCCCGGCGAGACCGAGGAAGACTTCCAGTACCTGCTGGACTGGCTCACCGAAGCCCAGCTGGATCGCGTCGGCTGCTTCCAGTATTCGCCGGTCGAAGGCGCACCCGCCAACGAACTAGGCCTGGAGCCGGTGGCGGACGAGGTCAAGCAGGCGCGCTGGGAGCGCTTCATGGCGCACCAGCAGGCCATTTCCGCGGCGCGCCTGCAGCTCAAGATCGGCCGCGAGATCGAGGTCCTGATCGATGAGGTGGACGAGCAAGGCGCCATCGGCCGCTCCTACGCCGATGCCCCGGAAATCGATGGCAACGTCTATGTCGACAGCGCCAATCCCCTCAAGCCGGGCGACAAGGTCTGGGTCCGGGTCACCGACGCCGACGAGTACGACCTCTGGGCAGAGACGCTCTGAGTCCTGGCTAGTCGTGCAGACGGTGGGTGCCGGGCACATGGGCGTGTCCGGCCGCACTGCAACTGGCCGTAGTCGCTGACGGCGCCGCCGGTTGACCGAGTTCGCGCAGGATGCCGCAACGGTCACCCTCGCCCTCTCCCTGGCAGTGACGCCTCAGGGTCACCAGTTGCTCGCGCAGCTGATTCAATTCGCGGATGCGCACCTCGACATGATGCAGATGGGCGCCGATCAGGGCATCCACCTGGGCACAGCCGGGTTCGCTGGTGTCGCGCAGGGCCAGCAAGGCCCGAATCTCCTCCAGCGTCATGTCCAGCGAACGGCAATGGCGGACGAATACCAGACGCTCGACCTGAGTGTCGTCATAGCTGCGATAGTTGCTGCTGCTACGCGCTGCCGGGCTCAGCAGCCCCTCCCGCTCGTAGTAGCGGATGGTCTCGACCGCGCAATCGGTGCGTCTGGCCAATTCGCCGATCTTCATCACTCTGTCTCGTTCTGCTGACGGACGCCCAGCCTGCGCCGCCGACCGCTGCAGAGCAAGAGACGACGGCCGTCAGGAAGGTGCTGAACCGCGGCTTTTCTCGGAGGGGCGGCAGGTGAAGCGAATCACGCGGGGAAGTGGCCGAGACCTGCCTTGGCGGCAGGCCAGACAGCACGACGCCCCGGCGATGAGTGGGTCGCCGGGGCGCCGAGACAGCCGCCAGACTAATTAGCGTTGTTCTGGTAGAGCGCGGAGACCCGGTTCGGATGCTCCGACTGGAACTGCGTTTGCGCATTGGCACGGATCGATTTGTTCGATACGTCGCGGCTGGCAGCGGACGCCGTACCCGACAGCAGGCCCAGGAACAGGACGGCGACGATGGCTTGGACACCCAGGACTTTCATAGCGAATACCTCTTGGTTGTGCTGTTTCGATAGACACAGCGTACTCCAGGTACTAATTCGCCAAAAAGAGCGCTTTGAGAGAGTGATCTTTACCTATAAGGAAAATATCGCCTGGGAACTTCCAGACCTTTCCTGAGCGTCCGTCTTTCGGCCAAGGGCTCTGGTTCGGCTATCGCAGCTCCTTCAGGTGCTTTTCCAGCCCCATGGCACGGCCGGCGCCGACACTGGTCAGCTGAAAGAAGCCGTAGTCTTCCAGATAGGTCCAGCGACTCCGCGGCCCGCTCCCCGTCTCGCCATGCTGGCACTCCAGGGTCTTGGCCCGCCCGCCGAGGCTGGCCAGTACCTTGCGTGCCTCGCCTTCGCTCACCACCTTGCAGGACAGCCTGATTTCGCGCTGCTCGGTGCCTTTGAGATTGCCGGTCAGGGATTGCCGCGCCTGATAGCCGACCTGGCTACCCACGGCAAGGGCGCGCCAGTCGCCGCTGAAGCTCAGCTGGTCCAGGCTGGCCACCTCTTCCACCGGCAGATTGCCATTGTCGATACGGGTACGACGTACCAGATCGATCAGCCCGCGCCAGTTGAGCGAATCGACCCGGGCAGCCTTGCCCTGGGCACTGAAGCGCAGCAGTCCGGGCTGCGGGCCAGGGCTTACCTGCACCTCTTCGCGATAGGCATGGGTCTGGCCTTCGTAGCGACTTTCGCCCTCCTCCACGAAGCGCTGGACGGCCAGACGCGGCGCGGGTAACGCCTGCGCCTTCAACGCCTGCAGGGGCTGAGCCTGCGGCGCGGGCAATTCGCCGAGGGGCGGTGGTGCGGCCGGTGCGGTGGCGGCAGCCTTGACCCCATCCAGGCGTGGCGTGGCCAGCAAGGCGTCCCGACGATCACAGGCGGCTTCCAGCAGCGTACGCCGCTCGACCGGCGCCGCCGTGAAGGCCTCCTGGCCCTGGGCGCCCAGCTGGCTGTCGGTCACCCGCCCGCGGTCGTCCAGGCCGTAGCGCGCCAGCAGCAGGTAACGACGCGCCGTGCAATCGGCGGCCAGGGATTCACGCCACTGACGCACCGGAGCGCCATAGCGCGGCGTCTGCACCGCGACGGCCAGTTGCTGACCGCCCCAGAAGCGGCGTATTCCGTTGGCATCCACCAGGCTGTTACGGTCGATCACCAGGGTGTCACCGCCAGGGCCACTAGCGAGGGCGCGCCAGTCGGTGTTAACCGGCTGGGCGCAGAGCGCCGCCACATCGGGACGCTGCCTGAGCGTCGCGACCTTGGCAGCGCTCAGCGGCAGGGGCACGGCATAGGCATTCACCCGTCCGGGATAGACCCGCTGAGCACCATCAAGGTAGAGCAGCTCGGCCTGGTCGGCCGCGCAATCCAGAGAAACCAAGGCGGAACCGCCTTCTGCCAGGGCAAGTGCCAGCTGCAGGCGTGAACCTTCGCGCAGAATGCTTTCGGCGATGACCGGACGGGTGAAGAGGTCATCGGCACTGGTCGGGGGCTCGACCGGCGGCTGCTGGGTACTGCAGCCAGCCAGTAGCAACAGCAGGCAAAGGACGGAAAGACGGCTGGAGATCATGAATCCTCTCGACAGGGAACCGCGAAAGATGTCGCGAACAGCAAATTGACCTGAACGAAATGCGTCTGGCGCGGATCAATAAAGGAAGCATGCCGTTTGGCATGACCTCCCCCGTTTCTCCACACGAGGTGCATTTATGAATACCGATCAGATCATAGGCAATGCCAAGGACGCTACCGGCAAGGTCCAGGACAGTTTCGGCGCAGCGACCGGCAATGCCGACTGGCAAGCCGAGGGCAAGGCCCGTCAACTGGAAGGCAAGCTGCAGGAGCAATATGGCCAGGCCATCGACTGCGCGCGCAATGTGACCGCCGACAAGCCCTTCACTGCCCTGGCCATCGCCGGCGGTGTCGGTTTCGTGCTGGGCGTACTGCTTTCGCGCTCCTGATCGGAGACGCCGGGACTGGCCACTGCGCCAGCTCCACAGCAAAAAGGCCTGTCTAGACAGGCCTTTTTGCTGTGGAGCCCATTAACGTTCCAGCGTTACCAGGTGCTTGTGTACCGCGTCCACGATTTCGCCGATGTTGAACGGCTTCTGGAACACGGCATCGAACAGCTCCGAACTCTCCTGGGCCAGGTGTGCCTGGGCCCCGCTCATGAGGATGATGGGCAGGTGTTGCAGGCCCTGGCGTTCACGTAACGCTTCCGCCAGTTCACGGCCATTCATCACCGGCATCATGAAGTCGGTGATGACCAGCGACGGTAGTTCTCGATCGAAGACATCAAGCGCTCGGCGGCCGTTGCTCGCCTTGACCACCATGTAGCCTTCGTCTTCAAGAGCGAAGGCCAGGATGTCCGCTATCAGAAATTCGTCATCGACTACCAGTATCGTCGTCATGTGGAGACTCTCCCAGCCGACGCGATCATGGTTGTATTGAGGGCATGGCTGAACCGGAAAGCACCTTCACCATGTCTTTGAACGCCTTTTTCAGTTCGATTCCCGAGTTGTCTATCACCATCTCGCGTAGCGAGGGGTCATAAAGGCTATCCCGCACCTTGAGGATGGACAGAACTCTTTTGATCTCCGCCTCGGCCTCGACGAATCGCAGCAAAATCAGATTGTCCACCATGCTGGAAAGTTCGGGAGCCGGCGCTGCTATGTCCGCGCCAAACATGTCCCGTAATTCCCAGGTAGCTAGAACTGTGACGCCCTGGGTACGCAGCTCGTTCAGTAATGCGCTGAAGTATTCGATGAGCCGCCCCTGTGGCAGGGCGAAGCGGGCAATGGCGCCCAGGCTGTCGATCACCAGCCGTCTGATGCCGTGCTGCTGGACCAGCGCGAGCAGCTTCAGACCCACTTCATCAAGGCGCAACTCGGTCGTGGGCTGCCAGTGCATGTGCAGTGCGCCCTGATCGATACGCCCGGCCAGATCGAGCCCCAGGGCGTCGGCCTTGAGTTGCAGCCGCTCCGGCGGTTCATAGAAGCTGAACATCAGACCGGGGGCCTCGGGCGTGCAGGCGGCCAGGAAATTCAGCGAAATGGACGTCTTGCCGGCACCCGAAGGCCCCATGAGCAAGGTGGTCGAGCTTTCCGGTAGCCCGTTCTCGATCATCGCATCCAGCGAAGCCACGCCGCTGGTTACCCGCTGGTGCCCAAGGCGATAGGTCGCGCCCACCGAGGGATCGCGATAGAGAGTTTCCAACCGTGGAAACACGGTGATGCCGGCATCGGAGATGGTGAATTCGTGGAAGCCCGGCAACGCGCCGCTACCGCGGGTCTTGCGCAGCGCCAGGCGGCGGATGGTGCGACTGCCGATCTCTTCCTCGTGCAGGTCCAGCACGCCATCGACCATGGTGTGTTCCGGGCTGCCATCTTCGAGACGCGCGCTGGTGAGAAAGATCACCGTGCAACCGGCAAAGGCCGCATGCCCCTGCAACTCGGCGATGAACTTCTTGGTGTCGATGGGCGTTTCCGCACGCGAGCGCGCATTGAGCAGGCCATCCACCACCAGCAGACTGGCCTTCTGCCGGCTGATCTCGCGCCGCAGCAGGCGCACGACCTCATCCAGCCCCTCGCCTTCCATGGTGTCGAAGGCACTCAGGTACTGGACCTGATCCCCGATGCAGGAGCGGTCGAAGAAATCCAGCGTGGAAAAGAACTGGAACATCCGCTCGTGGGTTTCCGACAGCATGGTCGCAAACAGCACCCGGCCACCGCCGCGCACATGGTTGAAGGCGATCTGATTGGCCATGATCGATTTGCCGGAGCCCGGACGGCCCTGGATGACATAGGACGCGCCTGCGACCAGGCCTCCCTTCAAGATCTCATCCAGCCCCTGGATACCGGTTACGACGCGCTCGAGTCGATTCAAGAACGATGCCTCAAACTAATGATGTGTCTGGGACGCCTGGACAGGCGCCCGGTGCTTCGCAGGCAAGAGCCTATAAGGGTGCTACCGAAATAGCCAGCCAGGGGGCCTGGTCTTAGCCGCGTTTGCGAATCAGTCCTTCCTGGGCTACCGAGGCCACCAGCTGGCCCGCGCGGTTGTAGATGCTGCCGCGGCACAGGCCACGCGCGCCACCGGCCCAGGGACTGTCGATGGCGTAGAGCAGCCAGTCGTCCAGACGGAAATCGCGGTGGAACCAGACCGCATGGTCGAGGCTGGCGATCTGCAGCGAGCGATCCCAGAAACTGGTGCCATGAGGCAGCAGCGAACTTGGCAGCAGGTTGAAGTCCGAGGCATAGGCCAGCAGGTAGCGGTGCAGCGCCGGCTGGTCCGGCAAATCGCCCGTGGCGCGGAACCAGACGTGGCGGACCGGCTCGGTCGGCTCCGGCTTGAAGGGATCGGTAAAGACCACCGGGCGCATCTCGATCGGCCGTGGCCCCAGCAGCTTGTCGCGCAGCGGCGCGGGGATCAGCTCGGCATAGCGCTGGGCATGGGCGATCTCCGACTGCAGGGTCTCGGGTGCGGGCACCTCCGGCATGGTCGTCTGGTGTTCGAAGCCAGGCTCCTCGACATGGAAGGAGGCGCTGCAGAAGAAGATCGGCTGCTCGCCCTGGAAGGCGGTGACCCGGCGGGTGGAAAAGCTGCCGCCATCGCGGATGCGATCCACCTGGTAGGTCACCGACTCCACCGCCGAACCAGCGCGCAGGAAATAACCATGCAGCGAGTGCACGCGGCGCTCCACCGGCACGGTCTGGCTGGCCGCCGACAGCGCCTGACCCAGCACCTGTCCACCAAAGAGCTGGGGAAAGCCGAGATCCTGGCTGCCGCCGCGATACAGATCGGGGGCCAGGGATTCGAGGGTCAGCAGATCGACCAGGTTGTCCAGCACCTTGCTCATGGGGAGGGTTCCTTGACAGAGAGCGATCATCATACGCAAAACCGGTCAAATCCTGTGCGTTCGCCGTGCTTCCAGACACATTGCTCATCGTATGACGATAACTGGTGGAGCTTGTGGCCGCATAAGCGGTCACAATGAAGGTATCGCTGTCCGCTCGCAGGCTTCCTTTCCATGACCGAAACCGCCAACGCTTCGTCTCCCCACCCTTCCGCAGCGCAGATCGCGGAGCTGGGCAAGGGCCTCGGACACGACGACATCTTCTTCGCCGCCGTGAAGAAGACCCGGATGCCGATGATCGTGACGGATCCGCATCAGCCGGATAATCCGATCATCTTCGCCAACGAGTCCTTCCTGCGTACCACCGGCTATGCCCTGGACGAGGTGATGGGGCGCAATTGCCGCTTCCTGCAAGGGCCTGACACCCGTCCGGAGCACATCGCCGAAATCCGCAATGCCGTACGCGAGCAACGCGATTGCGACATTGAGCTGCTCAACTACCGCAAGGACGGCTCGACCTTCTGGAACGCGCTATTCATTTCGCCGGTGTTCGATCACGAGGGGCACCTGCGCTACTACTTCGCCTCGCAGCTGGATGTCTCCCGTCGGCGCGATGCCGAGGACGCCCTGCGCCAGGCGCAGAAGATGGAAGCCCTGGGCCAACTCACCGGTGGCATCGCCCATGACTTCAACAACCTGCTGCAGGTGATGGTCGGCTACCTGGATATCCTGAGGATCAACCTGGACCGTCCGGAACTGGACAAGGACAAGGCCAAGCGCCATGTCGACAACACCCGCGACGCAGTGAATCGAGCGGCGACCCTGACCCAGCAGCTGCTGGCCTTTGCTCGCAAGCAACGCCTGACCGGGCGCGCGGTGGACCTGAACAAGCTCATCAATGCCCGCCAGGGGCGCCTGACCCAGGCGCTGGGTGAGCCCTTCCGCTTCATCTTCCGACCAGCACCGGCGCTGTGGAATTGCCGCCTCGATCCGATCCAGCTGGAAACGGCGCTGCTCAATATCGTCGACAACGCCCGCCTGGCCATGCAGGAGCGAGGCGCCGGCACCCTGACCCTGGAGACCCTCAACGTCGAGGTCAATGGCCAGGACCTGGCCCACGGCGGTCTGGCCCAGGGGCATTATGTCTGCATCGCCCTGACCGACACCGGCAGCGGCATGTCCACCGACGTGCTCGGGCGCGCCCTGGACCCCTTCTTCACCACCCGCGACGAAGGCCAGGGCAGCGGCCTGGGCCTGTCCATGGTCTATGGCTTTCTCAAGCAGTCGGGCGGCCTGGTCAGGCTCTATTCCGAAGTCGGCATAGGCACCTCGGTGCGTCTCTACTTCCCAGTTTCCGAAGAGGAGGCGCGTGAGCATCCGGCACCCCTGCCGACCCCGCACGAAGACGGCGGTGGCTCCGAGACCATCCTGGTGGTGGATGACCGACCGGACGTGGCGGCGCTGGCCCAGGCCATCCTGGAGGAAACCGGCTACCAGGTGCTGGTCGCCCACAATGGCCAGCAGGCGCTGGACATCCTCGCTCGCGAGCCCGCCGTCGATCTGTTGTTCAGCGATCTCATCATGCCGGGCGGCATGAATGGCGTGATGCTGGCCAAGGAGGCCCAGCGGCGGCAGCCCGAGTTGCGCATCCTGCTGACCACGGGTTACGCCAACAACGCGCTGGAACTCGAGGAAGGCAACAGCGAACGCTTTCCGATTCTCAACAAGCCCTATGGCCGCCAGGACCTGACCCGCTGGATCCGTCGCATGCTGGACAGCGGCCAGCCATGAAGGACGAGGCCCTGGAGCACGAGCCCGCCAGCTGCGATGCCGGGCAGGATGGCCCGGTAGACCTCCAGAGCTTTCTGGCCTGCCTGGAGCGGGTGGGTAACAGCCCGAACCAGGTCTCGGTGCAGCACCTGATCGATGCCATTGGCAGCCGCTCCTTCGGCCCCATGATTCTCCTGCCGGGGGTACTGGCGATCTCGCCGCTGACCGGCATTCCCGGTATCGCCACCGCCATTGCCGTCTTCGTGATGCTGGTGAGTGGCCAGCTGCTGCTTGGCCGGGATCATTTCTGGCTGCCGCGCTGGGTGCTGCAGCGCTCGGTTTCGCGCGGCAAGCTGCGCAAGTCGCTGCGGCTGCTGCAGCGGCCGGCGCGCTGGGTGGACAAGGTGGTCAAGTCGCGACTGCGGGTGCTCACCTCGCGCCCGGCGCACTTCGTCACTGCCCTGCTCTGCATCCTGATCGCCGCGACCATGCCGGTACTGGATCTGGTGCCCTTCGCCAACACCACGGCGGGACTGGCATTGACCTCCTTCGCCCTGTCGCTGATCGCCCGCGATGGCCTGCTGTTCCTTCTGGCACTGGGTTTCTGCACCGGCATCCTCTGGTTCATCCTGGAGCTCCTGGTGTTTTGAGCACGCGCCTGCCGCTGGTCTACCACGAGGACTACAGTCCGCCCTTCCCCGCGGGCCATCGCTTTCCGATGGAGAAATTCCGCCTGCTGCACGAGCACCTGAGCGCCAGCGGCATTCTCGGCACGGACAACTGGCAGCGGCCCGAGCTCTGTCCGGACAAGGTGCTGGCGCTGGCCCATGCGCCCGCCTACATCCGCGCCTTCCAGGCCGGCGAGCTGGCGCCGCCGCTGCAGCGCCAGCTGGGCCTGCCCTGGAGCGAAGTCCTGGTGCGCCGTACCCTCCGCGCCGTGGGCGGCTCCCTGCTCACCCTGGAGCTGGCGCTGCGCCATGGCCTGGCCTGTCACCTCGCCGGGGGTACCCATCATGCGCACCACGACTATCCAGCCGGCTTCTGCATCTTCAACGACCTGGCGATCCTGGCGCTGTCGCTGCTGGAAAGTGGGCGCGCCGGGCGGGTGCTGATCCTGGACTGCGACGTCCACCAGGGCGATGGCACCGCACGCATCCTCGCCGAGGTGCCGGACGCCGTCACCGTCTCGCTGCACTGCGCCACCAACTATCCGGCGCGCAAGGCGCAAAGCGACTGGGATATCCCCCTGCCCCGCGGCCTGGACGACGCCGGCTATCTTCAGGTTCTCGACGAGGCCCTGGGCTACCTGCTGCCCCTTCATCAACCCGACGTGGTGCTCTACGACGCCGGCGTCGACGTCCACCGCGATGACGCCCTGGGCTATCTGGATCTCACCGATGCCGGTCTCGCCGCCCGGGACGGTTTCGTCTTGCGGCGCTGCCTGGCGGCGGATATACCGGTCGTGGGAGTCATCGGTGGCGGCTATTCCGCCGATCGCCAGGCCCTGGCCCGCCGGCACGGCATTCTCCATCACACCGCGACCCAGGTCTGGCAGGAACTGGGCCTGACCTGAACAGGAGTTTTCATGAGCAAGACAGTCAAGACCTCTGAATCCAGCCAGGCGCGCCTGGCTGTACTGATCGATGCCGACAACGCACCAGCTGCCATCGTCGACGGTCTCATGGCCGAGATCGCCCGCTTCGGTGTGGCCAGCGTCAAGCGCATCTATGGCGACTGGACCCAGCCGCAACTCAACAGCTGGAAAAAGGTGCTGCTCGACCACTCCATCCAGCCGGTGCAGCAATTCGGTTATACGAAGGGCAAGAACGCCACCGACAGCGCCCTGATCATCGACGCCATGGATCTGCTCTACACCCGCCGCTTCGACGGTTTCTGTCTGGTTTCCAGCGACAGCGACTTCACCCGCCTGGCGGCGCGGCTGCGCGAGGAAGGGCTGACGGTCTATGGCTTCGGCGAAGAAAAGACCCCGGACCCCTTCGTCTCGGCCTGCGACAGATTCATCTACACCGAGATCCTCAGATCCAAGCCGCGCGAAGAGCCGCGGGAAGCCAGCAGTACCACCGACAAGCCGGCCACCACCAATCGCGGCAAGCCCAAGCTGAGCACCATCCTCAAGCTCATTGAACAGGCGGTGGAAGACGCCTCCGACGAAGGCGGCTGGGCCAATCTGGGCCTGGTCGGCACCAACCTGGGCAAGGTGCGTCCGGATTTCGATGCCCGCCTCTATGGGCATCGCAAGTTCAGCGGTCTGGTCAAGGCCCATGGCGATCGTTTCGAGGTCCAGGAACGCGACCCTGCCGATCGCAGCGCGGGCAAGGCCGTCTATATCCGCAACCGCTGACGCCGCTGCGCCTGCCCGGCTCTAGACTGGGCACTGGCGGCGAAAAGCCGCGATCGGTCACTATCAAGGTGCCATACCACCGGTCCGAGGCCGCGGAACCGCTCGGCTGGCGGTGGCCTCAATCCTAGGTGCTTACCGCCCTACGGAGACCGCCATGCGAGCCTTGACCTACCACGGTGCCCACGATGTCCGCGTCGATACCGTTCCTGATCCGACCATCCAGGATGCCGACGACATCGTCCTGCGGGTGACCGCCACAGCCATCTGCGGCTCGGACCTGCACCTCTATCGCGGCAAGATTCCCACAGTTGAGCACGGTGATATCTTCGGCCACGAATTCATGGGTATCGTCGAGGAAACCGGTCCGGCAGTGACCGCCGTGCAGAAAGGCGACCGGGTGGTGATTCCCTTCGTCATCGCCTGCGGCAGCTGCTTCTTCTGCAACCAGGATCTCTACGCCGCCTGCGAAACCACCAATACCGGCCGCGGCGCCATTCTCAACAAGAAGCAGATCCCACCGGGCGCGGCCCTGTTCGGCTTCAGCCATCTCTACGGTGGCGTACCGGGCGGCCAGGCCGAGTACGTGCGCGTACCCAAGGCCAACACTGGGCCCTTCAAGGTGCCCGGTACCCTGGCCGACGAGAAGGTGCTGTTCCTTTCCGACATCCTGCCCACCGCCTGGCAGGCGGTGCTCAACACCGGCATCGGTCAGGGCTCCAGCATCGCCATCTACGGCGCCGGGCCGGTCGGCCTGCTGTCCGCGGCCTGCGCGCGGATGCTGGGTGCCGAGCGCATCTTCATGGTCGATCACCACCCCTATCGCCTGGCCTATGCCCAGCAGACCTATGGCGTCATCCCGATCAACTTCGACGAAGACGATGACCCGGCCGCGACCATCATCGAGCAGACACCCGGCAAGCGCGGCGTCGACGGTGTGGTCGATGCGGTAGGCTTCGAGGCCAAGGGCAGCACCACCGAGACCATTCTTGCCAACCTCAAACTGGAAGGCAGCAGTGGCAAGGCCCTGCGTCAGTGCATCGCCGCGGTACGGCGTGGTGGCACCGTGAGTGTCCCGGGCGTCTATGCCGGCTTCATCCATGGCTTCCTGTTCGGCGACGCCTTCGACAAGGGCCTGACCTTCAAGATGGGCCAGACCCACGTACAGCGCTATCTGCCGGAACTGCTGGAACACATCGAGCGCGGCGACCTGGCGCCGGAGGCCATCATCACCCACCGGATGTCCCTGGAGCAGGCGGTCGAGGGCTACAAGATCTTCGACAAGAAGCAGGAGGACTGCCGCAAGGTGATCCTGACGCCGGGACGCACGGAGCCCCTGATTCCGGAGCGACTGGAAGAACCCCTGGCGGCGCCCCTGGGTCAGGCTGGCGTGGTCTAAGAGCCCAGCACCTCGCGTACAATGGCGGCTTTCCGTAGCTCCTGGATGCCGCCATGTCTCTCTCCCCCGCCACCCCTGCCGTCGCTGTCATCGGGGGTGGCCCCGCCGGGTTGATGGCGGCCGAGACCTTGGCCGCTGCCGGCATCCCCGTAGACCTCTTCGACGCCATGCCCTCCGTGGGCCGCAAGTTCCTGCTGGCCGGTGTGGGCGGCATGAATATCACCCATGCCGAGGAACAGGCCGCCTTTCGCCGGCGCTATCGCGAACGCGAGCGCGGCGTCGGTCTCTGGCTCGATAGCTTCGACAGTGATGCCCTACGTGCCTGGATCCATGACCTCGGCATCGAGACCTTCGTCGGCACCTCGGGGCGAGTGTTTCCCGCCGACATGAAGGCCGCGCCGCTGCTGCGCGCCTGGCTGCATCGCCTGCGCGATCAGGGCGTACGCATCCACACCCGCAGCCGCTGGCTGGGCTGGGACGCCGAGGGTCGGCTGCGCCTGGCGACCCCGGAAGGCGAGCGCCTCTTGCGGCCCCAGGCCTGTGTGCTGGCACTCGGCGGCGGCAGTTGGCCGCGCCTGGGCTCGGACGGTGCCTGGCAGGCCCCGCTGGCCGAACGTGGCATCACACTGCGACCGCTGGAACCGGCCAACTGTGGCTTCGAGGTGGCTGGCTGGAGTGACTTCCTCAAGACCCGCCATGCCGGCGCGCCAGTCAAGCCCGCCGCCCTGGCTCTGCCCGGCCAACCGCCACGCCAGGGCGAATTCGTCCTTACCGAGACCGGCATCGAAGGCAGTCTGGTCTATGCGCTGTCTGCCGAGATCCGCTCGGCCATCGAAGGCGCCGGCCAGGCCACCCTGACCCTGGATCTGGCCCCCCAGCGCGACCTCGCCGAACTCGGCCGGGCACTCGCCAAGCCACGCGGCAGCCAGTCCCTCGCCAATCACCTGCGGCGTCACGCCGGGATCGACGGCGCCCGCGCCGCCCTGCTTCGCGAGCTGGCCCCGGCGGAAACGTTCCAGGACATGGCTCGGCTGGCCCAGGCCTGCAAGGCCCTGCCCCTCACCGTGGTCAGACCGCGCCCCCTGGCAGAAGCCATCAGCAGCGCGGGCGGGGTGCACCTGGAAGCATTGGATGAGGGCCTGATGCTGCGGCAATTGCCTGGCGTCTTCTGTGCCGGCGAGATGCTCGACTGGGAAGCACCCACAGGCGGCTATCTGCTCACGGCCTGCTTTGCCAGCGGCCGGGCGGCGGGCCAGGGCGTGCTGCGCTGGCTGGCCGCTGGTGACAGGTCGGCCTGAGCAGTCCCGGCGCGATGCCGCTCTACCGCTCGCGGCCGGCCTCGGTGATGCCAGACGGCGACCGGGCGCGGTAGCATAGGCAGCGACCACGGCGATCATCATGGATCCATGCCACCTTCCCAGGCGTTGTCGGAATTCAGGCAGTTGTTGCGCGATCTGGCGGGAGATCTCCGCCAGTTCGGCCGCGACCGTCGCCGCCTGGTCGACGAACTGGAAACCCTGACCTCGGTCTTGCTGGCGATCCTGCTCGGCCATTTGGCCGGGGTTCAGCATGTCGGCTGGGCGGCTTTCAGCGGCTATATCGTGATGAGGTCAGATGTCCGCGACAGCTGCGCACGCGGCTGCCTGCGAGTGCTGGGTACCTGTATCGGCGCCGCAGGTGCCCTGCTCGTCCTGCGCCACCTGCAGCTGAACCCCTACGAGCAGGCTGGACTGCTGGGCACCGTGGGCAGCATCACCCTCTATCTGACCCTGGTGGGCCGCTATGGCTACGCCTGGTTGCTGGGCGGCCTCACCTACGCCATGGTGGTCCTGGCAAGCCTCCAGGCACCCGCTCAGCTGGAGCAATACGCCCTGTCCCGTCTGTTGGAAGTGGCGCTCGGCACCTCGGCCTGCGTACTGGTGAGCGCGCTTTCCACCTACGGCGTCCGTGCCCGCCTATGGCCCAGGGTACCGACCACGGTAGCCTCAGCGCCGCGAACCCTGGGTGTCTGGCAACCCTTGGCATTGCGCCATGCGCTGCAGGGGGGTCTGGCCCTGGCCCTGCTGGCGCTGGGCGCGACGGGGAAGATCGCGGTGGACATCAGCCAGGCCGCCATCACCATCCTGGCGGTCATGGTCGTTCCCTTCGACGGCCTGAGCAGCGCCGGCAAGGCAGTCTCCAGAAGGCTGCTGCATCGAATGCTCGGTTGCCTGCTCGGCGGCGGCCTGGCGGCCATCCTGCTGCTGGTCAGCCAGGAAAGTCTCTGGCTGACGCTGGCGGGCGTCGCGCTCGGCGTGCTGATCGGCAGACACCTCGAGAACGGCCCGCTCGGTATCGGCTATCTCGGCATGCAGTTCGCGCTGGCGTTTCTGGTGGTGATGGTGCCTGACCACCATGACCATATCGACCCGGTGGCAGGCATGGCGCGGCTGGGCGGTATCCTGTTGGGTTTTCTGGTGCTGGAGCCGGTGTACTGGATCTCGACCTGGCTGATCAGGCGCCTGTCCCCCTCGAGAACCTAGCAAGCGGCCGCGCTGACCTCAGGCCGGGCGTTCGACGAACTCGGTGGCCGGCGAGCCATCGGCATTGTGCTGGCGGATCACCGCCGGCCGCCCTTCCTCGTCCAGCAGCACTTGGCCGATACCGGCGCCGTTCCACAGCCGCTCGCCGGCCTCGCGGCGATCGGGCAGGCGTGGCTGCAGCTCCCAGCGGCGACGCTTGGTGAAGCCGTTGAGCGGCGACCAGGGCGCATAGAGCCAGCGATTGAGCCGGTCCAGGGTCGCCAGCAGGCGCGGCGGAAATTCGTTCTTGATGCCGCTGCTGGTGATCTGCCAGAGCCGCGGCTCGCCCCGTCGGTCACGGATGCGGATGTCGTAGACGAAGGAATAGTGCACGTCGCCGGAGAGCACCACGTAGTTGCCCGGGGTGCGCCGGTGGCGAAAGATGTTGAGCATGGTCTTGGCCGCACCGGGATGGGCCATCCAGTTCTCGGCATCCACCATCAGCGGCTGGCCGAACCAGGTGAAGATACGCTGCACCGCCTCGATCAGCTTGACGCCGAACATGGGCGCGGCCGAGACGATCACCGCCGAGGGATGGTCCAGCAGATCCTGCTGCAATTCGCAGAGGGCTTCCCAGTCCATCAGGCCCGACGGATGCTCCAGGCGTCTTTCGCTGCGCCAGCGGCGGGTGCGGGTGTCCAGCACGATCAGCGGCGGATCGGTCTTGAGCACATAATGCCAACCCTGGAAGCGCAGCAGGTCGTCGATGCAGCTGTTCTGCACCGGGCAATCCAGCATGCCATCGTCGCCCGCCGTGTCCAGCAGGCGGGCGGTGACCGCGAGGGGTTCGGCTACCGCTTCCGGAGCGTTGCCCCAGGCCTGGCAGAGCAGATAGGCCAGCAGCGCATTGCCGAGGATGCGCCGGGAAAAAGGGTGGCCGTAGGCGGTCTCCTCCCAGCGGGCGGACAGATTCCAGTCGTCGGTGACGTCGTGGTCGTCGAAGATCATCAGCGTCGGCACCCAGGCCAGGGCTCGTGCCGCCTGGGGCAGGGTCGCGACGAAGCCGTCGATGCAGCGCGATTCGGCGGCGTAACGCTCCTGGTCCCTGGCGTCCAGCGCCGGCGGCATGACCTCGATCAGGGTCCAGGGCGTCGGCGACCAGCAGAGCAGATAGAGCGCCAGCACCTCGCTCAGCGTCACCAGGTGATTGTGCGCATTGGTGGAGGTGAAGATCGGCTTTTCCACTCCGCCGAAGAATTTCTCGCGTAGCGCCCGGTTGGCCTTGAAGGCCGGCAGCAGGTCTTCGCGGTGATAGAGGTTGGCCGGATGGCCCATCAGCGCGTCGCTGTCCGCCACCACCGCGCCTTCGAGACCCTCGCCATGGAGGCCGAGGCGGCGGATCAGTGCCTGCACCGCCAGCAGCATCGGCCCCGCGACATCGTCGGCATAGATCTGATCGCCGGTGAGCAGCAGGGCCGCGGGCCGCTCCGCGGGGGCCGTGCAGGCCTGCAGCAGGCGATCCACCGCGATCAGGCCATCGGCCGAGGCATGATGAGGCTTGCGGCAGGAGCCATGGAGCAGGTGATCGAAACGCGCGCGCAGCACGAAGCGTGGCAGCTCGCCCTCGGCGGAGAGCAGGTGTGGCGCCCAGTCGCGGATCCCGCCGCCGGCCAGCCGGACGTCGTACTGGATGAAGGCGTCGACCGGCAACACGACGGCGGGCCGGACATCGATCAGTTGCAGATAGGCGTGCTCGCCCAGGCGCAGGCACCGCACCTCGGCCTGCGCCCCGAGCTCGACCGCGCCCTGCCATAGCCGTGGGACAGGCACCTCGGCCGTGGTGGTCACCAGCCAGAGCAGCAACCGGGAGGCCTCGGTGCGCCGCAGCAGCGGGCCGGCCAGGAACGGGGGCAAGGTAGGGGTAGCGCTCATGGGGTCTCCTGTAGCCACGGAACTGACCACTATGCCGTGCCGGGATTCCGCCTGCAGCCGCCGCTTGGCTACAAAGTTTGAGCACGCGTCACAGTCGGCCTAGAATTCGCTCCCTTTTCGTCGCCTTGCGGGCCCGTCATGACCTTTGCCGACCTCGGCCTCATAGATCCGCTGCTGCAGGCGCTCAGCGCCCTGGAGCACAGCTCCCCTACCCCCATCCAGCGCCAGGCCATCCCGGCGGTGCTGGCCGGTCGCGACCTGCTGGCCGCCGCCCAGACCGGCACCGGCAAGACCGGCGCCTTCGGCCTGCCGCTCCTGCAGCGACTGGTGCAGGAAGGCCCGGCGGTGGCGCCCAACCATATCCGTGCGCTGATCCTCACCCCCACCCGCGAGCTGGCCGAACAGGTCCATGCCAGTCTGCGCGACTACGCCCAGCACCTGCCCTTGCGCACCGCGGTGGCCTATGGCGGCGTCAGCATCAATCCGCAGATGATGAAGCTGCGCAAGGGCGTGGACGTGCTGGTGGCGACCCCCGGGCGCCTGCTCGACCTGTTCAGCCAGAACGCCGTACGCTTCGACCAGGTGCAGCTGCTGGTGCTGGACGAAGCCGATCGCATGCTCGACCTGGGCTTTTCGCGGCAGCTGGGCGAGTTGTTCGTCATGCTGCCGCGCAAGCGCCAGACCCTGCTGTTCTCGGCGACCTTCTCCGACGCCGTGCGCCAGCTGGCCGCGCCCGTGCTGCGCGATCCCCAGACGATCGACGTGAGTCCGCGCAACACCGCTGCCGTCACGGTCAAGCAGTGGGTGGTGCCGGTCGACAAGAAGCGCAAGACCGAACTCTTCCTGCACCTCCATCGCAGCGGTCGCCATGGCCAGGTGCTGGTGTTCGCCAAGACCCGCAAGGGTGTGGAGCAACTGGTGGAGGCGCTGCAGGCCGAAGGTCTCGCCGCGGAATCCATCCATGGCGACAAGCCCCAGCCCGCGCGGCTGCGCGCCCTCGCCCGCTTCAAGGCCGGCGAGGCGGACATCCTGGTGGCCACCGACGTGGCTGCCCGTGGCCTGGACATCCAGGACCTGCCGCTGGTGGTCAACCTGGACCTGCCCATCGTCGCCGAGGACTATGTCCACCGCATCGGCCGGACCGGGCGTGCCGGCAACCAGGGCCAGGCGGTGTCCCTGGTCTGCGCGGATGAAGTGGAGCAGTTGGCCGCGATCGAGACGCTGATCGGCCAGGTCCTGCAGCGCCGCGACGAACCGGACTTCATCCCCGATCACCGGGTCCCGGAAACCCGACCCAACGGCCTGGTCGTGAAGAAACCCAAGAAGCCGAAGAAGCCCAAGGTGGACGCGCCGGTGTCGGACAAGCCCCTGGGTCGCTGGGTGGAAGACGGCAAGCCGAAGGTCAAGTCGGTACGCAAGTCGCCCGGTTTCGGCAAGCCGCGCAAAAAGCCCTGAGGTTTGGAGCGATGGACAAGGCTTCGCCGTTGTCCATCCTACGACGCACTCCGTAGTCCGGAAAACCGCACAGCGTTTTCCGGGGATGGGACGGTGGACCAGGCCAGATCAGCTGGAAGACGCAGAACCGTCATCCAGCTGATCGCAGACCTATTCCGCCAGGCGCCAGGTGGTGCCGCCCTTGCCGTCTTCCAGCACCACGCCCAGGGCGGTGAGCTGGTCGCGGATGCGGTCGGATTCCGCCCAGTTCTTTTCCGCGCGCGCGTTCAGGCGCGCCTGGATCAGCGCCTCGACCTCGGCCGCATCCACCCGCCCCGCCGCGTCGGCGCGCAGGAAGGCCTCCGGCTCCAGCTGCAGCACGCCCAGCACCTCACCCAGTTCGCGCAACCGCCCGGCCAGGCCACCCGCCGTGGCAGGATCGCTCTCGCGCAGGCGGTTGATCTCGCGGGCCAACTCGAACAGCACACCGCAGGCGCCGGCGGTGTTGAAGTCGTCGTCCATGCACTTGGCGAAGCGCTCGGCATAGCTTTCGCCGCCCTGCGCCGGCGCCTGGGGCAGGCCCTTGAGCGAGTGGTAGAAGCGCTCCAGAGCACCCTTGGCCTCGCGCAGGTTGTCTTCCGAGTAGTTGATCGGACTGCGGTAGTGACTGGCGATCAGCAGGTAGCGCACTACCTCGGGGTGGTACTTTTCCAGCACCTCGCGCAGGGTGAAGAAGTTGCCCAGGGACTTGGACATCTTCTCGCCATTGATGGTGATCATCCCGCAATGCAGCCAGGCGTTGGCGTAGGTCTTTCCGGTGGCCGCCTCGCTCTGGGCGATCTCGTTCTCGTGGTGCGGGAATTCCAGGTCGTTGCCGCCGCCGTGGATGTCGAAGGTCTCGCCCAGGCAGCAGGTGGACATCACCGAGCACTCGATATGCCAGCCCGGCCGCCCGGCGCCCCAGGGCGACGGCCAGCTCGGCTCGCCCGGCTTGGCGGCCTTCCACAGCACGAAGTCCAGCGGATCTTCCTTGGCTTCGCCCGGCTCGATGCGGGCACCGATGCGCAGGTCCTCGATGCGCCGCCGCGACAGCTTGCCGTAGCCGGCGAAGCGATTGACCCGGTAGTAGACGTCGCCATTGCCCGCGGCATAGGCGTAGCCCTTGTCGATCAGGGTCTGGATCATGGCGTGCATGCCGTCGATATGCTCGGTGGCGCGCGGCTCCTGATCGGGCTTGCGGATATTCAGCCGCGCCTCATCCTCGTGCATCGCCTCGATCATCCGCACCACCAGGTCGGTGAAGGGCTCACCGTTGGCGTTGGCGCGGTTGATGATCTTGTCGTCGATGTCGGTGATGTTGCGCACGTAGGTCAGGTCGTAGCCGCTATGACGCAACCAGCGGGTAATGACGTCGAAGGCCACCATGCTGCGACCATGGCCCAGGTGGCAATAGTCGTAGACAGTCATGCCGCAGACATACATCCGCACCTGCCCCGGCACCAGCGGCGTAAAGGCTTCCTTGGTCTTGGTCAGGGTGTTGTAGAGGTGCAGCGCCATCATTGCCCCCAGGAATCGCGCAGGGTCACGGTGCGGTTGAACACCGGCTTGCCGGGCGCCGAATCCTTGGGATCGACGCAGAAGTAGCCCTCGCGCTCGAACTGGAAGCGGTCTTCCGGCCGGGCCTGAGCCAGCGACGGCTCGGCGCGACAGCCCTGGAGCACCACCAGGGAGTCGGGGTTGATGTTGTCGAGGAAGCTGCCGCCCTCTTCGCTCTTCTCCGGCTGCGCCGAACGGAACAGGCGATCGTAGAGGCGCACCTCGCACTCCACGCTGCCCTCGGCCGGCACCCAGTGGATCACGCCCTTGACCTTGCGGCCCTCGGGATTCTTGCCGAGGGTGTCCGGGTCGTAGCTGCAGCGCAGTTCGACGACGGTGCCGTCGGCGTTCTTGATGGCTTCGTCGGCACGGATCACGTAGCTGCCGCGCAGGCGTACCTCACCACCCGGCTCCAGGCGCTTGTAGCCCTTGGGCGGATTCTCTTCGTAGTCACCCTGGTCGATGTACAGCTCGTGGGTAAAGGGCAGCTGGCGCACACCCAGATCCTGCTTGGGATGGCGCGCCAGTTCCAGATTCTCGACCTGGCCCTCGGGGTAGTTGGTGATCACCACCTTGAGCGGCTTGAGCACGCACATGGCGCGCGGGGCGTTCTGGTCCAGGTCCTCGCGGATGGCGAATTCCAGCATGGCCACGTCGACCACGCCGTTGGAGCGGGTCACACCGATCATCTCGCAGAAGTTGCGGATGGCGGCCGGGGTGTAGCCGCGACGGCGATAGCCCGACAGGGTCGACATGCGCGGGTCGTCCCAGCCGTGTACGTGGCCTTCGTCCACCAGCTGCTTGAGCTTGCGCTTGCTGGTGACGGTGTAGTTCAGGTTGAGGCGGGCGAATTCGTACTGGCGTGGCTGGGCCGGCACCGGCAGCTTGGCCAGGAACCATTCGTACAGCGGGCGATGGTCCTCGAACTCCAGGGTGCAGATGGAGTGGGTCACGCCTTCCAGGGCATCGGACTGGCCATGGGTGAAGTCATAGCTCGGATAGATGCACCAGGCATCGCCGGTCTGGTGGTGATGGGCGTGGCGGATGCGATAGAGGATGGGATCGCGCAGGTTCATGTTGGGCGAGGCCATGTCGATCTTGGCGCGCAGCACCTTTTCACCGTCCTTGAATTCGCCGGCCTTCATGCGGGCGAAGAGGTCCAGGTTCTCGGCCACCGAACGGTCGCGGAAGGGGCTGTTGCGACCCGGCTCGGTGAGGCTGCCACGGTATTCGCGGGCCTGCTCGGGGGTGAGGTCGCAGACATAGGCCAGACCCTGCTCGATCAGGTTGACGGCCCAGGCGTAGAGCTGGTCGAAGTAGGCGGAGGCGTAGCGGACCTCGCCGGCCCAGTCGAAGCCCAGCCAGTGCACGTCGCTCTTGATGGCGTCGATGTATTCCTGGTCTTCCTTGGCCGGGTTGGTGTCGTCGAAGCGCAGATGGCAGTCGCCGCCGAATTCCTTGGCCAGGCCGAAGTTCACGCAGATCGACTTGGCATGACCGATGTGCAGGTAGCCATTGGGCTCGGGCGGGAAACGGGTGACGATCTTGGCCTGCTTGCCGGCGTCCAGGTCAGCCTGGACGATCTGCCGCAGGAAATGCGCGGGGGCGGCTTTGGCGGCGGTGGACGAGTCGGAAGTCGGCTTGCTCATGGGATCCTTAACTGGGCAGACGCACGGCCAGGGTAGGCCGGGCAAAGGTAAACCCGTATCATAGCCCAACCCGTCAAGTCCCGGCGAAACCCTTGAGGCCCTCGCCGGGTCTGGATGCTGTCCCCCTTAGCTACGGATTCGCTGCCATGATCAAGCTGCACACCAACCACGGCGTCATCACCCTGGAACTCTTCGAGGACAAGGCGCCCGAAACCGCGGCCAACTTCAAGGAATACGTCAAGAGCGGTCACTACGACGGCACCATCTTCCACCGTGTGATCAGCAACTTCATGGTCCAGGGCGGTGGTTTCGAGCCGGGCATGAAGCAGAAGCCCACCCGCGCCCCGATCAAGAACGAGGCCAACAACGGCGTCTCCAACGCGATCGGCACCGTCGCCATGGCCCGCACCATGGACCCGCACTCCGCCTCGGCGCAGTTCTTCATCAACGTGTCCGACAACACCTTCCTCAACCATACCGCGCCCACCAGCCAGGGCTGGGGCTATGCGGTGTTCGGCAAGGTCGTCGAGGGCATGGACGTGGTCAACGCCATCAAGGGCGTCGCCACCACCAGCAAGGCCGGTCACCAGGACGTGCCGAGCGAAGACGTGATCATCGAGAAGGCCGAGATCGTCGAGTGATTTTACTGGTCTCCGACCTGCATCTCGAACCGCAACGCCCGGACCTGGTCCGGGCGTTTTTGCATCTCCTCGAAACCCGTGCCCGCGGTGCCGAGGCCCTGTACATCCTTGGCGACCTGTTCGAAGCCTGGATCGGCGACGACGCCATGGGTCCCTTCGAGCAGGAAATCGCCACCGCCCTGCGCCAACTGGCCGACAGCGGCACGGCCGTCTACCTGATGCATGGCAATCGCGACTTCCTCATTGGCAAGGCCTTCTGCCGCCAGGCTGGCTGCCGCCTGCTGCCGGATCGCCATATCGCCGACTTCCACGGCCGCCGGGTGCTGCTGATGCATGGCGACACCCTCTGCACCCGTGACGAGGGCTACCAGAAGCTGCGCCGCATCCTGCGCAACCCCCTCACCCTCTTCGTCCTGCGCAACCTGCCACTGGCCAGCCGCCAGAAGCTGGCACGCAAGCTGCGCAGCGAGAGTCGCCAGCAGACCCGGGCCAAGGCCATGGACATCACCGATGTCACCGAGGCCGAGGTCGAGCGGGAAATGCGCGCCGCCCGGGTGACGACGTTGATCCACGGCCATACCCACAGGCCCGCCCGCCATGAACTGCTGCTCGATGGCCAGCCGGCCGAACGTATCGTGCTGGGCGATTGGGACCGTCGCGGCTGGGTGCTGGAAGCCAGCGAAGCGGGCCTGACCCAGGTCGATTTCGCCCTCGACGAACGGTAAGGGCGTAGCCAGGCAGGCCTGGCTCGCTGGCGGCAGGTCCCTGACCAGCAAAGCAATTTTTCCCGGCTAGCCGGTATTGGCCGCCCGGGCTGCGACCGATCGTCACATGACAGCTACAGAAATCCGCGCAGGCGACCGATGACGAGGGTGTAAGGAGATGTAACCCTTTTCCGCGGAGACGCCCATGCAACTCGACACCCTCTTTGCCCAGCTGCACAACCTGCCCAACGTTCCCGAGGTGGCGCAGGTTCTGATCCGGCAGTTCGACGACCCCAACACCAGCATCGAAACCCTGTCGCGCACCGTGGCGCGCGATCCGGTCATCGCCGCCAAGGTACTGCGCCTGGCCAATTCGGCGCGCTTCCGCGGCGCCCGTGAATCCACCAGCATCGAAGACGCCGCCCTGCGTCTGGGCTTCAACACCCTGCGCACCCTGGTGCTGGCCTCGGCCTTCGCCAGCGGCTTCAAATCCGCGCCCGGCTTCGATCTGCAGGCCTTCTGGTACAACAGCTTCCTGGTCGCCAGCCTGTGCAAGCCGCTGGCCAAGCAGGCCGGCCTGGATCAGGAAACCGCCTTTACCTGCGGCATGCTGCATGACATTGGCGAGTTGCTGATCCAGAGCGGCGCGCCGGAGCTGGCGCCGAGCCTGGCCGGTCGCGCCACTGCCAGCAGCCATCGCGCCGCGGACGAAACCCTGCAATTGGGATTTGGCTATCCGGAGGTAGGCGCCGAGCTGGCGCGCCGCTGGCAGCTGCCCCAGGTGCTGCGCGACGCCATCGGCTACCAGGCGCGCCCGTTGCAGGCACCGGAAAGCAATGGCTATGCGCTGATCGTGGCCCAGGCGGTCGCCGTGGCCGAGGTGCTCCACGAGAACGCCGGCGACAGCAAGGTGCAGGACCTGAGCGGCCCGCTGTTCGCCAGCATCGACCTGGCGCAGCTGAGCGCAGTCCTGCCCAACGCGCGGGATACCGCCGCGACCTTCGCCCAGGCCGCCTGATTTCTGGATGGCCTGGCCAAATCGCAGGCAAGAAAAAACCCCTGGAGCTGGGCTCTCAGGGGTTCTCTCAGATCTGGCGGTGAGGGAGGGATTCGAACCCTCGATAAGATTTCTCCTATACACACTTTCCAGGCGTGCTCCTTCAACCGCTCGGACACCTCACCAGATTTGCTCGGCGGCTGCATCTGCATCACCGAGGCGCGCAACTATAGGCAAAGGCGATTTCGATGGCAAGCTTTTTCTTCAATCTATTCATGCATTTGCATTCATGACCTGGAAGGGGCTCCGCCCTGCCCCGTTCATGGGATGACCGGTTGGTCGCCGCCCCCTGGCCCTGGGTCACTGATACCTCCGACCAACGGTAGCGTCGCAAGCATTTTTCTAATCGGCTGAAAGCAAAGGAAAAATCGCCTGGTACGACATTTCTGATAACCGCCTGGCCGGTTACCGCCACAAAACTGAAATTTATGTTCTATAGCTATTGGATAGTGCTCAAGCCTGCGGGTATCAGTAATTGCATGCCGCTGTTGCGCAAGCGCTTCCCGCTGAAGACGTAAAGGCTCTAAACAGCTAACAATAAAGGCCCCGAGTCATGTTCAAGAATCCCGTCCCCAAGTGGCGTCAGGCGAGTTTCGTGCTCATCGTCACCACCGTAGTGCTGGTCATCCCCAACCTCTCGCGGTTCGTTGGCTGATCCCTAGCGCCAATAGTCCGCAGGGGCTGCCGGCAAGGCTGCCAGCAGATCCCGCAATCCCTCCCCCCAGCCCTTGCGCAAGGCCTGGAAGTAGGGATCGTGTTCGTCGATCCGATGACTGCTCACCTGCGCCAGTCGATCACGCGGATAGACCACCAGATCCAGCGGTAGCCCAACCGACAGATTGCTGCGAATGGTGGCATCGTAGGACAGCAGCGCGCAGCGCAGGGCTTCCTCCAGCGGCGTCGCGAAGGTCAGCGCCCGATCCAGGATGGGCTTGCCGTATTTGCTCTCGCCGATCTGGAAGTAAGGCGTGTCCTCGGTGGCACTGATGAAGTTGCCGTGGGGATAGAGATTGAACAGCTCCGGCGCCGCGCCGCGGATCTGCCCACCCAGCAGAAAGGAACAGCTCAGGTCCAGGCCGTGCCCCTGGGGCGCATCCTCGGCGTCGCGTTGCAGGACCTCGCGCAGGGTCTGGCCCAGCAGTCGGGCGGCGTCGTACAGGGTGGGCACCCCGTGCAGGTTGTCCCGCTCGCTGTCCAGCCGTTGTCGGAGGAGACTGACGACCGCCTGGGAGGTGGCCAGATTGCCCGCTGACTGGATGGCGATCAGGCGCTCGCCGGGGATCCGGAACAGATGCAGCTTGCGGAAGGTAGCGATGTTGTCGACCCCGGCATTGGTGCGGGAGTCGGCGACGAATACCAGGCCATCTTGCAGTTTCATGGCGACGCAATAGGTCATGCGAACCTCGGGTGATGGAACGGTCGACGCAACAGGCCCGACCCCAAAAGAAAAGACGGCCCGTGGCCGCCTTCTCGTCTGCTGTGGGCAGCGCTGATTATTGCTGTTGCTGCACCTGCTGCAAGGGCTCGACCAGTACCTTGGCCTCCATGTGCTCCACCCCGCCACCGCGGCGCATGCCGCGCACCGGACAGGCATCCAGGTAGTCCAGGCCGATGGCCAGGCGCAGGTGCCGCTCCGGTCGGATCAGGCGATTGGTGACGTCATAGCTGTACCAGGCGCCGTCGTGCCAGGCTTCCGCCCAGGCGTGACTGGAAAGGTGCGCGCTGTCATCGGTGCACAGATAGCCAGACACATAGCGTGCCGGGATGCCCAGGCTGCGGGCGCAGGCCAGGAAGGCATGGGCATGGTCCTGGCAGACCCCGGACCCCTTGGCGAAGGCCTGGGCGGCATTGCCGTCCACCTCGGTGGAGCCGGGCACATAGGTCATGCGCTCGTGCAAGTGCTCCATCAGCTGGATCAGGGTGGCGCGATCCCGGCGACCGTCGCAGACCTCGCGGGCGAAGGCGGTAAGCGCCTCGTCGGCCTCGGTCAGCCGGGTCTGGCGCAGAAAGGGAAAGGCCGAGGCCTGGCAGGGTTCCGCCTCGAAGGTCTCGTCGATCTCCACCTGGCCGCTGGCGGTGATGGTGATGGCGTCGTGCGGGGTGTCCAGGGTCAGCACATGGAGAATGTTGCCGAAGGGATCGCGCTGCGCGAGCGCCGGGCGTGGCAGTGCCAGCTCCCAGCTGAGAATCTTCTGTCGCGCGTCGTCCTGTGGCGTGAGACGCAGGTACTGGATGCTGGCGCGGACCAGGTCGGCGTAGCGATACAGGGTTTCGTGATGGATCGCGAGTCTCATACGATCTCCAGGTAAGCGGTGTTGATGCCACTGCCGAGTTGGCGGACGTGGACAATGAAATCGCCGATCCAGGCATGCAGGCCTTCTTCGAGCACCTCGTCGATGCTGGTGTAGCGCAGGCGTGCCTCCAGGCCTGCCGCCAGGCGCTTGGCCTCGCGACCGTTCTCGCCGGGCAGACTGACCAGCACCCGGTGCAGCTCGATCACGCAGGCCAGCAGCGAGCGCGGCAGGTCTTCCTGCAACAGCAGCAGCTCGGCGCCGTTGCGCACGTTGAGGGCATCGCGATAGAGCTCGGTATAGGCCTCGAAGGCGCTCAGGGCGCGTAGCAGGGCGCTCCACTGATAGAAGCCGCGGGCGGAGGCATCGCTGATGGCTTCCGCTTCCTCTTCGCCGAGCACCTGGTAGCGAGCGTCGAGCATGCGCAGGGTGTTATCGGCGCGTTCGACGAAGGTACCCAGGCGGATGAAGCGATAGGCGTCGTTTCTCATGATGGTGCCGACGGTGGCGCCACGGAACAGGTGGGAACGCTCCTTCACCCACTCGCAGAAACGGCTGATGCCGAAGCGGATCAGGCCGGTGACGGCGATCTCGCGCATCTCCAGCCAGGTGGAGTTGACGTTCTCCCACATGTCGGCGGTGATGCGCCCACGCACCGCGTGGGCATTGCTGCGCGCAGCCTGCAGACAGCAATAGATGCTGCCAGGGTTGCGCTCGTCCAGGGCGAAGAAGTGCAGCAGGCGCTCGGGGTGCAGGGCCCCGTGCTTTTCCCGGTAGTCATCCAGGGTGCCGGTGATGAGCAGTGGCATGGCCAGTTCATCCAGGCCTCCGCCCTGCCCGCTCTGCGGCATCATCGACAGCGAATAGCTGACGTCCAGCATCCGCGCGAGATTCTCGGCGCGCTCCAGGTTGCGGGACATCCAGTACAGATCGGCAGCGGTACGACTCAACATGGTGGGGTCGCCTTTCAAAGGTCCTTGCGGGGCCGCCGGAGCGGCCACTGTTCTGTGGCGATCTAGTCCTGGACCACCCAGGTGTCCTTGGTGCCGCCGCCCTGGGAGGAATTCACCACCAGCGAGCCTTCGCGCAGGGCGACCCGGGTCAGGCCACCAGGCACCAGACGCGTCTTGCGCCCGGACAGCACGAAGGGCCGCAGGTCGATGTGGCGCGGCGCGATGCCGTTCTCGACAAAGGTCGGGCAGGTGGACAGCGACAGAGTCGGCTGGGCGATGTAGGCACTGGGGTTGGCCTTGAGCCGCGCGCGGAAGGCTTCGATCTCCAGGCTGCTGGCGGTGGGGCCGACCAGCATGCCGTAGCCGCCGGAACCATGGACTTCCTTGACCACCAGCTCGGGCAGGTTGGCCAGCACATGGGACAGTTCGTCCGGCTTGCGGCACTGCCAGGTGGGCACGTTATAGAGGATGGGTTCTTCGCTGAGATAGAAGCGGATCATCTCCGGCACATAGGGATAGATCGACTTGTCGTCGGCCACCCCAGTACCTATGGCATTGGCCAGGATGACATTGCCGGCGCGATAGGCGGCGAGCAGACCGGGCACGCCGAGCATGGAATCGGGATTAAAGGCCAGCGGGTCGAGGAAGGCGTCGTCGAGACGCCGATAGATGACATCGACCTTGCGGAAGCCAGAGGTGGTACGCATGAACACCTGCTCGTCACGCACCAGCAGATCGGCACCCTCCACCAGCTCCACGCCCATCTCGCGCGCGAGGAAGGCGTGTTCGAAATAGGCGCTGTTGAAACGACCCGGGGTAAGGACAACCACCGTGGGGTTGTTGACCGGGGTGGAGCTGCGCAGGGTATCGAGCAGGATGTTCGGATAGTGGTCGATGGGCGCGATGCGCTCCAGGGTGAACAGCTCGGGAAACAGCCGCATCATCATCTTGCGGTTTTCGAGCATGTAGGAGACACCGCTGGGGGTGCGCAGGTTGTCTTCCAGCACGTAGTAGGCGCCATCGCCATCTCGTACCAGATCGACCCCGGCGATATGGGCGTAGATGCCATTGGGCAGGTCCAGCCCCTGCATGGCCAGCTGATACTGGTCGTTGGCCAGCACCTGCTCGGCGGGAATGACCCCGGCCTTGATGATGCGCTGGTCATGATAGAGGTCGTGCAGAAAGAGATTCAGCGCCTGGACACGCTGGATGCAGCCGCGTTCGATGATCTGCCATTCGCTGGCGGGAATGGCGCGCGGCAAGGCGTCGAAGGGAATCAGGCGTTCCGTGCCCTGTTCGTCGCCATAGAGGGTGAAGGTGATCCCGGCGCGATGGAACAGCAGATCGGCTTCACGCCGACGCTGGGCCAGGAGTTCCGGGGGTGTCTCGCTCAGCCACTGGGCATAGCGACCATAATGCGGTCGACACTGTGCCTGGACGTCATACATCTCATTATACAGTTGGCGGCTCATGCCGATCTCCTTGTCACCCACGGTGCAGCTTCGCAAGCCGCGTGCCAGCGCCAGAGCCTTCAAGATCAAGCCCTTGCGCGGCTGCGAGTCGCACGATGCACCAAACCCAGGCACGTCAGCGTGCGCATGCACCGCAACGTCTCCGTCATGAGCCTAAGACGGTGCGCCACGCGGAAAGTGCGATGATTGAGGGGCCGAGCGGTAACCGGAGATGAAACAGGCACCCCGTCTGGAATGCCGCCTCGGGACGTGCAGGATCAGGCGGAGCTGCGGCTGACTTCCTGGGTGACGCCCCAGCCATCGAGCTGACCGCCAAGAGGCGCCACCACCGCCTCGAGATCGCTTTCGAAATCATCGATGGTGGCGTGGGTGGCGAACATCACCTTGCTGACCTGCAGATGCCAGCCGCCCTCTTCATGGGGGAGCACCTGGGCGTTGAGGGATTCGCCGTGAAACTGGTCCGCAGCGATGCGGGCCTTGCCTTCATCGGCGAAAATGGCAAAGAAGTCGATGGGATGGAAGCGGGCGAAATCGAAGCCGCCCTCCTTCATCCGCTGCAGCAGGTTCAAGCTCACATCATCGGCAAACGACAAGGACATAGGACTTCCCTCCTCTGGTTCGGATGATCGTCTCGCTGGACGTCGCTACCGACGCCTGGCGAGTCGCGGCTGAGAACTCGAACGGTGCAGCGACCGCCAGGGCTTACGCCTTGCCGATGGCCTCCAGCACGTATCGAGGTAGAGCAAAGGCTGCGGCATGCAGCTCCGGAGTGTAATAACGGGTCTGGATGCCTGTATCACTGTAGCGCTGCGCCAGGGTTTCGGCATTCTGCCGACGCAAGGTCGAGTCCTTGCTACCCCAGGCCAGGGTCATGACGCCCCCTATGTAAGTAGGCACCGCCGACAGATAAAAGTGCCAATCGGCGAACAGCCCGGACATGCGGCTGGCAGTGGTCTTGACCTCGTCCAGTTGCAGGAACGGAGTACCGTTCTGGGCCACCATCACGCCGCCGTCGTTCAGACAACGATGGCAGGCCTGATAGAAGTTCTCCGAAAAGAGAACCTCGGCCGGTCCGATGGGATCGGTGGAGTCGGAGATGATGACGTCGTAGCGTTCGGTGGTGTTGGCGACGAAATTCATGCCGTCGTCGATCACCAGCTTCAGCCGCGGGTCGTCGAAGGCGCCTGCCGAGTGACCGGGAAAGTGCTCCTTGCACATCGCCACCACCGAGCCGTCGATCTCGACCATGGTGATGTGCTCGACACCCCGGTGCTTGGCCACTTCGCGCAGGATGCCACCGTCGCCACCGCCGATGATGAGCACCCGCCTGGGCGCCGGATGGGCCAGCAGGGGGACGTGGGTGAGCATCTCGTGATAGATGAATTCGTCGGCCTCGGTGGTCTGGATGACGCCATCCAGGGCCATGACCTTGCCCAGCACGGCGTTCTGGAAGATCACCAGGTGCTGATGCTCGGTGCGCACCTCGTGCAGCATGCGCTCGACGGTGAATCGCTGACCGTAGCCGTCGTAGAGGGTTTCCAGGTAGTCGCTCATGTCGATCTCCGCAGGTGGCTGGCCGAGACAGACAATGCCCGGCCAAAAGCCGGGCATTGTAAGAGCTGGATGTGACAGGCTCCAGCGTTGTGCTGGCTAGCCCTTGTGCGTGGGTGCCGTGGCCGAGCGATTGCCGCGTGGTCCGGCGGCAGCCCAGGCGATCAGGCCGATCACCGGCAGCACGATGATGAGCACCGTCCAGCCGATCTTGGCGTTGCTGGTGCTGTCACTGCGGATGACGTTGACGATGGCCCAGATGTCGAGCAGGAAGACGATGAAGCCCAGTACACCGCCGATGGTGGAATTGATCATGTCGCGACTCCCGTTGCGAGGACACAGGTCTCGTCAATTGGGACTGGCGATGAGGGCGTCGAGTTCGGCCGGCTCGCTTGGCAGCGAGGCCGGCCGTGGGCTTCAGCTGAGTCCGGCGAGATCGATGTCGGCAAAGGACGCCACGCACGGATGATCGCCCAGCTGGCCACCGGCACGTACCAGCCCGCAGGTCGGCAGGCCCGCCTGGCGCGCGGCATCCAGCTCTTCCACCACATCGGAGAGAAACAGCAGTTCCGCCGGCGCGTGGGTGGTGGCCGAGGCGATGCGCGCATAGGACTCGGCGTCGCGCTTGCCGCCGGTCAGGGTATCGAAATACCCGGAAAACAAAGGCGTGAGATCGCCATGCTCGGAGCAGCCGAAGATCAGCTTCTGCGCCTGGATCGATCCGGAGGAATAGACGTACAGCGGCAGCCCCGCCGCGTGCCACTGGCGCAGGGCCTGGACGGCGTCGGGATAGACGTGGCCCTTGAGGGTGCCGGCACGATAGCCCTGCTCCCATACCTGACCCTGCAGCGCCTTGAGCGGTGTGGCCTTGCGGTCGGTGGCGATCCATTCCAGCAGGATGGCGATCACCCGCTCCACGTCGGCGTCCAGCTCGCCGGCTTCGGCGCGCACGGCATCGAGTTGCTCGGCCACCGCCGGCTCTCCGGCATGGGCGCGCACAAGGGCCGGCAGGTGCTCGCGGGCATAGGGAAAGAGCACGTCGAAGACGAAGCTGACGGCGCTGGTGGTACCTTCGATATCGGTGAGGATGGCCTTGATCGTCACGCCTCGACCTCCAGGCGCGGGAAGCGCTGGGCGATGTCGACGCCGGTGAAGTGGGCGACCCAGCCATCGGGATTGTCGAACAGGCGGATGGCGACGAAGGACGGCGACTCGCTCATGTCGAACCAGTGCGGCGTACCGGCCGGCACCGAGATGAGGTCGTCCTTCTCGCAGAGCACGGCATAGACCTGGTCGTCGATGTGCAGGGTGAAGAGGCCCTGACCGGCGACGAAGAAGCGCACCTCGTCCTCGTTATGGCGATGCTCTTCGAGGAACTTGGCGCGCAGCGCCTCCTTCTGCGGATGCTCGGGATGCATGCTGATGACGTCGACGGTCTGGTAGCCGCGCTCCTGGATGAGACGATCGATCTCCGGCCGGTAGGCGGCGATCACCTCCTCCTGGCTGGCGCCCGGCGCCACCGGGGCGGTGGCCTGCCAGCGCTCGAAACGCACCCCGACCTCGGCCAGGGTGGCGGCGATGTGGTCGCCATCGCTGATCACCTTCAGCGGCTGGCGCGGTTCGGCATCGTGGTAGACGGTCAGTCGGCTCATGGACGCAGGCTCCGGGTCTTGAGTTCGCATTCGAAGAGGAATTCGAAGGCTTCCACGTGGCGCAGGGCATCGGCCATGCGCGGCCCCCAAGTATAGAGGCCGTGTCCGCGGATCAGGTACCCCACGCAGTCGGGATGCACGTCCAGCCAGGTCTGCACCTGGTCGGCCAGACGCGGGATGTCCTGGTCGTTGTCGAACACCGGGATCTCCACTCGCACGTCGTGGGTGGTGACGCCATGCAGGGCCTTCTGCAGCTCGTAGCCGTCCAGCAGCAGGCGATCGCCTTCGAGCTGGCGCGAGAGCACCGTCGAATTCACCGAATGGGTGTGCAGTACGGCACCGATCTCCGGCTGCCAGCGATAGAGCTGGGTGTGCAGCGCGGTCTCGGCCGAAGGCTTCTTGTCCTCCAGCGGCGTGCCGTCGAGATCGGTGGCGAGGACGTCGTCCAGCTCCAGCTGACCCTTGTGCTTGCCGGAGACGGTCAGCAGCAGGCGGCTGTCGGACAGCCGTACCGAATAGTTGCTGCTGGTGGCCGGCGACCAGCCGCGGCCATAGAGGAAGCGACCGGCGTCGATGATTTCCCGGGCCAGTTGCTCACGCTGCTGGATCATGGAGGGTTCTCCTAGGTTCTGTACGAAAAGTCGCCGAGCGACGGTCAGGCGAGGCGAAAAACGCTGAGGAAGCGGAGTTTACGAGAGGTAAATGAGCATTGCGACCGGGCTGGCGATCCAGGTGTTTTTCAACGAAGCATCACCGAGCGCAGGCACTTTTCGTACTGGACCTAACGGACAAGAGGATGAGGAAGGCGCCTGCCAGCGCCGCCAGGGAGGCGCCGGCAAAGGCGGCAAGGGCACCGGACACCTGCCAGGCATAGCCAGCATACAGCGCGCCCAGCGCCCCGCCAGCCCCGGAAAGTGCCGCGTAGAGCGATTGGGCCTGGCCCTGGCGGCGGCGGTCGAAATGGGATTGCACGAACTGGATGGCGGCGGCGTGGAAGCAGGCGAAGGTGGCCGCATGCAGGAGCTGAGCGAACAACAGCACTGGCAACTGGTCGGCCAGGGCGCCCAGCAGCAGCCAGCGCCCGGCGGCGATCAGAAAGGCGCCGACCAGCAGGGTAGTCAGAGCGATCCGCGCCAGCAGTTGCGGCATCACCAGGAAGATCAGCACCTCGGCGACCACGCCCAGCGACCAGAGCTGACCGATGACGCCGCGGCCATAGCCGAGTTCTTCCAGATGCAGGGTGAAGACCGTGTAGTAAGGGCCGTGGGACAGCTGCATCAGCGCCGCGGCAGCGAAGAAGGCCAGCACCCGCGGCTGGCGCAGGGTCGTCAGGAAGGGCTCGGCCGGCGCCTCGGGCCGCTGGCCTGGATCGACCTTGACCCCTGGCACCGCCAGCGAGGCCAGCAGGATGATCGCCATCACCAGCAGCAGATAGGCCGGATAGAGATCCAGGCTGACGTATTCGAAGGCCCAGCCGAGCCCCGCCACCGCGGCGATGAAGCCGATCGAGCCCCAGAGGCGGATACGCGCATAGCGCTGTGGCTGGTCGCGCAAATGGGCCAGGGTGATGGCTTCGAACTGGGGCAGCACCGCGTGCCAGAAGAAGGCATGGCCGGCCATGATCAGCGCCAGCCAGGCGAAGCCCTGGCCGAGGTAGATACCGGAAAAGCACAGCAGGGTGCAGGCGGCGCCGAGGCGGACGATGCTCAGCCGGCGGCCGGTGCGATCGGCCAGCCAGCCCCAGAGGTTGGGCGCCAGTACCCGCATCAGCATGGGGATGGCCACCAGCTGGCCGATGGCGGTGCCGGAAAAGCCCAGGTGGTGGAAGTACAGCCCCAGGTAGGGCGCCGTGGCCCCCAGCAGCGCGAAGTAGGCGAAGTAGAAGCCCGACAGCCGCCAATAGGGAACCGGCATCGTCCGTCCGCGGATCAGAGTTGCGGCAGGATGGGCGTGTGCACTTTCACCTCGGCGTTCTGCGCGCGGTGACGCAGCAGGTGATCCATCAGCACCAAGGCCATCATCGCCTCGGCAATGGGCGTGGCGCGGATGCCCACGCAGGGATCGTGGCGACCCTTGGTGATGATATCCACCGGATTGCCATGGACGTCGATGGAGCGCCCCGGAGTGGTGATGCTGGACGTGGCCTTCAGCGCCAGGTGGGCGACAAGGGGCTGACCAGAGGAGATACCGCCCAGCACGCCTCCGGCGTTGTTGGACAGGAAGCCCTCCGGGGTCAGCTCGTCACGGTGCTCGGTGCCGCGCTGGGCGACGCTGGCGAAGCCGGCGCCGATCTCGACGCCCTTCACCGCATTGATGCTCATCAGCGCATAGGCCAGTTCGGCGTCGAGGCGGTCGAAGATCGGCTCGCCCAGACCCGGCGGCACGCCGTCGGCGACCACGGTGATGCGCGCGCCCACCGAGTCCTGATCGCGGCGCAGCTGATCCATGTAGGCCTCCAGCTCCGGTACCCGGTCCGGATCGGGGCTGAAGAAGGCGTTTTCTTCCACGCTGTCCCAGGTCTTGAAGGGGATCTCGATGGGGCCCAGCTGACTCATGTAGCCACGCACCCGGATGCCCTGGGTGGCCAGGTACTTCTTGGCGATGGCGCCGGCCGCCACGCGCATGGCGGTTTCCCGCGCCGAGCTGCGACCGCCGCCGCGGTAGTCGCGCAGGCCATACTTGTGGTGGTAGGCGTAGTCAGCATGGGCCGGGCGGAACAGGTCCTTGATCGCCGAGTAGTCCTTGGACTTCTGGTCGGTGTTGCGGATCAGCAGGCCGATGGGGGTACCGGTGGTGACGCCCTCGAAGACCCCGGAGAGGATCTCCACCTCGTCCGCTTCCTGGCGCTGGGTGGTGTGGCGGCTGGTGCCGGGCTTGCGCCGATCCAGGTCACGCTGCAGGTCGGCGATGTCCAGGGGCAGTCCGGGTGGGCAACCGTCGACGATGGCGACCAGCGCCGGGCCATGGCTTTCGCCGGCGGTGGTGACGGTAAACAGCGTGCCGAGGGTATTGCCGGACATGCGAGGGCTCCGCGCTACGGGTGAAAGGTATGGATTCAAATTGGCAATGGGCGATTTTACACGCGCCGTGGTCTTTTACACGGATTGTGTGCGGGATAGGCCCCCACACCCCAGCTCTCCGGTGCCCTTCCTGCCATGCGTCTGCTGTTCTCCCTGCTGCTGTGCCTCGCCCTGCCCGCCCTCGCCACGGCGGCCGATCCCGTGCTCTACCGCCCCCTCCAGCTCGACACCGGCAGCGGCGTGCTCAAGGGCAGTCTGATCCTGCCCCGCAGCGAGCGTCCGCAACCGGTGGTGCTCTTCGTTTCCGGCTCGGGCCCCATCGACCGCAATGGCAACGCCCCCGGCGCCCGCAATGCCGCCCTGCAGCGTCTGGCCGAGGCCCTGGGCCGGCAGCGGATCGCCAGCGTGCGCTTCGACAAGCGCGGGGTGGCCGAGAGTCGCGGCGCCGAGCCGGACGAGAGTCGTCTCAGCGTGGAGCGCTATGTCGACGACCTGGTCGGCTGGACCCGGCTGCTGCGCGCCGATCCGCGCTTTTCCAAGGTGATCCTGCTCGGTCACAGCGAAGGCGCCCTGATCGCCAGCCTGGCCGCCGACCGGGTGCCGGTCGCCGGCGTGGTCACCCTGGCCGGCAGCGGCCGGCCCATCGACGTGGTGCTGCGCGAGCAGCTGGCCGGCAAGCTGTCGCCCGCCGGCCTGGCCAGCGCCCAATGGATCATCGACCAGTTGCTGCGCGGCACGCCGGTGCCCGAGGTGCCGAAGGAATTGCTGGTGCTGTTCCGTCCCAGCGTCCAGCCCTATCTGATCTCGCTGTTCCGCCAGAATCCGGCCAGGGCCTTTGCCGGCATCCACGCCCCGGCACTGATCGTCCAGGGTACCCATGACGTGCAGGTGGAGGTGGACGATGCCCGCGCCCTGCAGCGGGCCAAGCCGGATGCCGAACTGGCGATCATTCCCGGCATGAACCACGTGCTGCGCATCGCCCCGGCGGACATCCAGGCGCAACTGCCCACCTACGACAACCCCAACCTGCCGCTGGCCCGCGCGCTGGTCGAGCGCGTGAGCGCCTTCGTCGCGCGCTCAGGTTCCCCGCACCCTGGCCGATAAGCCGGCACAGGCGCCCAGGAGGCGCGCCAGCTGGAGTCCGCCCGTGGAAACCCCCGATCAAGCATCGCCGGCCGTCGAAGCCGTTCCCAATGAGCCCCATCCCTGGGCCAGCCTGCCGCCGGAGCGCTTCCAGCTGCTGCGGCTGATGCCGCAGCCGGCGGATCGTCGGGTCGGCGTGCGCCCCCTGCGCTTCGTGCAACTCGGCCTGGTCGAGCGCCATGGCGACGACGAAAGCCTGCTGCGGCTGACGGTGCAGATTCCCGGCCAGCTGCTGCACCGCGAGGTGAACGTGCTGGAGGTCTGGGTCGACCATCGCCTCGGCGAAATCCGCCTGGGCCCCGAACGCGGCCTGCAGATCGAGCCCGAGGAGCGCGGTCTGGGCCGCTTCCTGCTGGCCCGGGCGGCCGCCTGGGCGCGCTTGCGCTGGAACCACTACCGGGTGCAGGACCTGCCCCTGGCGCGCCGCGACGCCCTCGACGAAGACAGCCGCAAGCGTCGCGACCACGTGCTCGGCGCCCAGGGCTTCACCGTCGAGACGGCGGCAGACGACGAGCGCCAGCAGCTCTGCCGGGCGGCCCGGGTCAGCCAGCTGCGCGAGGACTGGAATACCGACAAGGTGCAACTGCTGTCGCTGCTGGACGGCGCCACCCTGCTGGAGCAATGCGACCGGTTGATCGACGAGCGCGATGCCAGCCTGCGTCAGCTGGAAGACCGCATCGCCCTCTATCGTCGTGATGACATCTCTTTGAGATTCGCCATCGGCTGCCTGGCGGTGTTCTGCCTGTTCCAGGCCGCACTGCTGATCTGGATGGCGCTGCGCTGAGCGGTCTGGTGCCGCGCCAGGCGCCTTTCCCGATGACCTGTCGGCAGCGCCCGGACGCCACCCCTCGCCCGAGGCTTGCTCCCCCGGTGGACCCTGCTAACGTAGCCACCCGTTCGCATCCATCCGCTCGGAGTGTCCGCTGTTCATGGTCTCGCCTCTCCCGTTTCGCTCGCGCGCGCCGCTGCGCCTCGCCACTCTCGGCCTGCTGACCGCCCTCGCCGGCTGCCAGTACTTCGCCGAGGAGCCGTCGCCCCGCGGCCAGCCGCAACTCAAGGGCAGCCTGCCGCTGCGCGGTCTGGCGCAGACCGCCTCGGTGCGCCGCAATGCCGACGGCCAGCCGCTGATCGAGACCACCACCTTTCACGATGCCCTCTTCGCCCTCGGCTACGTCCACGCCAGCGAACGCCTGGCGCAGATGGTCGAGCTGCGCCTGCTGGCCCAGGGGCGGCTGGCCGAGGCCTACGGTGAAAGCCGCCTGGACAGCGACAGATTCATGCGTGCCGTGGACCTGCGCAAGGCCGCCCAGGTGGCCTACGGCAACGCCTCGCCGCGGATGAAGACCTTCTTCGAGGTCTATGCCCGGGGTGTCAATGCCTACCTCTATCGCGCCGGCGAGCGGGTCGCGCTGGATGGCCACGACTACCGCGCCGAATACTGGAAAGCCGAAGACAGCGCCCTGCTCTTCGAACTGCTCAACTTCGCCCAGGCGGTGGACCTGCGCAAGGAAACCGCGGCGCTGGCCCTGGCCGCCCAGGTCGGTCCCGAACGCCTGGCCTGGCTCTTGCCCACCTACCCCGACGAACCTCTACCGGAAGAAGAGACCGCCAAGTTGCGCGGCCTGAATCTGCGCGGCCAGCTGCCCGGACTCGACGCCCTGCTGCAGGTCCAGCGGCAATTGGCGGCGCTCGCCCCCTTCGGCGGCCCCACCGGTACCGCCTGGGCCGCCACCCCGGGCCATACCCGCAGCGGTCGCAGCCTGCTCGGCGTCGACAAGGTCAGCGCCTTTGCCGGCCAGTCGCCCTTCACCCTGGTGACCCTGAGGGCGCCGCGCTTCGAGGCCGTGGGCACCACCCTGCCCGGCCTGCCGCTGCTGCTCGACGGCTACAACGGCAAGCTGGCCTGGGGCGCCGCGACCCTGATGGGCGACAGTCAGGACCTCTACCTCGAACGCCTGCAGCGCCAGGGCGGTCGCCTGCAGGTGCAGAGCGGCGGCCAGTGGCAGCCGGCCGGCGAGCGGGTGGAGACCTTTTTCGTCCGCGGTGAAAAGCCGCGGCGCGAGACCCTCTACACCAGTCCGCGCGGTCCGCTGCTGAATCTGGCCCTGGCGCCGGACGCCAACGGCTACGGCCTGGCCCTGCGCAGCAGTCGCCTGGAAGCCGACAAGAGCCTGGACGCCCTCTTCGACCTCACCCGCGCCAAGGACGTGGAGCGCGCCTTCGAACTGGCTCGCGAGCTGCGCGCCAGTGACTGGAATCTGGTATTCGCCGATGCCGAGCATGTCGGCTGGCAGGTGACCGGCCGTTATCCCAATCGCCGCAGCGGCCTGGGGCTGCTGCCCTCGCCCGGCTGGGACGAGCGCTATGCCTGGGATGGCTACGCCGACCCCATGCTGCACCCCTACGATCAGGACCCGGCCCAGGGCTGGCTGGGCGCCGCCAACCAGCGCGTGGTGCCGCGTGGCTACGGCATGCAGCTGTCCAGCAACTGGTCGGGCCCCGAGCGCCAGGAGCGCCTGGCACAACTGGCCGGGCGCTCGGCGCGCCTCGATACCCGCGACGCCATGGCCCTGCAGCAGGACCAGACCACCACCCTGGCCGCCAAGCTCAAGACCCAGCTCGACGCCCCCGGCTTCGCCGCGCCACTGCGCCAGGCCATCGCCGCCCTGCCGGCCACCCAGCGCCAGCAGGCGGAAGAAGCCCTGCGCCGTCTGCAGGGCTTCGACGGTCGCCTGGCCGCCGGTTCCGCGGATGCGGCGCTCTACGAGGCCTTCTTGCAGGCCCTGGCCGAAAAGACCTTCGCCGATGAATTGGGGGGCACCAGGAGCCCGGCCTGGCAGGCCTTCACCACCCTCAGCGACACCGGCTACAACGCCATCGTCGATCATCTCCTGGCCCGTGACGACAGCCCCTATTGGGATGACGTCAGCACGCCGGCCCGTGAAGACAAACCGGCGATCTTCGCCCTCGCGCTGGCCGGGGCCGTCGAAACCTGCGAGGCCAAGCTGGGCAGTGATCGCGCCGCCTGGCAGTGGGGCCGCTTGCACCGCCTGGATGGCAATGCCAGTGGCGGCGACGGCTCGACCCTGGACCTGACCGCCAGCCACTGGGGCGGCGATGACCAGGCCTGGCTGGCGCCGGCGCTGCGTCTGGTGGTGGACTTCGGCCTGGCCGAGCCCCTGCAGGCGAGCCAGGCCGGCACCCCGGGCAAGGGCTGGACCCGCGGCCAATACCAGAGCCTGCCGTTGCAACCGCAGAATCTGGAGCGCGTCTATGGCCGTGATCGCCTGCTGCTGATCCCGCAGAAGTAATCTTCCCCTGGCAACCCGTGACTTGGCGCGGGTTTTGCCCTTTCTCTGTCAGACCTCAGCCGGCGCCCCTCCTCCCGCCGCGCCGCGGACCGCCGCAGAGGCGCTGTCCGGCAAGCGCCGTGGCCGTGAGAGCGCCCGGTGATGGTGCCGTGCCTGTCACCAAAATGGTGCAGGCTCAAGCCGAGACGTCCACAGCGGTGCACAAAGCGGTGCCTGGACGTCCGTCAGCCGCCGGAGACACCATGCCTGCCCAGCCTTCCCCCCACGCCGCGCATCTTTGGGTCGCGGGTTCGGATGCCCCGGAAAAGCCCGAGCTCAATCTGGGCTTCCTGCCCCTGAGCGATGCCGCCTCGCTGATCGTGGCGGCGACCCAGGGCTTTGGCGAACCCCATGGCCTGACACTCAATCTGCACCGCCAGCCCTCCTGGTCGGCGCTGCGCGACAACCTGCTCAATGGCCAGCTCGATGCCGCGCATTGCCTCTATGGCCTGGTCTATGGCGCCCAGCTCGGACTGGGCGGTGCCGCCGCCACGCCGATGGCGGTGCTCATGAGCCTGGCGCAGAACGGTCAGAGCCTCAACCTGGCCCGCAGCCTGACCCGGGAAGGCGTCCGGGATACGGCCTCCCTGGTCGAGCGGATTCGCCAGCCGGATGCCAGGCCGCTGACCCTGGCGCACACCTTTCCCACCGGCACCCATATCTTCTGGCTCTACTACTGGCTCGCCGCCCAGGGCATTCATCCCCTCAAGGACGTGCGTACCGCACTGGTGCCACCGCCGCAGATGCCCGAGCACCTGGCTGCCGGCCGAGTCGACGGCTTCTGCGTCGGCGAACCCTGGGGCGCTGCCGCCGTGGCGCGCGGCCAGGGCTTCACCCTGACCACCACCCAGGCCATCTGGCCGGACCACCCGGAAAAGGTGCTGGCCTGCACCGGCAGCTTCGCCGAGCGCTATCCCAACACCGCCCGGGCGCTGATCCGCACCCTGCTTGATGCCAGCCGCTTCATCGAGGAAAGTCGTGAGAATCGCCTGGGCACCGCCCAGCTGATCAGCGGCGCCGACTATGTGGATACCGATCCGGCGTTGCTCGCCCAGCGCTTTCTCGGTCACTACGAAGACGGCCTCGATGGCCACTGGGAGGACGAGCATCCCCTGGCCTTCCATCGCCAGGGCACGGTCAATCCGCCATACCTGTCCGACGGCCTCTGGTTCCTTACCCAGTTCCGCCGCTGGGGCTTGCTACGCGAGGAGCCGGATTACCTGGCCATCGCCGAGGCCGTGCAATGCACCGAACTGTACCAGCAGGCTGCCACCGACCTCGGTCTGGCGGTGCCGCCGACCCGGCGCAGCAGCACCCTGTTCGACGGTCGCATCTGGGACGGCAGCGATCCGGCCGGTTACGCCCGCAGCTTCGCCATCCACGCGCTCAGCGATCACTAGGGAGAACGACCTTGCGCATCTTGCTCATCGACGACACCCCCAAGCAGGTCGGCCGTCTCAAGGCCGCGCTGATCGAAGCCGGTTTCGAGGTCATCGAGGAATCCGGCCTGACCATCGACCTGCCCGCGCGCATCGAGGCCCTGCGGCCGGACGTCATCCTGTTCGACACCCAATCACCCGGTCGCGACGTCATGGAACAGGTCTGCCTGGTCACTCGCGACCGGCCACGCCCCATCGTCATGTTCACCGACGAGCACGACCCGGCGGTGATGCGCCGGGCCATCCAGTCCGGGGTCAGCGCCTACATCGTCGAGGGCATCCAGACCAGCCGCCTGCAGGCCATCATCGATGTGGCCCGCGCCCGTTTCGAGACCGACCAGGCCCTGCGCGCCGAACTCCAGGCCCGCGAGCAGCAGTTGCTGGAGCGCAAGAAGGTCGACCAGGCCAAGGGCCTGCTGATGAAGATGCGCGGTTGCAGCGAGGACGAGGCCTATACCCTGATGCGCCGCCAGGCCATGAGCAAGCAGCAGAAGCTGATCCAGGTGGCCGACCAGATCATCGCCATGAGCGAATTGCTCGGCTGAGACAGGCCGCGCGGACCAGTCAGATTTTTTCCTCGACAAGCGCAGCGACCTGCGGCTAATGTCCGCGGCAGGTCACCTCCTGTGACCCACGTCGCTCGGACGGTTCCGGGCGCTTACGTACTTCGAGGAACGCATGACTGATTCCAGTCCCGTGCGCCGCTTTGCGCGCATCGATCGCCTGCCCCCCTATGTCTTCAACATCACCGCCGAACTCAAGATGGCCGCGCGCCGTCGCGGTGAGGACATCATCGACCTGTCCATGGGCAATCCCGACGGTCCGACCCCGCCGCACATCGTCGAGAAGCTCTGCCAGGTCGCCCAGCGCGAGGACACCCACGGCTATTCCAGCTCCAAGGGCATTCCGCGTCTGCGTCGCGCCATCTCCCACTGGTATCGCGACCGTTATCAGGTGGAAATCGATGCCGACAGCGAAGCCATCGTCACCATAGGTTCCAAGGAAGGCCTGGCGCATCTGATGCTGGCCACCCTGGATGCCGGCGACACCGTGCTCGTGCCCAACCCAAGCTATCCGATCCACATCTACGGCGCGGTGATTGCCGGCGCCCAGGTGCGTTCGGTGCCCCTGGTGCAGGGCATGGACTTCTTCGCCGAACTGGAGCGGGCCATCCGCGAGAGCATTCCCAAGCCGAAGATGATGATCCTCGGCTTCCCCTCCAACCCCACCGCCCAGTGCGTGGAGCTGGATTTCTTCGAGCGCGTGGTGGAACTGGCCAAGCGCTACAACGTGCTGGTGGTGCACGACCTGGCCTATGCCGACATCGTCTTCGACGGCTGGCAGGCGCCCTCCATCATGCAGGTGCCCGGCGCCAAGGACATCGCGGTGGAATTCTTCACCCTGTCCAAGAGCTACAACATGGCCGGCTGGCGGATCGGCTTCATGGTCGGCAATCCCGAGCTGGTCGCCGCCCTGGCGCGGATCAAGAGCTATCACGACTACGGCACCTTCACCCCGCTGCAGGTGGCCGCCATCGCCGCCCTGGAGGGCGACCAGCAGTGCGTGCGCGACATCGCCCAGCAGTACCAGCAGCGCCGCGACGTGCTGGTGCGCGGCCTGCATGAAGCCGGCTGGATGGTCGAGAATCCCAAGGCGTCGATGTACGTCTGGGCCAGGATTCCCGAGCCCTATGCCCACCTGGGGTCGCTGGAATTCGCCAAGAAGCTGCTGGCCGAGGCCAAGGTCTGCGTCTCGCCGGGGTTGGGCTTCGGTGACTATGGCGACGACCATGTGCGCTTCGCCCTGATCGAGAACCAGGACCGCATCCGCCAGGCGGTGCGCGGCATCAAGCAGATGTTCCGCGCCGACGGCCTGCTGCCCAAGGCGGCCCCGCGCAAATCCGGCGTCGAGCCGGCCTGAGTCTTCGCCGCGCCGTCGACTGGCGGCGCGGCGAATTCTTGTCAGTCCGGGTGTTCCAAGCTATAAGCGCCTAGTGCATCCCCAGGATATCGTCATGCTGAAACGCCTGTTCAACCTGCTCAAATCGCCCTCCGCGGACGATCTCAAGCTGGCCGCGAGCATCAACAACTCCTACAAGTCCATGCGCGTGGTCGGCCGCGGCACCCTGCGCATCGATCCGGCGGAGGTCTTTGACTCCCCCGAATTCAAGGAAGACCTGGACCGCGCCCGGCGGCTCATCAACCGCTGATGTTCCTGCTGCTGCTCCTGCCGATCCTGGTCAGTGGCTTTCTCGTCTGCCACAAGCATCCGCTCTATTTCTATCGCCTGCATCGCTACGAGGGCCAGTACCTCTATCTGCAGAGCGCCCGTTTCGGGCTGTTCTGCACCCTGCTCGCCGTGATCCTGCACCTGGGCATCGCTCAGGTCCTGCAGGGGCGCCACTGGTCATGGGGCGAGCGGATCTTTTCCCTCGACTACTTCGCCGGTCTCGCCGAGCTGCTGCGCCGCACCGGCACCCTGGAGGACCCGCTGCAGGCCGCCTGGATCCTGGTGGTGACGGTGACCGCCCTGCTGATCCCCGGCGCCTGGGCCGCGCTGGCGCGCTGGACCATCAAGCGCAAGTACGGCCTGAGCGAGGACAACTACCGTACCTTCATCCTCGCCGGGATCCTCAAGGACAGTCCGCTGGACGATCTGCTGATGACCGCCTCCATCAACAGGGAGACGCTGATGCTGACCCTGGAAGAGCGAAAGGTGTATGTCGGTCGTATCACTACCCTCGGCGAGCCTAGCGAAACGGAAGGGGCCGACCAGGACGTCTGCATCAAGCCGATCATGAGTGGCTACCGCGACAAGGACAAACTCTGGGTGACCTTCACCACCCACTATGCGGACAAGGGCAAGGACATCTACCTGACCCTGAAACAGAGCCAGATCGTCTCGGCGACGCGCTTCGATTTCGACGCCTACGAAGCGTTTCGCTCAAGCGTAAGCCGCACCTGATCTGGCTTCGCACGCTTTCTTCAGGGAACGTATGACTTTTTAGACAGGTCCCATTTTGCAGGCGCGTTCACTGCCAGCCGGTGACGCCCTTCCCTTACTGCCAAGAAAATCAGGAGCACGTCCATGACGCCCATGCTGAAGAAAGCCTCCAGCCTGTCCCTCGCCATCCTGCTGGCTGCCGGTGCCGGTCTGGCCCAGGCCGCCGACAAGCTGTCTCCGGCCGAATTCGTCGACGACGCCTCGGCCAAGGGCATCGCCGAGATCGAGGCAGGCAAGCTGGCCCTGGAAAAGAGCCAGTCCCAGGACATCAAGACCTTCGCCCAGAGCATGATCGACGATCACACCAAGGCCAACGAGCAGCTCAAGAGCCTGGCCCAGGAGAAGAAGCTGAAAGTCTCCACCGACGCCGAGCTGATGGACAAGGCCAAGGCCATGATCCTGCAGGTGCGTGACGATTCCTTCGATCGCTCCTATGCCAACAACCAGGTCGTGGCCCATGAGCAGACCATCGAGATCTTCCGCAACGAAGCCAAGACCGGCGATGACGCCGCGCTCAAGGCCTTCGCCGAGAAGACCCTGCCGAAGCTGGAGCACCACCTCCAGGAAGCCAAGGCGCTGCAGACCAAGTACGCGAAGTAACAGCCAGGAGCGGCCGTATCGGCGTCCTGTCCTGCCCACCCGTTCGTGGCGTTGCAGGTAGTGCACCGAAGACGGACGGAAGGTATCGAGCACGTTATCGCGGCCATGGGCCGCTCCTACAGACGCTGCTGTACCCGTAGGAGCGGCCCATGGCCGCGATCCAACCTAGCCCATACTACCTCTTCACAAGCGCCAACAAGGGGCAACCTGTCGTGACGGCGCTCAATCCTTGTGCAGCGCTTTGACCGGTTCAGACGCTGCCAATATCGCGATCCCCGGCTAACACTGGGCTTGCGCAACTTGGCTTCGCTCTTGCAAAGACCTGGGTAGCGGTGGCCAACGGCGGTCACCCCAATCGACAACGGCGTCAGTTCACCTCCCGGCAACGGGCAAGGGTGACTGGCGCCTTTTTCATGCCCGTGACGTGCCCGAGGTGCCTCCATGAGTCCCAGTTTCTGGAAAGCCGGCCATGCGCCGACCCTGTTCGCCGCCTTCCTCTACTTCGACCTGAGTTTCATGGTCTGGTACGTGCTCGGCCCCATGGCCGTGCAGATCGCCACCGACCTGCAGCTGACCACCCAGCAGCGCAGCATGATGGTGGCGACGCCCATCCTCGCCGGCGCTGTCCTGCGCCTGATCCTGGGCTTCGTCGCCGATCGACTGTCACCCAAGACCGCCGGCATCATCGGCCAGGTGGTGGTGATCCTGGCGCTGCTGGTGGCCTGGCAGCATGGCGTGCACAGCTATGAGCAGACCCTGGTGCTGGGCCTGTTCCTCGGCTTCGCCGGCGCCTCCTTCGCCGTTGCCCTGCCGCTGGCCTCCCAGTGGTATCCGCCGCAGCACCAAGGCAAGGCCCTGGGCATCGCCGGCGCGGGCAACTCGGGTACGGTGTTCGCCGCCCTCTTCGCCCCGGCACTGGCCAAGGCCTTTGGCTGGACCAACGTGTTCGGCTTCGCGCTGATCCCGCTGATCCTGACCCTGGTGGTCTTCGTGCTCTGCGCCCGCAACGCCCCGGAACGCCCGGCGCCGAAGAAGCTGGCGGACTATGGCCGCGCCCTGGGCGACCAGGACAGCTGGTGGTTCATGTTCTTCTACAGCGTGACCTTCGGCGGCTTCCTCGGCCTCGCCAGCACCCTGCCCGGCTACTTCCATGACCAGTACGCCCTGGAGCCGGTGGTTGCCGGCTACTACACCGCGGCCTGTGTCTTCGGTGGCAGCCTGATGCGGCCCCTGGGTGGCGCCCTGGCCGACCGCATCGGCGGCATCCGCGCGCTGCTCGGCATGTACACCGTCGCGGCCATCTGCATCGCCGCTGTGGGTTTCCACCTGCCCAGCGCCATGGCCGCCCTTGCGCTGTTCGTGGTCGCCATGCTCAGCCTGGGCGCTGGCAATGGCGCGGTGTTCCAGCTGGTCCCCCAGCGCTTCCGCAAGGAAATCGGCGTCATGACCGGACTGATCGGCATGGCGGGCGGCATCGGCGGCTTCGCCCTCACCGCCGGCCTGGGCGCGGTCAAGCAGGCCACCGGCGACTATCAGCTGGGGCTCTGGCTGTTCGCTGCCCTCGGCGTGCTCGCCTGGTTCGGCCTGCTCAGCGTCAAGCGCCGCTGGCGCACCACCTGGGGCTCGGCGGCCGTCACCGCGGCGCGGGTCTGAGGGAAGTCCGGCGGCCAGGTGCCGCCGGTTTTCATTCAGGGGGCGGGACGCACATAGCTGGTCAGTACGTGATCCCGCCAGACCCCGTCGATCTCCAGATAGCGCCGCGCCAGGCCCTCGCGCTCGAAGCCGAGACGGGTCAGCAGATGAGCGCTGCGGGTGTTCTCCGGCAGATGGTTGGCCATGATCCGATTCAGGCCCAGCTCGGCGATGACGAAGTCCCGCCCCAGGCGCACCGCCTGGCGCATCAGCCCCCGTCCCTGCCAGGCTGCATCCAGGCCATAGCCCAGGTAGCAGGCCTGGAAACCGCCGCGAACCATCTGGCTGAAATTCACCGTACCTATCACCAGCGGCCCCGCCCGCAGCACCAGGCGCAATTCGCTCAGGCCTGGGCCGCCGGCGCGGTACGCCGCTACCTGCCCCTGCCATTGCGCCAGGGTATAGAAGGCATCCGAGCGCCGTGGCATCGACAGCGCCAGGTGCTGACGATTGCGCCGATAGTAGTCGGCTACCGCGCCAGGATCGGCCAGGGTCAGGTCGATCAGTTCCACCGCCTCGGTCACGGCGAAGCGGGGCGGATACTGCAGCGGAACGCTCAGGGCGGTCATGGCTTCACCTGCGGTGGCAATTCATAGACCCAGATGGCGCAGCGCTGCCCGTCCGGACCTTGCCGATCGTTTTCCAGCACCCGCACGCGCCGGAAACCCACCCGCTCGGCGAGCCGTTGGCTGGAGTGGTTGGCGGCCGAAGTGGTGAGAAAGAGCCCCGCCGCGCCCCGCTGCTCGACGAAGTAGCGCAACGCGGCGGTCATCAGGCCCTGGCCGGTATGCAGGCTGTGCAGCCAGTAGCCGATCTCGTAGCGCCGCCCGCCGTCCAGTGGCGTGAGCCCCAGGCAGCCGAGCAACGCGTCACCGCGCACCAGGAAGTAGCGTTTCTCGCCCTGGACCAGGGTGAAGGCACCGCGCGCGGCGAGCAGACTGTCGCGGGCCTGGGCGACCGTGGTGTGTTCCCGGGCCCAGCCGAGGAAGCGGCGATGCTCGGCATAGCTCCAGTTCAGCGCCTCGGCGAAGGCCTCGGCCAGGCGCGGTTGCGGCCAGACCAGCGCGAAGTCGGCCAGGGCGATGCGCGGTGGAAAATTCATGACGGGGTCCCGAAATCCAGGCGCGGCACGGCGGCCAGCAGGCGCTGGGTCATGGCGTGAGCGGGCGCACGCAGCACCCGTTCGGCGCTGTCCTGTTCGACGATGTGGCCGCCGTCCATCACCGCGATGCGATCGGCCAGGTACTCGACCACGCCGAAATTGTGGGTGATGAACAGATAGGCCAGCCCCCGCTCCGCCTGAAGCTCGCGCAGAAGATCGAGGATCTGCGCCTGCACCGAGACGTCGAGCGCCGAGGTGGGTTCGTCGCATATCAGCACCTGCGGCTCGACGATCAGCGCCCGGGCGATGGCGATGCGCTGCCGCTGGCCGCCGGAAAATTCGTGGGCGAAGCGCTGCAGGGTGTCACCGGGTAGCCCGACCCGCTCCACCAGGGCGGCAGCGCGGCGCTGGCGCTCGGCGGCATCCAGCTCGGGACGCAGCGCCAGCAAGCCCTGCTCCAGGGTAGCGCCGATGCGCATGCGCGGATCCAGCGAGGCGAAGGGATCCTGGAAGACGATCTGGATCTGCCGCCGTAGCCGCTGCAGGGTACGCCGATCCGCCGTGAGCAGGTCCTCGCCGCCCAGCTGGGCGCTGCCGCTGATGCGTGGTCCATCGAGCAGGCGCAGCAGCGCCTTGCCGGTGGTGGTCTTGCCGCACCCGGACTCGCCCAGCAGCGCCAGGGTCTCGCCCGCGTGCAGGTCGAAGCTCACCCCGTCCACCGCCCTGACCCAGTCCCGCGTTCGACCCCAGGCCCCGCGGCGGAGCGGATAGTGCACGGCCAGCTCACGCACCTCCAGCAGCCGCGCGCCCGGCTGGCGCTGCGGCAGGGCACGCGGGGTGCCGGCCAGGGTCTGGCCGCGCTTGGCGAAGGTGGGAATGGCGGCGAACAGCTCGCGGGCATAGGGATGCCGGGGCGCCTCGAAGAACTCCGCGGCCGGCGCGCTCTCGACGATCTCGCCATGGCGCATCAGGGCCACGTGATCGGCCACCTGGCGCACCACCGCCAGATCGTGGGTGATGAGCAGGATGGCCATGCCCAGTTCACGCTGGATATCGGCCAGCAGCGTGAGGATCTGCGCCTGGACGGTGACGTCCAGCGCCGTGGTGGGTTCATCGGCGATCAGCAGGTCCGGTTCGGCGGCCAGTGCCAGGGCGAGCATGATGCGCTGCTTCTGGCCACCGGAGAACTGGAAGGGATAGTCGTCGATCCGCCGCTCCGGCTCGGGAATGCCGACCCGGCGCAGCCATTCCACCACCCGGGCACGGGTGGCGGCACCGCGCAGCACGGTATGGGCGCGCAGGGTTTCCTCGATCTGCTCGCCGATGCGCATGACCGGATTCAGGCTGGTGGCGGGCTCCTGGAAGATGGTGCCGACGCGCCCGCCGCGCAGTTCGCGCAGGCGTCCTTCCGGCAGTCGATGCAGGTCGGTCCCGGCCAGCAGCGCCGCGCCGCGGGCGATACCCAGCGACGGTGGCAGCAGCCGCAGCAGCGAGAGCGCGGTGACGCTCTTGCCACTGCCCGACTCGCCTACCAGGGCGAAGGTCTCGCCACGCGCGATGGCCAGGCTCAGGCCGCGGACCGCCTGCCGTGTGCCCTCCTCGCCCTCGACCAGGATCTCCAGATCGCGAATCTCCAGCACCGGGGTCATGGCTGCACCTCACCCTGGCCGGGACGGCGCCTGAGCCAGGCGGATCTCAGCCGGCGACTGCGCGGATCGAAGGCGTCGCGCACGGCATCGGCGAACAGATTGGCCGCCAGCACCAGGGTCAGCATGAAGGCGAAGGCGCTGAGCAGATTCCACCAGATCATCGGGGTACGGGACATCTCGGTCCGGGCATCGTTGATCATGGAGCCAAAGGAATTCATGGTCGGGTCGACGCCGATGCCCAGGTAGGACAGCACCGCCTCGTAGAGCACCAGGCTGGAGAACTCCAAGGTCAGGGTGATGAGCACCAGGTAGAAGACGTTGGGCAGCAGGTGCCGGCGCAGGATGGTGAAGTGGGAGACGCCAAAGGCTCGTGCGGCCTGGACGTATTCCAGCTCGCGCAACTTGAGCGCCTCGGCGCGCAGCAGACGGCACAGCCCGGCCCAGCCGGTGAGGCCGAGGATCAGGCAGAGCATGAAGAGGCGCAGGTCGGCCCGCGCCGCACCGGTGTCGAACAGCTCGGGATGGCGGTCGATGAACACCTGCATCATCAACACGCAGGCCGCCACCAGCAGCACCCCGGGGATGGAGGTCAGGGTGGTGTAGAGGTAGGTGATGACGTCGTCCACCCGGCCCTTGAAATAGCCGGCGGCCAGGCCGAAGCCGATCGCCGGCGGCAGCATGGCCAGGGTGGTCAGGCTGCCGATGACGAAGGCGGTGCGGATGCTCTTGAGCGACTGGTAGAGGACGTCGTTGCCGGTGCTGTCGGTGCCCAGCACGTGATAGCCGCTGGCTAGGGCGATCACGCTGCCGGTCACCAGGCAGACGCCCAGACAGGTCAGCAGGATGGCGCGCCAGGGGGTGGCGGTGTGGCCACGGAGGATGAGTCCGCAACGTACCGCGAAACCACCCGTCTCGCGCAACCGTGCCGTCGCCAGGGCCGCGGTCGCCAGGGCCAGCGCCAGACCGCCGAGCAGGCCCAACGTCAGTCGCTTGAGAAGATCGCCCCGCCACTCGGTAGCGGGATCGCTCAAGGTGGTGCCGGCATGCCTGAGGCGCGGGAAATCGCGCAGCGGCAGGCCCTCGGCGCTGGTACCCAGGGTTTCCTTGGTGAACTGGTGGGTGGCGAGTGGCGCGGAATAGGTCTTTTCGCGCTGGGTCAGGCTGGTGTCGGCCAGCAGGCCATCGAGGGCCGAGAGCACCGTGGGGGAATAGATCGGCGCCGTGGCGCCGGGCATGGCGGGCATGGCGGGCAACTGGGGCCGGTAGTGCACCGAATCTAGCAGGGCGATGGCGACGAAGCTGGCCAGTATCACGGCCGCGCTCATCGCCGGCGCATCCTGCAGCACCCGCCGCCAACTGGCGCGCAGGGCCGGCTGGCGACGCGTGCGCCAGGCGTAGACCAGGGTACCGGCCACCAGCAGGTAGAGGGCGAGGTCGGTCCAGAGCAAGACGAATTTCGGCATGGCGGCTACCTGAAGCGAACGCGAGGATCGGCGAGGGTGTAGGACAGGTCCGCCAGGATCAGGCCGACGATGTAGAGCACCGAGCCGAGGAACACCATGGTGCGCACCACGGCGAAGTCCTGGCCGTTGATGGCGTCGATGGTGTAGCTGCCCAGGCCGGGAATGCCAAAGAAGGATTCGGCGATCAGGCTGCCCATGATCAGCAGTGGGATGGCCGAGACCACGCCGGTGAGAATTGGCAGCGCCGCATTGCGCAAGACGTGGTGCAACAGCACCTGGCGCTCGGCCAGGCCCTTGGCGCGGGCGGTGCGCACATAGTCCTTGCCGATCTCTTCGAGAAACAGCGCGCGATAGAAGCGCGCCTGGCTGCCCAGCCCGGAAATCACCGCGACCACCACCGGCAGCGCCAGGAAGCGCAGCAGATTCCAGCCTTCCTCATAACCCGAATAGGGCACCAGCCGCAGGATCTTCGCGAACAGCCACTGGCCGGCGATGATGTAGAACAGCGAGGAGATCGACAGCAGCAGCACGCAGAGCACCACGCCCCAGAAGTCCAGGCGGGTGGCGCGAAAGAACACCAGCAGGAGGGCAAAACCGACGCTCGCCAGCAGGCCGAGGACAAAGGTCGGCAGCGCCAGCGCCAGGCTCGGTCCGGCGCGCTCGGCGATCTCCCGGCCGATGTCGCGACCGCTGTCGGAGGTGCCGAAGTCGAACACCAGCAGACTGACCGACCGGTCGAAGAAGAGGGTATCGGTAAACTGCTCCATCCCTTCACGGGTGGTATTGATGAGCAGTGGCTTGTCGTAGCCGTGCTCTGCCTTCCAGTCCTCGATGGCTTCGGCGGTGACGTACTTGCCACCGATGGCCAGGCGCGCCATGTCGTCCGGGGTGTTGACGGTAAAGAACAGCAGGAAGGTCAGCAGATTCACCCCGATCAGGATGAGCACGCCATAGGCCAGGCGCCGCAGCAGATAGCCGATCATGACCGCCCCTCCCCGGTGTCGTCGCCAAAGGCGGTCTGGCGCTCGCGGCGCCGGAGGCTGCGCCAGGCCAGCCAGGCCAGCAGCAGCGCCAGGCCCAAGAGCAGCCACAGCGGCCAGAGCACCGGCCGGTTCCACTCCAGCACCTTGCGCTCGCGCAGCGCCGGATCCAGGCGCAGGTAGCGCAGCTGATCGCGCACCATCTGGGTCGGCTTGGCGTTGTACACCCACTGTTGATAGGCCCCGGCCGACAGGGGATTCCAGCCGAACAGCCAGGGCGCGTCCTGCTGCACGAGGGCGACCATGCGCCGGATCAGCGCCACCTTTTCCGGACCATCATCGAGACTCTTCATCTGCTCGAACAGCCGGTCGTACTCGGCATTGCTGTAGTTGCCGGCATTCTCGCCACCATGCTTGGCCTTGCCCTGGGGGCCGTAGAAGAGGAAGAGGAAGTTCTCGGCATCGGGATAGTCGGCGTTCCAGCCCCAGAAGAAGATCTGCGCCGCGCCCTTGCGCATCTTGTCCTGGAATCTGTTGTAGTCCGAGCCGCGCAATTCCAGCTGGATACCCAGCTTGGCGGTCTGCTGGCGCATCCAGTCGAACATGGCGCTGTCGCCACTGCTCTGGGCGTCGTATTGCAGGATCAGCGGCCGCCCGCTCCTGGCGTCGCGGCCATCGGGATAGCCGGCGTCGGCCAGCAGCTGCCTGGCCTCTTCGATGGGCCGCCGCTCGGGCTTGCCATCCACCAACCGATAGACCACCGGGTTGCTGCCGGCCGGCGGCGCTTCATAGCCCAGCACGCCCGGCGGCAGAGGGCCATTGGCAACCAGGCCGTTACCGTTGAGGAAGACGGTAATGTAGCTCTCCCAGTCGAAGGCGATGGACAGCGCCTGGCGCAACTTGCGATTGCGGGCCTGTTGCTCGGGTGTGGCGCCCTGCCCCACCACCGGATCCAGCCAGTTGAAACCCAGGTACCAGTTGGACGCCTCCACCGCGGTGGGCAACTTGAGGCCGCGCTCGCGATAGAGTTCGGCGGAATCGGCCGAATCACCGGCCTTGGTGCGCAGCGCCACGCCATATTCGCCGCGCTCGACCTGGGGGGTGTCGTAGTAGCCCTGGATGAACTTGCCCATCAGCGGCACCCCTTCCTTTTCCAGGCTGAACACCGCGCGGTCGATCAGCGGCATGGGCTTGCCGCAATCGTCCAGCCGGCCCTGTTCGCGATCCTCGGGCTCTCCCTCGCAGGGATAGGGATCGGCGTGATAATTGGGATTGCGCGCCAGCACATGGCGGCGATTGGGGATGGATTCGGCCAGGCGATAGGGGCCGGTGCCCACCGGCCAACTGTTGAAGCCGAGGTTGTGCTCGGTCATGCCCGGCTGGCTGTAGAAGCGATCCGCCTCCCAGGGCATCGGCGCGGCGAAGGTCATGGCCAGCCAGTAGTTGAACTGGGGGTACTTGCCGATCACCCGCAGGCGAAGGGTGTGCTCATCCAGCACCTCGACCCCGGGCAACTCGCCCCGGCGCAGGTCCAGCCAGGGCAGCGGCGCGCCCTTGGGCAGGCTGGCGCGCAGGGCCTTGTCGGCGGCGCGCAGACCATCGCCAAACGTCTGCATGCCCACCAGGTGCTCGGCGAAGATGGCATAGCTGGGCGAGACCAGCCGCGGACTGGCCAGGCGGCGCAGACCGTAGGCGTAGTCGGCGGCGGTCAGGGCGCGGCTGCCGGTCTCGGGGAAGTCAGGGATCTGGTAGCGATCGGCCAGATCGTCCGGCTTGATCGGGAAGTAACGGTAATTGCCCTGGGCATCGCGGGCAAAGGCCGGGTGGGGCGCGTAGCGGGCGTCGCGGCGGATGGGGATGTCGTAGACGCTCTGAGCGATCTGCGCCGGCGGTGCATCATCCGGCAGGCGCCGGCCCTGGGTGTCCAGGTAATAGGGCGCGATCACCCGCTCCGCGCCGCGGGGGATCAGCTCGTAGGGCCGCTTGAAGTAGTGGTAGCCGTAGAGCGGCTCATAGATGTTGTAGGTGAAGTTGGTCTCGTCGCCTGAATAGGAACTGGCCGGATCCAGGTACTTCGGCGAACGTGTGGTGAAGGCGGTATAGAGGGTATTCTGGCCTTCGGCTCCAGCGCGGTAGGGGCTGTTGATCGGCGTATCGGGTGAACAGCCACCGAGCAGCGCCAGGGTCAGGAGTGCGAGGAGTTGTCTGGACAGTCTGGGCATCGCGTTCCTGCACCGAAAGAGACCTGAGGCGGCAGCATCCGCCTAAACCACTAAGCTTGAGCTATTTTCCCGCGAGGCGCAGCACCCCATGCAATCCCGGAAAGATTTCGACAAGATCGTGCACTGGACCCAGCTGCAGGCCCCGGATGGCCCCGGCTATCCTGACAGTGACGAGCGCTTTTCCCTGGGCGCCGCCTTCGGCCGCCACTTCGGCTTCGCCCGCTTGGGCATCCACCATGAATGGCTGCCACCCGGGCGCCGCACCTCAAGGCCCCATGCCGAGGCCACCGAAGACGAATTCGTCTATGTGATCGCCGGTCATCCCACCGCCTGGATCGACGGCCACGCCCACCGACTCGAGCCGGGCGACGGCGTGGGCTTCAAGGCCGGCGACGGTGTCGCCCATACCTTCATCAACGAGACCACGGAGCCGGTGGAACTGCTGGTGGTGGGCGATACCAGCCGGGCGGAGAATCGGCTGCACTATCCACTGCATCCGGAATACACCGCAGGTCCGGGGGATAGGCAGTGGCGGGAGTGTCCGCAGCGGGAGTTGGGGCCGCATGCGGGTGAGGCAACGTCGCCACGAGAGGACGACGAATGCCCGTGAATCCGTTGCGACTCCCCGCCTCCATTCGCGCCAACGCAGGACTTCTCACCCAGCTACAATTGGCGCCCGAGACCTGCCTCAGCTATGGCGAGCATCAGCTTGATTCTCATGCCGAGAGAAGCGGTGCCTCCCTACCCTACTTTATCGCGGCCATGGGCCGCGATAGCCTGCACGCGGCTCCTTATCCTACTGTTGGGCTTCGGCGATGGAGCTGCCTCAACCCAACCTACGTCGAGATGCTTTCGTAGGTTGGGGTTGAGCGCAGCGAAGCCCAACAGGGCCTCAGCAACCACTCTTGGCGCGTGGAAAACGCTGCGCGGTTTTCCACCCTACGCGGGGCTCCCCGTTACCTCCCCCTCTCCCTCTGGGAGAGGGCCGGGGTGAGGGTCGCCTCGACGAAAAAGCCTCGGCACGGCCAGGGCTCTCTGGCAGCAGAACTGCAAGCCCCCGTTACCGCCTGGCCTGGGCCTCGCTCACTGCCGCGCGTAGCGCCAGCAGGTAGCTGTCCACGCCGAAGCCGGCGATCTGGCCCAGGACGATCTCGGCGAATACCGAATGATGGCGGAAACCCTCGCGCGCGTGGATGTTGGACATGTGCAGCTCCACCACCGGCACGGCAAGGATCGCCAGGGCGTCGCGGATGCCGTAGCTGTAGTGGGTCCAGGCGCCGGCGTTGATCAGCACCGCGTCGACGCCCTCCTCGTAGCCCCGATGGATGCACTCCACCATCGCCCCCTCGTGGTTGCTCTGGAAGCTTTCCACCTCGACGCCCAGTTCCGCGCCCAGGGCCGTTAGCCTGGCGTCGATCTCGGTCAGGGTCACGGTGCCGTACTGCGCCGGGTCGCGCTTGCCGAACATGTTGTGGTTGATACCGTGCAGCATCAGGATCTTCATGGGTTCGCTCAGGTCAGGGGAAGGGTCAGCTGGTCGATGACCGGCCGGGTCTCGGGGCGTACGCCGCGCCACCAGGCGAAGGCTTCCGCCGCCTGCTCCACCAGCATGCCCACGCCATCGGCCAGCTGCGCCACGCCCTGCTCCTGGGCCAGGCGCAGGAAGGGCGTCAGCCCCTTGCCATAGGCCAGTTCATAGGCCAGCGCCGCCTGGGTGAAGACGCCCACCGGCACCGGCGGCAGTTCGCCAACCAGGCTGGCAGAGGTGGCGTTGACCACCAGATCGAAGGTCTCTCCTTCCAGCGCTGCGTAGCCCTTTACGCTCAGCAGCGGATGGTTGATCTCCTGGGCTAGCTCAGCCGCCTTCCGCTCATCGCGATTGGCCATCACCAATTCGGTCGGTCCGGCGGCGAGAAAGGGCAACAGGGCGCCACGCACCGCACCACCGGCGCCCAGCAAAAGCACCCGCTTGCCGGCCAGGGGTTGACCGAGATTGACCTCGATGTCGCGCAGCAGGCCGATGCCATCGAAGTTCTCCGCCAGCACCCGCTCGCCCTCGAACTTCAGCGCATTGGCCGCCCGGGCCAGCCGTGCCCTTTCGCTGGACTCGGTGGCCAGCTGGAAGGCCTGCAGCTTGAACGGCGCGGTCACGTTCAGGCCTTGCCCGCCCTGGGCGCGAAAGCGCTGCACGTCGCCAGCGAAGTCTTCCGGCGAGCCCTCGATGGCGCCGTATTCCAGGTCTTGCCCGGTGGTGGCGGCGAACAGGCCATGGATCAGCGGCGACTTGGTGTGGTTGATCGGGCGGCCGATCACCGCGTAGTGGTCGGTCATGCGCAGGGCTCCTGGCTGAACAGCACGCCGTCGGCCTGCAGCCGAGCGATGTCTTCCGCGCTGTAGCCCAGGCTCTGAGCGACGGCAGCGTTGTGCTCGCCCAGGTCCGGCGCCACCTGCTGGATGGTGGTGTCGCACTCGGAAAAGCGGAACGGCAGATTGGGCATGCGCAGGGTGCCGAAGCGCGGGTGCTGCTGTTCCTGGATCATGCCGCGCGCCTTGATCTGGGGATCCTCGATCACCTCGTCGATGCGCTGCACCTTGGCACAGGGCACGTCGATCTCGTCGAGCAGGGCCAGCAGCCGTGCGACCGGATTGGCCGCCACCCAGGCCTTGACGATGGGCAGGATGGCTTCGCGATGGGCGTTGCGGCCGGTGGAGGTATGGAAGCGCAGGTCGCTGCCAAAGCCCGGCTGGTCCGCGTCCTGTTCGACCAGGGCGGCGAAGCGCTTCCAGGAGTCGTCCACCTGGGCGGCGATCACCAGGTCGCCGTTCTGGGCGCGAAACACGCCATAGAGGGTCGAGGTGGGCATGTCGTGGCCGGTCTGCTGCGGCAGGATCTCGCCGCCGGACAGGGTATAGCACTGCACGGCGTACTCGTGCATCGATACCAGGGTGTCATACAGCGCCATGTCGATGTGCTGGCCACGGCCGCTGGTGACCCGCCCCAACAGCGCCGCGTTGATGGCGGCCACCGCATGGGCACCGGTGTACATGTCGCCCAGGGAAATCCGCAGCAATGGCGGGGCCTCGCCGGGCGTGCCGACCATCTGCATGATGCCGCTCTTGGCCTCGGCGATCAGCCCGAAGCCGGCGCGATGGGCGTCGGGGCCGGTGTGGCCGTAGGCGGAAATCGAGCAGTACACCAGTCGCGGATTGCGCGCCGACAGTTCCGCATAGCCCAGGCCGAGCCTGTCCAGGGCGCCGGGTCGGTAGTTCTCGATAAAGACGTCGGCGCTGTCGCAGAGCTGCTGCATGAAGGCCTTGCCGCGCGGGTCCTTCATGTTGACGCTGACGCCCTGCTTGCCCATGTTGAGTTGCAGGAAATAGCCGCTCTGCTGGTCATCGAGGACGAAGGCGTGCTGGCGACCGGCATCGCCACTGCCCGGGCGCTCCACCTTGATCACCTCGGCGCCCAAGGCCGCCAGGCAGCGCCCCACATAGGGGCCGGCGAGGAAGTGGCTGTAGTCGATGACCCTCAGGCCGTGCAGCGGCAGTGGCTGGCTCATACCACGCCCTCCCGCCGCGGCACCATCAGCCGGTGTTCGCCGCGCTGGACCACCTCGCCCTTCTGGTTGATCAGCTCCGAGGGCAGCACCACGATGCCCCAGCCCGGCCTGCTCTTGCTCGGGCGCATGGCGCCGACGCGCACCCTGACGTGCAATTCGTCGCCGACGCGGATCGGCAGGAGGAAATCCCAGGTCCAGCCCAGTGACATGCCTGGCAGGAAGCGGTAGTCGCACTGGGTCTTGAGGCCGTCGGCGATGGACAGCCCCATCAGGCCATGGGCGACCAGACCGCCGAAGTGGCTGGCATTGGCATAGGCCTCGTCGACATGGACCGGGGTATGGTCACCGGTGAGGTCGGCGTAGGCCAGGATGCGCTCCCTGGTGACCTGGTAACTCGGCGTGAGCGCCTCGTCGCCCTCGCGGGCATCCTCGAAATATTTTTCCTGTACGGTCATGGTCGCTGTCACTCGGCTTGACGGGCGTTGACGGCCAGGGCGTCGTGCACGGCGCGGGCCGGCACGGCCTGGATGAATTCCAGCGCCAGGCCATCGGGCAGGCGCAGCCAGTTGTGGCCCTGGGGCAGTTGCTCCACCCCCTCGAAGCGCCGGGCCGCGGCCAGGGCGGCCTCGAGGTCCTCGCACATAAGCCCCAGATGACCCAGGCGCCCCTCGGGGCCTTCGAAGTCAGGCTTGCTCATGAATTGCATCCCGCCCAGCGTCCAGTACTGACTGGGCTGTTCGACCGTACCCTGCACCTCGCGCAGGGTCATGCCGAACACCTCGTGGAAGAAGCGGATATGCCAGTGGATGTCCTTCACCCAGATGGCCACGTGTTCCAGATAGGCCTTGGGAATGCTCATGGTTTGGCGTCCTCTTGTTGTCGGTCGGCCAGGGCGCGCTCGATACCCTTGATGCAGGCGACCAGGGTGGCGTTGACCGGCGTGGGCACGCGGTACTGCTGGCCGAGCCGCACCACCGCGCCGTTGATGAAGTCGATTTCGGTGATGGAGCCCTTCTGCAGGCTCTGCAGCAGGGAGGTCTTGAAGGACGGCGGCAACCCTTCGCGTGCCAGCTCCCAGGCCGCCTGGGGCTCGCGCAGGCCCAGCTCGACCCCGGCGGCGCGGGCCACCGCGATGGCCTCGGCGACCGCCTGCAAGGCGGTGTCGCGCAGCTGCGGCTCGCTGTAGAGCTGGCCATAGGTGAGTTGGGTGATGCCGGTGAGGGCACCGGTGGCGACGTTGACCAGCAACTTGTCCCAGAGGGTGCCGCGGATGTTGCTGCTGACCGTGGTGGCCAGCCCGGCGTCCTCGAAGACGGCGGCAACGGCCTGGACGCGTGCCGAGAGCTGACCGTCGAGTTCGCCGATGAGCGTGCGCTTGCCCGCCACCCCGCTGCGGATCCGCCCCGGGCCGAGCAGCACGCCGCCGACATAGGTCTTGCCGGCGATCACCCGCTCCTGGCCGACGATCTCGGCCAGCAGCTCTTCGTGACCGAGGCCGTTCTGCAACGACAGCACCAGGGTATGCGGACCGACCAGCGCCCGGGCATGGCTCATGGCCGCGGTGGTGGCGAAGGACTTGACCAGCACCACCACCAGATCCACTACCCCGACCGCCTCGGCGCTGACCGCCGCCCGCACCTGGACCCGGCGACGGCCATCGGTGGTCTCGATGTCCAGGCCGTCACGCGCCACCGCCTCGATATGGGCATTGGGGCGGTTGAGCAGCCAGGTCTCGTGTCCCGCCTCGCTCAACCAGGCGCCAAAGGTGCTGCCCAGGGCACCGGCCCCGAGGATGCAGATCTTCATGGATCGGGCTCCTTGTTTTCGCCCTACCCTAGGCCCGCGCCTGCTATTGAGCTATACAAAGAGCTCAATTCGCCCATCAGGAATTCTGATAATGCTACCCACGGATGGCATGCCCGAGCCCAAGCTGCTGATGCTGTTCGAGGTGCTCTACCGCACCGGCAGCGTCACCCGGGCCGCCGAACAGCTGGGCCAGAGCCAACCCACCATCAGCCTCTGGCTAAGCAAGTTGCGCCAGCAGCTGCGCGATCCGCTGTTCGTGCGCACACCTGGCGGCATGAAGCCCACGCCGCAAGCCGAGGCCCTGATCACCCCATGTCGCGAAGTGCTCGAATCCCTGCGCCGGCTGGTGGCCTGGGAAGTCGCCTTCGAGCCCGCCACTGCCCAGCGGCTGTTTCGCCTCTGCCTGAGCGATGCCAGTCACATCACCCTGCTGCCACGGATCCTGGCGCAGCTGCGCGAGGTGGCGCCCGGGGTGCGGCTGGAAGTCGCACGGATCGACGGCAACACCGAACAGGCGCTGGAGATCGGCGAAGCGGACCTGGCGGTCGGCTTCATTCCCTGGCTGGGCGGCAGCCTCTATCAGCAACTGCTGTTTCCCCAGGACTGGGTGTGTCTGGTCAGCGCCCGCCATCCGCGCCTCGGCGAGCAACTGACGGCCACGGCCTATGCCGAGGAGGGCCATGTGCTGGTCAGCGCCGGCACCGGGCAGAAGCTGCTGGAAGCGGGCCTGCTGCGCGCCGGGGTGCAGCGCCGCATCGTGCTGGAGCTACCCGGCTTTCTGGGCGTCGGCGCGGTGGTCGGCAACTCCGACCTCATCGTCACCCTGCCGCGGCACATCGGCACCACCCTGGCGCAGACTTACGGCCTCAGGGTCCACGAATGCCCGCTGCCAGTCGAGGGCTTCGCGGTCAGGCAGCACTGGCACGCGCGCTATCACCAGGATGCCGGCAATCGCTGGTTGCGCGGGGTGCTGCTGGAGCTCTTCGGTCACCGTCGCTAGCGCAGTAGCCACAAACGAAAGAGCCCCAGCACAGGGCTGGGGCTCTTGGTCAGGACGCCTGGACGATCAGTTGTCCAGGGCTGGGCGCTGGCCGGAGATGGCGATACGCTTGGGCTTGGCTTCTTCCGGGATCACGCGCACCAGTTCGATGCTCAGCAGGCCATGCTTGAGATCGGCACCCTTCACCTCGATATGGTCGGCGAGGCGGAAGGACAGCTTGAAGGCGCGCTGGGCGATGCCCTGATGCAGGAAGGTCACGCTCTCGGCGCTGTTCTCGCGCCGGCCACCCTTGACGGTGAGCACGCCACGCTCGACTTCGATGTCCAGGTCATCTTCCTGGAGACCGGCGGCGGCGATCACGATGCGATACTGGTCGTCACCGTGCTTCTCGACGTTGTAGGGCGGATAGGAGCTGCCAGCGTCGTTGCGCAGCGCGGATTCGAACAGGTCGTTGAACCGGTCGAAGCCGACGGAATGACGGAACAGCGGGGCCAGGGACAGTACATTGCTCATGGTGAATCTCCTGATAGGTTCAGCAAGTTTCGGTATTGCCTGCGGGACCCGACTTCGGCATCCCGCACGAACCTAGATAGGAATTCTCCAAAAAATTTCAAGGGCAAAACCCGACGAACGGTAGTGCCCGCTACTTCTTCTTCGGCTTGCGCTTTTTCTTCTTGGCCGCGGTCAGCGGCAGCGCCTGCTCGAAGGCCGAGCGCACCTCCTGCAGGCGGCGCTCCTTGAGGTCGTGGATGCGCTTGCCGCGCTCGGTGGTGAAGTCGATGAGATTGCTGTCGTCGCTCATGTCGCTATCCGGCGAAAGGTGAGATTCAGCCGCAACCCGCTGGCTTTGCGGGTCTTGGCGATCTGGTGCTGCCAATGATGCTGGGTCGCGCCGGCCATGACCAGCAGGCTGCCGTGACCCAGTTCCAGGGAATGGCCGATGCGGCTGGTGCCCTTGCGGCGAAAGTCGAAGCGCCGCGCGGCCCCGAGATTGAGCGAGGCGATCAGCGGATTGGCGCCGAGACTGGCCTCGTCGTCGCTGTGCCAGCCCATGGAGTCCTGGCCATCGCGATAGCGATTGAGCAGCACGCCGTTGAAGCCCCGGCCGCAGGCCGCCTCAACGGCTTCGCGAATCCGCTGCAGCAGGGGTGTCCAGGGCAAGGCGGCGTGGTCCAGGCCGGCGTAGCCGTAGACCACGCCCGGGTCGGCGTACCAGGCCACCTGCCGCGGCACCGGGTGCCAGCGCCCGTACACCCGCACCTGCGGCTGGTTCCAGGGCGTTTCGGCGTCGAGTTGCCGCAGCCAGGCGTCGGCGGTTTCCGCCGCCAGCCAGTGCGGCTGGAAGATCAGCTCGGCATCGTCCAGCTCCAGGCGCTCGACCATGGCTAGACCCGCAGATCCACCTGGGCGCCCACCTGCTCCGGCTCTTCCAGGGCCTGGGCACGCTCGGCGCCGAAGCCCTGGCGCAGGGCTTCGCGCTGCCGGCGACGACGACGCGCCTCGCGGTCCAGGGTGGCCTCGTCCTCCAGGGGTGCGTGGGCGGTCTCGGCCGCCGGCTGCACGGGCGCGATGGGGGCGCTGGCGGGACGCACCGGGGCGGGATCCAGCTGGTTTGGCGGGGTCACGCCGGGCGGCGGAATGACAGGGATCATGACGGGGACCTCGAATTCGCGGACTGCGGCAAAGAGCGCGTTAGGCTTCTGACTCCGCTTTCGCTAAAATAGCCGGCTTTTTGATAGCTGGGGAGAAGCTTCCACATGGCGTCGCATCAACCGGGACAACGCTGGATCAGTGACAGTGAGGCCGAACTGGGCCTGGGAACCATCCTGGCCCTGGACGGCCGCCTGCTCACGGTGCTCTATCCAGCCACCGGTGAGACGCGCCAGTATGCCCAGCGCAACGCCCCGCTGACCCGGGTGCGCTTCGCCCCGGGCGACGAGGTGACTCACTTCGAGGGCTGGAAGCTCACCGTGCGCGAGGTCTCCGAAGCGGACGGCCTGCTGACCTACCACGGCTTCACCGCCGAGCGCGAGGCACGCAGCGTGCCCGAGGCCCAGCTGTCGAACTTCATCCAGTTCCGCCTGGCCAGCGACCGCCTGTTCGCCGGGCAGATCGACCCCCTGCCCTGGTTCGGCCTGCGCTATCACACCCACGAGCATCGCAACCGCCTGCTGCAGTCCAGCCTCTGGGGCCTCGGCGGCACTCGCGCCCAGCCGATCCCGCACCAGCTGCACATCGCCCGCAGCGTGGCCGACCGGGTCGCACCGCGCGTCCTGCTGGCCGACGAGGTGGGCCTGGGCAAGACCATCGAAGCCGGCCTGGTGATCCATCGCCAGCTGCTCAGCGGTCGTGCCAGCCGCGTGCTGATCCTGGTTCCGGAAAATCTCCAGCACCAGTGGCTGGTGGAGATGCGCCGCCGCTTCAACCTGGAAGTGGCGCTGTTCGACGCGGAGCGCTTCATGGCCAGCGAAGACGGCAATCCCTTCGAGGACGCCCAGCTCGCCCTGGTCTCCCTGGACTGGCTGGTGCGCGACGAAAAGGCCCAGGACGCCGCCTTCGCCGCCGGCTGGGACCTGCTGGTGGTCGACGAAGCCCACCACCTGGTCTGGCACCCCGAGGGCGCCAGTCGCGAATACAGCCTGGTCGAGCAACTCGGCGAGGTCATCCCCGGCGTGCTGCTGCTCACCGCGACCCCCGAGCAACTGGGTCAGGACAGCCACTTTGCCCGTCTGCGCCTGCTCGATCCCAGCCGCTTCCATGACTTCGCCGCCTTCCAGCAGGAGTCCCAGCACTACCGCCCGGTGGCCGAAGCCGTGCAGGAACTGCTCGACGCCGGCGCCCTGAGTCCGGCCGCCCAGGACGCCATCGGCGGCTTCCTCGGTCAGGAAGGCGAGACCCTGCTGGCCGCCGCCGCAGCCGGCGACGCCGACGCCCGCGCGCGCCTGGTGCGCGAGCTGCTGGATCGCCACGGCACCGGCCGGGTGCTGTTCCGCAACACCCGCGCCGCGGTCAAGGGCTTCCCCGAGCGCGAGCTGCACGCCCACGCCCTGCCCTTCCCGGATGCCTACCTGGACGAGGGCGTCATGCCCGGCCAGTCGCTGCAGCCGGAGACCGAATTCGCCCCGGAAGACGACAACGATCGCTGGTGGCGTCACGACGGCCGCGTCGAATGGCTGATCGACACCCTCAAGGCGCTCAAGCCGCACAAGGTGCTGGTCATCTGCGCGCGCATGGAAACCGCCCTGGATCTGGAAGACGCCCTGCGCCTCAAGTCCGGCATCCCCGCCACGACCTTCCACGAAGGCATGAGCATCCTCGAACGCGACCGCGCCGCCGCCTACTTCGCCGACGAAGAATTCGGCGCCCAGGTGCTGATCTGCTCCGAGATCGGCAGTGAAGGCCGCAACTTCCAGTTCGCCCATCACCTGGTGCTGTTCGACCTGCCGGCCCACCCGGACCTGCTGGAGCAGCGCATCGGCCGTCTCGACCGGATCGGCCAGCGCCACACCATCCAGCTGCACGTGCCCTATCTGGAAGGCAGCCGCCAGGAACGCCAGTTCCAGTGGTACCACCAGGCGCTGAACGCCTTTCTGGCCACCTCGCCGACCGGCAGCGCCCTCCAGGCACGCTTCGCCAGCGAGCTCGACGAGCAGCTGGCCGGTGGCGACGAAGCCACCTGGCAGGCACTGCTGGAACAGGGCGCCCAGGCGCGCGCCGCGCTGGAGACGGAACTGCACAACGGTCGCGACCGCCTGCTGGAACTCAATTCCTCGGGCGCCGGCGCCGGCGAGCAACTGGTCGAGGACATCCTCGACCAGGACGACCAGTTCGCCCTGCCGATGTACATGGAAGAGCTGTTCAACGCCTTCGGCATCGACAGCGAGGACCACTCCGACAACGCCCTGATCCTCAAGCCCAGCGAGAAGATGCTCGACGCCGGCTTCCCCCTCGGCGACGACGAAGGCGTGACCATCACCTACGATCGCAACGTGGCCCTGGTCCGCGAAGACATGCAATTCCTGACCTGGGAGCACCCCATGGCCCAGGGTGGCATGGACCTGGTGATGTCCGGCTCCATGGGCAACACCGCCGTGGCGCTGATCAAGAACAAGGCGCTCAAACCGGGCACCGTGCTGCTGGAGCTGATCTACATCAGCGAGGCAGTGGCGCCGCGCGCCCTGCAACTGGGTCGCTACCTGCCGCCGCTGGCGATCCGCTGCCTGCTGGATGCCAACGGCAACGACCTGGCTGCCCGGGTGGCCTTCGAGACCCTCAACGATCAGCTGGAAAGCGTGCCGCGTACCAGCGCCAACAAGTTCGTCCAGGCCCAGCGTGACTCCCTGGCCAAGCTGATCGGCGGTGGCGAAGACAAGGCCCTGCCCCGCCACGAGGAACGCGTCGCCAAGGCCCGCCAGGCCTATGTGTCGGGTATGGACGAAGAAATCGCCCGCCTGGAAGCCCTGCGCGCGGTCAATTCCAGCGTCCGCCAGGACGAGATCGATCGCCTGCGCCAGCAGCGCGAAGAAGGCCTGACCTACCTGGACAAGGCCTCGCTGCGCCTGGAAGCCATTCGGGTGCTGGTGGCGGGCTAGGCCGGTCGCACTGTTGGGCTTCGCTAGCGCTCAACCCAACCTACGAGACTCGCGCTTGGGCGTGACCTTGTAGGTTGGGTTGAGACAGCTCCATCGTCGAAGCCCAACGGACGGACGCGAACACGCCGCGCTGGCGCTCAACCCAACCTACGGAACTGCGGACGCCCGTAGCGTGGAAAACGGCGCAGCCTTTTCCACTGGACTCCGTCGCTGGGCGCGCCCTCACCCCAACCCTCTCCCGAGGGGAGAGGGGGCTGTTCGAGCGAGCGCTCCGCATCATCAGCCCCGGCAAGCTCGGGATCGCTCACCGCGCCCGGCCGTAGGTTGGGTTGAGGCTTTATCGTCGAAGCCCAACGGAAGGACGCGAACCCGCCGCGTTGGCGCTCAACCCAACCTACGGAACTACGGACGCCCGTAGCGTGGAAAACGGCGCAGCCTTTTCCACTGGACTCCGT